>DAONAJ010000064.1:0-22102 GCA_035400945.1 Spirochaetota bacterium
CGACAACGAATTCCCAGACCTGGGTGTTGGCCCACGATGGGGCCCACCGGGCAGCTTCAAGCAATTCGTCTATCTCGGCATCAGTGACCTGGTAGTCTGTGAATTTTCGTATGCTTCTGCGCTTCAGGATCGCTTCTTTTAATTCCATTGAGGACCTCCCTGATCATTATTTCTATTATTATCCATATTATTATTTATGCAATCCCTTTTCCGGGCCAATTATTCAAAAATAATAATCATAAAGATGATTATGTTTATAAATCCGGGGGCAGAATAACCGTTTCCAGGGTTCCGATAACAATATTTGCTCCTCCAAAAAACCAGGTGTCAGAGTAAATAGGCTTGGACTACCGGATATCGGCATAATTGACCGTATTGGGGTAAAATCGAGCTATCATAGTACGCGGTGTCAGAGCAAAATCCTTAAAAACAAAAAATCCTTGCTATTCATCCCACATCAATATGGTTAAGCCATGAAACGGTATCATTCCCTATTCTACTACCTCGCCCTGGCGAATTTCCTGTTCTTCCTGGGCAATTCTCTCTACATCCTCCTCCCGGTGTACCTGAAAAGCCTGGGCGCCACAGAATCGTATATAGGAATAATGAACAATATCGATAAAATCTTCACTCTTATATCTGCCGTAACCATAGGGTCCATCATGCATGGAAGGGACAGGATAAAACTGCTCCGTATTGGCTATCTTATCCTTGCCTGCGCCTACGCATCGTATCTTCTGATAACCTCGTTGACCTGGGCTCTCCTCCTGACCCGGATCATACACGGCATCGGCTTTTCCGTGGCTATGATCGTGGGAACATCGATCATTTTCGAAATCGTCCCCATGAAAGACGCAGCCGAGGCCATCGGCATATACGGCGTTACCGGCGCCCTGAGCAATGCCCTGAGTCCCTTTTTCGGGGAGATGCTCCTGTCGTACGGATATCCGCACCAGGTGATATTCGCCCTTTCAGTCGTGATGGTCCTGGCGAGTCTGGCCATCACCTTCATCATGCCGTGCATTGATTGCAGCGATACCGCCGGGAACCTGCCGACCAGCAAGGGATCGCTGCACCTCCTGGCAAAACCGAAATTCCTTCTCATGGCGCTGGTCTCCATCATATTCGGCGGCGGGTTCGGCGTCATAGTGACATACCTTCCGAATTTTATCCGCACCACCACGAACTTTAAATTCTCTTATTTTTTTCTGATATATATAGCGGTTCTCATAATCATTCGCTTCACCTTCATCAAACAGGTGGCCAGGATAAGCAGGAGCTCCCTCCTTATGGCGGTCCTGACCATCGGGGCTCTGATGAACGTGTTCATGAACTTCCTCAATTCGATGGCCATGCTCGTCATGGTGAGCATTATGTACGGCATCACCCACGGGATACTCTACCCGGTCCTGAACACAATCCAGGTCAGCATCGTCGAGCCCCATGACCGGGGAAAGGCCAATGCACTCTTCACGGCCTCCTTCAACACCGGCATGATGACCTTCGCTCTGTCGCTGGGGTTTCTCATCGATTACCTTGACTCCTACCTGGCCGCCTTCGACGTGTGCGCCGTTATGTTCCTGGCGGCCATCATGCTGGTCAGGGCGGCCCTCCGCTACGGCAGCCTGGAAGCAGCTGAAGAGCCGGCCCCGGCCATCGGCATGGGATCAGAGCAGAACCTCTAATCGCCTCGTCTCCAGTCACGGCATTTCATGAAAAAAAAATTGACACGGGCATCTTCACCTTTAAATAGGAACTGATCGTAACCAAGGGGAGGTTAATTTCATGACCACAATACGCTGGTACCTGATCCTCGGTATCGCGCTCCTGGTGATGTCCATTGCCGTTTATTTCACCCAGTACCTGGCATTTCACAATCTGCGCGACACCTTCTTCTACATGCTCCAGGACCTCGCCTTCGTCCCGGTGCAGGTGCTCCTGGTCATGCTCCTCCTGGACAAGCTCCTCCAGAAGAAGGAAAAAGAGGCGCTCCTCAACAAGATGAACATGATGATCGGCGTTTTTTTTAACGAAGTCGGCACCGGCCTCATCTCCTTTTTCGTTGAGACGGAAAAAAACATAGATAATCTCAGGAAGGAAATGATCATCAGTAACGCGTGGAACGCGAAAACATTCGAGGGGGCCAAAAAATATCTCTCCACGTACATCCCCGATATAGCCCTCAATCCCGGCGTCCTCCGACGCATGAAGGAATACCTGCTGCTGCACCGTGATGACATGCTCAGGATGCTTGAAAACCCGAACCTGCTTGAGCATGACAAATTCACCGACCTCCTCTGGGCAGTTTTCCACCTCACTGATGAGCTCCAGCACCGCACTTCCTTCGACAGACTGCCCGAATCGGACCTGAACCATCTCAGGGGCGACGCCGTCAGGGCCTTCAGGCTTATTGTTATTGAATGGCTCGAGTACATGAAGCACATCAAGGCGAACTATCCCTACCTGTATTCCATCGCCACCAGAACAAACCCCTTCAACGAAGAAGCCCGGATTGAGGTAACAGGATAAAAAAACACTAATCTTATGTCGCATAAGAACCGATATCTATCCTATACTAATAACAGGATACGCGCCATGGGACCCATCAGAATTTTCCTCATCATACTCTGCCTGACCGGGATGCCGGCCGGCCTTTACGCGGCCGATGAGATCAGGGACGGCCAGAGCCTTGACGCCCTGGCCGATGACCTCAAGTTCCAGAACGGCCTCGGTTTTCTCAAGATCAAGAAATACGACAAGGCCCTCGAGACCTTCAACGAGTACCTGGAGATATTCCAGAACGGGACCCACCGGCATGAGGCATACCGTCACATAGCCGAAATATACTTTAACCGCATGGAATACCTCAAGGCCGTCGACAAATACCGGGCTCTCTATGAAGAATTCAGCAACACCGAAAGCGGCGTCGAGGCGTATTACAACATAGGCTTATGCTACATAAAGATGGGTAACGAGAAAAAAGCCGCGGAAATATTCAACGATATAGTGGAAAACCACGCCGAGTCGGCCTATCGCCAGCAGGCGGAACTGCAATTGAGCATGATCGACATCCTGCAGGAATAGCTATTTGACTGATTTATGTCATGCGAGAAGCTCAGCGACGATGCAATCGTGCTGACGGTTTCATTGAATTCATAAAATAGCCCTGTTCCTATCATTTATTATACAGATAATTTCAAGATCGCTTCGCTCCGCTCGCGATGACAAAGATTACATTATCTATTGCTGAAGGAAAAGAAATACATTTAAAAATTTTGAAAAATTCTATTGACAAAAAGAGACCTCGATAGATTATGCCCCTTATTTTGCCGAACCGCGGCCCATCATATTGACAATAACTGCAGAGATTGCCCCGTGCCGTATCTGCCGAAATCTATAAGTAGTTTGAGGAAGTATTATGCCATTACAAAAACTGAGAAATATCGGTATCGCCGCTCATATTGATGCCGGTAAAACAACCGTAACCGAACGGATCCTGTTCTTCACCGGCACCACGAGGAAGCTCGGCGAAGTGCACGACGGCGAAGCCACCATGGACTTCATGAAACAGGAACAGGAACGGGGCATCACCATCGCCTCCGCGGCCATTTCCTGCACCTGGAACGACCACATGGTTAATATCATCGACACCCCCGGCCACGTCGATTTCACCGTCGAGGTCGAGCGGTCCCTGCGCGTCATCGACGGCATGGTCGCCGTGTTCTGCGCCGTGGGCGGCGTTGAGCCCCAGAGCGAGACGGTCTGGAACCAGGCCGACCGTTACCGGGTGCCCCGGATCGCCTTCGTAAACAAGATGGACCGCGTCGGCGCTGACTTCAACGAAGTCGTCCACCAGATGGAGAAATACCTTGACGCGAACCCGGTTCCCTTCCAGGTACCCATCGGCATCGAAGACACCTTCGAAGGCTGCATCGATGTCATCAACGGGAAAGCGCACCTGTTCAAGGACAAGGAACGGGTAATCGAAGATGTACCCGAGGAATACAAGGACAAGGTTGCCGCGGCCCGGCAGTACATCGTGGAGAAAATCGCCGATTATAACGAGGAGATTGCCGACCTGTACCTGAACGGCAAGGAAGTCCCGAACGAGCTCCTCAAGAAAGCCGCCCGCGAAGCCACCATCAAGATGCTGATCACACCGGTGCTGTGCGGTTCCGCGTACAAGAACAAGGGCGTCCACCTTCTCCTCGATTCCGTGGTGGACTATATGCCCTCTCCCATCGACATCGGCGCTGTTGTCGGCATTGACATGGACGATCCCGAGAAATCCCATACCCGGCACCCGTCCGCGAAGGATCCCTTCGCGGCCCTCGCCTTCAAGCTTATCCATGACCCTTACGTCGGGCAGCAGACCTTTATCCGGGTCTATTCCGGCGAGCTGAAGAGCGGCATGCAGGTGTATAATTCAACGAAAAAGAAAATGGAGCGCATCGGCCGGATCCTCCGGATCCACGCCAAGGAGCGCGAAGAGGTTGAAACTGCCGGCCCCGGCGACATCGTCGCCCTCATCGGCATGAAATTCACCAAGACCGGCGACACGCTGTGCGATTCCGAACATCCCCTCTACCTGGAATCGATCTTCATACCGCCCTCGGTCATTGAGATGAAAATAACACCGCCTTCCAAGAAGGAAGAGGAAAAGCTCGGGGCGGCACTCCGCAAGCTGGCCATGGAAGACCCGTCCTTCACGGTGCGTTTTAACGACGAGACCAATGAAACGATCATCGCCGGCATGGGCGAGCTCCACCTGGAGATCATCATCGACCGGCTGAAGACTGAATTTGACGCCGTGGCCGAAGTCGGCGCGCCGTCCGTCGCCTTCCGCGAAACCATTACCAAGGAAGTCGAAAGCAATTACAAGCACGCCAAGCAGTCAGGCGGCCGCGGCCAGTACGCCCATACCGTGATGCGCCTCGAACCGAACGAGGGCAAAGGCTTCGAGTTCGAAGACCGCATCAAGGGCGGCGTCATCCCGAACGAATACATACCGTCAGTCCGCAAGGGCGTAGAGGCCGCCATGGCAGAGGGAATTCTTTCGGATTTCCCGGTCGTGGACGTCAAGGTGGTCCTTCTCGACGGCACCTATCATGAGGTCGACTCATCCGACATGGCGTTCCGCACCTGCGCCGCCATATGCTTCAAGGAGGGCTTCCTCAAGGCCAACCCGATACTGCTCGAGCCGATGATGAAGATCGAGGTCAACACCCCTGACGATTACATCGGCGAGGTCGTCGGCGACCTGAACAAGCGGCGGGGACGAATCGAATCGATGCGCCGCTACCGCAAGGGCTCCCAGAAGGTCATCGGGTTTGTTCCCCTCATGGAGATGTTCGGCTACGCCACGCAGCTGCGGAACATATCCAGCGGTCGGGCAAACTACTCCATGGAGTTCTTCAAGTATCTGCCGCTGAACAAGGACGTGCAGGAGAAGGTCCTCAAGGAGATGGAGTCCAAGAAAAAGGAAAAAGCGAGCTGATCATGTCCAGGTGATCGGCGATATTTTTGGATATATACGGCGGGCGCGCGAGCGCCCGTTTTTATTTGAGGGCTTCCTTAAGACGGGCAATCCATTCGCTCCCCGCCGATTCCTCCTCCTTGAAGAAATCGAGGAACTTGTGGATCTGCAAGCAGGTATCGGGGGCCAGGTCGTGCTCGACCTTGCATGCCTCGCACTCGGCCGCATCATGTTCAACCTGGAGCACGGCGGAGAAGAACTCGATGAGGCAGTTGTGGCGCTTCAGGACGCGTCCGGCCAGATCCTGTCCCTTCTCGGTCAGTTCAACATACCCGTACTTCTCGTAATCGATGAGATCCATTTCCTTCAGCTTGACGAGGGCGGCGGACACGCTCGGCATCTTGATGTTCAGCTTGCTGGCAATATCCTTCACGCGGACCACCCGGTTGGTTGCCGAGAGCATGACAATGGCCTCGACATAGTCCTCCATGTGAGGCGTGAGGCCGGTGTCACGATAGCTGTATTTTGATTTTCCCTGTTCCATGAGCGGCCGCCTGTCACTGCTCCAGCTTGAAATACATCCGGTCAACGCGCTGCAGGTCCTCCTGGACGCGTTTCCGGAGCGGCGACCTGCCGAAGCGGGGATCGGTCTCCCCTTTCTTTATAAACTGCCGGTAAATTTTCCGGGCCGTTTCAATGTCTTTCAGTTTCGGGTCCTTCTCGTAGACCTTCCCCATCATGTAATAGGCGTCGTCGACCGTGTCCCGGTCCTTGTAGAACTTTATGATCTTTACCGCTGAATCCAGGGCCTGGGTCCCCTTCTGCTGGTTCAGGTAGAGCCGCGCGATATTAAGGAGGGCCTTGTCAGCCAGCTCATGCGAGGGGAACTGGGCCTGGACGCGCTGGTAATATTCTATCGATGCTATCTGGTTTCCCTTCATCAGCATGCTCTCGCCCGCATAATAGAGGGACGCCGGATAATCGCCCGATTCGGCCGTTACCGAGGAGAATTCCCTGATCGCATCGTCATACTTGTACTGCTTGAGGTAAATCTTCCCCATCCAGAAGCGGGCACTGTCCTTATATGTCCCCTGGGGGAACTTCGCTGAGAGGTCCTGAAATTTTTTCAGGGAATGATCGTAGAGGCCGTTGTTGAAAAAATCGATACCGGTCTTGAGGAGCACCTGCTCCTCGTTGGTAATGCGGGGCGCGGTTTCTTCCCTGGCGGCGGTTCCCTTCTTTTCCTTCCGAAGTACGGCATCGGGCGCGGTTTTTTTCTCGTCAGGGGGCTGCGGGGCAGCCTTATCTTTTTTAACGGCGTCGGCCGGAACAGCGGTATCGGACTTTTTGGCATCGTCCGGCTTCGTGCCAGAGTCATCTTTCAGGATAGTGTTGATGATGTCCTCGGTCTGCGCGATGTCCTTGGCGAGGAGATACCCCCCGGCCATGTCCATACCCGCAGCGGGAACGGCGCACAGCATCGCTATTAATATGACATGTTTCACTCTTTGATTATTCCTTCATCGCTATGTTTCGGCTCCGGTTGGCGGATATCCGATCCCCTGGCCGGCCGCATCTTCTGAAGAGGCCTCACGTCCGAATCGGGTCCCCGGACGTCCTTCCGCCGGGTCGACTCACGCTCACGGAGAGGCTTCACATCCTTCTCCTCTTTTTCAATTACCGGTTCGCGATCTCCGGGTATGGTCCTCTTTTCAAGCCTCTTGACGCGCGGTTCCCGCTCACCAGTCTCACGCTCCGGGAGCGGGCCGATATCATTCCTCTCACTATCGAGCACCGACTCGCGGTCCTCCCCGGCCGCCCGCGACCTCTTTTCAACGGGCCTTACGTCAGAATCGACGGCAGGCCGTCTCTTGTAGTCGCCTTCAAAGAGGGGGTCCTGGATCCTGACTTCAGGCGACTCCTTCATCTTTTTCCCGGCCTCCGGTTCAATGATCCCGCGGTCGACCTCGGGCTCCATGCTCGAGCGCGTCGGGAACTGTATCTTGTCGACGTCCATTTTTTTCATTTCGTTGATCATCTCGGTGTCGAGCATGGAGAAATTCCCCTCCGTGCGCTCCCTCTTGATGTCCAGGTCAAAGGCGTCGTTGGTGCGCTCGATGATGGGCGCGCTCTTTATCTCGGCTGACTGTTTGCCCCACATGACCCCCATCACGACGCCCCCGCCGGCCAGGCAGAAGATCGTCAGCATGTAGAGGTTTCTGATCGTCTGCTGGGTCCTCTTCGGTATCCTGTTGATCATGTGGTCAACACCCGAGACGGCGTTGTTCATTGCTTCAGGGGAAATTTTCATTTTCATCTTCATCACGGTCTCTCAGCACCAATATACCATCATTTCTTCTTTTTATCAATAATAAAAATAACCCGGCACCTCTTGAGCTGCCCCACCGTGTCCCCGCTGCTGAATATTCTACGGATGTCCCGGTCGGCGATAACGGGGCACCCCTTCATCTCCTTCACGGCCACCGTGTAATAGGGGTGCCTGCCGGCGCCCTTGATCTTCATCGCCTCGTCCTCATCATGGGCGTACGCGGCGATCCCGTGCCTGCCGGCGTACCGGATATCGACGTAATAGCGGCCGTATATCTCGAGGCCCTCCTCGCTGTAGATTGATGGGAGAATCATGGGCTCAATATTGAGTCCCCGGGCATCTATGATGAGGCTCGTGTAACTGGTCGGTATGGGGTTATCAATGCGGACGGGGAAATCGTCACCCGGGTAGCTGTATGGTACGGCGTGGAGGAGGTCCCCGATTTTGAGCTCCGCCCTGCAGGCCGATGTCGCGAAGTCGGCGGGGGACTCCCGCACCTTCATCCTGGATTCTATGACGCTGACAATGCGCTTCTGGGCCGTATCACTCTGTTCCAGAAGATCGGAAAGCATGGTATCCGAATCGACCCTGATACCCTTGATCAGGCGGACCATGTTTTCAACGGCGCGGTCGCGGGCTTTCCGGTACGCGTCGTTCCTGCCGCGGTTCAGGGATATTGCCGTTCCGCTCTCCCCGTCCACCGGGGTCCCCCGGCCGTCAAACTGGACCCGGGACAGCACATGGGTGACCACAACGCCGCGGCTCCAGTCAACGGTGTCCGGCGGCATCGGCTTAGGATGCGCCAGAGAATCAATCATGGATAATGCGGCGATAATCATGGCCAGTGAAAATCTTTTCAGCATGAATGGTATCCTGTTCCTGTCAAATCTTTGATGCATGCGAAGGATCATATGACCCCCTCAGCCGGTTATACAGAGCTCATCGTTACTATTATCGGTCTTTTTGGCATAGATTCTTTAGGTGGCGCCCCCCCTAAATCCCCCTGGGGGGGACTTATTTGATCAAACAAGTTTGTCAAGCCCACCAGGGTGATCTGGGGGTCATTGCCGTCAAATATTAGACAGCTCCCGGCTGCTTTTTTCCAGCAGTGGAACGAGCTTACCCGCTGCCGTAATGATGTCTTTCAGAAGGAGACGCTCCGCCTCTTCCGGAGTAGCGTTATAGCGCGCGAGAAAGGTCTGGGCCTTCCTGAGGAAAGGCTGGAGGACGGGGCGCAGGACGGGACTGTTGGCCATCTCTTCGACTGTCCTGGCCCGGTCCCGTTCTCCGAGGGCGGCTTCCGCCGCTCCGCGGATCACGCCAAGCTCCCTGATGGCGGCCTTCATTCCCCTGATCAGCCCTTCGGGCGATTCACGCTGCGCCGACGACAGGGCCCTGCCCAGCACCTCCCCGGGGGACGGCGTGCGGGCCGGATACCGTCCGGCAAGGGTCGACAGGGAGCATTCCTCGGTGTTGGCTATGCGGGCGCCCCCCTCGGTGGCATTGATGACCGGCACCCGCACCTTGCTGGCCGAATCCTCGAACCAGCCGCGGTACAGGTCAAAGACGAAATCCGATATGACCGTTCCGTTGCCCCCGTAGGCGGGCACGTACTTGATCTTCCGCCGCCGCACCACGTTCTGGTTTATGGTGTCCAGGTTGTAAAACCGGGTATAGCGGGGAAGCCACTCGTCGTTGTGATGGGTGCCGCTGCAGTGTATCTCCCGTCCGGTGTAAGCCAGGTCCTGTCCGACCAGTATGATGGGGCTGCACCCCAGGTTCAGAAGAAGATCGAAGGCGCTGGTCGCGACGGACCCTCCCGACTGGATGTCGCCGACGGGCCCCGCGTGCCTTTCCACCCATTCCATGAGGGGCGTCATCTCGCGCTTCAATTCGCCGCCGGCGGAAGTGTAATACTTCGACGTGGTGCTCACGATACGCGGCCCGCGGAAGGACCTCATGACCGGGGGATAGCTCACCAGGTCCGCGACGAGTGCCGCGCCGCTCTCGCGGAGGCCCATGAAATGCTTGATACTGTACTTCTGCGCGTCCAGCGTCATGATGAGATGGGGGACGATGCCGCGCTTCTGGAGCACCGGGGCCGCGGTGTCCACCGCCACCATGAGGGCCCGGTCCCTCATATCCGCCAGGAAGCGGATGTTTCCGCGCAGGCTCGGTCCGGCGGATATGATGACGCCGGGACAGCCCGTGAAGGCGCCGAAGAGGTCCCTCACGCGGGTCGAATCGAACAGGTGCCCGGCATTGCCCAGGATGTTCTCCACCCACCGCTCCTCGAACTCGAATCGCGTCAGGAGGTCGCTTATCTTCGATGTCGCGTACTGGTTCATGTCCCTGAAGATGGTATCGTAAAATTCCTTATTGAGCAGGTACGACGGCCGGTGCATGTAATGGGCGATGCCGCGGAATCCCGCCATGTCGACCGCCTCGAAGACCGCGGAAAGGTCGGCACCGGAAAAAACGACCGTGACGCCTTCCAGATGCTGCGGGCAGGTCTTCCGGGCCAGTTCCGCCACTTCGGGATCGTGCTCGATGGCGATCACCGGTTTCCCGGGAAACCGCCGCTTGAGACTGTCCAGGTGATATCCCAGGCCGATCCCGGACACGGCAATCATGGTGGCCCGGCCCATGGAAAACCCCTCGACGGCCCGGTCCGCCTCACGGTCCGGCTCATAGGCGGAATGGATCCGCACCTCGCGGGAATTGCGGTAGATGAGGGTCGGTTTTCCTCCGGGCGTCTCTTTTACTATATACGTTCCCATGGCGCTCGCAGTTACAGTAGTTTCTGCTGCATGGCAAACCGCTTCTGGAGGCGGTGCAGCAGCTGGTCAAAATCGGCGCGTGACTCGACGCCGAACCTTTTCAGCACCTCGTCCTCGATGTAATGGGGATCCATGAATTTCTCTTCCACGTTGCACAGCTGGTTTGCAAGGTACACGATCATGGTCATATCCCGGTTGCGTATACCGGGACTGAGTGGCGCGTGGTGATATCGAATTGTCTCGACAAGATCCTCGTGAAAATTCCATCTCTCGGCGATAAGGCCGCCGATGGTTGAATGGCTGATGCCGATATATATTTCCTCCAGAATTGCTGTGGTCCTGATTTTCCGGTTCCTGATCATCTCCGCTATCTGTCCCGCGAGCCTGGCATCGGTGGACAGGAGCACGATTTTCCCGATATCGTGCAGGAGCGCCGCCACAAAAACATCGTCGGCAATCTGGCTGAATCCTTTCTCAATTGCAACCTGGCGCGCGTAGTACGCGGTCCTGTTGCAGTGTTCCCATACCTGTTCGAATTTCCGGTACCGCTTGTCCATTATCTTCCGCGAAGCCGACGCGACCAGAAGCGACTCGAGGTTTTTCAGGCCGATGATCATAACGGCATCATGGATCTTGTTGATCCGCCTGCTGGTTATGAAGCCCGCTGAATTGGCCAGCTTGAGAAGATCGGCGGTAAGGGACGGGTCAATGGATATCCTTTCAGAAATGGCATCGATGCTTGTCTCCGGGTTGTTGCAGAGGGCCCGAAGCTCCAGGACGTTCTCGGGGAAGGTCGGGAGGGAACTGACATCGTCAAGGATACGCCTGCCGATCTCCGAGGTTATTTCAGAGGCCTTCAGCTCGGACGGGATGGTGATGGTGATCCTCATAACATCCCCTTCCGGGAGTATGGCGAAGCAGTCGGAATCGATGCCGGCGTTCTTCAGAAGCAATATCGACAGGATCACTCCCAGTCCCGCTCCCTCCGAGGCATCGTACATATTCTCGTAGGCATCGGCAAAATTTCCGCCTTCGGCGGCCTTAGCGGCCCGGTCCCTCAGCCGTTCCAGCTCGGCGGGAACGATCCGGGCATTGTTGCTGATTTCAATCACGATCCCGCCGCCGGATTTCCGGAGCTTCAGCATGATGCGGTAGGGGCTCGCCAGGAGCTTCTCCCTCAGCACCTCGGGATGGTACACGACATTCTTGAACTTCGCCATGCCCTTCCGGTAATCATTCTCATCATTGATGTCCAGGTTCTTTTCGCTGAACCAGACGCGCTTCATGTTCGCCTTAACCGCGTTCTGGACCAGCTCGCGTATTATGGATTCAAATGTGTCGTAGAGGTATGCCTTGTCCATGCGTGAGAGGACCTTGGCCAGAAGGGAATTGATATCAACCTCAATGGCCCGTGTCATATACTGGAAGCTGATGTAGACCTCTTCCCCGCGATCGAACTGTTTTGCCAGGTCTGGCGAATCAAGCATCATGAGCACCCGGATGATATGATCGCGTCGGCCGCCCCGAAGACCGGGCGGAACGGCCGGCGCCGGAATTTACCCTGTATTACAGTAATCGTCACGGTTTTAATGTAAAGTTAAATATTGTACCCCGCTTTTTTTACCATCTCCGCTGCCTGACGGCGGGACAATCCCCGCCGCAACCATTCGGAAAAGACCGCAGGTGTCTTCCCGGTCTTCCCTGGCGTTGCCGTCATGGACCACCAGCGATACCCCGTCCCGCTCAAGGACATCCATAAACCGGCGCGAGTATCCCTTTATCCTGAATGATTCGGAAAGGTAGCAGCGCCGCACCGGCAGGCGCTTCAGGATCGCCGTGAATCCGGCGATGTTCCGGTAATCGGGATCGGTGATGTGAAGCTCAATATCGCGGGGAGATGACGAGGCTATCAGTCTCAAGAGCGCCCCGCATGATTCCCTGTCCGGCGCCTGTCCCGCGATTGAAAGAAGGCTCCCTTGTTTCACCAGCAGGAGGGCCCCTGCCCCGTGCCGCACGCAGGTCACCGATTCGCTCCGGGCTCCGGCGCCGAGCGAAAGCCACGCAATGGCAATGGCCGCCGCCACCGAAAGCGATATGAGCCGGTACGACCGCAGCCGCGGGAAAAGGGGCGCCGCCAGGAGGCAGAATGCCGCGACAAGGGCCGGCCCTGCAGCCTCCACATGGAAATGGCCGTCCATACCGGAAAGATACTCAACGATGGCCAGGCTCAGGCCGTAGATCCCGTTCACCCCTTGACCGGCCAGGAGGCCCGGCGCCGCCGCCATGGCCGAGAGGGCATGGGCCGCGAGAGACGCCACAAGGAGCAGGGACATGAGCGGCACCACCACGATGTTGGACAGGATCCCCATCAGGTTGACCTCGTTGAGCCTGGCCATGAGGACCGGGATGACCAGCAGCTGCGCCGACAGCGTCATGGCGACGGGATTCGCGATGAAACCCGGCAGCCAGGAAACGGCCTTGCGGTATGACCCGTGGAGCAGGAGAATCCCCAGGGTTGCGCCGTAGCTCAGCTGGAACCCGAGGCCGAAGAGCTCATGGGGGTACATCATCAATATCACGGCTCCGGACAGAAAGAGGGTATTGAAGACATTCACCTCCCTTCCGGCGATACGCTGGGCCGCGTACATGAAGAACATGATGCATGACCGGAGAAGGCAGACCGGTGCGTCGGTCAAGCAGAGATAGAGGAAAACGGCCATGACTGACGCGGCCATTATTATCCGCCTGTTGACGCGGACGATACCCAGCAGGAACATGGGGGCCGCGGCGATAACGCCGATGTGCAGGCCCCCGGCCGAGAGAATGTGAAACACGCCCGCCCGCTTGAAATCATTCATGGTCGTCTTGGCGATATAATCCTGGTTCCCGAAATAGAGCGCCTTGACCATGGCGGAGGTTCCCCGGTTGAAAAGCCTGTCGCAATTTGAGGCAAGGGACTTCCGCGCCCTATCCCTGAGGGAGGGTTCCGCTTTTACAACCTCGACAGACCGGCCGTCGATGTAAAACAGATGATGAACCCCTTTCATGAGCAGCGAACGATTGGTCGGAGTCATACTCCCCGCGGGCGCGTTAATGTTAACAGGCCCGGCCAGGAACCTGATCGTATCGCCCCGGCCGATATCCCCCCCGGAAATCCGCGCCAGGCCGCGATAGGTCACCGGTACAGCATTCCGGCCGGGACTATCATCTTGTGATTCCCGGAAACTGACCTCTGCTTCCAGGTAATATCGCTTCTCGACCACGCTTTCGACCAGCGCGGTCCAGCGCCTCTTTCCCGGGTTCATGCCGGTTCCTGCCAGCATATCACCCATTCTCGCGAAGCACACCGCGGACAACCCGCCGGCAAGGACCAGAACCGCCATCGCCCTTGCGGCGTTGCCGCCAGTGGAGGATCCGCCGGGACCATCATTGAACCTGAGTGAATTACGGTAGACGAAGGGAAACGCGGCGCACGACAGGACCAGGAGCGCGACTCCCGATGGGCTGATCCTGTCATCGAGAAAAAAGGAGGCCGCAAGGAGGATGGTACCGCAGAGAACCAGGCAGATGAAAAAAGATGGAACGAATATTTTTTTACAGAAAGGTGCCTTTGCGGCCATTGAAAACTGCTCCTTCAATGCCGCGGAAAAAGAACATATTGATTTCATGATATACGCCCACGGGGTTGAGGATATGGACGGGCGCCACGGTTTGAGGAGTTATATCCTGCCGACCTTGAAAATGAACCCGAGCGAAACGCCGTAGAACATCGTTGTCGACTTGTCTCCCATGCCGTACCAGCCGTACATAAAGGACCCGTCGATGAACAGCATCGTGTCAAAGGTGGTGTTAAACATGAAAGCCAGGGGGACCCTGAGACCGGCGCTGCCGCGGAATTTCCGGTTAGTCGGCGGCGTCTCCGCGTAGAGACCGACCCCCGGCGCGAAAATCCCTACTCCCCCCATCCTGACACCGATCCTGCCGGATATCGTGAAATACGCGTTATGAACGATACCCATGCTCCTGAAGTTGTTGTACATGTACTGCGCGGTAAAATCGCCGATCAGCCATTTCGAAAGAACCCAGATGGAAAGGCCGGCATTGGCGTAATATCCCGAGTACTTGTTAGTCTTATAGAAATTTCTCCAGTCAGAATAGGTCAGATGGTTGAACCCGGCGCCGCCCACGGGGCCGAGGTAGGTGTAGATCAGATCCCGTTCTTCGGCAACTGCTCCGACCGGGACGATGACACACAGCGCGGCAAATAGTATTTTTACCAGTGTTGACAATTCAGGTCATCGTATATTCATAGGATTTTTCACTATCTGCACGCCCCTGGGCACCTTAAAATTAAAGATGTTCTCGCGCACATCCGCCTTCCCGCTGACATCGGATAATGAGAAGCTGATGATCCTCCCGTCTTCACGCTTAAAGATTGCGCCCTTCAGCATGTAGGTCCCGTCAACGCTCAGTATGATCTCACGGTACTGCTTATCGTCGTTCTTCAGCTTGATGGTGTACCCCGATTCATTGCCGGCAGCGATGCCGTTATAGCCCACCACGAGTCCCGCGATTCCGCCCGACGTCGTTCCCTTCGCAAGCTCCTGAATGCCGCACATGTTCGTGCCGGGGCTGTAGATCCAGAGCGTTTTGCCGTTTGACACCAGTATCTTCTCCGTAGGGCTGGTGAATTTCACATAAACCTTGTCCGGGGACAGGTACTTGAAGCTCCCTGAATAGGTCTGCCCGTCAAGGGATGTCCAGGAAATAACGCCGGTCAGCTTCCCGATCCGAAGCATCCTGCTGCGGAACTTCTCCACCGCCTCATCCCCCGTGATGGAAAAAAGGGATGTGGAACAGAGAAGGGATAGTAATATGATTGACATTCTGAGGCGATTCATGTCCGTTTCCTTTGAATAGTATAACGATCAAACTGCCAAAATTGAAAGAATTTTTTTCGAAAAAACAAAAATATTTAGCCGCCCTTTTTATTTCAAGAAATTAATTCAAAAGCTATTGCTCTGACACCATCCGGCAATCGATGGCGACAGGATCCCGGTATTATTAAAATATTATACTTGAAATTTATCGCAAGAAACCCCCATAGTCGGGCATGGCGAAAAAAAGAACCAGCAAAACAGGGTACCTGATATTCCTCATACTGGTCGGTGCCGGCGTATATTCCTATTTCCACAGCCAGGAAGTATACTCCGGGATCATGAAGACCTATTATGAAAAAATCCGCGGATTGTCCGTCGAGGAGCAGATCCGCAGGGCTGAGGATTTATATTCCAAAAGCGAGTATGAGAAGCTGAAGGATTACCTCAAAGACCTGCTGATGGTCTATCCCGAAAACCACGACCTCATCAGGCTGCAGGGCCTGACCCTCATCAAACTCGGCCAGCAGAGCAAGGGCGCAGAATCGATTCTGTCATTATCCGATGACGAGGCGATCCCGGAAAAGATCCTCGATGAAACAGTCCAGACCCTTTACGAGCAGCGGCAGTACCGGGACATCGTGCGGGTCTTCCGTCACAGAAGCCCCGGGGTAAAATCGAACCTGTTGTTCTATTACGGGGCGGCGCTTTATGAAACCGGCGATTACGCCAGGGCATCGGATTATCTCAGGAAAGCAATCACCGAAGGAAGAACGGATTACGAAACATATCATTACGCGGGGAAAGCCCTGTATAAAAAGGGTGCGATCCGGGCCTCGCTCCCCTACCTCGAACGTGCCCGCGACATGAACGAAGAGGATAATGAGGTCGCCCGATCCCTGGCAGATGCTTACCGGAAACTCGGCCGCTACGATGACGCGGCGAAAATACTGCGCAAGATCAAGGAATAATGTCCGTGCCGGCGCCCTGCTAATGGTCAAATACCGATAGTTATCGGTTGTTTCCATTATCCCGGTATCAGAGCAGATCGGGGATCTGGCGTGCGGATATCACCCGATTGTTATCGGTAGCGTCAGATTGGCCTATACTCAAGATTGAGGCATGGAGGCCGAAATCCAGATTGCGGGATAAAGCCATGATAACCGGGACTCTGACCCTTCCGCACAGCCGATCTTGGCCAGGGAGTGCAAAATGAAAGTATTGAAAATCGCCGGCATGCTGCTGCTGTTTGCCTTATCAGCGCTTCTAGTTATATTCTTTACCTATACTTCCTTTGTGGACAATCTGAATATCCGGATTCCGGAAAAACACGACTTCATACACCCGTCAAAACTTTTAATAAAATACGAGATTTTCATATCGGGCATCCTGATGAGACCCGCGTATCACAATTTCGTCCGGAACCTGAAACTGACCGGCAATGAGAACATACTTGATTTCGGATCAGGGTCCGGCGGAGAGGCAATTCATCTGGCCGAACTGATCAAAGATAAAAAAGGCAGGCTGACATGCCTTGATATTTCGCCTTCCTGGCTCCAGGTGGTCAAGTATCGACTGACCGACTATGAAAATA
Source organism: Spirochaetota bacterium (assembly GCA_035400945.1). Taxonomy (GTDB): domain Bacteria; phylum Spirochaetota; class UBA4802; order UBA4802; family UBA5550; genus RBG-16-49-21. The sequence goes on from DAONAJ010000064.1 coordinate 17,057, forward strand.
TCGATTTCATTGAAGGAGACATAACCGCGCAGAAGATACCGGGTAATACCTTTGACGCGGTCGTTGTGAGGCTCGTGCTGCACGACATCCCGGAGGACCGGCGTCAGCCAATTATCAATTATTTTCACGCCATTCTCAAGCCGGGCGGATCGGTATACATCTATGAACCTGTTGACGGCGGTCATGCAATCGACGAGAAAGATATGCGGTCGCTCTTCAAAAGAGCGGGATTTGGTGAACGATATTTCAACCGGTTTTTTTCCTTTGTGATGATTCCCCCATGCACGATGGCCATGGCGGCCTATGATAAAAAAAAGGAACCGGGGGCAGAGTGACATCATCCATAAGTCCGGTCTTACATCGCCCTGAAAGAAGCGTTAATGCCCCACGTCCAGGCCATCTTATTCATTTTAACTGAATTGTGAAACATCCGGTCCTTGATATAAAAATAGTAGGCGGTGCCCGATTCCAGGATGACGGCATTGGATGCCGGGATCCTGATGCCCACGCCCAGGCCGACCCTGGAGAGGTCCGGGTCAAGGGGATTCTGGGTCCGCGGATACTTTTCCTGCGTCGCGTAAGAGATACCCATGCTCGGCACGACCCCGCTTACGTCAAATTCCATGGTAAAGCCCACGGTGTGACGGTTTTTATACTTATAATTCTGAATGTTCCCATTGCTGACAAAGGGAAGGACCGACCAATCGGATCTGTTCAGCACCACCATGGCCCAGTCCAGGTATCCGAATTCATGGCTTGAACTCAGGATATTTCTCGTTCCATATCTCCGCTCACCGGTAAAGGCAACCTGGTATGAAAACTGCAGCGATGCCCCTTCGCCCGCCTTAAGATTAAATCCAATAAGGAGGGAATCCGGATACCGCTGTTCCATCAGGTGCGAATAGTAATATTTTACGTTTTTTTCGGTTCCCCTGGCAATGACCTGGGTCTCATAAAGGGCCATGAGGACAAAGGTCTTGGGAGCGCCGACCATCACACCGACAAAACCGGACCATCCAAGCGCCTCCCTCTCGATTTTATCGATGGTGCCCGCTCCCGCAATGCCGGCGGAGCGATAGGCATTATAATAATTGCAGGCGATGCCCCCGGCAAAGGAGAACATATCGCCGATGGAAAATGCTCCGCCGATTCTTCCCTGGAGCCAGTACTTGCTTGCCTTGGTGTAGGAAAGGAGCGGCAACTCCAGGCCTCCCGCGTTAACCGTCAGTCCCAATCTCCGGAGGACGCCCATCTGGAACGGGTCAAGGTTGAGACCCAGATAACTGACAAAGGGCATCCCGCCCTGGGGCTTCCGGAATTCAAGAAACTCGACCCCTTCCGGCATGGCAAGCGAGATGAAAACCGCGCCCTTCCCCTTCTTGTAGGCCATGGCGAAATTGGGGACAAAGGGCGTCGGCTCCTTGTCCTCCCCGTTCATGCGGAGGGCGGCATAGGATGTGGTTTTGGTCATGACCTGGTATCCGGCGTCGATATACAATCCATCCTGCATGGCGGCAAGGCCGGCGGGATTGTAATAGACCGCGTCAAGCGACCCGGCGGCCGCGGCCCTTCCCTGTGTCCTGGTAAAGGAGACGCTGCGGCTGAACTCGGACGCATACAGGCCTTCCGCATATCCGGCAGAAAAAAGAAAAAACGCCAGCAGAACAATCTTACTATGGTTCATCCCGCAATCCCCCATCGGCATAGTCAATCCCCTGCACTATTCCATCCTGCGAATAATCGCGCAATCTCATTTTTTGAAAGTTTATTTTTTTGATTATAAGACTGGAAACGCATCATGGGTGAGAATAAAAAAGGGCTGTCCCTCCTTCGAGGAACAGCCCCTGAAGTTTACTCTTGATATAAAATTTAATATCCCCTGTTCTTCAGGTCTGCGACAATATCGATATAGAACTGAGGCGCATCAAAACCCGGGGTAAAACCGAAGACCTGGTCGACGATATTCAGGTGATCGACACCGGCGGAATACCATGCCCCTTCATATACGCCGCGGAAGTATCCCCATTTTGCCGAGTTGACGCTGACAAGGCCGTCGTTGTCGCCTTCAATGGCGAGAAGGATCGGCCATGTCCCAATGAAGTACCAGTTGCGGGCGTCGACGGCCATCATTTTTATTTTGGCCGCGGCACTCTGGTAGTAAACACCGGACTTGTTGGGAGTATTAGGATTAAAGGTATTGATCATGTAGGATCTCGTGAGATCCCAGCCGTTCTGGATGCTGTTGGGATTCTTGTCGCCGAAAATAAAGGCATACACAAAATCAAGGGCCGCGCCGACCAGCGGTTTTACCGGGTTGGGTATGACGCCCATGATGACATCAGCAATGGCGCTGCCCCTGTGCGGGCCGGCGATGCTGGTGTAGCTTGAAACATAGGGGGAAAGGCCCAGGTTTGATATGGCATAGCGAGTATAAATGGTGCCATGGCTATGGCCGATAATGTTCAATTTTGACGCGCCGGTCAGGGCCTTGATCTGGAGGAATTGCTGTTTGAAGGCAAGGGCCTTGTTCGCGGTGCTGTCCATCCCGTTCACAGATGTTATGTATACATCGGCGCCTTCATCTTCCAGGGAACCGGGTATCCTGTTCCAGTAATCAATAATTCCCAGAATTTGCGCACTGGCACCCATGCCATGGGCCATTACTATAGGATATTTAGTCTGACAGGGATTTGATGAACCGCCGGCATATGCGAAAGCAACGCAGGAAATCAAGAAGGCCAAGGTGATAAAGAATTTATTCATTTTTTCCTCCCGGGATTATTGCCCTTTTGTGTTCTGTACACAATATATAATCACACAAAAAACTTAGTCAATATAAAAATACGTCCGGTCGGATTTTTATTTTATTCATAAATTGTATTATTTTTATATTAATTTGAATATTTTGATAATTTACTCTGACCCCGAAAGATTATTTATCAAGAATAAAGAACTCTGTTCTTCTGTTCTTCTGCCTTCCGCTTACGGTTTTATTGTCACCTATAGGCTTATCCGGGCCAAAACCGACCGCAACAAGACGTTCTGGACTGATGCCGTTTTTTATCATGTATTCCCGCACCGCATCGGCCCGTCTTTCTGAAAGCTTCATATTATGCTGACGGGTTCCGGTGATATCCGTATGCCCCCTGACTTCTAGGCGGATCCTCTTATTGCGGTTCATGGCTTCGATCATCCTGTCGAGGATATTGAGTGATTCCTTTTTCAGATAAGCCTCGTCTATCTCAAAATGGATATTCTCGACAACGATCCCCTTCCCTTTTTCTATCCTATCCAGCTGGATTGACGCGTCTTTATCATCACGCGATATAATTATTTTCTTCGGCAGATATCCATCAGCATCAGCCGTTATCTCAACATCATTGCTGTCAGGCACCTGTATCTCCTGCTCCGGCTTATTTATTGCTGTACGGTCTGAAAACACGATTTTACCTTGGTTCCATTTTTTTACTTCAACGTGGGATGGGATCGGGTTCTTATCGCTATCCTGCACGGTAATTTTCAGCGGACGCAGATCATTTTTTTTCTCCCTGGGCGGCGGGATCTGTTTCTTCCCCGCGTCCTTATCAGGCGCGGCCTTGCCATCAAGATCCTTCTTGTTATAGGGATCATATATGGTGCTGCCGCCATCGATAATGCGAGGATAGTAATCAGTGCCAACGGCATACAGGTAGTTCCCTGCCGGCAGGAACATGATCCCGCCCGATGCCGCGGGCTGGTAGGCGCCGCCGGGAAACGGGGGGATGAATTCCCACAAAGCATTCTTGGCATTAAAACGCAGCGCCCTAAGGCTGGCATAGGACAGGTCTCGCTCACCCACTCTTTTTTTAATGGTGCTGGCCACGTAAATCTGGTCGCGGATGGTTACAAAATAGGGGCTCGATTTATCACCCAGATCAATAGTGGCATTTATGTTCCCGTCCGCGGGGTTTATCATTATCACCTGGCGGTTATCAACGGTAAATAGGATCTCGCGTTCGGTAAAACTCGGGTTGGACGTGATGGTCTCGCCATACGTCTTCTGCCACATCTTTGCCCCATCGGCAAGATTGAAACAGTGTATAATGTTCCCCGACGCCAGATAAACCTTCTGCTGATACACAACCGGTGAAAAGATTCTCACCGGTTTGGCTATTGATTGGGACCAAATTACCGCTCCGGTATCCGCATTGAGGCAGTACAGTGAAAAGGTATTTTTGCCATAATCCATCGATTGTGTGAAGATGAAATCTTCATAAAAGGAAGGAAAGCCGCTGTATGACTTCACATTCCTGTTATCCCATTTCAGGTGCCCCTGCAGGATTTCCCTGGACATGAATATATTGCGGGTTCCGTAGTAAATTATATCGTTATTTATCACGGGGTCAGAGTAAATTCCATCCACAAGAGTGGTCGAGTGCTTCGCTGGGTCCCAGTTTTTATTATCACCAGTCTCCCAGCGGGGTGTTTTCCTGTTATACTCGCTATCCCTGGTAAAGAGATCCCTCTCATCCCGCATTCCGGTCCTGGCCCAGAGCACCGAGCCACTCATCTTATCGAGACAGTAAATTACAAAATTATCAGTAAGTATAAGCCGATGTCCCTTGACCAAAGGGTACTTCACCTTACCCGCCGACTTTTGATTGGGATTGAACTGTGCGGATATATCCGTGAGATTTTTTTTCCATCTCAATTTGCCGGAATCTTCATCAAGGCAGTAGACATTCTTTTTTAAATCCACAAAAAAGACGAAACCATCTGATATTATCGGATTGTAAACCATATCAGCGGCCTGGAAGAGCCATTTTAGATTATTGTTTTTTACCGTGATCTCGTCGTTATTTCCCGTAAAGAAAATATTTCCTTTGTAAATAGGCCAATCTGATGCGGGAGATACACCGATAAATATGAAGAAAATAAATAATGCGGTATATAAAATCCGTTTCATAACTCCACCATCCCGTAATCTTTTTTATTTTTTTCTGAGCCTATTTTTTTACTCTGACCGCTATGAAGAGTAAATGTCAAATTAACAAAAGCTGCCTTATA
>DAONAJ010000065.1:0-21898 GCA_035400945.1 Spirochaetota bacterium
CTCAGGGGTAAAATGATACGTCCGGGTCAGAAACTCTTTCTGCCCGATGCCGTGGAGAGACATGAAGAGATAAAAGTTACAGTTAAAAGGAAAAAAGTATCTTCGACAATCATCGCGGGCATGCGCAACTTTATATGGCCCCTGCGGGGAAGGATTACATCCGGCTTCGGAAACAGGAACGACCCTCTGTATGGGCAGCGGCAGTTTCATTGCGGCATTGACATAAGCGCCAATGTCGGCACGCCGGTAAGGGCCGCGGCTTCCGGCAAGGTCATCTTCAGCGGGTGGAAGGCCGGATACGGGAACTGCGTCATACTCCGCCACGAGAACGGCTTTATCACCGTATACGCGCACAACTCAAGGAACCTTGTACCCGTCGACGGCGATGTGAAGCAGGACGAGACGATTGCCTATTCCGGCATGACCGGCGCCGTAACGGGAGCCCACCTTCATTTCGAAATTAGGAAATACGTGAACCCCTTAAATCCCTTGAGGTTTTTACGATAAATGAAAAGAATTGCGGCGCTGACATCGATTATATTGTTTATTGCCGTATCTGCCCGGGCGAACATGCTCGTGGACAGCGGAGACATGAGGCTGAAGGTATTTGTGTCAATGACTGACCGCGAGGGCTGGTATGCGGTCCAAAAAGGTAAGATAGTTTCATACTCCTCAAAAGATGAATACAGCGCGACGGACCTTTTCGAAAAGGCCCAGGATAAAAGCAAGGCCACCGTCCGGCTTTATGACGCTGAAGGAATCAACGAAGGCGACACCCTTTATGTGATCAATGATAAAAACCTGATAACCGCGAAGATGACGGTCCGAACGGTGTTCAACAGCACGTCCTTCGGGCCCATGCTGGTCGGTTACGGCAATTTCAGGCTGAGCTCGGTCGGAGACAGGGTTATACAGCGGGCTGAAGACGAAAAAGCGCGGTATGCGTATATCTACAAGGCACGGGGCGATTATTACGAAAATATAGGGAGCCAGGGTGAAGCGGTTCGTGAATACAAAAACGCCCTCGCTGCAGATAAGAACAATCCGAGTGCGCACCTGGCCCTAGGCCTCGTTTACTTGAACCAGGGCCTTGACCAGTTTGCCATGCGCGAATTGCAGGAAGCCCATAAGAACATCAACCGTCTTTATGATTACGAGGACAAATTTCTTCTCCTCAAGAGCATTGCCGAAATCAATTACCGCCAGGTGTATGAATCGTTTGTTCCGGCGAAATTGAAAAACAAGTACCGCGATGAAGGGATCAGGGCCTGCAAGGAGGCCCTCAGAATATATCCGAAATCTGAGAAAATGTATTTTTATCTGGCGGTCTTCAATTATCGCACTGCCGATCCGGACGACAAAACAGCTAAAGAATACCTGCTGAAGGTTATCGAGCTCAACCCCTCCTACACAGATGCATACATTGCATTGTCCGAGCTGTACTACCGACATGACAACATGGAAAAGGCGCGGAGGTACGCAGAAAAGGCGATCGAGTTAGACAGCTCCAGCAAAGGGGCTCAGAAGATGCTGAAATATATCGAATCCAAAGAGCGCATCAGAGAGTGATGTCCATTCTGCATAATGCATGCTTAGACCACCATGATTCCCGCCGATGCTGGTATCTTTTTTTAAATTGAAATTACCGATGCCAGATTTTCCCCGTTCCTGCCTTTGAATGGTTTTAGAACCGTTCGCCGTTTTATCATGCATTTTAACCTCTTAATGTACTTGACATTTTATAGACATAATATAGCTTTTTTTTCGGGAATAATTTTTCTATGATCATATATACGCTATTTTTCTGTCTGCTTACGTCCTTTGTGCTCCATGCCGTAATAATCGGCTTATACATCAAGAACAAGAACCAGCTCTATTTTTACTGGTTTATAGCCACGGTAGCCCTTAACATGGGCCTGGCCCTTGCTCTTATTGTCCTGTCCCTGACCAAGCCTGAATTGATACGGCAGCTCAACCTTAAGTTCTTTTTCTGGCTCCTGTCCGGCTTCTTGACCATATTGCTGTTCTGCCTTAAGGTGGCGATATTCAGAAATATCTATAAACGGAGCAAGGATCCCAGGTGGTACCATTTCAATCATTTCGGAAAAAAGGTCTTTGAAAAGGGGATAGTGAAACAGGTGGAATTCCTGGGGATTTTCGGGTCTCTTCCTTTCTTTCTTATAATTGGTGCTTTTTTTGTTTCGCGCCTTATCACTATGATGCTGTACGGCCGTATGTAAATGGAGGATTACCATGAAAGTGCTGATTGATGATATTATTATTAAGAGAAGGATACGGACTTCTCTCGGTGACCTGACGTATCTCATGGAATCAATAGGGAAATTCGGCCTCCTTAACCCTATCACCGTAACGGACAACCTTGAGCTTATTGCCGGCTACCGGCGTCTCCAGGCGTGCAAGGCGCTGGGATGGAAAGAGATAGAATGCACTATAATGCCTGCCATGTCAAAATTCGACAAGTTGCTGATTGAAGCAGACGAGAACCTGACAAGAAAGGACCTGACCATAGGTGAAATCGAACGGTACGAGGACGAGAAGCGATACCTTCAGTCGCGCGGACTTGAAAGGATACGTCTCTGGTTCATAAGGCTGTTCAAGCTGATCAGGGAGTGGATTCGCCGCTATATTTTCAGGCAGACGGATTGACATTGTACCGGCTGAACCGGGATACCAGCTCGATATGGTGCGTGCCGGGGAACATGTCGATCATGGTCAATTTTTCCAGTGAGTATCCGCCATTGGCAAAGTCTTTCGCGTCCCTGGCAAAGGTTGCGGGGTTGCAGGAAACATAGACCAGAACCGATGGCTCCATGGCCAGGATTGTCTTCCTGGTTTTTTTATCCAGCCCGGCCCGGGGAGGGTCTGCAACGACCACATCCGCATGCATCCGCCCCGGGTGGATCCGGTTTGCCGGCATGGCAATAAATTCGACGTTTTGAATGGCATTGCGTGCCGCATTATGCCGGGCCCATCGGATATTTTCTCCGCTGATATCTATGCCGGTTCCCAATTTGGCATCGCCGGCCAGGGCCAGGGAGAAGAACCCCACGCCGCAGCCGATATCAAGGAACGTCCCGGCACCCCCCATGTCCGCAAACCGTATGACCGTCTCAAGCATCCGGTCCCGAAGAAGCCGGTTTGCCTGGAAAAAACTGCTGATGGCGCGGGAATATTCAAGGCCCCCGGCATTATCGACGACTACGGCATCAGCATGGAATGATGCAATCACGCTTGAACTTGCGTCAAAGGCGATACGGCAATCATCCGGGATGGGAGTGTTGTCCCGCATCCAGCCATTGAGGGGAGCCGCAAGAAGAAGGCAGCCGCTTTCACCGACCGGCACGAAGTCATTGCTTCCTTTGCGGTAAAAGCCGGGGATCCCTTGTCTGACCTTGATGGTTGCGTGGCTGCGGTATCCGTATCGGTCCGCATTAATTACCGCAATTTCAGGGAATTCGTCGCGCGAAAAGCCGGCGATCCTCGTGAGGCTGTCCTCGAGGATTGTTTTTTTGAATTCAAGCTCGGTATCATAGGAAACATGGAGATAACTGCACCCGCCGCAGCGGGTAAAATGCGGGCAATCCGGCATGCACCGTCTCGGGTCAGCCCCAATTATTGACGTCAGGGATGCGAAACAGAAATCCTTCCTCTCTTCAGTGATGATTGCTGCCACTGTTTCACCCGGGACGGCGTAAAGGACCATGACCGCTTTGCCGTTATGGCGTCCAAGACAATAACCTCCGTATATTGCGCGCTCCATTCTGATTTCTATCGTGTCTGCCGGTTTTATCATTGTTTTCGGTACCGGTTCAAATCGGCAGTCGCCGAGGGTAAAATAATATTTGACATCTGCCTGTCCGTTGGATATCTACTATGATGTAAGCATAAATGCCCGGATAACAGTCAACATCTTTCCGGGGATGGCGTAAAATCTTTACGAATAGAATGACAAGGCCATAAAATGAGAGTTATTGTTCCGGTAATCTGCCTGGTGATGCTTGTTCCGATGCTGGGTTGCTCAAAAAAGGGAAAAATGGAAAAGGAGCCGAATAATTCCTTTTCCACCGCCAGCGATATCACGACGGATGAACGCTTCCTCGGCTTTATGGGAACGCCCAACGACAGGGATTTTTATCATATACGGGTCGATAACAGGGGAATCCTGAACATACAGCTATCCGGGGTAAAGGGAATAAACCTCGCCATGAAAATCTGGAAGGGTGGAGAAGAACCGAAACTAATCAAATGGATCGATGACAACCGAAAGTCATCGCCGGAGCGCATGGCCAATTTAATGGTCACGGCAGGAGATTATTATATTGAGGTGTTCCAGAGCGACCGTGACCGGAGAAAATCGGACAGGGAGAATACCTACGAACTGATGATGAAGAGCCGGGAGGCCATATCTGAAGAATCAGAGCCGAACGATTCCCGTGAAGACGCTGACACACTTCATGTGAACAAGGAAATAACCGGTTATTTTTCCCCCGCCTATAACAGGCTCAATGAGGATAGGGAAAATCTTCATCGCGAGGAGGACTGGTTTGCCGTTGATGTGAGTCTCAAGGAAAGCACTCCGGAGCTGGTGGATGTATCCCTGTCGGGCGTGAGCGACATCAACTCGGTTTTATGTCTGTATGATTCCGAAGGGACGGAAATCGCGATGGCCGATAACGGAGGGGCGGGCGAACCGGAGACCATAAGCGGGGCCGGGATCAAGAAATCGGGGACCTATTACATAATGGTCGCGTCCAAGGGGTACACGGCTAACCACGAAGAGCCATATACGCTGAGCGCCGTATTGAAGGAGCATGATTCCGGCACCGAGATGGAGCCAAATAATGATTTTGAGTCGACAAACAATATTTCGAACATCATCACCGGCAGGATCAACTCCAAAGATGATAAGGACATTTACCTGTACCAGGCCAACAGCGGACCGTCGATCTACAGGATCGAGCTCAGGCCCCCGGAAGATATGGACGCCATCCTAACCATCTATGATTCAGACCGTGAAAAGATTCTGGACATAAACAGCGGCGGCAGATCGAAGAAGGAGGTCTATCCGAACTTTTACGCGGAAAAGGATTTTTACATCGCAGTATCCGCGCGGTCCGGGGACAAGGTGCCGGCCGGCGAATATATAGTTTCTGTAACCCCGTTTAAAAGCATCATCGACCAGGAACGTGAGCCAAACAACGAACTGACCCAGGCCAATAAGCTGACGGTAAAGACGATAACAGGGTTCACATCGAGCAGGGGCGATAAGGATTACTTCCTTATCGCCGGCGACTCAAGGATAAAGCAGAAATTTGAGGTCCAGGGCGTACGGGGAGGAGCAATAAAGGTTTCCGTAACAGACCCGCTGGGATATATCATAAAAACCCTGGATGTCCAGGGGGAACGCAGGGTCGTTTTCGGCGAAATGATTGACAAGAAAGGCTATCTTATCATAGAAGCAGAAACTGAAAATTACGATAATCCATATACTGTGATCCTCAGAGGCGCGCAATGAGAAACATCAAGGTTATCCTTTCGTCGGGAATCCTCCTGATAATGGCGGCGGGCTGCGCAACAAACGGCGTAAAGGATAACGACAACCAGTACCGGCTTCCCGAAAAATTCAATTTCCGCTTTATCGCCAGGGACGTGGAAATTGAAAATCCCGACAATGACCGCAGGTCCTATTACAAGGTTTTCATTGACAAGGCAGAGGAGGGAAGAACAACCACCGGACTTGAGTCGCAGTCCAAGTCATACGAGGCGACCCTGTCTACCAACCGGCACCTCATAACCGTGGAGAAATGGGTCCTCGACCAGAAATCGTCGCGGTACATAAAGCTCAACAATATAGAACAGCCTAAACCGAATTTTATCTATTTTGACGTTCCGGAAAAGAAAATTGTCGTGATTGAAATGAAGACCATGAAAGACGGAACAGCTGAAGTTAAGATTGATTTTGAAAGGAAATGAGGATCAGGCGGCGAAGAAGTAAAAAGGCGGGGTTTTCGGGCCCCGCCTTTTATTATTAATCGACAACATTATTGTCGGTTCGTTCATTTTGCGAGACCCTGCCGGAATAAAAGTTTTTAACGACCGCGAGGGGCAGGTCATATTCCTGCCTTGCATTCCAGAGAATAAACCCCTTGACGCCGGAATCCCGTATGCCCTTGAGCTGGTCTTCGACGTATTTCTCAAAGGGGATCCCCATCATTTTCATTTTAAAGGCCTGTATGTAGGTAACGATCATGGCGTTCTTGGTCCTCGACTTGGCGCGCGCCGAGGTTTCATGGACCGTGAAATAGGGATCAGCGTAAAATTTTTTGCTCCAGGTATAATGGGAAGGATACGCCATGGGACATATGATATCCACGACCTTGTCAAGGCTTTCCATGTTCTGGCCGATTATATCATCCTTGTTGAGGGGAATACGGCCGAAAATGTCAGCGGCTATCCTGACGTTGTACTTCTTGACCCTGTTGCGGGCCCTGGTAAGGATGTCTTCGATGTATCTGTAGCGCTGGCTGTAGGTCAGGTGCTTTGTGCTCCCTGAATCATGAAATCTTATATAATCAAACTGAATCTCCCGAAAACCGTTTCTGCAGGCATCTTCGGCTATGGTGATCCGGTCATCTATGTAGCTGTCGGGGACAGGATATTTCCTCAGGCCGTCGGGAAACACGACAATGCGGGCTATGGGGTGAATGCCGTTCTCCTTGCAGTATTGGACATGGCTGGCCGGGACCATGCATTTCACGAATTTGGCGCTCTGAACGTCGAGCACCATCGCATTGATGCCTGCTGATTTGGCCTTTGCCACAAGCTCCTGAAGCTTTTTAAAACTATTGGCCGATGATACATTAAGGTACATCCCGCGGTAAAAATCCGGGTACCGGTAATTTTTTTCACTGCTTGCCGACGCATCGCTCTTGTCCCGGGTGAACTGTGCTACGACAATATTGTCCCTGAGTGCGCCGGTGGAATTGTTGAATATTTTATGTGGCAGGTTGCTGACGAATAGAAACCCTCCCGTAATGAACAGCAAGATCCCAATTTTTTTCATTATAACCTCTCTCATGATCTGAAATTAATGGATACAATTATCTGCAGTTATGAATATGTAAAAGAATTTTTTGTATCAACAGAAAAAATATGTCGCACATTCCGGGGCTTTATAAACCGCACTGTATCACTCATTTTACATATCGGCATGAATGAATTGATTCAATTCTTTTTATAGTCAATTTTTTATATAATTATTAAATAAATTATCAATACTATTGACGTCTGTTTATTTTTTTATTATCTATAAAATAAGCACTCGAATTGTCTGCACAGAACAATCAAAAGGACACATCGGTACGGCTTTTATATCTGTTGATTCCGTGGTGGCTAGAGTTACGGACATAGCGATTTAACCAGTTTACATGAATGTGCCGGGAATCACCCGTGAAGTGCTAATACTTGGTCTGTCATGGTGTTACTTTGTATATTCAACCTGAAACGTTAGACCTGATCAGAGGAAAGGTTGTCATTCAGGATATCATCAAGCGGTATGTCCCCTCATTAAAGAAAAAAGGCAAGAATTACATAGGATTATGCCCGTTTCATAAGGAAAAAACGCCTTCATTTTCAGTCTCACCGGATAAGCAGATATTTTATTGCTTCGGATGTCACACAGGGGGCAATGTCTTCAATTTCATATCAAGGATAGAACGGCTCGAATTCCCCGACAGCGTGAAGTTCGTGGCCGACCTTGTCGGGGTTGATTTAAAGGATGAGAAGAAAGGCGATACGGCGGTTTATGAGGCAATGCAGAGGGTCAACCGTCAGGCCATGGAATTATATCACGGGTATATAAAGACCCCGGCCGGCAAAAAGGGTCTCGATTATATTACCGGCAGGGGCGTCACCAAGAAAAGCATTGTTGATTTTAAAATCGGCTTTGCGCCGGATTCTTGGGACTTTCTTCTTAAATCACTGATCAAGACCGGGAGGGACCGGGAAGTGGCGGAGACCCTCGGCCTGATCAAGCTGAGCCAGAAGAGGGAGCATAGTTATTATGACATGTTCCGCAACCGGATCATGTTCCCTATCTTCGATGCCGTGGGCAATGCGATAGCCTTTGGAGGCAGGACGATCAGCGGCGATACCGTCAAATATCTCAATTCGCCGGAAACACCGCTATTTAAAAAACGGAATGTCCTGTATGGGTTTAACCGGGCCCGCGATTCCATCAAGGAGCTGAACCGGGCCATCATCGTGGAGGGTTACCTGGACGTGATTGGATGCCATCAGGCCGGGATAGAAAATGTGGTCGCGCCCCTGGGTACTGCAGTCACAACCGAGCAGATCAAGATGCTCGGCCACCTGTGCACGGAAATCATTTTCCTTTTCGACGCCGATTCCGCCGGCCTCAAGGCGGCGGTTCGATCCCTGGACCTATCCGAAGACATGAATGTGAATATAAAAATAGCGATGCTTCCGGAAAATGATCCCTTTGATTATGTGACCCAAAAAGGGCCCCGGGAATTCATGGCCGTGGTTGACAGGGCCATGGGGCCGGTTGATTTCCGTATTGCCCGGATAATGGACAATTACAATACACTGGGCAGGGTTAACACCCTGAAACAGCTCTTTGCCGCCATTTCCGGTATAAAGCTGGAAACGGAGAGGGGAGTCTACCTTAAGAAAATCAGCTCACTCCTCGATGTGGATGAAAATTCGGTCCGCGCCGATTTCAAGAGTTATGTCAATAACCAGAAATCAGCGCCTAAAATTGAACATGAAGTTAAAAATGTAGAGTCGGATTTCATAACCCGCAGTTATCGGGACCTTATTAAGCTGATCTGTCATTACCCGGAGCTTATCGAGAAGGCCGTGATTGATTATTCGATCAATGATATTCCTGATGAATTGTCCAGGACCATCTTAAAGAAGATATCCGAACTCTATTTTGCCGACCAGCAGTTTTCAATTGATAAAATATTTGACTTTTTCACATCCGGTCAGGAAATGGATTTTCTGAATGGTATTTTTAATGAAGGTTATTCTGTAACCAATCCAGGCGCCGCATACACGGAAATATTTATTAACATGAAAGTCCGTGAAATTGACGATAAAATTGATAAATATGCCACTTTGATCAAGTCGTCTCCCAACGGTAGTTACCATGAGTATATAACCGAAATCGAAGTCTTACGGAGAGAAAAGGAGAAGCTTGCGCAGTACATTTACAACAAGTTCATGTAACGCGGGCCCTTCCACCATCAGACTGCGGACGTGGCAGGAAATAAACACTATAACAAGGATACGTAAGCGAGATGAGCAAAAAAGAGATGACACTGGATGCCATTCCCGAAGTAAAAAAGCTTATTGAAATCGGCAAGACCAACGGTGAAGTTACCTACGACGAGATAAATGATATCCTGCCGGACAAGCTTCTCAACTCTGAAAAGATTGACGATGTCTTTATCCTTCTCAACCAGCTCGGCATAGAGGTGGTCGAGGAATCTACGCGGAAAGACCAGTCGGTACCGGGTGTCCGCAAGAAAAGCAGCTCCACATCCAAGAAGAGCCTGACCACTGCCACGGAAACCTCCCATGTCGACGATCCCATCCGCCTTTACCTGAAGGAGATCGGGAAGGTTTCCCTTCTCTCTGGCGACCAGGAGGTCGATCTCGCCAAACGGATCGAGGAGGGTGAAATCCTCATAGAAGAAACGGTATATAATTCGTCTCTACTGATAAATGACCTCATCAAAAACTATTCGAAGATAAAAAGCGGCAAGATAAAGCTCACGGACGTTTTAAAGGTTAACCGCCTCTACTATTTCTCGTCCGTTGATCTTGACAAGCTAGAAAAGAAGTTCCACGAGACCATGAAGATCATCATCGAAGAAGACAACAAGATGATCCAGTTCGGCAACAAGCTGAAAAAGGTCGACCCTGAATCCAAGAAGGCCGAGGAATTCAGGGAGAAGATCGAGGCGGCGAAGGTGAACATACGCAAGACCATCAGGAACCTCGAGATAAACGACAACGAAATAAATAAGCTCTCGGTCAAGATAAAATCGATGGTGGCCCGTATACAGGAAACCTATGAGTTCTTCACGGATATCGAAAAGGATTTCCACAAGGATCTCAAGGAGCTCAAACACATGGCGCGCAAGCTCGAAAAAGGCGAAAGCATCACGAAGATCGTCAAAGAGCTCGGCATCAAGAATAAGGACGAGATACTCGAAGTCATCAAGAACGTGCGCAACAACGAGCGGAAGATCCGCCGGATAGAGCAGGAGGCCGGCGCGACGGCGGACGAGATCATGGAATGGGGCCTGCAGATAAATGCGGGGCAGAAGAAGATCTCTATCGCCAAGAAGGAGCTCATCAACGCCAACCTCCGTCTTGTCGTGTCCATCGCGAAAAAATACGCTAACCGCGGCATGCACTTTTTTGACCTGATACAGGAAGGGAACATCGGCCTCATCAAAGCCGTAGACAAGTTCGAATACAAAAAGGGATACAAATTTTCCACCTACGCCACATGGTGGATACGCCAGGCCATAACGCGGGCCATTTCCGACCAGGCACGGACCATACGGGTCCCGGTACACATGATCGAGCAGATCAACAAGGTCATGCGGGAGACGAGGCTGTTCCAGCAGGAGTTTGGCAGGGAACCGAGTCCGGAAGAGCTCTCAGACCGTTTAGGATGGGTCGTCGGCAAGGTCAAGGCCGTCAAGAACGTCGCCAGGGAGCCGATTTCCCTCGAAACTCCCGTGGGAGAGGAAGAGGATTCACTGCTGGGCGATTTTATCGAGGACAAAGAAGTTGATTCGCCGGCAAACACGGCGGCCTACCGTCTCCTTTCGGAGCAGATAAACACAGTACTTTCGACGCTCCCGGCGCGGGAGCAGAAGGTCATCCGCATGCGTTTCGGCCTTGACGACGGATATTCCCACACCCTGGAAGAAGTCGGCTATGTGTTCAAGGTTACCCGGGAACGCATCCGGCAGATAGAGGCCAAGGCGCTTCGCCGCCTCCGCCATCCGACCAGGGCGCGCAAACTCAAAGATTATCTGGACCACGCATAAAATCCGGGGACCCGGGGCAATACTCTGCGATGATTAATCATCCGGAATAGCACAGGCATGTAATGCGCCAGATAAAAAAAATCGCCATGATCGGCGCGGGCTCATGGGGCACCGCGGTAGCCAAAAATATAGCCGAATCAAAACCGCACCTCACCGTGATAATGTGGGCGTATGAAAAGTCGGTAGCATCCTCAATAAACACCCTTCATGAGAATACCGAATTCCTGCCGGAGGTGAAACTGCCGGCAAATATCGTTGCCACCAATACCCTTCGGGAGGCCGTGGAAGGATCTGACGTGGTGATCCTTGCAACGCCGTCCAAGGCCGCTTTCGATATCTCGCAGAAAATGGCGCGCTTCATTACCCCTGACATGCATGTTGGATTCCTGACCAAGGGTTTCTGCAAGATCCAGGGGGAGGTGCTCACCATATCGCAAACCATGGAACAGGCGATGCCGCAGATGGCAGGAAGGATAGTCGCCATATCCGGCCCGAGTCACGCTGAAGAGGTATCGCTGAGGTTCCATACCTGTCTTAACGTCGGCGGCACCTGCGCTGAATCGCGGGGTGTGATAGCCGAGCTGCTCAATTCTGAATATGTCCAGGCCCGCGAAACCGAGGACATTCGCGCTGTCGAAGTCGGCGGCACCCTTAAGAACCCGGCAGCCATTGCAGCAGGCATGATCAGCGCCCTCCCACGCTGCGGCGACAACCTGGCCGGGGCCCTCATATCGGAGGCCCTCAAGGAGATGGTGCGGCTGGGGAGGATTTTCGGGATCAGCGAAGATGGGATCATAGATATATCGGGACTGGGAGACCTGGTGGCAACCGCCCTGAGCGACCATAGCCGCAACCGCAGGTTCGGAAGAGACATTACCGGGCAGATCATCAAGAAGGGAAGGACGCTGAGCCTTTGGGACCGCATTGTGCTCCGTGTCAGGCCGGCAAGCGTCATCGAGCGCATGGGCGGCAAGATGAACTATCTTGCAGAGGGCGCCTACGCCATTGAGCCGCTGATCGAGCTTGCGCAGAAACACAATGTTCCGATTCCGGTATACCGGTCTCTCTATGAGGTGCTGCTCAATAAAAAAGACCCGTCATTGCTCATCGAGACTATAAAAAATCCCGCGAAATTTGACGAGCTGTTTTATAATACCAAGATACAGGTATCTGAACGCAAGAAGGGTCTGGAACAGATGAAAGGAGCCGTGTTCCGGGAAATGATCGTTACCCGGACACTGGAAAAATTCTTTTCGCGCCGGAGCGGCAGGCTTCTTCCCCGCACGACGGATGATGTGATGCGGAAACTAAGGGAAAAGACATATAACCGGCTGGACGAAACCGGAAGACGGATCGTTGAATCAATGACCTCTGAAAACTTCGGTGAGTCCATGCGCCGCCTTATCGAATTGAATGTTGATTCCATGGCCGACAATTACAACCCGGTATTCAAGTGGATAATCATGATGATTGTTTTCGCTGCGCGGATGATTAATGCCGTAACAGGGAAAGGCGGAAGGCTGATGGTTTCCGGACACATGTCAGAAATAAAAAGGATGAGCCGGTCAGTGACCGTTTTCTACGTCCATTCATACGGCGGAATCATGGATTCGCTGATGATCGTCTTGTCATTGGCCATGAAAAATCTTCCTTTCCCGCGTTTTTTCGTCGGCTCTGATATCACCGGTACCCGGGAGAGGTTCATCCTCAAGATGTGCGGCGGGTTCATCGTGGACAGGTCCAGACTCGACGATGCCGTGTACCGCGAGTCACTTATCCAGTACATGTCGACCATCGCCGGTCACGGCGTACCGGTCCTTTATGCGCCTTCCTATATGCCGGGGAAGAGCATTGCCGAAAATGAAGAACTATTGTCGGCTGTACATGATTCGCTTTACCGGCACACAACCGAACTGGCAATGGTCCCGGTCGAGATTTCCTATGTCGGCAAACCCGCGGAACTTCATGGCGGGGCCATGCGGTTCCGCGACCTCCTGACAGGCGTCGCTCACGTCAATTTTTCAAAGCCGATACTTCTATCGGAGTATACCAAGAGGCCTCACATGATCATGGGGATACCGGGGACCGTCATGGGAATGTGGGACAAGGACCGCAAGATATTTCCCCACTATATCATCTGTAAAGTACTGG
This sequence comes from Spirochaetota bacterium, assembly GCA_035400945.1. Lineage (GTDB taxonomy): Bacteria > Spirochaetota > UBA4802 > UBA4802 > UBA5550 > RBG-16-49-21. Next base: position 13,266 of record DAONAJ010000065.1, read on the forward strand.
CCGAAAATGACTACAGCATTCCTGCGGATGCAGCCCACCGGCTGGTGAAAAAATACATGACAAAGGCGGGACGGCAGTTCGACTATCCCCCCGCGAAGATAGTGAAAAAGGGCCTGCGGTATCTGGAAAAGAACTCGATACTATCAACCGAAAGAGGTTCGATCAGAACTGATGACCGGACGATGGTTGATTATTATGCCAAACTGCTGTCCTGAACCCGTCAAACCCTGAAAAGGTGTTCAAAGGTTCCATACAGGACCTGGACAAGCTGTGACCGTCCCTCCAGCGAACCAGAAAGTCCATAGAGAGCGCTGCTGCGGGCCGGGGTCCCTTTCTTTGTCCCGGCGTATTCAACTCCGGCTTTGAGGTCACCTATGAGCGCGTCGGCAATCCCCGGAACAAAGGTCTGGGGCATGGTTACACAGAAGTGAATAGCCGCCGGGTTCTGGAGACCGTTGAACCTCCAGCCTTTGGATATCATGTAGTCGTTGACATGAAAGATGTCCAACTCTCTTGATCTGAAACTGATAAGGAATGTCGGTTCGCCGATTACCTCCAATTCTTTGATGCTCTTGACTCCTTCCTTGATTCTGTCGGCAACCTTCATGATGGCGGCGGCAGCTTCCATGTAGCCGCTTTCGCCAAGATATACCATCGTGGCCCAGGTGGATGCGGTGAGGCCGCCCGATCTGCTCCCGGTCATTGACGGAGAGGCGTAGATGCCGCCGGGCCAGTGGGCCATCTGGAAGAACTGGTAACGGCGCAGCTTGAGGTTCCGATACAGGACAACGGAATTACCCTTTTGACCGTAGCCGAATTTGTGGGTGTCCGCCGACATCGACGTCAGGCCCGGAAGCCTGAAATCGAAAATCGGCACCTTGTAGCCCAGCCGTTCTACCCAGGGAAGAATAAAACCGCCGAGACAGCCGTCGATATGAAACCCGATGTCGTGCTTCAGGGCAATCTCGGAAAGACTCTCCATCGGGTCAATGAGGCCGTACGGATAATTGCCTGCGCTGGCGACAATGGCGACGGTGTTCGCATTGATGAGCTTTTCGACTTCTCCGGGTATGACGCGGAAATCTGTCTCGTCAACCGGGGCAAGGACCATCTTCATGCCGAAATATTCCCCTGCCTTGTGAAAGGCCGGATGCGCCGTTATGGGGAGAATGATCTCCGGCGCGGTGATGTTCTTCTCGACCCGGCCCCTGTCGCGGTATACCTTCATGGCCATCATGATGCTTTCGCTGCCGCCGAAGGTGACGGACCCGCATATCTCGTCGTCGGGATTGTTCTCCCTGACGGCATCGCCGTTTAGCATCCGCGCAGTCATGGAAATTATCTCGCTCTCGAATTTCGACATGCTCGGGCACAGGTCGACCTGGAGGACATTAACATGGGAATAGAGTGAAAAGACCCTGTTCTGGAATTCCCGGTGGTCTTCCCCGGCATGATAATAGGTTCCCGAAACCTTTCCGTTTTTCCATTTCGAATTTTCTTCTTCGGACATGATTTCCAATTCTTTAAGAATATCTTCCTTGTCGCGGCCCCTGGCCGGTAGCCGCTCATAGCTCTGGAAGCGCCCCTTGTAGGGCTTGAAGGGGTCCTTGAATTCCTGCTGGTCTGACATGGGTCCTCCTTGGGCTGATGCGGTGTTACCGCATGCTGTTCAATGTGGCGAATATTTTTTTATTTCTGATAAATAACTGACGGTACTGGCGGTACATCGTGTCGTACACGGACCGGTTTGCCGGATCAGGCTCGAATATCTTTTTTATCTTTATAAGGTCGGGAAATTCATCCACCTGCCTGGATCCGAGCCTGTTGAGTGCCAGCATGGCGGTGCCGCGCAGAGTTGTCCTGGTCGGATCGTCAACCTGATGTATCGGGACGCCCAGGACATCCGCATGTATCTGGGCCCAGAGGTCTGACTGGGCGCCGCCTCCGGTAAACCTGAAACTTCGGAAATGTTCACCGGAGAATCTCTCGGCGACTTCGCAGGTCCACCGGTTATTATAGGCCAGGCTTTCCATCACGGCCCTGGTCATGTGGGCGCGGTTTGTCGAGAGGGACAGGTTGAAGAAACCGCCGCGGGCAAAACCGTTTTCTTCCGGCGTCATGGTGCCGTTGAGCCACGGCATGAAGATTACGCCATCGCTGCCCGGGGGCGATTCACCTGCAATCCTGACCGCGCGCGAAAACACGTCGTCCGGCACGGGGCCGGTATCGTAACCGTCATTGCCATAGATAATGGTATTCAGGTAGAATTCGAGTGCCTTGCCGCCGGTCAGCTGCTCCGCGAAAAGAAGATAACGGTCTGGCAGGGGGCTCGGCATCGTTGTTATCGCGTGAAAAATATCGGTTTTTTTAAAGGGAAGGTGGCAGGTAAGCACCAGCGAGGTACCGATATAAATGAGCCCCTCGAAATCACGGACCGACCCTGAGCCGACGGCGGATGCATTGGTATCGTTTGACCCTGCTATTACCCTGGTTGATGGCGAAAGTCCAAGTTCGGAGGCAACCTCCGGCAAAACGGTCCCGACGATATCCTTGTTGCGCACAAGGTCCGGGAGTTTTTCCCGGTCCAGGCCGGCGAGCTTGAGGAGCCCCGGGTGATAATCTGTAACCCCCCAGGTGCGGTTATCTACCGCCATGAAGGGAATCATGGTTTCCTGGGTGGCCGCGCACCTGCCGGTAAGGCGCAGGGTGATGTAATCCATCGGTTCAAGGAACTTCCATGTCTTGCGGTATATGTCCGGCCGTTCGTGCTTCAGGTAGAGTACGTGGCCCACGGAGTCGATGCCTGATTTGCTGGGAGCAAGTCCGTTCAGATTGATCCAGCGGAAGATTTTTGTCGCGCCATATCCTTCAATATTGATCAAACCCCGGATAAGGCTGGTATTATAGGGGGCACCCCGCGAATCAAGCCAGTGGAGCGCCCGCATGAGCGGCTCGCCGTTTTCATCAATGGGAACAATGACAAAATACTGAGAATCGCAGCTGACGGCCAGGATCCTCTCCGGAGAAACGCCGGAATCGCGGATGGCTTTTTGAGCGGTACGTTTTACGCAGGACCACCACTCCTCCGGTTCCTGCTCAACGCCCCCATGGGGAAGGAGGTGGAGGGCGACTTTTTCAGATGCGCTGGCCCTGACCGCTCCTGAATCGGAGACCACTGCCGCCTTTGGTCCGCCGCTCCCAAGGTCGATGGCAAGGACATAATGCTCGTCCGGGGCCGATGGTGAACGCTTGGGTGATGGTTCGGCAATGGTCATGGATTCCTTCATGCCGTGCCTCCCGAGAGTATTTCATCTATCAGGCGGCACGCCTCGTCCGGTGATTCGGCTGTCATGAAGAGGCCATCCTCCTGGCCTTCGATGTGGATCTGGGGAAAGGCCGCGCTCCAGCCGCCGGCAAAGGTACAGCAGATGACCGGTTTCCCATAGGTCTTTGCGTAGGCGAGCTCCGAAAGGGTCCCGGACTTGCCGCCTATGGCCACGACGACATCGGCAGCCAGGATGTTGATGGCATTACGCGCGTAACCCATCCCTGTGGGTATTACGATAGAACAGTAGGGGTTAGCCAACTCAAGGTCCTCGCCGGGGTGTATGCCGATGACAATTCCGCCCAGTTCGGCAGCGCCACGTGAAACGGATTCCATGATGCCGCCCCGGCCGCCGGTTATAAGCACGAAATCACGGCTGGCTATAAACGCGCCGATGGCCCGCGCTTCTTCATGGAATCCTGTTTCATCTGATGAGCCAATGACCACAACCTGTCGCAGCCTCATGGATGACTCCTGTTTTGCAAAGAAGATCAGTCGATGCCTTATGCACCGGGTTACTATAATGATTCGAGAAACAGGTACAGCTGCTGCTGGGTGCCTATTTCCGTGTGTATGACCTTGTACGGTATGTTGTTGCCGTGATAATTAAAATCGATCCTGTTGCGCTTTATTTCCAAACCGATTTTAGTCGTCTCGTCGTAAAGAACGAAATAGTTGGAAAGGGACAGTGCAAAAATATGAACATTGGCAGGGTAGGTTGATTTAAGGGTCTTAACCACGAAATGGGAAAAATCAATAAGGTTATAGACTCCAGCGCCGGAAAAGGAGCCGGGGCGGTTGTACAGGATGAAATAATCGGCGTACACAGGCCCGTTCTTTCCGCCGTTGAAAAGCCGCGAAATTTCCGATGAAAGGTCATTAATATAGTTCAGCATGACCGGGGTATAGATTTCCCGGTTCTTCCGGTACAGCATGGACAGCAGATCGGCGAGGAGCTCGAAGCCTCTCATGTTGAAGATCGGTGATGATGCAACTGTCGCCACCGCAATCGAATCGCGGCCAACGACTATGCCCTTGACAAAGAGCGTAAAGGCTTTTCCTTCCTGGTCGCCAAGGCGCACTTTTCTCACCGTGCCGCCGTCAAGGTCCTGAGTTACGATTTTCTTCGGAATAGCGTTAAGGAGTATCGCATCGCCGGCGAAGGCCAGTGGATCGACTTTTTTTTCGGACACGGCATAGAGGGCAGTCAGGGCGGCATTATTGGAGATATTATGGTTGTGCAGGAGCCCCTTTATAAAGCCCCGGGGATTCTCCGCGATGTATTTGCGTTCAAGCTTGAGATACTGGTCATGGAGTTTCGCATAAGACTGTTTTGCCTTTTCAAGGGACAATGCGCTCTCTGACCACAGAGAGATGGTGTTTTTAATCTGGCTGAGCAGTATTTCGGTATCTGATGTCAGGGCCATAGCAATAACTGGCGCGAATTTTTTGTTATACTATATAAAGGTTTGATGAATTTCAAGTACATTTTGCACCGGCATGTTCAGCATAATTAAGCGCTGTTCGGTAAAGGCGGAATGAACCGGTAAAGAAAAATAGTGATGTATCGGAAGCATATCCGTCAAGCTCCGCGGCCAGACGTGAATCGTCGCCATCAACTATTTTAATGAGTACTTCCGGATGCGCACCGGGTTCCGGGCGGTAGCATCGCGGATCATCCAGAATGTAATATACGGCTTTCATCCCCAGCGAGGAAAGCATTGTCATGATAGATGTTATTTCCTTGTCTTTCATCAGGGACAAGACAAAGGTCGCGTCACGGCCGGAAAATCTCCGAATGACCAGGCGGACCATCTCACTGAGGGCGGATTCGTTGTGGGCAGGGTCGAAGATTATTAATGGATTTCTGCAGAGAGTCTGGAATCTGCCCGGAGCCTCAAAAGAGTAGATGCCGTTCCTTACGGCCGCATCGGTAACCAAGGGAAAATCGCTGCGGGTAATTACAGCAGCCGTTGCGGCGCAGGATGCGTTGGCTACCTGCTTTTCCAGCGGGTGGTGAAATTCTAAAGTATTTATCGATGCGGGAGGTTCTGCGTGTAGCGAATAATCGAATTTGAAACCAGCGTCGGTTTCGGAAATGTTATGGGCGTGAAAATCCCTGGAGAATATATATAACGGGGCACCATGATGATCGGCAATGGTTATGATAGGCTCCAGTATTTCCGGATCGGTGTTGGAGGTGACCAGGGGGACGCCGTCCTTGATAATGCCGGCCTTTTCGCGGGAAATAGCCGACAGTGTATTCCCGAGAATGCCGACATGATCAAAGGAAATATCGGTGATGATTGAACAGCGGGGGATGATCACGTTTGTTGAATCAAGTCGGCCCCCCAGCCCGGTCTCTATGACGGCGCAATCGGCATGACTGTCGAAGAAATAGCGGAATGCGCATACGGTCAGCACGTCGAAGTACGTCGGTCGGATGGACCCGTCGGCGTCGACAAACCTGGCTATTTCGTCAATATACACCTCGAACTGCCTGTCGTCAATCGCTGCGTTCTGAAGCCGGATGCGCTCATGTATCTCGAGAAGATGCGGTGAAGTGTAGAGCCCTGTGTTATACCCGGCTCCGATCATTATTGCGTTGAGCATATGGGCAACGGAGCCTTTTCCGTTGGTCCCAGCGATATGGAATGATGGAATTCTGAGGTGCGGGTCACCGAAATACCCCAGCAGGGCGGAAATATTCCTGAGCCCGTAATGGCGGTCGTCAAATCGGGTTTCGTTGTTCAGGAACCTGTCAAGTTTTTCTGGTATCATGTCTTAATATGCAGATGATGATATGCGGCGCGTCGCATGGTGCCGACAGGCGCTTCCCTGCCGGTCCAGATCTCAAACTGCCGGGCGCCCTGGAGTATCAGCATTTCTATGCCATAAACGATCCCGCAGCCTATCTTCCGCGCGTCGGCAAGAAACCTTGTTTCATGGGGAGCGTAAACGATATCAAAGACGATATGATGCGGGGCGATCAAAGAGGCGTCAAGGGGCGTTGATCCGATATCGGGCGTCATCCCTATGGGTGTCGTGTTGATTATTACATCGATTTTTTCCATATAAGAGGGCGAGAGATCCTTGAGAATTACCCCTTCGGTATCCGGCGCAACAGTCTTCAGGTCCTGAACGAGAGCGTTGACGCGGATGTCGTTCCTCCCTGCAATAATGACGCAGGCGCCTCGTTCAACAAGGGTAAGGGCGATAGCCCTTGCCGATCCGCCGTTGCCGATGACCAGAGAGGTCTTTCCCTTGAGGGTTATGCCGCTTTGTTCAATGGCAAGGACAGCACCATATCCGTCAGTGTTAAAACCTGATAGCGTGCCCTTGTCATTGACGATGGTATTGACCGAACCGATACTGGCTGCAAGGGGATCTATCACGTCAAGGTGCTTCATTACATCAATCTTGAAGGGGATGGTTACGCTGGCGCCCATGATGCCGATGCTTTTCATGGCGGTTACGGCTTCTCCGATGGATGAGGTTTCGAAAGCGAGATAAACCGCGTCAATGCCGGTCTCGGTAAAGGCGGCATTCTGCATCACGGGGGAGATGGAATGGCGCACCGGATTGCCGAAAATGCAGTAAAGACCGGTTGACGATGTTATCCTGATGTTTTTCATTTTATTTATGTTGATAATGAAAATAATTTTGTCAATACATTTAATGGAGGTCAATCAGCATGAATCTGGCATGGAGCTTTTACAATAAAAAGCGGATGAGAAAAAAGAATGAGATGATGAAAAACAGGTTCACATCAACAAGCAATTCGTATTTGAGTGAGATGAGATAATTTAATCTCTGTATCACATACATGAGGATTTCATAATAGACTATTGCGGCAAGGAGGGTGAGGTAGAGCCATCGGCCCATCATAACCGTGATTGATCCGAAGCATGCCATGGCAACCAGGGATATGACCAGGGACAGAAAGGCAATGGCACGGGTCCCGACCAGGACCGGGAGGGTTTCGCGGCCGAGAATGAGGTCCCCCTGGAATGCTATCATGTCCAGCAGGGCGGTCCTGAGAAATATAAGGGCTAAAACGTAGGCGGAAAAGGATATAACCGCCGGCCCGGACGCGGACATTTCAATCATCGGCACAAGGACTGTTATGATGGTCCAGCCGAAGCACACAACTATCTTCGAGTTATATATTTTTCTCAGCATCTTCGGCAGGTAATGCTTGACGAACACCTTGATCGGCCCGGTTGAATAGATGAATCCGAGGGCATACGAGCCGATAATGACTGCAATTGAAAGGAGACTGAACCGGGTCGCGATATGTATTGATACGGCCATTGATGCAATCGAGACAAGAAGAAGCGGAAGGCCGTATTTTTTATAAATATCATATTTATACGGGTTGCTGAGCTTCAGCAGGTTCTTGTCGAAATAATTATTGATGGTATACATCGAAAAAATATAGAGAAACGAGAGGGTGGGGAATGCACGGTCCTCCGCGATTCCCGCGTAGTTCATGGCCATAAGTGTTATATAATACGCGGCAAGGGACGAGAAGAGATTGGTCCTGACAATGAATTGCAGCAGGGATATGACGGCCTTTACGACTATATTCCCTTTCCGGAAATTGATGTCATAGAGCTTTTCAAGGATGTTGTTGATGATCCAGCCCGGGGTTGAAGTCCCGGCGGTAACCAGGACGCTTTTAGAATCAGCGAAATCCGATTCATTGAGCTCTTCCTCGGTTTCAACATGAAGGGTTTTTACCATGTTGTCCCTGCCAATCTGGGCCAGTCGCTTGGTGTTGGCGGAGTTCTTGCCGCCGACCACCACCAGGGTGTCATTACCCTGCAGAATACCCTTGATGACATCCTCCTGGCGGTAGCGCGTCGAGTCGCATATCGTATCGTGAACCTGCACATTGGGGTACCGCGCCAGTATGCGGTCGACGATTCTGTTGAACAGTGACCTGTCGAAGGTGGTCTGGGAGACGAGAACATATGAAGCCGACGGCGGGATAGAAGATATCTCACCCAGATCGGAAATGACGCTCACACCGTGGGAGGCATAGCTCATCAGGCCGGTCACTTCCGCATGGTCCCGGTCGCCTGTAATGATGGTATGGCAACCGCGGCCGGATTCCTTTTTTATGATTGCCTGGACCCTCGCGACCCGGGGACAGGTAAGGTTGATGGCACGGGCCGCGCACTGTTTGAGATATTTGAGCTCATTCACGGGTATTCCGTGCGTGCGGACAACCACGCTGCGGCCTTCAATGCCGTCCAGGGAATTGACTGTTTTCATGCCCCGGCTGTGGAGCACATCTATGGTC
>DAONAJ010000066.1:0-21765 GCA_035400945.1 Spirochaetota bacterium
TACTTCGTTCTGTTCATAAAAGTCCCCCTCCGGGGGATTTAGGGGGCATTTTAGGGCAGCTCCGTGCTATTTTTAGCCATCCAAGTCAAGGGCGGCCTTGTATCAAAACCGCTTTTTTATGCTCACCAATCTTGCACCATGCAGCAAAAAATGCTTGTCATATGTCATATGACTCATTACATTGTAATAATGATACGGCATTTCAAGCACAAATGGCTGAAGGAATTCTGGAACAACGGCCGCAACAAAAAGGTGCCGCCTGAAATTGCCGATCGTCTTATCAGGAAGCTCGACATGCTGAACAGGGCTTATGATCTTATTGATCTGAACGCCCCTCCGTCGAACAGGCTCCATCCCCTTTCAGGCGACAGGCAGGGGCAGTGGGCCATATCAATTAACGGGCCGTGGCGACTCTGCTTCGAGTTCAGGGAGCATGACGCCTATAATGTCGAGCTGGTCCAGTATCATTAATGAAGGAGGTAAAGTAATGTTGCCGAAAAACAGAAGACCGACTACTCCGGGAGAAATCCTGAAATATGAACTCATAGAGCCGCTTGGGCTTACCCAGCAGCAGCTTGCGGAACGTCTTAGCATAACCAGGGTCCGGGTCAATGAGATCATCTCCGGGAAACGCGCCATCACTCCGGACACCGCCATACGCCTCTCCAGGCTTTTCCATACAACCGCGGAGTTCTGGATGGGACTCCAGACCGATGTTGAGCTGTGGGACGCAATGAAAGCAGGTGAGAGGGAATATCGAAAGATCATCCCTCTGAAACCAAAAAAGGCCGGCCATGAAATGAGTAACAAGAAGGAGTAGATGCCATGCCATTTAATGATCTCGAAATCAAGAGAATCGAAAAACAGATGGAGGGTTTCATGGAGAAGCGCCGTCCTCCTGTTGAGATGCGAACAAAACTCGATTTGGGCTATCGCATTACAGGCTATAGTGTTGTGATTTTCGAAATCAGGCCGCTATGGTCAAATAAGAATAAAACTATCGAAGAACCAGTAGCCAAGGCAACCTATGTTAAAAGCGCTAATGTCTGGAAAATCTACTGGCAACGATCCGATCTGAAATGGCACCGCTATGACATGGACCCGGAGGTGGATTCCTTCGAGGAATTTATTGGAATAGTCGATGCGGATGAATATTGCTGCTTCTGGGGATGAATAGTCAATTTGTTTATTCAAAGAAAGCTATGAACCCTGATATTTTCATATCTTGTTTAGCGACATCATACCTCGCCAATATCCACACCAATCTGTTCCGTTCTTCATCAAAACGCTTCAAATTGAGGAATTTCAGGTAGCTATTGAGCTGCAGCCCGATCGCGCCTGCCTGTTTGGGCAGTTCGTGGTATACTGAAAAAATTTGTGACGTGTCGTTTTTGGCCCGCAAACTTACACGCTGCCCGAACCGGAAGTTTCGGGCAGCGCTGTTTTAGCCCGTGCAGTATGACTAGATATCATTTCTCATACAGAATCCTATAAATAATCTCTGACTGTTCTTTCGCTACTTCAAGTATCTCCCTTTTCCATTTACTAGGAAGATTTCTGTAAATTTCTTTCATCTTTTCAACCTGGTCTTCACGGGTTGCAAGATACTCGCCCAGCCCCTTGGCGGTTTCCAGGTCCTTGACCTTCTTCACTTTTTTACCTCTCCGACCGCTTAGTTGTAATTTATGCAGAATGAAGGCTGATGGCTCAGGTACTCTTACTGGAAAATTATTATAAGGAATAATTATCGTGTGGTCTTGTAATAAATCCACATACCGCAGGCCTTGGGCTCGAACATTGATCTCTTTGATGATGTGGGGACCGTCTTTACCTCTTCCCTTCTCAGGGATAATGAACTCCACTTCCAGATCGGGATGAATGAATTTTGAATTGCCGCTAAGATGGGAGAATTCTTCTACAAAGTTTAGCGTTTCAAGCATCTTTGATATATCGACCTTATGTTTGATCTTCGGAGGATTGGGAACAAGGAAATCCAGATCAACGGTTCTTACTGCCGGCATGGTATCAGCATCTCTAAATATATCACGATATAGATAAAGGCACCAACTGCCGATGAGAACAATGTCCGCCAAAACACCCGTTTCACCAAGGCTGATTATGATTTCATGAAACAGCTTAAATCTTTTTTCCACGTAAAGACCTCTCTATCTCAATAATCTGCTCACTGGTGGTCTTCAAAAGTGATTCCAATTTCTTTCGCTTTTCAATCTTCTCTTTAAATTTTTTTACTTCATTTGAATCGGCTGGCCCGATATAATCGGTTTTAACTTTATCATTACTGCGGTATGCCCTGTAAGCATACTCATTGCCCTTCCTGGTTTTGATTGACAGGGATCCTGAAGGCAATAACGCTATATCATGATCATATCGCCCTTTCAGCCTTTTCAGCCGCGCCAGTTCTTCTTTTAAAACTTCTTTGATTGTGCTCATTTCTAATTCCTGTAATTGCCCAACAATATACAACAACTTATAACATGTTGGGCAACCAGTCAAGCTGAATTTGCCCAACAAATCTGAATTATTCCAATTTTGTTGGGCAACCACCATTGATTAGTATAATATTGGAGATTCACTCAAAAAAGCATTCAATCCATTAATTGCAATATTATTCCTACCAAACTCATAATACGCTGAAACCCACACCAGCCTGTTCCGTTCTTCATTAAAACGCTTTAAATTGAGGAATTTCAGATAGCTATTGAGCTGCAGCCCTGTCGCACCAACCTGTTTGGGTAGTTCCCGGTATACTGAAAAAGTTTGTGCCGTGTCGTTTTTGGCCCGCAAACTTACACACTGCCCGAACCGAAAGGTTCGGGCAGTGTTGTTTATATGCAGGCATCAAGGAGTTATTTACCAACAGGTATGTTATTTATAATATGGAACTTCTATTATAATCTACTGCATACGATTTTTTCAAATTGAGAAACCGATAGTATTGTCGTATTTAAAAGTCTCCGTGCTCCGATAAAATCCTTATCGCCGGTTATCAAATAATCAGCATCCGAATCGATCGAACATTCCAGAAACGAAGCATCTTTTTGGTCGCGGGGAAACTTAATTTTTATTGAAGTTTCAATGCGCTTCGTGGCACCATCAATGAGAGAAAACCAATGCTTCAAAATATTGTCGGGAATATTGAATTTAGGACGTGAAAGTACATTCTTGTACTCTTTGATTATCTTGCGAGTTACCACCCATTCTATATCAGGATGTTCAACAATGAAGAGTATAACTTTTTCCGGTGTTTTATCCTTGATAATGGCGGAGACCAATACATTTGTATCTATGACCACCTTCATATTCCGGATCTGTAATCCTGTATTTCCTTAATAATGTCCGCTTCAGTTATTTTTTTTATTACTGGAAGCTTTTGTGTTTCCTTAAACAGTGACTTCATTTCCTTAGCAAGATTGCTTCTCTTTTCATCAGCAAAAACTATAACCTCTAGTTTTTCTCCTTTTTTAAAAGGAAGACCAGACAGCGTTATTCTGCCGGAGCTCTTCATTATTACCGATTTTTTAATTGCTTTCACGATGCTATCACCTCTTGCATATTCCTGGGTTATTATTTACTTTGTTTATAATTTTGTAAATCGATTTTTGTTAATTCAATATACGCGACCATCAATTATGGCAACTATTTTCCATTTCCTCTCATATCGCTGTTTTGAATATCGTTCTTGTATCCTCGCAAATTTTTTATGACTGTATTTTTATTATTCAAAAAAAGCATTCAATCCAGAAACATCAATACTATACCTATTAACCACAATCCTCGCCGACACCCACACCAGTCTGTTCCGTTCTTCATCAAACCGCTTTAAATTGATGAATTTCAGGTAGCTATTGAGCTGGCGCCCTGTTGCTCCCACCTGTTTGGGCAGCTCGTGGTATACTGAAAAAGTTTGTGCCGTGTCGTTTTTGGCCCGCAAACGTACACACTGCCCGAACCGGAAGGTTCGGGCAGCGTTGTTTAAGTCAGCCAATTTCAATTTAGATCATACTCTTTTATCACTTCCGATAAAATATTTATTCTCCCTGAATTTTTGCTTTACATATTGATAATTAAACTATCAATATGTAAATCAGGAAATTTTAAATGATAAAAAGAAAAATATCTGATAAAGTCCTTCAACTCGCGAGACAATATCCAGTCGTAACAATTACCGGCCCTCGGCAATCAGGTAAAACTACCCTCTGCAAGCAAATCTTCCGGGACCGTGACTATGTCTCCCTCGAAGATCTCGACGAGAGAGAATTCGCCCGCAGCGATCCGCGCGGCTTTCTCAAGCGCTTCCCTGACGGTGCTGTAATCGATGAAGTACAGCGCGTTCCAGACCTCTTGTCATACATCCAGACGCTTGTCGATGAAAAAGGAGGCGCAGGCCATTTCATATTGACCGGGAGCCACCAGTTCGATCTGCTTGGTTCGGTGGCACAATCTCTTGCTGGACGTACCGCACTCGTTCACCTTTTGCCTTTCTCATCCGAAGAGATCTATCCTTCAAAGAAGGGAACGCCGTCACTTGACGAGACCATCTACCGGGGATTTTATCCTCGAATTCATGACCGGAAGCTTAATCCAACCGAGGCCCTCTCATTCTACGTGAGCACCTATATCGAGCGCGATCTTCGTAATATCATCAACATAAAAGACCTTTCCGTCTTCGAGACATTCCTCAAACTGTGCGCAGGTAGATGCGGTCAGATTGTGAACCTGTCAGGGATAGGAAATGATTGCGGGATCAACCACGCGACGGTGAAAAACTGGCTCTCCGTACTCGAAGCGAGCGGCATCGTTCGAATGCTCCGCCCCTATTTTAAAAACTTTAACAAGAGACTCATCAAATCTCCCAAGCTGTATTTCCTCGATACCGGACTTGCGGCATACCTTCTCGGGATCACGACTCCAGCCCAGGTATCGACACACCCCCTTCGCGGAGCCCTGTTTGAATGTTTTGTCGTTTCAGAGCTGTTGAAGATGCGCTTCAATGCGGTAAAACCTGATAACCTTTACTTCTTCAGGGACAATATAGGCAATGAAGTGGATGTTATAATGGACTTTGGCACCACAACACAGCAGGTCGAAATCAAGTCCGGAATGACCGTAAGCGAAGACTCTTTCAAAGGCTTGCGTTATATTATTTCACTCAACAAGAAAGCAGGAAATTCATACCTGGTATATGGTGGAGAAAAAAGCCTTGTCCGAGATAACATAAAGGTCCTTGGATGGATGGATGTAAGAAAAATAGAAGTATAAAATCCTTTTTTTCATTGCATCGAGTTGGACAATTGATTGAGAAGGATTATGCCCAACAAATAGTATTTTTTCAATATCGCTGGGCAACTCTCAGTAACATGCATAATACCCGAAATTCATTTAAAAAAAGACACTCAACCCGGAAACTGCCATAATATTCCTGTTAACATTATACCTCACCGATATCCACACCAGCCTGTTCCGTTCTTCATCAAACCGCTTTAAATTGATGAATTTCAGGTAGCTATTGAGCTGCAGCCCTGTCGCGCCTGCCTGTTTGGGCAGATCATTATATTCTGAAAAATTTGTACCGTGTCGTTTTCGGCCCGCAAAGCTATACGCTGCCCGAACCGGAAGGTTCGAGCGGCGCTGTTTTAGGATTAAAAAAAATCAAATCACTCCAAGGATCCACCCCTCGATCTGTGCCACTGCCTTATCCGAGGGGACAGTTCATGAATAAAACATCTTACCAATGTTCCATCATTATCTGCCTTTCGCAACCACGCGGCAACTGAATAGGCGTCATGCTGATCCCTTGTCAGGTCCCTTCGGGGGAAACTTTTATTCCACAATGATGGGTACGTTTCCACCATCACGGATTTACCTTCGGGGATATCCCTTCCGTCAAAGGGCCAGAAATGAACGCCATCCCCAATAGTATTTCGAATGTATCGCAGCCAGGGCAGGCCCGCATGGGTTGAATGGGCCACTGATCCGGGAACATTAAAGTGAAACACCGATTTAGCCCCGGCCCTTATTTCCGTCAAACGTCTCCATTTAGGATTCCCAGTACGGGCAACGCAATTACCATGAAGTCCGTCCTGTACAAAACAAACATACATATGATCATCGTCCGTCGGCCAATGCCGCTGGAAGTCGTCGAGAAACGAAGACTAATCCGGCTCAAGGTTGAAGTATTTAAAATACAGCAAGGGAAATGAAAACCCATGTTCTATTCCGAAAACAGATGGTATATTTTCCCGGAGCCGTTCCACCAACCATTGCGCGACTTCACGTCTTGTCCAATATTTTCTCGGGCTCGGCGGGGGTCCGATTTCCACAGGCAGAGTATCTCTGTCGGACATGTAGATACGCAGACCTGGAAGGCTTGAAGTGGGAACCTGGGCCCCGGAATAATCTATGCCTATGTAGCGATCAAACATAGCACGTTCCGGTTCAACGTTATTTGTTGTAGCCAAGATACGATGCAATCTGTTTCACGAAATTATTCGCCGGTGCGATGAATTCCAACGCGGTATCTTTCTCCACGATAAAGAAATCCTGGTAATCAGATTCCTGCCGCAACTCAAACAGGTCATTGTAAACAATAGCCAATTCGCGGGATATAATTTCTGTCTTAACATAATGCTGATTAAAGAGTGCCCTCACACCGGCATGTTTTGTCGATGACAGTTCCTTGGATGCCAGTAGGGCATTAACCGAATAGAAGCACGCATAGTAAAGCCGGTTGACGCAGGTATTATAATGCTTTTTATCCGCCAGCAAAGAGGCCTCTTCGAGACATTCCATGGCCCTGTCAATCCGGAACTTCACGAGTTCATTCATAACCTGATAGCGTCCCTCGTAACATTCCGATGAAACGGAGTCATTTTCATAAGAGGGTTATCCCACTCTTCACGACTATGAATTATTGAACTTATTACACACGCATAATCCCATTCAACCTCATAAAGAGCGTGGCGAATAGCGTTTTTTAAAGATGCAGCAATAGCATGGGGAGTGATAACCATAACATCCCAATCCGATTCCATCGAAGCTTCTCCCCGTGCCCGGGATCCATAAATAAATATTTCCGCGTCTGAAATATTGGATAATACTGCATTCTTAATCTTTTCTTTTATAGTATTTTCGAGTGGAGACATAGTTTGATCCGAATTTAATTTTTGGTACAAATTTTATTTTTCTTATTGAATGTATCAACTGCCAGGGTGACGTCAACATTAATTTGACAATATTCCAATCTTGATAAATGGATGAAAGATATAAAATTTCATTCAAAAAAGGCATTCAATCCTGATAGAGTAACACTTATTCGGCAAACCATACAACACGCCGAAACCCGCACCAGCTTGTTCCGTTCTTCATTAAAAACGCTTTACATTGAGGATTTTCAGATCGCTGTTGAGATGCAATCTGGTCGCGCCGATACCTTTAGCGGGATCAAGGCATGGTGGCAAAAACAAATTACCGCTTTTTTTAACGGCAGGATTGCACCTGCATTATCCGACAGTGACCTGTCGGCAGGATAAAACCTGGCTACTTTGCCAGGCGTATCCGTTCAACAATGCTTTCCACGGAATTGTCAATATTGAAATAGTTCAGATATCCGAGAGAGCGGAGATAAAAATCCACCTGGGATGATAGATTGCACAGATACAAGGTATATCCTTTTTCCTTTGTAAAATCGTTAAGGTTGATAAGCAGATTCAAACCAATATTGTTTATATATTTTACGTTTTTCAGGTAGAACACGATATTTTTTTTAGCAACGCGTTCGCTGATGATCTTTTTTATGTACGTGTCATATTTTGGAGCAGTGTATTCATCGAGATCGTTGCTGAAATACAGTATGGTTGTGCTGTCGTCCACTTCCGTGATCTCGGAAATAAAGGTCATTCCCACCCGCCGGACGTTTTCCTGCGTTATCCTGGCCTGTGTTTTTGCTATGGCGGAAGTGACGATATCGAGCAGATTCTTCAGGTCTATGGGCTTGAGGAGAAAGTCAAAGGCGTCTTCTTTCATCGCCTCGACGATGGTCTTTGTTTCCGCGGCGCCGCTGATGAGCACAACATGAATCTCCCTGTTGATTGACTTGATAGACTTGAGCAGTTCGATACCGTTCATGACCGGCATCTTGTAGTCCGACAGCACCAGGACCGGCTTGTGCTGCATGAATAGCTTGACGGCATCCTTGCCATTATGAGCTATGATGACCTGGTAACCCTTTGCCGATAAAAACCCGCTGATTTCACCGCAGATATCCGGCTCGTCATCCACCACCAGTATCAATCTCTCGTTCATATATTCCTCCCTCGTTTACTCGGCATCTTCCCCCCGGCCCCCGTCAACGGGCAGCATTATAGTGAAGACCGTTCCATCGGCGCCGGAAGCTGCCTCGATCGAACCATGATGGGCCTTGATGATTCCATAGCTTATGGATAGGCCAAGACCCGTCCCCTTTCCCACTTCCTTGGTGGTGAAAAAGGGCTCAAAAATCCGTTCCCGAATGTCATCCGGGATGCCGGGGCCGTTATCGCTGAACTGAATCATTATTTCGTTCTTATCTTTATCGTGATGTGATGTTACCATCACCTTCTTGTCGTGTAAAGAATTTTTCATCTCTTCCAGCGCATCCTTGGCGTTAACAATCAGATTTATGAAAACCTGCTCAAGCTTGCTGAGATCTCCTTTTATCAGAGGGAGTCCCTCCTCGAGTTTGAATTCCGCCTCGATGGAATGAAGGCGCAATTGCTCGCCCAGCATGTCAAAGGCCACCCGTATCGGCTCGTTGGGATCCATCCTGGCAAAGTCATAGTCGCTTTTTCTGCCGAATTCACGGAGGTGGTTTATGATATGGGCCGCCCGGTCCACCTGCGCCACGATTTTCTCCGTTCGCTCCCGTAGAAAATCCTCTGTCGCGTATTTTTCCTTGATGCCGTCAAGCATGAATTGCGAGGCCATTTTTATAATATTAAGCGGCTGGTTCAATTCATGCGCCACGCCCGTGGCCATCTCCCCGACCGTGGCCATCTTGCTCGACTGCAGAAGCTGCTGCTCCACGAGGCGTCGTTCGGTTATATCCTTGCCGAAAATCAGGAATCCCCTGAGCTTGTTGTCATCGTTGTAAATCGGGTTTATCGTTATGCCGAGGAGTCCCTTTCTGCCGTTTTTATCAGTGAACCGTATGTCAGATAAATTGACGGGGCTTTTTTCTATTATGCAGTTAGAAATACCCGTATAGATCTCAGACCAGTCCCAATTAATGTCGAACCCCGTTATTTTTTGCCCTATTGCCTGGGAAGATGAGATGCCGAAGATATTCTCCGCCTCGCTATTCCAATGGGTTATCATATCCGTGGTGGATACTCCGATCAGAATGGACGTGATGGAGTTCAGGATATACCTGTTTTCAGCATAGGCGTATTTCATTTCTTCGATGAACCGCTTCCGCTCCGTGACATCCCGGGCCACGCCGAGTATGGCGAAGGGCTCGCCCTTGCGGTAGAGCAGGGACGCCGAGGCTTCGACGGTCCGGTGTCCTCCTGACCTGGTTTTAAGCCTGAATTCGGTTATCCTGTTTTGTTTTCCGCTATTCACTATCTCGGCTATCTGGGCCAGGCCCAGTGGCAACTCATCCTCTTCAAGTATGTCCTGGAAGGAAAGCGACGGTATATCCTTCCGGTCATATCCCAGGAGGGACAGGGCCGCGTCATTGGCGTCAAGGAATCGCCCCTTCAGATCGTGGATATACACCAGGTTCAACGAGTCGTTGAAAATGGCCCGGTACCGCAGTTCGCTCTCGCAGAGCTCTTCCTCGATCTTCTTACGGTCCGTTATGTCGGACATGATGCCGGTCAGTCCTGTCGGACTGCCGTCTGCAATGTTCATGGTGCAGGAGGTGCGGACATGGCGGATAGATCCGTCCTTATCGACGACCCTGAATTCGATTGATTCCGCATCGCCGGAAAGGGTTCGTTTAAAACCGTCCGCAAGACCGGGAAGATCATCGGGGTGTATCAATCGCCTGAAATCAGTGCCGACCACATCGTCCGGGCGGAACCGGCTGATTTTTCCCAGCGCCGGGCTCATATAGGTTATGACCCCGTCCCAGTTGAGCGTGAAAATCACATCGTTGAGGTTTTCGACAAGGCGCCGGTATTTTTCCTCGCTGATACGGAGCGCCGTTTCCGCCTGTTTCCGTTCGGTTATATCGAGGCCGGACCCGACCAGATACTCCGCTCCGCCGATCTCCACCCTCCGCCCGGTTAAAAGAAAATCGCGCATATCTCCGCCGGTGGCCGCCTGGCGCAGGCGGACTTCAAAATCCAGGGAACCCCGGTTAAAACCTTCCTCGATCTTGAGGGCGAATATCTGACGGTTTAAACTATTCATGGCATCAAGGACATTAATGCCGCTGTTTTTGTCCATCGGCGTCCCGTAGAGATCTTCAAGTTTCCGGTTCCAGCGGATCAATCGTCCTTCTCGGTTAACGGCGTAAAAAATGGTGGGGAGGCTGTCGAGGACCGCCTCGATGAAATCCCTCTCCTCCTGCAGGGCCTGGCGCGCTTTCTCTTTTTCGGTGATGTCGCGGACAATGCCGCGGATTATTTTCCTGTTGTCGTCGGGCGATCTCTCCAGGTTTGCCGTCACGAGGCAATGGATGATCTCGCCGTCTTTGCGGCGCATGAGGGCGGCAAAATCCTTGACAAATCCATGTTTTTTAATCTGTTCGAGGAACCGCGCCGGGTCATTGCTGTCGACGAAAACGTCCCATACGTTGATGGCGAAGACCTCATCGCGGGAATATCCGAACATACTCTCGAGTGCCGGATTGAAGCCGGTTATCTTACCGGACATGTCGTGCATATACACGGCATCTCTCATGGTCTCAAACAGGGTCCGGTACCGCGCTTCGCTTTCCCTGAGCTTCCGGTCCAGCTTGTGCTTGTGCAGGGCTATCTCGATGTTGGTCACCAGTTCAATTTCCCCGAAGGGCTTGACGAGATACCCGTACGATTCGACGTCCTTGGCCCGTTCCACCGTCTCCCTGTCGGCGAAGGCGGTCAGGAATATGACCGGGATATCATACTGCGCGTTGATGGTCCGCGTTAATTCTATCCCGTCCATGCCGCCCTTGATCTTGATGTCCATGAGGATCAGATCCGGCATGTTTTTCCCGATGGCCGCCAGGGCCTCATGGGCGCTGGCGGCAGTGCCCGCGATATCAAAACCGCGCATGGCCAGGGTATCCCTGATCCGTTCCATGGTGATGAGCTCATCCTCGACGATTAAAATCCTGATTTCCATAGGATCATCCTCTGCACGCTTATAGTGAGGGACCAAGGGTATCCCGTATGCTTTTTGTGAATGTAAAACCCCTGTCGAAGAGCGAAAGGCAGGAGTCGACAGCCGCCGGATCATATAATATCCCCCTGTGCCCGGCGAGTTCATCGAGGGCCGTTTTTAGGCCCAGGGCCGGGCGGTAGGGCCGGTGCGACACAATTGCCTCCACCACGTCCGCCACGGCAATGATTCGGGCTTCAATGAGGATGGCGCTGCCTTCCAGCCCTCGGGGATACCCGGAGCCGTTCATCTTTTCATGGTGCTGATGCACGATTTCCGCGATAGGCCAGGGGAAGTCGATGTTCTTGAGGATGTCGTACCCGGCGCGGGAGTGGAACTTGATGAGCTGGAACTCCACGTCGTTCAGCCGCGAGGGCTTCGACAGGAGCTCGCTGGGCACTCCCAGTTTGCCGATATCGTGTATGGCCGCGGCGAGGATCATGCCCTCCAGGGTTTCGGACGGGAGCGCCATGTCCTTCCCGATGGCCCCCGCCAGTTCCGCCACGCGCCGCTGGTGGCCGGCCGTATAGGGATCCCGGGTCTCAACCACGACGGTCATCGCCTCTATGATGCCGATGACCGTCGCGTGAAGCCTCTCGTTGATCTGGCGGAGGTGCGTCTCGCTTTCCCGCACCGCTTGATCGGCCCGGTGTTTCTGAATGGCGATTTCAATATTGCTGTGGAGCTCTCTCTCGTCAAAAGGTTTCATCAAGTATCCGTATGCGGCACTGTCCGTCACGCGCGAAAGGATTTCTTTATCGGAAAAGGCGGTGAGGAATATCACCGGTACGTCGTACTGTTCCGCGACGATCCCCGCCAGTTCGGTCCCGTCCATGCCGCCCTTCAACTTGATGTCACAAAGCACCAGGTGGGGCCGCTCAACGGCCATTATGCCGAGGGCCTCCGGGCCGGTAGAGGCGACGCCGGCCACCCGGTATCCCCCCTTCGTGAGGCTCTCCCTGATGTTTTCTGCGGTTATGAGCTCATCTTCGACGACGAGAATTGAGAATGGCTCCTTCACTTCGATGCCTCCGCGCAGCGGGGAAAGGTGATGGCAAACAGCGATCCGTTTCCGCTTGAAACCTCGAGGGAACCTTCGATCTGGTTCGTCAGGATGCGGACCAGTCGCATGCCCAGAGATCCGGACGTTTCGACGTTGAACCCGTCGGGAAGGCCGACACCGTCGTCCTTGACCGACATGAGGTATCTCTGTCCGTCAATCTCTTCCATGGTTATTGTAATGACGCCGCCGCGGCCGCCGGGGAAGGCGTACTTGACGGCATTGGTGATCAGCTCGTTCAAAATAAGGCCGCAGGGTACGGCGACATCGATACCGATTAAAAGCCGGTTGACATTGACATTAATGCTTATTCTGTCCGAAACCCCCATGTATGAATCGCCGATTGTCGCCAGCAGGCTCGTAATGTATTCCTTGAAATCAATATTGCTGAAATCAGGGGAATTATATAATTTGTCGTGGACAATGGCCATTGATTTGATCCGGCTTTCCATGTCGTTGAAGATGGCCTTTATGTCGCCCCCTCTTTCAATATACGGCCACTGGAGGCCCATGAGGCTCGATATGACCTGCATGTTGTTCTTCACCCGGTGGTGGATCTCCTTGAGCAGCACCTCCTTTTCGCGCAGGGACGCGGTGATTTTTTCCTCGGCCAGCACCCGCTCCGTGATATTGACATGGGCCACGACGATACGGACGGGGCCGTCACCCGTGAAACGGGTCACGGTCCCGACGAACCATCGTCGTTCCTCCGGCGAATGGCAGGGATACTCCTGGACATGCGATTCCGCGGAACCGCTTATGACGGCCCTGATCCCCGCGGCGAACCGTGCCGCATTCTCGTCTCCGCCGGCGGCGGCCGCATCGCACACGGCAAGATAATTTGCGCCCTCGAACACGCTGACCGGGTCTACGCTGTTGTTAAGGGCGAATTCCCGCCACGACCGGTTGACTGACAGTATCTCCCCCTCGCCGTCCAGGATGGCGATGTTGGCATCGATCGAGTTGACCGTGCTCAGGGCGAACCGCTCGGATTCCCGGACCGCCTCCTCGGCCTTTTTCCGTTCGGTGATATCGAGCATGACGCCAACGATGCCGCCGACTGCCCCCCGAGTATCATAATAGACCGACTTGTTGAATATAACATCATGAAGCGATCCGTCGGCGTACTGCACCCTCGCCTCGTAGACCTGCTCGCCGCCCTTGCTCATAAGCTCGTTGTCCATGGCCTGATATTTTTCCGCAAGCTCGCGGGGCGCCAGGTCAAAGACCGTTTTGCCGACTATTTCGGTCAGGGGTTTCCCCAGGTATTCCTCGAAGGCCTGGTTGCATCCCACATAAGCGCCCTGCGCATCCTTGAAGAAAACCGGCACATTGATGGCGTTTATCACGACATACAGGAACTGGAAGCGGAAACGGGCCTGCTGCTCGGCGAGCTTTAGATCTGTGATATCGGTGAAGGTGGTGTAGACCTGATGGGGCCGGTCCTCCCCCGGCCTGAACTGCGGTATCGCGTTTATGCTGATCCAGCGGTAATTGTCAAGCTCAGGGTTGTACACGCCCATGATCTCGCCCCGCACCTCTTTCCCGGTTTGGAGCGCGATCATGGACGGATGGGCGTCCCCGGGATACTCCGAGCCGTCTTCATGAATGGCATTCCATCGCGGGTCAATGGAGGTACGGCCCGCCATCTGTTCCAGGGTGAGGCCCAGGATCCGCTCCGCAGCGGGATTTGCGGATATGATCGCGCCCTGCGCGTCCTGGTACACCACGCCCTGGGCCATGGTCTCAAACAGGGTTCGGTACTTTTCCTCGCTTTGCATGAGGGCTTCCTCGGCGCGCTTCCGCTCCGTGACGTCAATTCCCACGCCGTTTATCTCCACGAGACGGCCGCCGTCGTCCCACCGGTTGAAGGAGTTCCATTGCAGAATTCGCGTCTCCCCGTCCCTGCGCAACAGGCGCATCTCGAAGCCCCGCACGTCGCCCGATTCGAAGGTGCGGAGAAGCTCGTCCACCTGGGCCCGGAGCTCCCCGGGGTAAAAGATGTCCCACCAGTTCGCCCCGGTGACAACCTCCGCCGCATAGCCCGTTATATCTTCTACGTACCGATTGACGAACAGGGTGACGCCGTCCGGTTTGATTGTGCAGATGAGAAAGGGATTTTCTTCTACGAGTGTCCGGTATTTCTCTTCGCTTTCCCGCAGGTCGGCATCGGCTCGCATTCTTTGAGTGATATCCCGGATAGCCGCGATATGGACCTGCCGTCCTTTCCATGTAAGATACGATGCCGTTATTTCAACCGGGAACACCGTGCCGTCTTTCTTCCTGTGGTAGCGTATCGGTATGGCGGTTGCTCTGTCCTCCATGGCCTTCCTGGTCCGGTCCGGTTCGGCGGAAAGGTCGGTGTTTTTCATCCGTAAAAGCTCCTCACGGCTGTAGCCGTACAGAACTGACGCGGATTCATTCATCTCCAGCAGTTCGCCGGTATCGTTATCTATGAGAAAAATCGCATCAGACTCGACTTTGAAGAGCTGCCGGTATTTCTCTTCGCTTTCTTTGATTTCATCTTCGTTGCGCCTGCGCTTCAGGGCGATACCGACGGTAAGGCCGATGCTTTCAAAAAATCTGATCAGGTCGGCGTCGAACATGTTCTTTTGAAGCGAGTTCAACTGGAGAAGGCCGATGGTTTCCTCCCCCGATCTGAGGGGTATGAGCGCCAGGGAGTTATACCCTTCCTTGACGCAGCGGCCGCGGTAGTGCGTATCCGGATCGGAATCCGGCAGCAGGGCCAGGTCATTGCACCAGAAACTGCCGCCCTCCGTGAAATAGGGAGAATACCCGCCGGTGCTGCCGGTCAGCACGAGACCGCAGAGACATTCAAGGACGACGCCTCCGCTGCTGTCAATGACGGGTTCCCCGGTCTCATTCCGCGAACAAAGGGAATTCTCCGTTTCCAGGAAACCGGAGCTGAAGCCATCATACAGATAATAGGGGAAGTCGCTGCCCTGCCTGAGGCGCAGGCCCAGGGCGTCGAAGCCGAAATGATGCTTGATCATATTGATTATATCCAGGATGATCGACTTGGTATCGTTCTCCCTGTTTATTGTCTCCAGGATATAGCTCATCACGTCCTGGCGTTCGGCGTTGATTCGGCGAATGGTGATATCGCGTATGATGGTGGCGACGTGGTCCGGGCGCGGGCTATAGGCGTCGATCTCGAAATATCGGCGCGCCGTTGCGGAATAATGCTCGAAATGTTCGGGGACGCCGGCGCGGGCAACGGCATCATAATGTTCAAGGAGATCCCCGCCGACTCCGGGAACAATCTCCCTTATGGTCCTGCCGATCACATCCTCGCGCTTCAGGCCCAGGGCGGTTGAATAGGATTCATTAAGATCAAGATACAGGAAATCCGCCCCGCCCCCGGCCCCGTCGATACGCTCAAGCAGGGCGAAGGAGTCCATCATACGCTCAAAGAGCATCCGGTACCGGGCCTCGCTTTTTAGGAGGCGGTCCTCCGCTATCCTTTTCCGGCGGCGGATATCGGCTTCTTCAAGCTCCCTCTCGACGGCGGGGACCAGCCGCTTCAGGTTGTCCTTTCTCAGGTAGTCGGCCGCGCCGGATTTCATGGCACTGACGGCGGTGTCCTCGCCGATCATGCCGGAAACGATGATGAACGGTATGTCCCTTCCCGTTTTATTGAGGGTCGCCAGCGCGCCGAGGGAATCGAAGCGCGGCATCTGGTGGTCGGATATGATGAGGTCCCATTGGTCCCCGGCGAGGGCCGCGGCCATGCTCTCCGCCGTATCGACGCGCCTCCAGTCCGGATCGAACCCGCCCCGGCCCAATTCCCGGATCGTGAACAGGGCGTCCTCCTCTGAATCGTCAACGATGAGCACCTTCAGCTTTACCGGCATTATGCGTCACCACGCTACGGTCGGCAGGGCGGCGGCTCGTTCAGTATGAGCCAGTACACGCCCAGTGTTTTCACGGCATCGATGAAACGCTCGAAATCGACCGGCTTGCGGATGTAGCTGTTGGCGCCGCCCCGGTAGCCATCGAGGAGGTCGTTCTCCTCGCGGGAGGATGTCAGAATTACCACCGGGAGGAGTGACATCTCCGCGCTTTCGCGTATCCGGCGGAGCACCTCCAGCCCGTCAATTTTAGGCAGTTTCAGGTCGAGAAGGACCACGGCAGGCACAATGCGCTTCTCACCGAACAGCATGTCGAGGGCCATCTCCCCGTCGCGGGCGACGATTATCTCGTTGACGATATTGCTCTTCCTGAACGCCCGGAGCGTGAGCTCGACGTCGTCCGGGTTGTCTTCCACCAGCAGGATCGGTTTGTTCATGGCATTTCCCCCTGACAGGAATAATACAACCGTTGTTTATGCGGAGTCAACATTTTTTCCGACGGTGAAATATATGGTCGCGCCTTTTCCTACCGCTCCCTCGGCGCGCACCGTGCAGCCGTGACGGCTGATGATGCGGCGCACCAGGGCGAGGCCGATGCCGGTGCCCTCGAATTCCTCGGCGCTGTGGAGCCGCTGGAACGGGCCGAAAAGACGGCCCGCATATTGCATGTCAAATCCCGCGCCGTTGTCCCGCACGAAGAACTCCCGTGCGCCGGCCCCATCGATGACGCCGAATTCAATTTTCGCCCCGGATGTCCGGGAGGTGAATTTCCAGGCGTTTCCGAGCAGGTTCTCCAGCACGACCCTGAGAAGAGGCGGGTCCCCGTTTGCCTGCAGGTTCTCCGCGATAACCACGTCTACGGCGCGGCCGGGGTCCCGGGCCGCGAGTTCTCCCATGATGGCGCGCGCCAGTCCGGCGAGGTCCACCGTCTCGAAGCGCATCTCCGACTGCCCCAGGCGGGATAGTTTCAGGATGTCGTCTATCAGGCGCGCCATGCGGTCGGTCGCGGCCCGGATCCGGCCCAGGTAGTCCCTGCCGGTGTCGTCCAGCCGGTCCCGGTAGTCCTCGAGTATGACCTGGCTGAACCCTTCTATGGAGCGGAGCGGCGCGCGCAGGTCATGGGAAACCGAGTAGGAAAAGGACTCGAGATCGCGGTTGGCCTCCTCCAACTTGGCCGCGTACCGGGCCAGTTCATCCCGTGCCCGCTTGACATTGCTGAAATCTATGACAGTGGACCTGCTTCGCACATACCTGCCGTCCGCGTCCCGGACAGCGGTCGCGGTGACCAGCACGGGAAGCGTGGAACCGTCCTTCCTGACAATCTCGAACTCGAGGTCCCGTTCAAACCCCCGCTCCTTGAATGTCGGGAAATTTTTCTCGAATGTGCGCCTGCTGTCCTCGGTAATAACGTCAGGGAACGACAGCTTCCCCACCACCTCGTCCCTGCTGTACCCGATCCACTCGAGCTCGGTGTCGTTGATCTCCACGAACATGCCGTTTTCGTCGAGCGAATGATACCCGCAGGGCGCGCGGTTGTACAGGTCCTCGATGCGGATCGCGTTTTCGATAATGGAAGCATTGGCCTCCTCGAGCAGGGCGGTGCGCTCCCGCACGCGCTGTTCGAGTGATTCGTTGACAAGGCGAAGTTCTTCTTCCGCCTGGCGCCGAATCGAATCCAGGCGCTCGGCTCTCAACCTGGCGTCGAGGACCGGAGCAATGGCGTCGCTGATCGACTGGAGCAGGGTGACGTCCCCGGACGTATAGTCCTCCTTCTTGTTCGCGACCTGGATGAGACCTATGGCGCGGTCCCGGTGGACGATGGGAACGGACACGTGCCGGTGTATGGGGACATGCCCCTGCGGGGTAAGGGTCGAAATCCCGTTCTGACAGATGATGCGCTTTTCGCGAATCGCCCGGGGCCAGCTGCTGTCTCCCCAGGTCTCTTCCGGAAAGGTGAATGTTTTTTCCGCCACCTGGCACCTGTCCCACACCGTCCTGGTCATGGTCGGCACCACGAGAGCGCCCGCATCATCCAGGTATCCGAACACGCCATACTCGCTTTTCAGGGCATCGAGAATGACCTCCAGCACTCCCAGGTACATGTCGTCATAGCCCCTGGTCAGGAACACGTCATGTATCCTGTTCAGGCAGGAGAGGACCTCATTGACGCGCCGAATGTTCTCTTCGGCGTGCTTCTGTTCCGTGATGTCGCGCGCTGTGGAAAGCGCGCCGGTAACGTTCCCTTTTTCGTCCTTGAGGACCCGGCACCACCAGGCCAGCAGGCGCTCTTCGCCGTCTTTCCGCCGCTGCAGGCTTTCGAGGTAGATGATCGAATCCTCTCCTTCGAATAGCGGACGAACTCTCTCGTAGGTCTCCTGTTCGCCCACGAAATAGTGGGCCGCTTCCCGGCCGACGACATCCTCCCCGAAGAAATCCCTGCCCGCTCGGTTCGCCCAGGTGTAGACCTTGTTGGCGTCAACTTCCATGACAATGTCCGGAATCGCTCCCAGCAGCGCCTCCTGACGGGAGAACAGGGCATGCAGCTCCTCCTCCGCCCTCTTGCGGTCAGTGATATTGGCACAGAAGCCGTACCAGGTGATGCTGCCATCATCCAGTTTTTCCGGAGTCGAGCGGGAAAGGATCCACTGAACAGGTTTGCCGGGGACCAGCACCCTGAACTCACTGGTAAAAGGCTTGTATTGTACGGCGGATTGTTCGATATCACTTATGACCCGTTCGGCATCATCGGGATGCAATACGCGTGCGATTGGATCGAAACTATCGGCAACGTCTTCCGGCTGGCAGCCGAAAATATTGCTGATGCCTTGTGAAGAAATCGGCACATAGTACGATCCGTCCGGTTTACGGGTAAATTGAAAGATCATGTCCGGAAGGCTGTCAGAGAGCTTTCTGAACAGGATGTCCTTTTCCCGGATTTTTTCCTCGGCCCTCTTGCGCTCGGTGATATTATTGATGCTGGTGATGAAATATTCCGGCGCGCCTGCCCCGTTCCTGTGGAGCGTGGTGCTGACATCGGCCCATACCACTGAACCGTTTCTATGAATATACCGCTTTTCCATCCGGTAACGGTCTCTTTCGCCGGCAAGGAGGAGCCGCACGCATTCCCGGCTTTCCGCCAGGTCCTCCGGGTGCGTCAGCCGGACGAAATCAACCTTCTGCATTTCCTCGATGGAGTAGCCCAGCATGTCGGCGAAGGCCCGGTTCACCTGGAGAAGCCTCCCGTCCGGGGCGATGAGCGACTTGCCCTCGGTGGAATACTCGAAAATGCTCCGGAACTTTTCTTCGCTTTCACGCAGCTCTTCCGCGGAGCGGAGCATCTCCCTCGCATGCCGCTCGTCCCGCCGCCGCCACAGGAGAACAGTGCCCGCCCCAGCGGCGCCGGTGAGCCCCAGCATCACGACCACCATGTACCAGAACCGCTCGCGCACCGGCGCGAACACTTCTTCGGCGTCCAGTCGGGCCACCATGAACCAGGGGGATTCGGGCACGGCCCGCAGGGCGGCCAGGACCGGCACGCCGCGGTAATCCAGTCCCTCGACGATCCCCGATTTTCCAAGTACGGCCATAACGGCCGGCACCTCTGTCTTCGAGAGAGGAATTCTTATATTAAACGCGCTGTTTTTCCGGAACCGGAGCTCGTTCAGGTACAGGGCGCTGTCGCCGTCCTTGCGCACGAGGAGCGTTTCCCCTGTCCGGCTCTGTATGGGCCATTGTTTAATCGCAGGATACAGTTGCCTGTTCGGGTCGATCACCATGACGATATAACCATAGGGCGCGTGAGCGACTGGTGGTCCGTTCAATGGCACTATGACCGAAAGATGGATGGGCAGGCAGGGCCTTTCCCGATGAAAATCGGTTAATATCACCTGTCCCGAGCGTCGCGCCTGCTCCAGGTATTCAGACGTGTGGTAACGTACGGAGGGTATGCTTCCTTCGACTGCAAAAAGCGGCGCGCCCTGCTTGTCAAGGAGAAAGATCGAGTCATATCCATAGGCTTTCTGGTATGTTTCAAGCCAGGAGTAGACCTGCCACCGGGCCGCCTGTTCGAAGGGATCCGCCGCCAGCCGCCGCACGAGGGCGCTGAGCAGGGCATTATCGCGCAGCGCGACACCGTCGCCCAGCCGCTCCCGCCGCCAGCGTATTATATTCTCGACCTTCAGGTCGGCAATGGATTGGAGCTGCTGCTCCATCTGCTCGCGGTGTTGATCACGGAACTGAATGTAATTTACGAACCCGGCCGTTACTATACCGGCGGTCAGGGCAAAGAACAGCGCGACCAGGGTTACCGGTATCGGCCTGCCGCGGTCGACGGGCACCGTCTCGGCCAGGAAGCGGTGCCTGAACACGCCCCAGGCTATCATGAGCGAGCCGGCGGCAAGCCCCTGCGGGAGGAGGTTGAGCTTCATGCCCGGGGCCAGGCTGAAGGTCGGAATGAGCGCGCCGACGAGCATGACCAGGGTACCCGCGCCGAGCCAGGCAGCCTGCGCGCGGTGCCCGCGCTTCATGCGAAGGGACATGACGAAGAGCACCGCCAGTCCGGCAAGGAACACAAGGTTGGTATACAGGGTATGGATGATAAAAAACGGTCCGGGGACACGCACCGACGTCTCGGGCATGAAAAACGGGCCCGCCCGCGAAAACGCCGTTTCCCTGACGACCCAGAGATCGTGCCAGGGACTGGTCCAGAGCATCGCCTCGGTGGCCAGCGGGACCAGGAGCAGGGCCGCGATATGGATGTTTGTCAGCAAGCGCGGCTTTCCGACATAATGGAAAACAAACAACAGCCAGAGCACCGGCATAACGGCAAAGCAGGGAAAGCGCGCGTTGAACCAGAACAGGGCCCATTCATCGGTGGGGCCAAGCATCGAGATCGCCTGGAAGAAGGCCACGATGCTCACCAGGAGGGCGATCCACTGGTACACGCCGGCGCCGGCCACCGATGCCCTATTTTTCCGCGAATACAGGGCGATGCCGGCCATTACAAAACCGGCAACAAAAACCGAGATCAGGTATGCTATGTGGTGCCAGGTCATGTCTTGCCTTATGGTTTTCTATAGACAAATATGATTAATCTTTTTTCACGAGTTACCGCATCAGGGCCCTTTTGCCAGATATGGTAATCATGGTTCATACATACGGTCTACCTATTTCTTCTCATCCCGACAACCCGGTATAAGGAAAAATGACATTTCAACCACAAGCGTAATGCAAAGCAAATGCCGTGTTATCCTTATCGTATTGGATCACTCGCATTTTATCAATGCTATATGTTATTCTCTAACTACCCCCTGAAGTTGAACAAAAAGCCTATATATATAGTACTTAAATTATCAAATTTGTCAAAATTCGTCATTAGATTAATTAGCAAGTTTGCTGAAAAACAGCAAACTGCCAAGCGATACATGGATGTATCGCCATTTTTCGAGGCGTTAGCCGAGAAAAAGGTGA
>DAONAJ010000067.1:0-20596 GCA_035400945.1 Spirochaetota bacterium
GGGCGGTATCCAGGGCAGCCTCGTCTTATTGAAGAGCATTCCCCGGGAATACCTGCCCATGGGGATGACTTTCAGCTTGACCTTCGGCCTGAATTCCCCCCGGTAGTAGAGCGCCGCTTCGCCTATGGTCATGTCATACAGGAAGGGCGCCGGAAAGGCGCTCACGTATCTTGTGGTGAAGCGCTTTTCCAGGAAGGAGCCGTCCATGCCGAGAAAACCGACGGGATTCGGCCGGTCCAGGACGATGAGCTCCCTGTCAAGGCCCTCCATGGCATCCATGACGTCCTTCAAGTTGGTGATATAGGTGTAACAGCGCATACCCATATCCTGGATGTCGAAAATAACGATGTCCGCCTGCTGCACCAGGTAGCGGAGGGTGTTCCGGTTCATGCCCAGGAGGTTGTATATATAGCAGTTTATGTTCCGGTCGAAGGTGACGGGATGGTAATCGATGTCATTCTTGTAGCCGTATATGCCGTGCTCCGGAGCCAGTATCATGGAAACCGTTATCCCATTATCCCTGAGGAGCTGAACGTTCTGGCGAAGGTCGAAGTCGTATCCCGAATGGTTCGTCACCAGGGCCGCTTTTTTTCCCTGGTATTTTTTCACCGGCCCGTTGATGAATTTTTCGATGCCGGTGCGGACCCGGTGGCCGCCGGAATTGAGGTGATAATTGACGCTGCTGCCGCACCCCGGTAAAAGGATTAAGAGGGTACAGGCGGCGGATATCCATAACTTGATTCTATTCATTTGTCCGGTTCCAGAGAAACATTATAAATATGCCGATAGTTATCGGTACAGATCCGATAGTTATCGGTATAAAACGTTGCCTCACGGTCAAGAAATATTCTTAAACGGCTTGACATTCTGTACCCGGCAAGTAAGGTGCAATACGTCATTAAAACAATTGTCGAATATCGGCGCATAAAAGTTAAACAAATAGGATGGCCGATAGTGACGCACCGGGTCCCGGATACGGTACGGCAACCATTACATAGTAGGAATGAAAATATGACCAGCAGAAAGAAGTATACCGCCTTGCTGCTGCACCTGACGGTGCTGTTCTTCGCGACCTGTGCCCTGACATCCGAGAGGGAACAGAAGATACTGGATTATTACACGGACCGGAACAAGGATAAGTATGCCGACCTTCTGGTCGATACCCAGCGCTATACCACGGCCGCTACCGAATATCATAACAGGTTTTTCCGGTACCTGATAGGCATAGCCGGGGACATCGTTGAAAAGAAGAACCTTGCCGTTGAGAAGGGCTCCATCGGTTTCTATTTTGACAAAAAATCGGGGGACCGGAACAAGCTCTACCTCGGCCTGGATATCGACACCAGGGGGAATTATGACCAGCCCTTTGAATATGTCGCGGTAAGCCTCATCCGGAGGAATCTCCGCGACGTGGTGCAGACCATCAACTCCTGCCGCAGCATTTTCAGCGAGGATCCCATCGTGGGAATGGTTATCGGGTGGATGTGGACCTCGAAGGGGGGCCGTGAGCACGTGAGCGTGTGGATCCTGAAGGATGATTTTATCCGCTTCGAAGACGGCATGATAACCTTCGACGAGCTGGTCCAGCGCAGCTTCATCACTAACACCGCGGGCCGGGTAATCAAGCTCCCACTATAGCGGAAAGCTCCTTGATCACCGCCTTGTTTTCCATCATGGTGCCCACGCTGATGCGTATGTAGTCCGACTGCACCGGGCCGGTGTAGTGCCGTATCAGTATCTTCTTTTCCTTCAGCTTCTGGTACAGGTCCGCGGACTTGACCGCAGGGTGGCGGGTGAAGATGAAGTTGGACCGGGAGGGGATGACCTCGAAGCCCAGGGCCGCAAGGCTCTCCTCAAGGTATTCCTTGTTGCTCACCACCATCTCAATGTTGTAATTGAAGCTCCGCCTGTCCTTCAGTGCCGCGATCGCTCCGGCAGTCGCCAGCATGTCCACGTTGTAAGAATCCTTTATCTTCATGAGGCCCCGGACAATGTCGAGCGACGCGACGGCGAAACCGATGCGGAGCCCCGCCAGGGAATACGATTTCGACATGGACTGGGTCACGATCAGGTTGTCGTATTCGTCGACAAGGTTTGCCGATGAGCCGCCGTAAAAATCGATATAGGCCTCGTCCACGACAAGGAGCCCTTTGAATTTCTGAAGAAACGATGCGATCTCCTCAACCTCGACATAGGTGCCGGTGGGGTTGTTGGGATTGGCGATGATGACCAGGTTGTATTTTTTCTTCAAGAAAGCCCCCAGGTTATAGGAGAAGTCCTTGTTAAGGGGGACCGTTTCATACCTGATTCCGTTCATCTGGGCCAGGGTGGAGTAGAGGGCGTAGGACGGATAGGCGAAGGCCGCCAGGCCCTCGGGGTCGATGAAGCCGCGGAAAATGAGGGTGAAGATCTCATCTGAGCCGTTGCCCACGAAGACGTTCTCCGGGTCAAGGCCCTTGGCCGTCCCGAAGGCCTCGCGGAGCGCCCGTGCCGTAGGGTCCGGATAGCGCTTGAGAGAGTCGTTGGCCGCGGCCCTGATCGCCTCCAGCACCGTCTTGGAGGGCGGAAAGGGGTTCTCGTTGGTGTTCAGCTTGATGAATTCGTCGAGCCCCTGCGGCTGCTCCCCGGGGATATATTCAGCGGCGTTCTTAAGCCGCGCGTTCCAGTATTTCATTTCGTTTGCTTTTGCCATATGTTCCTCTATAACTGATGCGGTAATTTGTTATGAACAGTCCGAGGGCTCGACGGAATGGCGGTGAGCCGCGCCGATGATGTCATGTATGCCCGTAGCCTTTTCGCGCTCCAGGTATCCCTCAAGCTCGCCGATGAGCGCAAGGGACAGGGCCGGGTCCACCATGTTCATGGTGCCGACGGACACTGCCGCGGCTCCGGCCATCATGAACTCGAGCATGTCCTCGAAACAGGCGATGCCGCCGAGGCCGATGACGGGGATCTTGATCTTTTCGTATATCTGGTACACCACCCTCACGGCCAGGGGCCTGATCGCCGGTCCCGACAGGCCCGCCACCCTGTTCTGGAAGTAGGGCCTCTTTTTCTTCGTGTCGATCTTCATGCCCAGAAAGGTGTTCACCGCCGATACCGCGTCCGCGCCGATCTGCTCTGCCCGCACCGCGAACTCCGTCACGTCGGTGACGTTGGGCGACAGCTTCACGATGAGGGCGCACTTCGTCGCCTTCCGGGCCTTTTCCACCAGGTCCGTGAAGCGCTTCATGTCCGTGCCGAAGGCCATGCCGCCTTCCTTCACGTTGGGGCATGATACGTTCAGCTCGAGGGCCATGATCCCTTCGGCGGCGGATAGGGCCGCGCAGAGTTCGACGTTCTCATCCACCGAATGTCCCGCCACGTTGGGTATAACCGTGGCGCCCGCCTTCATGAGAAAGGGAAGTTTTTCCGCGAGGAAGCGCTCCAGGCCCACGTTCTCAAGGCCGATGGAATTGAGCACCCCCGCCGGCGTCTCGATGATGCGGTTCCCGCGGTTCCCCGGCCGCGGCTGTACGGAAAGTCCCTTGGTAACAATGGCCCCCAGCTTCGATATATCGATGAAATTCGAAAGCTCTTCGCCGTACCCGGCCGTGCCCGAGGCCACGGTAACCGGGTTTTTCAGGGTAAGATTCTTTATTTTTATCGACGTATTCATGGATTTCCCGCGTATAATGACATCAACAGATAGAATTATATGATAGCCGAGTCAAGAAATAAAAAATGATCCCCGGAGATTCCTTGTTATGGATGGATTTCCCGGTTAAGTAAATATCTGTTTGACATGTACGCATTGAAAATATAGTACGATATAACCCGCAGTCCAATCCCAGGTTTGGCCCGCCGGTGGGCTTTATTAATATATTAAAGGCAGGACAGTCATGAACAAGCAGGACAGTTTCAACGAGTTTAAAGACGGCAAGAGGGACTTGTATTTCATCGTAACGCGGGATTATGAAGAACAGCTGCGGGAGAATAACATGGTCTTCCGGAAGGTTGACGATGTCAGCACTTCCATAATCGGCTTTGTCACCGAGGATGAAGCGCAGGGTTTTCTCGTTAAGGTGATGCCGGATAAAAACAAATGGAAAGTGGCCAGCATTAACGTGATGGTCTTTGATGATTTCCTGAACAGCCTTGACGAAAAGTTCCGGGAGAACCTGCTCTTCGAACTGATATGAAGATGGCCTGTCAGCCGGATTTCCGGTAGTAAAGGGCGCCGTTTTTCTCCTCGAATTCCACCGCTTTTTCCTTTTCAAGCACCTGCAGGTGCGTGTAAACTTCAGATACCATGAGGAAGATCTCCAGAGGGAGCCGCTTCCCCCTGATATCGGGGAAGAGCTTCCTGCCGATGTCGTACACCGAAAATTCTCCGCCGGCCAGGATGGAGAGTATGCTGTTCTGCCTCAGCAGGAACTGGTCGCGGAACATGGAGATGGTTTTCCCCACGTCCTTGATCGGCTCGCCATGGGCGGGGTAGACGATGCGCGGCGAAATCTCCTCGATTTTGCGGAGCGAGTCGTAGAACTCGACCTGGCTCATCCTGCGGGGAAGGACAAAATCAGTCTCCAGCATCACGAAGGCGTTGGGCGTGATGTGCCCCAGGATGTGGTCGCCGGGGAAAAGCACCCCTTCCTTTTCTATATAGAGGCTGATGGAGCCCCTGGTATGCCCCGGCGTTTCTATGACCGCGGCTTCGTAATCACCCATCAATATCGTATCCCCGCCGGATACGAACCTGGTGATGGCGCAGGGCTCGGCCAGGGAGGAGAAGATCCAGTGCACCAGCTGGAGTGACATCTGGTAAACCAGCGGGACGCCCATGAGCCGGTAGTACCTGATGAATTGCAGCCTCGGGACCTCAAGGCCGTGCTCCACCAGGGTGCGGTCTTCTTCATGGGCTATCACCGCTATATCCCTGCCCGCGGCGGCAACGATTTTACGGGCCGCGCCGTAGTGATCGATATGACCGTGGGTGAGAACGATCTGGTCGATATCGGCACAGGTCATTCCCAGCTCTCCCAGGGTTCGTTCGAGGACCGGGAAAGACTTCATGGTCCCGGTGTCAAGGAGCGTCACCGCCTTGCCGGTAAAGAGGTACGCGTTCACCGGCCCCGGCTTTTTCCCCGCCAGGGGCAGAATGATCCGATAGATGCCGGGATGAATCTTCTCCCACCGTTTTTTTGCGTGGCCGGTCATTATGCTGTCATTCCCCCATTCCAGAATAGCCCATGTCCGCCAGGAATGAGTACCACGCCCGGCCCCTTTCATCGCGGTTGAAGACGAGCCAGTGACCGCCGGTGAGGAAGTGGCGGCGCTTTATCTTCCATTGGTCGCACAGCTCTCTGACGTATTCAAAGGGGCACACCCGGTCGCCCCGTGATGCCACCACCAGCATCCGGTCTACGAAACTTCCGGTGCTGTCGAGGAGACGTTCTTTTGTGCCTGGTGCCATATCCGTTCTGATTCCCGGTAATGAATGCGGCCATTAGCGTCTTATGCTTATCCACTATCCTGTTTTTTCAAGCGTTTTATAAGGCATTGCTGATGTCTTGCAGCAGATCATACCCGTTCCGGTTTAATAAGGATAATAAAACACGAGGGATAAGACTATTCTTCCATATAATGAAGAAAGAAGGGCGGAAATCAATAAAGTATGCTTTTTTCACGTTATGATAATGGAAGCTTATTGTATCAATTCTTCCCGCATTGCCCTTTGTTCCACGGTTACGGGCCAGATGAGGGCCGCGAATTTGGAACGGTATAGGGGATGGCGTACGGCGTTGCCACAAACCCTGCCACGGAGGAAATATATAGCAGGTAGCAGGGGCCGCGCCGAACCATGCCGGACACGAAAAGCCTGTTAAGGCGCATCACCGCCATGAGGTTCCCCTCCATGACTTTCTCGCATAATTCGCCGGGGATATCCATGAGGGTGCCTGCAAAGGCGATTCCCGCATTGTGGATAATAATATCAATATCCCTGCCGGTTTTTCTGCATTGGTCGTAAAGACTCCGGCAGCCGTCCGCGGTTTATAAATCAGCGGGAATTTCAGCGATGATCTTTTTCTGCCAGTAAGCCGGGGGCTTCACCAGTTCCGGTCCGAGGGTGCCGGCAATATCCATGACGGCGACATCGGACTGTATCAATGACGCGCCATGACCAAGGAGTTGAGCGATAAACTGGCGGCCAAATCCTCCGTAGGCGCCGGTGATCATACGGTTTTACTTTTCAAATATTTCATCTTGTCTCCCGGAATAATTTACCGCAGGTTGGTCTTTAAAAAATCACCCATGACCTTGACCAGTTTTTTGAATGGCTCGTCAACATAGGGCTCGAAGTGGTTCATGGGAAGGCTTATGTAGGTGGCTTTTTTCATCCTGTCAGCCATTTTCTTCGGCCCTGAAGGGGGAAACAGCGTATCAGTTTCCGCCCCAATGACCAGGGTCGGGCAGGAGACTTTTTCGGCATCGCTGATCGGCCTGTAAAGACCCAGTGTAAAAACAATGTTCCCGGGGCAGTAATTATCCTTTTCAAACTCCTTCTCGTCAGTTCCCACCAGCTTCATTAGTCCCGACATGGTATCAGGCTGGCTCATCATGGCAAAGGCCTCTCCGGGTCTTCCGGCAATGCGTACCGTGTGACGATTTTTGGTAAAGAGAGAGGCGAATATATCGGCCAGACCGTGATAGGTTCCTTTCAGCGCAAATACCGGATCACCGGTAATGTAATGCCACATTGTCGACATCCCGTCAGTAAAGGGGACCTGTGATACGACCGCTCGTACTTCCGGATATTTTGCCGCTTCAACAATGACATGACCCCCGCTGAATGACGTGCCCCACAGGGCCATGCGTTTTGCATCAACGGTATCCAGCTTTTTCACATAAGCGATGGCAGCGTCCCAGTCCTCCAGGTGACGCGAGGGGTTTATATAATTGCGGGGCCTGCCTTCGCTGTCGTTGAACCCGCGGTAATCAAAAAGAAAGACCGCCATCCCCATCCGGGCAAAATGTTCGGCATAGGCGGGAAGACGCATCCACCGTTGACCGCCGAACCCGTGGGCCATAATTACTACGGGCGGCTTTTTCACGCCGGCAGGCAGGTACAGCCATGCCCTGAGTTTGTCTCCCCGGCTGATAAAAGTTTTATCTATTCTGGTGAATTGTGAATTCGTGATAACCTGGGTGTCTATTTTGGCAGGCGATTTCTTTGCCCATGAAAAGGAAACAGGGAAGAGAATCAGCAGCAGAATGATTATATAACGATTTTTAAACATTTCATATCCTCCTTTTTGTTTGAGTCTCCGGATAGGATTAAAACAAAAATATGAAATTTATTTCATATTGTCAAGTAAAATATGAAATAAATTTCATATTTTACTTGATTTATCAGGACTTTTCTCTGAATTTGATATCAGGAGAGATAAGGTGTCAGAGCAAAAGCAAAAAGCCAGGAATCCGGTGCAGAAACGGGGCATAGAGACGAGACAGAAGATCATTGAAGCCGCAGAGGCCCTGTTTGCTGAAAAGGGGTATCATAAAACCAATGCCCTGGAGATTGCCGCCCGGGCCGGGGTCGCTACCGGGAGTTTTTACGGCTATTTTAATAATAAGAAAGAAGTTCTAATAGAGGCGATAAGGAATTTTTACTCCAATGCCTCGGAAAAGGTTCTTAATGTATATCAGGCACAGGTGCATGAGAACAATACCGATAACTATCGGGAAGGAAAGAACCTGGTTCATTTCATGATCCAGTCCCTCTATGCCACCCATGATATCAATCCGGCACTCCACAGAGAATTTATCGCAATGGTATTGTTGGATAAGGAAATTGAGGATATAAACCGCGAAGAAGAAAGAAAGGTCATTGTTGCCATGGTATCCCTCCTAAAAGCCTACAGGGAGAATACCCGCGTAAAGGATATCGAGGCTGCGGCAGAGCTCCTGTACCGGGTCAGCGAGGAAATCATCCATCGCATCAGGATCATTGGAACGGATATTGAAAGCGATAGATTGCTCGCTGAACTGGAAGATATGGTCTGCCGGTATCTGCTGGCTGAATAAAATTGTTTTAATAAGAAAAATTTTTTTCCTGAGAAAAATCATTCGTATACCCCGCAGCATCATCAAACTGATAAATGGGGTATTAAATAACTATCAATTTACAATTATGTAATTATCAGGGAATACCTTGATGATTTCATATGCTGGAAGTTCATCTGGGGGCTACCCTTAAACTTGAACATGCTGTTCTGAAAACAGCAGCCAGATGACCCGATCAAATATTACTTCCATATAATAACAGGCTTCTTCCGTGAAACCGTGTTCGCGAACCCGTAAGCGGGATAACCCAGGACCAGGCTCGCGTGGACCTTTACGTCCTTTGGCACCCCCGCCAGTTTCCGCATTTTCCTGCTCAGGCGCAGGGCGAGGGTCATGAAACCGATAAAGCAGGTGCCCAGGCCGAGGGAGTGGGCGTAGTTTATGATCGTTGTCGCGGCTATGTTGGCGTTGTCGCAGCCGAAGTTCGCTTTTTTCGGAGTATAGATCAGGATAAGCGCCGGCGCGTTGTAGAGTATGTAGTCTCTTTTTGAAACAGCGTGTTCTTTACGGATATAATCCAGGCGCCTGATATAGCGGAAATTTTTCAATTCGGTCGAATTCTTTATTAATTTTCCAGGGCCTGAATCAAATAATTCATAAAATTTGTTGGCGAAGCCGAAGATCCTCTTCGAAATTTCGGAAAGGATCTTTTTATTTGTTATGACGATATACCCGACGTTCTGGTCGTTGCTGGCGGTGGGGGCGTACCGGGCCAGGTCGATAATCCTTTCGATGACTTCCCGCGGCACTTCCCTGTCACGGTAGTGCCTTATGCTCCGCCGGCCTGTAATGATTTCCCGATATGCCTCCGGCCTGATATTCTTCCTGTTCACCCGCATGGCCTGCTTGCCGTCAAGGCCTTCATGGATGATGGCGCCGCGGGGGCATACGGCGATGCAGTGGCTGCAGCGGTTGCACAGGTCCTGCTCGACCGGCGTCGGCACGCCGTCGATGACTCGCCATATGCCGGAAACGCAGTCCCTCACGCAGAGGAGGCATCTGCTGCATTTTTCATCGATTCGGGTGATCATCATGATGTTGTCCCTCTAGGATTGCAATAGCTTGAAGAACCCGATTTCATCCTTGAGCATCTTTGCGTTCTGAGCGATGCTCTCGGAGGCCGCCGTCAGTTCCTCGCTGGAGGCCGAATTGCTCTGGGTCGTTGTATTGATCACGGTGATCGACTTTACGATCTCGTCGACGGCGCTCTTCTGTTCTTCCATGGCTTTCATGATCTCGTTGGCCCTCTGGAGGAAATGCTCGGCATCGTCCTTGAGGCCGTTGTTTATCTCCATGTCGCGGCGCGTCATCTCGCCGATTGAATTGACCATGGTGCCGAAGGACCTGAGGCCCTCGAAGATGTTTTCAATCTTCGCGATTGCCTCGTTCAGGGCCTGCGAAGACTTTTCCATGCTGGCGTTGGTGATCTTGACGATCTCGGAAATGTTCTTGGTGTTTTCGCCGGCCTGCTCGGCG
This sequence comes from Spirochaetota bacterium, assembly GCA_035400945.1. Taxonomy (GTDB): domain Bacteria; phylum Spirochaetota; class UBA4802; order UBA4802; family UBA5550; genus RBG-16-49-21. The sequence goes on from DAONAJ010000067.1 coordinate 9,583, forward strand.
AGCTTGCCGATCTCGTCTGCGACAACGGCAAACCCCTTGCCGTACTCCCCGGCACGGGCCGCTTCGATGCTCGCGTTGAGGCTGAGGAGGTTGGTGCGGTCTGAGATGTCGTTGATGAGGCCGGTGTAGTCAAGCATGCGACCGGCGTCCTGGGCCGCGGTCTTCATCAGCGCCATGGTGTCGTTGATCTTGCCCTTGACCTCTTCAATGTTCAGGTCTAGGCCGGTCTTGACCCGCATTGCCTGTTCCATTTCCTTTCCTTCATCGGTTATGATGGCATGCATTTTATTTATATTCTCTATGAGCATGAGTGTCCGTTTGTTCTGGTATTCGATATTGTTGTATATCGATTCCCCGCCGGCGGATATCTCCTCCAGGGATGATGATATTTCCTCGATTGTCGCCGCCGTGGACTGGCTCTGCTGGGCGACGTTGTCGGCGGTGTTGGCCGTTTCCGAGGCGGACACGGTGAGTTCACCCGACATGTTCTGGATAAGGGTAATGACCTCGATGATCTTTTTCATCAGCCTGTTCATGTAAACGCTCATGGCACCCACCTCGTCAGTGGTGATCATGGGGACGAAATTGGTGTTCAGCTCGCCGCGGGCGATGCTGTCCAGGGATTTTTCCATGCTCGACACGGTTTTTCTCAGGGACCGGGCCAGGTAATATGCCGTGATTACCGATGCCGTAATCATCATGAGTGTTATAAAAATAAAATGAATGACCAGGTTGTCCAGTTGGAGGAGCTTCAGGTTTATGAGGGATATAAAAGAAATAAAAATCCCGAGGGGCGGCAACAGTATTGAGATGAGGACCAGGAGTATCTTGTTGAATATCTTGAAGGGCTTGTATTCACTTTTTTCCAGGGTGATGGCAGCAAGGCGGCTATCTTCCAGGTACGGTGAGAGACTGATTTCCGACTGGAGCATGAAAAAGACCATGTTGATCGGGACTGCGATGAGGATGCCGATGCCCGTCATGATATATCGCAGCTGGTTCATTTCCCCGGCGATGGCAAGTATCACGATGACCAGGCCGATACCGCAGAAATACCGGACAGGAAGCGATTTGGCCTCGTACCGCGGATGATTAAGCAGTTTGAGCTTTATCCGGCGCAGTAAAAGATCGTCAGCGGTGTCTTGGCTGTTCAATGAATTCATGCATTTTCTGAGCAGCATCCATCGTATGATTGTTCCCGGAACCACGGTCATGATAGATCCGGCGAGAGCTGCAGGAATAAAGATGGCAATAGATGAAAAAAAGTTGCAGGAAATAACCACGAAATACGCGAGAATGGCAACCGGTAAAGAATAAGCAAAAGCCTCAAGCGACAAAGAAAGTTTTAAGATAGGATTCTGATATTTTGTCATGAAACACCTCTCGACCCCCTGTGATCAGGGGGAACATTAGAACGAAGCTGTAATTAAAGCAAGTTATTTTTGCCGGGAGAGGTTCATAACATCCTGTTATGTTGTTCTGCTTCGAAATAGTATGACCGATCCGGTCGTTACCTCCAGAAGACAACGGATAACTATTGAACAGTTGCCGATGACACTTTGCCATGCTGTTGCTGAGACCTAGCTGCCCTCAAAGGGGCGGAAGATCCGGGCCGCTTCCAGCGCATCGGCGGTTGTACGCGCCAGGCTGCGGAAGTTGGCCCTGAGGGTGCCGCGTTTTCTCTCGTCCCTGAGGAAATTGATGAAAGCTCGTGTGAACCGGAATGCGTTGGTGATGTTGGCGATAAGATACATGTTATTACCTCCCCGGCGCTTCAAGTATATGGATGCACATCGCCCGGGTCAATGGCCAGGTCACCATCCGGTCCGCCAGGACTGCTCCGTGGTAACCCTGAAGCTGTACCGGGCATTGGGATTCAGGGAGGAATGGTAATGGTTCCTGGACCCGATGTGGGCCAGCTGCTCCATCATCTTTTTTTTCGTCATCGGTCATGCCGTATTCGGAGATATTGGCGGATATGTTCCTGATGTTCTCTATATCAAGGCCTCCCAGGAAGCCGGCAAAGACCATCATCTTGTTGGGGTGGTGGAGCTTTTCCGCCCCCACAGCCATAGTGATATCATATAAACCGCCGGTCACCCCGAGCCAGGCGTGGTGGAAGGCCGTTGACCCGCCGGCGCAGGCGTTTTCCACGCTGGTTATCGGAATTGCTTCTATCCCGAGGGGCCGCAGGGCCACCTGGCCCCGGATGCGGTCCTGCCCCTTCGCGTATCCCCAACCGGAATTGGCAAACCAGAGGGCCTGTATCTCTTTTTTATCCAGGCCGGTCTCCTTAAGACAGGGGAGGATCGTGTCGGCGGCAAGTTCCTTGATGCTCCTGTCGAGATACCTGCCGAATTTAATGGTGTGCGCACCGATTACATATACGTCTCTCATCTCACATCTCCAGAACGTGTTTGTTTGTTGTAGTTTTTCATGAATTGGTAAATCCGGCATGGTCTGGAATGTATCTCAACAATGCGGCGCTGTCTTTTACACAATTATGAATAAATGACCGAACTTTAAAATGAATAATATTTTAAACAGGCGGTAAATTACGGCCGGGAAGAAATTATTACTTGGAAGGAGAGGCTCCGCATGATTCCACAAGGAATCGTAACGATCTGTATGTTATATATAAAATGAACAGTATAATAATTGACACCGGGGCTCTTTTATTATTAATAGACACATTGCGAGGCGTCCGACTCGCATTCAAGGGCTTGTCAAGGGGCAACGCCCCCTATACCCTTCACTTACATATAAAACAAAATACGTTGTTAATGATGCAATTCATTTGAGGAGGATTTTATTAATGAAGAGTGATACGTTTACTTTTAAAGCATCTGACGGAACTAAGATCGCCGCATACCGGTGGCTGCCGGGAGCAAAATCGAACATCAGGGCAGCCGTTCAGATAGCCCACGGCATGGCGGAGCATGCCGCGCGGTACGAGAGATTCGCCAAGGAACTGGTCAAGGCCGGCTATGCTGTTTATGCCAATGATCACCGCGGCCACGGGAAAACCGCCGGCGCTCTTGAGAACGTGGGTTATTTTGCCGACGAAAAGGGCTGGGAAAAGGTTGTGGACGACATGCTCGTCCTGACCAAACTTATAAGGAAAGAGAATCCCAAGGTCCCCATTTTCCTGTTCGGCCACAGCATGGGGTCTTTTCTTTCAAGACACTATGCCATGCTCCATGGAAATGAGATAAAGGGCCTCATCCTTTCGGGGACCGGCGGAGACCCGGGACTGCTGGGAAAGATAGGTCTTTTCGTTGCAAAGAGGGAAGCGAAGAGCAAGGGCAGGAAAACCAAGAGCCCGCTCCTGGACAAGCTTTCTTTCGGCGCCTTCAACAAGGCCTTCAAGCCGAACCGGACCAATTTCGACTGGCTGTCCCGGGACAATGCCGAGGTCGACAAGTATATTGCTGACCCGTACTGCGGTGATGTTTTTACCGCCGGCTTTTTCTGTGACATGCTGGAAGGACTTGCCTTCATCAATGACGCCGGGAATATCGCCAGGATACCCAAGGAATTGCCGATTTATCTTTTTTCCGGTTCCCTGGACCCGGTTGGTGCCAATACCAAGGGTGTGCTCAAAGCCTATAATGCCCTGGTCAAGGCAGGGATACGGGACGTGACCTACAGGTTTTACCAGGATGCCCGCCATGAAACGCTGAACGAGACGAACCGTGAAGAGGTGTTCCAGGACGTCATAGAATGGCTCAATAAGCATAGACCGAAAAAGTAACCGGTTGTTTACCGATAACAATCGGCAGGTAACCCCTTTATTATTTGTTACTCTGACCCCTTGTGGAAAGTTATCGAGGTGCTGTATCCATCTCCAAACCGATTGTTATCGGACCTATTTTTCATGATTAATGTCGTACCACTGTCGTCGTGTACAAACCATATGTGTACATCAATGATAAATCCGCCTTGACAGGATGCGATATCATTCAGCATTGTATTACTGCCCAATTTAACAATTGGAAAATTCTTTCATATTATTAAAGTCGTATAATTATTTGCCCGGGTCAGATGTAATGCTGGTGCCCCTTGGTGCGAGGAGAGGGTCAGTTGCCATGAGAAAATTCGTCTGTGCGTTTATAATTCTGGTTGCCGCAACTGTGAGGGTCTTCGGCTCGGAACCGATCATGATACCCGCTTCTTTTGATAACTATCCGGTTTTCCATAATGCGGAATATTTCGAGGATAAGACCGGGCAGCTGTCCTTTGACCAGGTGCGGCGGTCGGATGAATGGAAGAATACGGCGGGCGAGGCCGTTAATTTCGGCTTCACGCAGTCGGTGTACTGGTTTCGTTTTACGGCAAAAGACCAGGGTTACGGGGACCGTGACCTCTTCCTTGAATTGAATTATCCGATGCTCGATTATGTCGATCTCTATGTGCCGGACGGGACCGGCTCCTACAGTACAAAAAAATCAGGGGACTGCCTCCCCTTTGCCAGCCGGGAGGTGGATGACCGGAACATCATGTTTACCATTAAGTCCCCTGAGGCCCCGGCCACATTCTACCTGCGCGTGGAGACGACAAGTTCCGTCAATTTTTCCATGACGCTCATGTCAGCGGGTGCTTATATGGGCAGGATCAAGCAGGAATTCCCGGTCTTCTGGGCCTACTACGGGTTCATGTTTTCCCTCCTCATTTACAATCTGATGGTTCTCCTGCTGACGCGCAATACCAGTTATTTCTATTACGTCTGCTACTTGTTGTCGTGGATGCTGTTCCAGTCCACCCTGAACGGATTCGCCTTTCAGTATCTCTGGCCCGGACTGCCATGGTGGGGGAATAAATGCCTGCCCCTTTTTATATCCGTGGTTACCGCTTCGTGCGGAATGATGATACGCACCTTTTTGCAGACAAGGACGAAACATCCGGTTGCGGACAAGGTCGCCCTGTTCGCCATAATCTTACCCTCAGCCCTGTGGACCCTGGCGTCCCTGCTCGTCCCTTATAAGGTAGGCATCAAGGGCGCGACAATTATCGCCCTGGAGGGGTCGGTGACGATGATCACCATGTCCGTGGTCCTGGTCCTGCGCGGGTCCCGCGACGCCCGGTTCTTCCTCTTCAGCTGGATCTTCATGCTGACCGGCATCATCCTGTTTGCGTTGAAGACCTTCGGGGTGCTCCCGGCCGGGTTCCTGACCAACTGGAGCATCCAGATCGGATCCTCGGCGACCGCTGTATTTCTCTCCGGCGCCCTTGCCCAAAATATCAATGTCATGCGCCGTGAGGTCTCCACGCTTAACAGGACCCTCATGGAAAACGAAGCGGTGGCGAAGGAGCGGGCCGTCTATCTCGAGCAGGTCGTGTCGACCGTGCGGGACATGTCTGACAACATGCTCGCGGTCAGCGAGGACCTGGCCGCCATAAGCGACACCTTCTCCAGAATGTCGGGTGAACATGAAATGACCAGCGCCGACATGTCTGCCGGGTTTGATGTGCTGAAAAATGAATATGACCGCCTCCACGCTTCCATCATCAGCCAGCGGGAGGAGGGCGCCAGGACCCGCGAGCTGTCGGGCGGGCTCCAGGTATCGCAGGAATCGATCACCAGGGCCAGCCACGCGATGGCGGAAAGCATATCTCTGATATCCAGGACAAACAACGAGACCGAGATCATGCTCCGGAGCCTTATCGACAAGATGAACCTCATAAGCAGCGGGGGAAAATCAATCGAAGAATTCATGAATATAATCAACGATATAACCGACCGCATCAACCTGCTGTCTCTCAATGCCGCTATCGAGGCGGCGCGCGCCGGTGAGCACGGTCGGGGCTTTGCCGTCGTCGCGGACGAGATCGGCAAACTTGCCCTTGCCACGTCGGACAACTCCAAGCAGATATCGACCCAGGTATCATCGATTATCCGGGATATCACCGAAGGGACCGCGCTCATGAACAGCACGAAAAAACAGCTGGAGCAGACCTTCGGCATTATCAATACCGTCACAACCAGCACGAAGGAAGTGCAAAGCCTCGTCCTGGGCCAGGACGCGGCGATAAACAGGATCGTTACCCAGGCCGGGCTCATGGATAATCTGTCAAAGGACATAGAGAGCGCGACGAAAAAGCAGAGCCAGGCCATAGGCTCTGCGCTGAAGACCATAAGCAGGCTGGCCGAGATGGCACGGGACATTTCAGGAACGAACAGCAGGATCATGGAGCTCACGGCCGTTGTGAAGGAAAAATCCTTCCAGATGAGCAATGTAATAAAGGAAGTGGGATAACAATCCGGTCCAGGCCGCCCGGTCTAATTATTGCCGGATGACAATGCCGTTCCGGGTGCGCCAGAATCCTTCGTATGCTTATCACCCTGTAAGCATCCCCTCTGGTAAAAATTCTGCAATATCGCGCACTATTTATTGACAATTATTAAGAAAACAAGTATATTCTAAAAATCTAAAAATCTGGTCATGACCACGTTCGTGGGCCAGATGACAGTAATCGGAGGTTTCTCATGGACAAGATAGCGGTAAAATATAACACGACCTGTTCTGACAAGAAAAGCGGGTCAGTATTGATAAAAAAGGTTTTTGAAGCAAATTCAAAAGATGAGGCTGAAACCAGGGCCTTTCTTCACTGTGTCAAGGCTGGCAACGGCCTTGATAAGGTGGTAATACAAGCTGAAAGGATATAGCGTTGTCCGGCATTTCTGACGCAGCGCACCGTGTACCATTGAGATTGTTGATAGGGCCCCGATATGAAGAGGGTCAGACTAAATAAATTCAATTTTAATTAAGGAGAATAACAATGAAAACATATACACTACCCGATCTTCCCTACGGTTTTGCTGCCCTGGAACCGTATATTGACGCGAAGACCATGGAGATACACCATGGCAAGCACCACGCGGCATACGTGTCCAAACTGAACGCGGCGCTGGAGAAGCATCCGCATCTCTTTGACGTGCCCCTTGAGTATATGCTGGCTAACCTCGGCAGCGTGCCCGAAGAGATACGCGCCGATGTTAGAAACCATGGCGGCGGGCATATAAATCATTCGATGTTCTGGAGCCTTTTGACCCAGGCGGGGGGAGGGGCGCCGACAGGCGATCTCTTAACCGCCCTGACGACACGGTTCGACTCCCTCGAATCCTTTAAAAAGGCCTTCGAGGCGGCAGCGGCGCAGCGCTTCGGCTCAGGATGGGCATGGCTTTCCCTGAACGCCCTTGGCGAACTCGTGGTCCACTCGACGGCAAACCAGGACAGCCCCCTCATTGAAGGTCTGATACCGATCCTCGGTCTCGACGTGTGGGAGCATGCCTACTATCTGACATACCAGAACAGGCGGCCTGACTACATCAGCGCCTTCTGGAATATAACCAATTGGGAACAGGCCGAGATAAACTACCGGGAGGCCCTGAAGAATATCAGGACCGTGATCCCTGCCGTCAATGTCAGAAAAGCTTCATGAACTGAAAACAGGGGGCGCGGTTACGGAACCGCGCCCTTCTGCTTAAAGGGGCATGTCCCGTTTTATGGCCAGGCGTTATTTAATCTTTGAAAATTTTTCGTTATAAATATCAATTTGCTGGCAAGGTGAGTCGTCCGCGTTCTATTCCCGAGGCAGCCTGCCACAAATCCTGTAACCCGTGGTTTCATGCTGAAAAAACTAATTACCGGCATCGTCCTGCCCGCGCTGTGCGCGGCGGCTGTAGTTTCATGCTCCTTCGGCAGCGGCAACGGGAATCCGTGCCTGGATCTTTCGGGCCGGTGGAAGCTGGTCGAGGGAGGCTCCATGGCCGCCGCGGACCCCGCCTATGACGACTCCGCAGCGGACGAAGTGACGGTGCCCGGGAGCTGGGGCAGCATCCTCGCAAAGAATGAAAATCTCACGGCCACGGTCTGGCTCAGGAAAAAAGTGACCATCGGCAGGGAATTTTCAGACCGCATGCTGGTGCTGTCCCTGGGGTCGATCGCCCTTGCGGATGAGGTTTATGTCAACGGCGTCTTCGTCGGCAGCACCGGTGATTTTCCTCCGGAGGATAGGCCCCTCGACTACACCTTTTCCCTTCACAAGGAACGGGACTCCCTGGCGCAGGCATTGATGAAAAAGAGCAAGCAGCTCCAGCGGGCGAAGAAGGACCTTGCCAGGACCGATGTGAAGCCGGAACCACGCGATATCATCCACGACCTGATCGAATACCTGGACAACAACTTCAACGAGACCTATGACCGGGTAACACTGGCGGAGCGCTTCGGCCTCAACGAGGACTACATGGGCCAGCTCTTCAAGAAAGTGACCAATACGAACATCGCCAACTATATCAACATGAAGAGGATCGAGGCGGCGAAACAGCTTTTAAAGGAGACTGACAGCAAGGTTATCGATATTGCCTTCCACGTAGGGTTCGATAACCTTACCTATTGTTACCGCCATTTCAAGAAGCACACCGGCTATTCTCCTATAGAATAAAAGAAGATGATGCGGGACGGCCATATCGGGCAGGGTTTATCCACTGAGGAAGAGCTCTATTAGGCCGGTGTCAGAGTAAAATAGTGAATGAGTATAATGTCAATCCTGGTGTCAGAATAAATCACGGCTTTTAGATCATCCCGGTGTCAGAGCAACATTGAGGGAAAAGGTGGGGTCAGAGCAAAAAAGGCAAATATAATACATAATAAAATGGACATAAAATATAAAACGAATAATTTTAAGGACCAACTATAAGTTTACAGCGCTGCCGACTAATCTTTTCGTTCCTTAATACATGAGCATAATTAATTCTTGAAAATAAATGTACAATTGGATGAGTTATTTTAATAATTCACCAATTCATAAGGAGAGTCTCCCGTGAAACGCATAATAGCATCAATGTTCCTTCTTTCGATCATCTCCTGTCAGAAACCGGTCAACCATGTGTCAATGCCCCTCATGGGGACCTCCGTGAACCTGACCATGGTCTGCGACACGGACCGGGCCGGTCCGGCCGCCGGGGCGGCTTTCAGTGAGATTGAGCGCATCGAAAAGCTCATGAGCCCGGTAAAGCCCGAAAGCGATGTGTACCGGCTAAACCGTGAAGGGTCCGTCGGACCGGTTAAGGTGAGCAAAGAGACCTATGATCTCCTGAAAAGGTCCGTGGATATATCAGCGGAGACCGACGGCTGCTTCGATATAACCTTTGCGGCCCTGGAGGACCTCTGGAACTACAAGGATAGAAATTTCAGGCCGCCGTCGGCCGCTGCTGTGGCTGCCCGGCTCCCCCTGGTGGGGTCGAAGAACATACTCTTCACGCCTGACGGCAGGGCCGTATCCTTCACCCGGCCCGGCATGAAGATCGGCATGGGGGCTATCGCCAAGGGTTTCGCGGTGATGAAGGGGGTCCAGGCGCTGAGAGAGAAGGGCGTGAAGGCCGGCATCGTTGACGCCGGCGGCGACCTTCAGGTCTTCGGGAAAAAGTTTTTCAGCCCCTGGGTGACCGGCCTGCGGCACCCGCGGAAGGAATCGATCCTTATGACCATCGAGCTGGAAGACATGGACGCCATTGCCACGAGCGGCGATTACGAGCGTTTCGTGATGCGGGACGGTGTGCGGTTCCATCATATCATAGACCCCCATACCGGTTACCCGGCGAGGGGACTGATATCGGTATCGGTGGTATCAAAGAGCCCGGTCCTCTCCGATGCCTTCGCGACGGCCATTTTCGTGATGGGCCTTGAAAAAGCGCGGGAATTCCTGATGCGTCACGGCGAGATTGACGTGATCCTGGTGGACGAGAAAATGGACCTGTATGTTTCACGGCGCCTCGCCGACAGGATATCCCTGGTGGAGAACAGGAAGATGGAGTGGCTTTAGGGTTAGGGCGGGGTGAACCCGTCTATGGGCAGGTATCTTAAATCGGGGGCGCTGTTGGTCTTGCCCGCCCGGTAGTCCTCCCATATTACCAATCCGTTGTCGCCGTTATTGTATGGCGCCACGATGGGCATTGGCGGAAGAATGTTATAGTGATTGAATATTATCGATACGCCGTTCCAGTCAGCCGTACCGGAATCCGCCGCGTTCCACGCCGCGTCGATTGCACCGGTTACGGCATTTACCTTGAGGCCGAATATCCCCTGCCCCGTGCTGATGTACGGCTGGGCGTAGAACCGGTCGTCGTACCAGAGAATGATGGCCGTGGCGGCGCCAGTATCGTAGTATATTTTCGGCGAGTGGGCCGTGCCGGTGGCGGTCGGCGTCATGGCCCATTCGTTCGCCGGAACCGCCGCGCCGTCCCTCCGCCAGGCGTATATATTGTTGGCGGTGTCATTTGCCGTCACGATCACGTCGTCGCCGGCAGCCACATATTCCATGGCCTCCTGCGAGGTCGCCATGAAGACAATTTGCCTGCCATTAACGCCCCACTGGCGCGTCGATGCCGTCGGGGTAAGGGTGATACGCTGCGCCCGCAGCGAGTTGGTGGCCAGTTTGTAGAGGATCACAGCGCCGCCGGCGTTGTCGCTCTGGACGTCAAGAATCGTCTCTGTCGAGGCGTTTTGCGTGTCGATCTCGAAGGGTCCGGCGGTTGTGGCGCCTGTCAGGTTTACGAGTTCCGCGTAAATCTGCTGCGTCGCGGTGAGGCGGTATATGACGATGGCGTTCCCGTTGCCGTCGGGTATGGCCTTCGGGCTGTTTGATGCCAATTGAATTGCGAAGGGCGCTACCAGTTGTGCCGGGGGAGTCCCCTCCATCTCTATTACCTGGCCCATGACAGCGCCTCCTGATTCGTACACGAAAAGGACCCCTGGGCAATGGAACACGCCGTAATAGATGGTATCGGCAAAACCGGCGTTGCTGGAAAGGGTCAGGGTGTTGGCGGCGACCGCGGAGACGACGGCATACTGGTTCGTTGCGGGATTGTAGGCTATGTCCCCTACCTGGACGCCGAGGCCGGGAAAGTTGTTGGCCGCGTCGACAATGGAGTTGCCGGCGCTGCCGGCATCGCACCGCCCGGTGGCAAGGGTGGCGTACCGGTAGCGGTTGACGGTGTAGTTTTCATTGTCGG
>DAONAJ010000068.1:0-20555 GCA_035400945.1 Spirochaetota bacterium
GGAGGAGTGATGTATGGCTGCAAATCCTATCATTGATTCAAGAGACACAAAGTTCATATTATTCGAAATGTTTGAAGTCGATAAGCTGACCAAATATGAAAAGTTTGCCGATTTTGACAAGGACACCATGGAAAGCGTCGTTGATCTCGCCGAAAAGATAGCCGTCGAGCAGGTCTATCCCATCAACGCGGCCGCCGACAAGAGCGGCGCCAAATATGATGCCGCAACAAAGAAGGTCACGATACCCCAGGAATACTTCCCGGGCCTGAAGGCCTACTATGACGCCGGGTTCATCGGGGTAGCCACCGACCCGAAATGGGGCGGCATGGGGATGCCTGAGTCCATATACTATACCGTAACCGATTATTTCACCGCTGCCAGCTGCGCCTTTACCATGTTCCCGATGCTGTCCATCGGCGCCTGCAACATGTACATGAAGTTCCTGCCTGACTATCCGTGGAAGCAGATCACCATCGAGAAGATGCTGAGCGGCGAATGGGGCGGTACCATGTGCCTTACCGAGCCTGATGCCGGGTCCGATGTAGGCGCCCTCAAGACCAAGGCCACGAAGAACGCGGACGGGACCTATTCAATAAAAGGCCAGAAGATATTCATCTCTTCCGGCGACAATAACTTTTCCAAGAACATCATCCACCCGGTCCTGGCCCGGATCGAAGGCGATCCCGAGGGGACCAAGGGCATATCCATTTTCCTCGTTCCCAAGTACCGCATCAATGATGACGGTTCCCTGGGAGAGCCCAATGACGTCCAGTGCGCCGGCATCGAGCACAAGATGGGTATCCACGGGAACCCGACCTGTACCATGGTCTTCGGCGACGAAGGCAAATGCCAGGGCTTCCTGATGGGCGAGGCCCGTCAGGGGATGAAGATCATGTTCCAGATGATGAACGAAGCCCGCCTCTATGTCGGCGGCCAGGGAGCCTCGGTGTCCAGCGCGGCCTACATGCACGCCGTTACCTACGCCCGGAACCGGGTACAGGGCAAGCGGGTCGAGGACATGATGAAGCCCGATGCGAAGAACGCCACCATCATGAACCATCCCGATGTGAAGCGCATGCTCCTTTCCATGAAAGCGCGGGTCGAGGCGATGAGGACCCTCACCCTGTTCTGCGGCTACGTGACCGACCTGGTCCATGTCGAGAAGGACACGGCGAAGAAGGAAGCCCAGGCCCTCCTCGATTTTCTGATTCCCATCAACAAGGCCGGAAACACCGACACGGCATGGGAAGTCACCGCTGACGCCATCCAGTGCTACGGCGGATACGGATTCTGCTCCGACTACCCGGTCGAGCAGTATGCCCGCGACGCCAAGATCCTCACCCTGTATGAAGGGACCAACGGCATCCAGTCGATGGACCTGACGATGCGGAAGCTCCTCATGGACAAGGATTTCTACAACTACAGCATCTACAAGAAGAAAATCGAAGATACCATCAAGAAGGCCAAGGGCGTTGTTGACGACAGGTATATCGCCATCATGGAGAAGGGCGTCGCCAAGATAGACGAGGTCGTCAAGTATATGAAGGGCCTCATGGACGGCGGCAAGTACCTCCATATTTTCGCCAACGCCACCCCGATGCAGCAGGCCTTCGCCATGCTCTCCTACGCCTTTATCCACCTCTGGGCCCTGACCCTGGTCACCCCGAAGGCGAAAGAGCTGACCGGCGACAAGAAAGGCGCGGACCTCGAGAAGCTTCTCGCCGACAACCTGGAAGCGGCCTACTATTACGGCCGGATGCTTTCCGCCCAGTTCTATATCGGCGCCGAGTTCCAGAAGTTTTTCGGCAAGTGCGACTACATCCTCGCGGGCGAGGCCGCCGTGGTCAAGTCATCATCGGCGATCTTCACCGGTGCGCCGGAGCAGTAATCGAGGTAATGTGCAAGCTGAAAGGCCGCCGGATCATCCGGCGGCCTTTTTTATTTGCGAGAGGATATTGTCGGGAATGGGAATCGTCAGCATTCGTTCCTTGGCCCTTGCGCCATAGACGAGATTTATCAGGCCCACGTCGATTTTCTTTCTTTTTAAGAATGAAAGCAGTATTTCATGGCTTTTCGGGTTGGACGCGTCAATGACCAGCTGGATCCAGTTGATAACCTGACCGGTCTTGAACACTAAGGACACAAGGGTCCTCCCTTCATGGCTGGTCACCTGCACCGAGGGGACGCCGTCGAGGATTTCCTGGATTACATCATCATTTTCGATGTGAAAAAAAACAAATCCGTCCCTTGTTCTCAGCGGTATGGTTTCTCCCGCGTAGGTGAAGTGTTCGTAGAAAAAAGAGCACGCCCCCTCGCGGGGGATGGTTTCGCCGTCCGGTATTTTTGCGAACTCACGGGCGATTTTCGTGAAATCCTCGGGTTGTTCTTTGCTCTTTTTGAAAATTCCCATGGGGAAGAATGTTCCAGAGCGCCCCGGTTTTGTCAAGTTATGTTCGCGCCGCCACGCCGGGATGACGCGGCAGCGCGGAGGGCCTGGCCGTTCAGAATAGCGCCTTCAGGCCGCCGTAGACCGAGCAGGGAGCCGCCCGGTATCCGCGGACCTCATCATATTTTTTATTCAGGACGTTTTCAATGCGGAAAAAGGCCTGGAGCTGTTCTATTATCCACCACGATGCTGACAGGTCGAGCCGGTAGTATGGGTTCATGTAGCTGAAATGGGGGTACCGGTAATAGTCCCTCCGTTTTCCCACGTAAGTGAATCCGGCATTGAAATTTCCTTTTTTAAGGAACGTGTAATTTACGGTAATTCCGGCCTGATGGCGCGGACGGCGCACCATGTCCCCGGTGTGAAAGAATTTGTCATAGGACCGCGTGTAGGTGTAATATCCCTTTATTGCCAGATCATCGATTGGTTTAAAAGACGCAATGCACTCCACGCCGCGGACTAGGCCATCGCTGTTCCAGTACCTGCCGCTGTTGTCGATGAAGATGTCATAGACGATCAGGTTTTTATAATCAATGCTGAAGTAATTGATCTCGAGAACGATCCGTTCCTTCCAGATCGGCTGTTCAATGCCGGCATCGTAACTGAGGGTCCGCTCCGGCTTCAGATAGGCGGAGGTGAATTGGTTGAAGCGCTCAAATACGTTATATAGCTGGTACAGAGAGGGGACTTTGTAACCGGTACCCACGCTGGACTTGAACCTGGTTTCGGTGACCGGTATGATGAAAGACCCGGATATCCCGTAGTCCAAGCTGTGCCGGAAATGATCCGGTTGTGTGTAGCGGACGCCGCTTATGACAAATACCCGCTTGAAAAGCTTAAGGTGGTTTTGGGCATAGGCCGCCCAGCTGCCCTGTTTCTCGTCGATCGGTTCAGTGGGCAGCATGTACCAGGGCGAGTTGAAGGGCGGGGGAGCCAGGGGGCTCAAGCCGTAGTAGTAGGGGTTTGTCGACGCATATTCACGGTCGTATGAAACGCCCACAATTATCTCGTCGATTTCTTTGATGGAAAATGTATTTTTAAATTCCCCCGACATCATTTTGCCTTTAAATGTCATGTTGGAGTAGTTCATTGATGCATAGGTGCCGTAGGCCGCATAGGAAGTCGCGAATTCATAGGCGTCGGGCGGGTTTTTGTCCCGCTGGAACTGGTTCATGTATGAAAAGAGGAGGGTTGATTCCCACCATTCGAATACGGGGATGGCGTACTTGATGTTGAGGGCCAGGTTCTGGTTTTCAAATGTGTGATTCCTGTCCTCTTCAAAGGCTCCATTTGCGATTTGTAATCTTGAGTCAGTGAACCTCATGGACATTGAGAGCCAGCTGTCGTGGATCGTTTTCAGGCCCAGCTGTGTCGAAACTGCCGTTGTATCATAACCATCGTGACGGTTTTTTAAAAATGATCTGCGGACCCCCCGCCATGTCGAGGTTCGTGAAAAACCCGCGGAGTCTGTCCGGGATACGTTGAAGGAGTAGTAGGCCCAGTCTGTGCCTCCGCTGACGCCTGCGGATTCCTTGAAGGTTTTGAAGGAACCCCCCTCGGCCTGTACCGATACCTGCGGCTTGCCTTCACCCTTTTTTGTAATAATATTTATGACACCGCCGATGGCATCAGAACCGTACAGGACGCTCTGGGATCCCCGGACTATTTCTATGCGGTCGATATTGTCCGTGGTGAGGTGGGCAAAATCAAATCCATGACCCGCTGAAGAAGGATCATTGACCTTGACGCCGTCTATAAGGACAGTTGTATGATTTGATTGGGTGCCGCGCATGTACAGGTCTGCTATGCCGCCCATGGGGGAGCTCTGAGACACTGATATGCCCGGGGTGTTTTTGAGAATATCCACCACTTTCATCTTTTTTGTCTGATCGATTTCTTCGGCTGTGATAACGGTGATCGAAGAGCCTGTTTCCTTTTTGTTTATCCCGGTTTTTGTCGCTGTTATAATGATTTCATTTCCCGGTTTGCGGTCTTTTTCTTTATCATCCTCGGTGGATACTTCCCGCGTGTCGTTTGCGGTGATAGTTCCCGGTGTCTGTCCTGATAGAGGAACATTATGCATAAGCATGACTGACAGAAGGATCAGCAGACTTTTATAAAGGTACTTCATGGACAAGCCTCCTATAACAAACGTTATGAAATTTTTTAAATCAGGATATCAGTCTTGGAAAGGAGTTTGATTGTGTCCGGTCATGAAAAAAACGCGCCCGGGGCGCGTTTTGATTTGTCAGACATGGACTTCACTGATGAAGTATGACCAACTGGCTCCCGTTCCTCGAGGATATCACAGTTATGGAAGTTCTGGCTTATCCGCCATGGCGGAATTACAGTTGCGGGACAGCGCGGGATTTACACCCGACTTCCTCCAGATGTTTAAAGAACAATGGAGGACATTAGAATTGTGCCGGTTAAAATGTCAATAATAATATACCTATGTGGATATATTGTGAAATGCCTATGGTATATATGGGGGGGAGGTAGTTCTCTATGTTGGGTGGATATCCCCATGTCAACGTCCAGAAAATCATGCCAGCATGATCAGTTCGGACCGGAAAACCGCTTTGCTTCGGGCTATCCGTGAAATGTCCGTTAATACTTCAATATCGATATTGATTGTCGTTTCCATGTCATGCATCTCCCTGTTGAGGTTTTCTGCTTGATATACGAATAGGCCGCTGAAACTTGAAAATAATATCACCGGCAGCCAGACCTATTTGTCTTTTTTCCTTGTCAAAACCGATCGGGTATAGTTGTCTGGAAAGATAGGATGTTGGCAACGGTACACCCGTCCAGGTTTTAATTTGACGGGAGATAATAGGGAAACCCGTGAGAATCGGGTGCGGGCCCGCCGCTGTATCCGGGGACGAAAGCCGCATGATGCCACTGCCGAAGGGCGGGAAGGCGCGGCCGGAGAATGATCCGGAAGCCAGAAGACCTGCCGGTGCAATCTGCCGCTTTGCTCGTGTGATATCGGGGCGGTAATACAACTCGAGGAAACAAGGGAATCCCCGGGCCGTCGGTTCGGGGATTCGTTTATGATACGTGGTGTCATCATGGGTAACATTATTTTCATAACCGGGGGCGCGAGGAGCGGCAAGAGCCGGTTCGCGGAATCCCTTCTCGCGGGAAAGGACAATGTCCTCTATGTCGCCACGGGCATCGGATTCGATGACGAGATGAAGGACCGTATTGCGCGCCACAAATCCCAGCGCAACCCTGCCTGGAAAACGGCGGAATGCTACCGCGACCTGGCCCGGTCCCTGAGGCAGGACCTGCCTGAGGGGGGATACCTCCTGCTGGATTGCGTTACCATCATGGTCTCCAATTTCATGGTCCTCGATGCCGGTGTTGACTGGGACAAGGCAGGCATTGACGCCGCAGATCGCATTGAAAAGGTTATCTGGAAAGAGATATCCGATTTTCTCGCTATGGCGCGGGATTATAACGGTACAACCCTTATCGTGTCGAACGAGCTCGGAATGGGAATTGTGCCGCCTACGCCACTCGGCAGATATTATCGCGATATAGCGGGAAAGATGAACCAGGTCATTGCGGGCGCTGCCGATGAAGTGTTCCTTATGGTGTCCGGGATTCCGGCGAAGATAAAATAGGCAGACATGCCGGGGCGCACCAGGATGCGCACCTATGCTGATATTCCATTGGACGTATGTATGATCAAGGATTATATAAACGGATTCATTCTCAGCCTTCAGTTTTTTACGCGCATACCGGTGCCGGTAAAGATTGAGTACAGTGACCGTGCCTTTGCCGCGGGATCCTCTTTTGCCCCGCTTATAGGACTCCTGGTCGGCCTGATATCGGCCGGAACCTGTCTCCTGGCCGGACTGTCGGGCATCCGTATGCTGGCCGTTCTTATCGCCATGATTGCTGAAATTGCCGTTACCGGCGGCCTTCACCTTGACGGCCTGGCGGACACCTTCGACGGGTTGTTCAGTTACCGCGACAGGGAGCGGACTCTCGCCATCATGAAGGACTCCCGTCTGGGGACCGGCGGCGCCATAGGCCTCATCCTGGTGCTGATGATGAAATACATCCTGCTGGTTTCCCTGCCCGACAGGTACCTTATTCTCTGCCTCGCGGCAATGCCGGTGCTGTCGCGCATGACCGTTTCCTGGAGCGCCGGCCTTTCCCCGTACGCGCGGAAGGGCGAGAGGGGCATGGCCGCCGGACTGGTGGAGCACACCGGTCCGGTCGAAATTGTAGTTTCAACGGCCCTGGCAATTATTATAAGCGCAATTCTACTCCGGTTCGCTGCTGTCCCCCTGGGTATGATTGTCATAGCCTTCAATCTTGCCATGGTTCTCTATGTAAAGGCAAGGATAGGCGGCATCACCGGCGATGTCATCGGTGCGGTGATAGAACTTTCCGAGGTAATTTTTCTCCTGTCGGTTCTTGTGCTGGATAAGCTCTATTCGCTGCAGCACATGAATTTGATATGAGAATAGACAGTTTCTCGCAGTGACGCAGGGGCGCAGAGATAGATACTTTCATGAAGGCTCTGCGTCTCAGCGCCTCTGAGAGAGATTTTTCTCGAACAATTTCTTAATAAAGGATAACTTAATGGGATTACTTGAAACAACTCTTGAGCAGATACAGTCTCTCGACACCAACGCCATGCGGAAGGCCCGGGAGCGGCTTGACAGCCTCCTCAAGCCTCCCGGCAGTCTCGGCAGGCTCGAGGAGATCGCGATTAAGCTAGCCGGCATCACCGGCGCCGTCGGAGGCCCCGTCGGCAGAAAGACCATTCTGGTCATGGCCGGCGACAACGGCATCACCGAGGAAAAGGTGAGCTCCTTTCCGCGCGAGATCAGCACCCTGGTGGCGGAAACCATGCTGAAGGGTATATCGGGCGTGTCCGTGCTGGCGCGCCACGCCGGCGCGGATATCAAGCTGGTTGACCTGGGCCTCCAGGGCGACGTGCGTGACGGCCGCGTCATTGACCGGAAGATCAGGCGGATGACCTCGAACATGGCCTGCGGGCCCGCCATGACCCGCGACGAGGCCCTGCGCGCCGTCGAAACCGGTATCGAAATCACTAACCTGGCCGTTGAGGAAGGGGCCGGCATCCTGGGGACCGGCGAAATCGGCATCGGCAATACCACGACGGCCAGCGCGGTGCTCCATGCCTTCGGCGCCGGGGAGCTGGACGAGATCGTCGGCCGCGGCGCCGGCCTTTCCGACGAGGGTCTGCGCCACAAGAAGGAGGTGATCCGCAGGGCGGTGGAGCTGAACCGGCCCGATCCTGCCGACCCGGTTGACGTGCTCTCGAAGGTGGGCGGCTTCGATATCGCCGGCCTCTGCGGCTGTTACCTTGCCGCGGCAGCCCTGCGCAGGCCCATCGTGATCGACGGCTTCATCGCCGGGACCGCCGCGGTTGCAGCGGTGAAGATGCATCCCGGCGCGCGCGATTTCATGTTTACTTCCCATGCCAGCGCAGAGCCCGGCGTTGCCGCCATCAGCCGCGTCCTTGAGCTTTCGCCGATGCTTGCCCTGGACATGCGCCTCGGCGAGGGGACCGGGGCCGCCCTGGCCTTTCATGTCATCGAGGCGGCGCTGAAAATCGTCAACGAGATGGGCACCTTCAAGGATATAGGCATGTAAAACCAGTGCTAAATTTGTGGCGCGGAGATGGAATTAGTAAACGATGTTTTCTGTTTCCACGACGGTCTCACCGAGGTCCAGCATGGCGTTGATGAGCGAGGCTTTCCTGAAAACTGCTATATCGTGCTCTCGTATGTCATCCTCAATGATCGTCCCCTGCGATATGAGCTGGTCACGCCTGGTGCCTCTCAGGAGACAGCTCCGCGGCGTAATCCACCGGGAGCCGTCATGAAAGGCGATATTGCTGAAAGACGTATCGGTGACGAGGCCGTTTTTCACGATGAGAATATCGTCGCACCGGCCTCTCAGTCGGAACAGGGCGTTTATGCTTTCCCGGTCCGTGTATTTATGGGAGTAATCGATGTCATCGCAGGTAACTATCTTCAGGCTCCTGATTGCTCGTGCCTGATAAGACTCGAATAGCACTTCATGAACGCGGTCGGAATACACAACCTTGCATTTGCGCCTGCCGTCCCGGTGTTCCTCCGGGACGGCAATGACGGCGTTCAGGTCGATGGTGTCAGCGCAGCCGAAGAGCTCTCTCCGGGATTCGTTCATGCGGCGGTTGTGGTACGAAAGATTCGCCGCGCGGCCGTTGTTTATTCTGATGGTCTCAAACAATAGGGACATATACCTTGTCTATCATCTCCCTGTATTCCCTCTCCGGGTCGCTGTAGACGGTCAATCCGCCGCCGCTTTTGAAAATGGTCCCGTTTTCATTCTTTTCTATGAAACGGATCATGACGCCGCTGTCGAGGCGTGATCCGTCGAAATATCCGCATATGCCCGTGTAATAACCCCGGTCATAGTTTTCGGTTTCCCTGATTATTTCAACTGTCTTTTTCTTCGGCGCCCCGGTGACGGACCCCGCCGGCAGCAGGGCGGCCATAATGGCGCCGATCTTTTCATGGTAATCGCGCGGCAGCAGGCCGGTTATGTGGGAGCTTGCCTGGAGAAGGCTGCCGGAATGGGTTTTGATTGTGTCGATATACCTGAACCGCTTAACGGACACGTCCGTCGCGACCATGTTCAGGTCGTTGCGGATAAGGTCAACAATGGTGACATGCTCGGCATGTTCTTTTTCGTCATCCAGCAGCAGTTCCCGGGCCCCGGCTACGGAAGCGTCGATAGTTCCCTTCATGGGAAACGAGGATATCATGCCGCCGGCGATTCTGACAAAAGGTTCAGGGGAAAACACGACAAAACGGTCCCTGTGCCACAGGCGGTAGGGTGCCCGGGATGCAAGAAATATGTCTTTCAGGGTGAGGTTGATCTCGATCGGCGTGGGAAAGGTCAGGTTCGCGAGGTATGATTCACCCCGCATCTGGCGGGTGATGATTTTTTCGAAAGCAGTTTTGTATATATCATATGAAACAGGTTTTTTGGTCAGTTTCAGCTCCCTGGCAGGCGGTAGGGCGTCCGGCGAATTGGTGAATCCGTTGAAATCATACAACAATTCCGAGGGGTCAACTTCTGCAACGGGCACCAGGATCGGCTCTCGCATGAGAAAGTCGATTATGAAGATAAAGGGGATCCTGCATTTCCCGTAATGGTTCATTGTGTCAATCATGGTGTCGTTGCGCATGGCGGCTATTTTTTACTGAAGGCATTAGCGGACAACGTTATTCCCGATGCAAGCAGGAATTTGTTTCAGCGTCAGAAAAGCGGCAAGGGTGCCGCAGACGCG
The DNA here is from genome assembly GCA_035400945.1 of Spirochaetota bacterium. Lineage (GTDB taxonomy): Bacteria > Spirochaetota > UBA4802 > UBA4802 > UBA5550 > RBG-16-49-21. The sequence continues at coordinate 9,777 of DAONAJ010000068.1, forward strand.
CGGGAGATGGCGATGAATATGATTTTTTACATTGACACGCCCGGGAATTTTTATTATTCTCCAAATACATACTGTATCCGCCAATAATAATGATTGATACCATACTCAAAGTGCTTCATAAGGATTTGATTCCGGAAGATAGTAAACAAAAAGTATATTATGCAAAAGTACTAGCAGTTTCCTGAAAAACTCCTTCCATGGAGTTTTTCAGGGCCGGTTTTACGAAGTGAATTCGTAAAACCTCACATTTTTCTCGGCTAACGCCTCGAAAAATGGCGATACATCCATGTATCGCTTAGCAGTTTGCTGTTTTTCAGCAAACTGCTAGAGAAAATCCGGCCGTGGTTCCATTAATATAGTCGTGGTAGAGATGGAAGAACGCAAACGAATCATGTATATAATCCTGGTAATGACTGCCCTCGTGTTCTGCGCTGGCGTATTTTCAAATGTCATACTGTATAAAACTTCCTTTGAAAAAACACGGGAAAATCTTGAAGATACCGTCCATATTCTGGCCCATGTAATTGAATCACAGTCTGTGCCCGGGAGAGCCGAGGCCATGGTTATCGGATCGGAGCACTACTATGCCTGGCTTGCCGGCAGAATGAACGAAGCGATCATGCGCTATGAACGGCACAACAGGAGGATGGAGCTAACCGTGGCCAGGCGGAAAGCGGACGATATCCATTTTCTTGCGGCCCTGCGCCATCCCCTGAAATCCGATGTGCCGAATGTTATTGGCATGAATTCCGGCCTGGCGGAGCCAATGAAGAGGGCCCTGGAGGGGAAGTCCGGGACCATGGTGGGCAGGGACTATTACGGCGACAGGGTTCTCGCCGCCTATGCCGATGTTCCCCGTATCGGCTTGGGAATTGTCGCTAAGGTTGAACTGTCGTCAATCCGTGCTCCCTTTATCAGGGCGGGGTTGATCGTCATTGCTTTTTCGGCTATAATTATCATTATTGGCATTGTCGCAGTCAGCCGTATCGGCAATCCTATTATTATAGACCTCGAGAAAAAAGCCGGGGACCTCGCTGCGGCCAACGAGGAGCTTGCCCGCACCAACGAGGAAATGACTGTCGCCAACGAAGAGCTCCAGGCGGCCATGGAAGAGATGGAGCAGACCAACGAGCAACTGCTTCATTCCCAGGCTGAGCTGGACCGGAGTGAACAAAGGGTCAAGACGCTCCTTGATTCCTCTCCCGTAGGCATCATAACGGCCGACCAGGATACGCGGCGCTTTGTGTACGCTAACCCGGCGGCGTGCGCGATGTTCGGCTATGATTGCAAAGAAATGATCTCAATCGGCGTTAATGACATCCATCCGGCGAAGGACCTGGAAAGGATTTATGCCGAGTTCCAGGCCCTGTTGAATAAGGAGTATCAGACGTCCCGTGATTTACCCTGCCTGAGAAAGGACGGGTCGGTCTTTTTCGCGGATATCTCTGCGGAGCCGATTAATTTTGACGGACGGCCCTGTCTCCTGGGCCAATTCGTTGACGTGACCGAACGGAAACTGGCCGAAGAGGCGCTCCGTGAGAGCGAGGAGTTGTTTGCGAAGGCATTTCATCTGTCCCCGATATCGATCGCCATTTCCTCGGCCCTGGACGGAAAATACATAGACGTGAATAATGAATTTCTTGCCCTGACCGGCTACGGCCGTGAAGAGGTCATCGGCAGAACATCGGATGACCTGGATCTCTGGGTCAGTAAAGATCATTTTAAGCTGATTCAAGGGGAGCTTTCCTCCGGCGTGAACATCCATGACCGTCAGGTGGAGATCCGGCACAGGGAAGGGAATGTTCTCACGGTCCTCTATTCGGCCGTAACCGCCGCTATCCATGGCGTGCCGTGCATAATAACATCTGTAATAGATATAACTGACCGCGTAAAGGCCGAAGTGTCGCTCCGTGAAAGCGAAGAAAAATTCGCCAGGGCCTTCATGAACGCCCCGGTTCTGATGAGCATCACCGGCATCGATGACGGAGCCATACTGGAAGTGAATGACCAGTTCATCAGGCAATCCGGGTTCACCCGGGAAGAGCTGATCGGAAAGAGTATTGCCGATATCGGCTTTGTCAGCCCGGGTGACCGCGGCCGATACCTGGACAGGATAAGGCAGGATGACATCGCCGCCGGAGTTGAATTGACGGTCCATCCGAAGAGAGGCGGTTCCCGGAAGGTTGTCTACAGCGGCAACAGCATCTCCATCGGGGGGAAAAAGAGGCTCCTTTCAATTGCCCTTGATATCACCGATTTGAGGCGCGCCGAACAGGAGCTGCTCGCGCAGAAGGACCTGGCGCAGAAGTACCTTGATATCGCCGGCGTCATGTTCGTCGCCATCGGCAGGGACCAGAGGGTCACCCTCGTGAACCGCAAGGCCTGCGAGGCGCTTGGATATCCTGCTGAAAACATCCAGGGCGCCAACTGGTTCGACATGTTTATCCCTGAACGTCTGAGGGAGGATGTGAGGTCTGTTTTTAATAGTATGATGAGGGGTGAAGTAACGGCGGCTGAATACTTTGAAAATACCGTCCTGACCGCTTCGGGGGAGGAACGCCTGATCGCCTGGCATAATACCATCCTGAAGGACGCATCCGGAGCGATTACCGGGACCCTGAGCTCCGGAGAGGACATTACCGAGCGGAGAAAATCAGAGGAGGACCTTCATGGACAGCTGGCCCTCAACATGGCCCTGGCCGGCATTTCCGGCTCAATTATCTCCAGGTCCTTCAGCGTAACGGAAACGGCCTATATGGTCCTGGAATACGCGCGGCTTCTTTCGGACAGCGAGTATGGCTTCGTATCGGAAATTGATAAGGACACCGGGGATAATATTGCCCATGCGGTGGTAAAAATGGCCGACGGGTGGCCCTTTGCGGAAAATGAAAACGCTGTGATTTTCGGGAAGGATGGGGACGGGCTCTATCCCGGCCTCTGGGGCCATGCCCTCAACACCAGGCGGGAATTCTTCACCAATGATCCCGGCAATCACCCCGCGTCAGGGGGGGGCGGGGTCCATCCCGCGATCACGCGCTTCCTCTCCGTGCCGGTGATGTACGGCGGCAGTCTTATCGGACAGATCGCCCTTGCCAATTCCTTGAAAGAATACAGCCTGGAAGACCTGAGGACGGCGCGGCGCCTCGCGAGCATCTACGCCATGGCCATCGTGCGTTTCCGCGACGAGAGGATGCTCGTAAAATCGCTGGAGGAAAAAACGGTGCTCATCAAGGAGCTGCATCACCGGGTCAAGAACAACATGCAGGTCGTATCCAGCCTCATATCCCTCCAGGCCCAGAGGATCGACAACGAGAAATACCGGAGCATTTTCATGGAAAGCAGCAACCGGATCCAGGCCATGGCCATGGTCCATGAAAAGATGTACAACTCCGGCGATGTGGCGCAGATCGATTTTTCGCGTTATGTGCGTGAGATCGCGGAACGTCTTCTTTATTCCTTCAGCCGGGAACCGGAACAGGTGACGCTTGATGTGGAAGTCAGGGATATTTTTCTGGGCCTGGACGAGGCCATACCCTGCGGTATAATATTGAACGAGCTCATCACCAACGCCTTCAAGCACGCCTTCAGGGACGGCCGCAGGGGGAGGCTCTCCATCAGCTTCGTGAAGCTTGATGACGGCAGGCGCCGCCTGGGTGTCCATGACGATGGTCCCGGAATTCCGGAAGATGTCATTGGCTTGGCCGAGAAATCCCTCGGCATGCAGATCGTATCGGCGCTGACCCGACAGCTTGACGGGACCATCTCTATAAGCAGCTCGAACGGGACGAGGGTGGAGCTGGTGTTCTGAGGCGGCGAAAACCTCAAGGCGGCTGCTCAGGCCGGCCGCGTCACCGCGCCTTGATGTACTCCACCTCGCCCCGGGAATTCTCGTTCTTCGGAGAGAAGAGGCAGTAGAGACCCCGCGTGGGGAAGCTGCCGCTCTGCACCGCTTCGATCTTGCTCGACACGGTCTCGCCGTCGATCATGAGCTTCGCGTACCTGCCGTCATCGCTGGCAAGGAGGAAATCGTGCCAGTCGGTTGTGCGGAGCGGGATGGTCCTCCCGCACACGTCAACCTGGTCAGCCGTCAGCTTCACGTAGTACGCGCCGGCCCCGGCCGGGGAATAGGCGAATATGGTGATAGCGTCGCCGCCGGTGAAGCGCGCCCGGGCAAGTATGGAAAAGGACCGGGAGGCGTTGAAGCGGCTGAAGAGCCCCGATTGGGAACCCTTGGCGGAATTGAGCTCCGCGATTTTCTTCCCGCCCTTTGCCGAGAAGTTTATCCCGGCCGCGTCTCCGCCCGGTATGTGGATCCAGTTGGCCGGGGTGTGCGAATCGCTCCATTCCGTGAAGCTTTCCTCCATGGTCCATTTTTCCTCTGTTTCGGAGTCCTTGTACTGCGACAGGTCGATGGGAGAAAGGAATTTCCCGAAGATCCATCCCTTGGGCCCCTTCAGGCTGGCGACGCGGTACCAGTAGTCCCGCACGTCCCCGACCTGGGTGGTGTCCATCGACTTTTCCAGCTGGATGAGGATCTCGTCCCGGGCGATCTTGCCGACCAGCTTCCCGTCGACGCCCGGCGAATTGCGCAGGTTCACGTTGTCCCCGGTGCAGGAGAAGAGCTTGTTCGTTTCCGGGCTCGTGGGATAGCGCTTGACGTAGGCGATGATGATGTCCCACAGGACGTCCTCGTTGCCGGACGCCTTGAGCCTGCCCGACTGGAGGCCGTCGAAGAGTATCTTAACGATGCTGGATATGTAATCGGTGTTCGGATACCTGTTGTAGAAGTTGATCATGGCCGGGACCAGGCGGTCCGGGTCGGTCTTTCCCAGGTTCTGGACCTCCTCGAACTGGAGGTCCTCGATGAGGCCGCTGCCGCGGTAGCGCGCCATGAACTCTTCATAGAATTTCCCGCGGGGCACGATGCGGCTTTTTTTCAGGGCCGGCACCAGGGTGAGGTCGCCCTCTATTTTTCTGTTCATGTCGGCCAGGTATTCCTCGATCTCCTGCCGGGCCTCCTTGTAGTTCTCCCTGTTTTTCTTCTCCTGGGCCGCTTCAACGAGCTCATCGCTGAATTTGTCCTCCAGCTTTGACGCGAGGCGGTTGATGGCGCGGCACCGGTAATAGTATACCTTCTCGCCCCTGTCGTAGTCCGCCGTCCTGGCGAGGCGGTTAAGCATGATAATAGCGTCCTTGTAGTCGCCGCTCTCGAATTCATCGATGGCCTTCTCTATATCGTTCTTTGAGAAGATGAAGTATCCCGCTATGGTTAACGCGATGACGGCCGCCGCGACGATGATGCCGATGATTGCGCCTTTTCTCATGATTCCTTCCTCTGACTCTTTCTGGATTATGCCCCCGGCTTTCACGGGAGATATACGGCATAGATGGGCAGTTGATTAAGAATTTCAAATAAAAAAATGATTTTTTTTCTGCGGGCGGGGTTTTATATCGGTAGGCGGGGTCACGTGACCCCGCCTACCGATATCATAATCTCTTGTGTATCATCAGCTCGATGAGGCGGTGGCCCTCAGGGACGAAGAGGCCGGTGGCGGCGGCATTTTTTTCGCTGAAGGCGGGGCCGTTCTTTCCTTCGTAGGGGGTGTCTTTCCAGCCCTTCGAGGAGTATGCCGCGAAGGGCACCGGGTCCGACGAGTGGGTCCGGATGCTGATGGGAGTGGGGTGGTCGGGCATCATCAGAACGGTATAGTCGCGGTATGACGAGATCCCGTCCATCACGGGTCCCACGATCTTCCGGTCGAAGTCCTCAATGGCCCTGAGCTTGTGCTCCAGGTTCCCCTCATGGCCTGATTCATCGGGGGATTCCACGTGGAGGAAGATGAAATTCGCGCCGGGAAGGGCCCTGAGAAGGGCCCGCGCCTTGCCCTCGTAGTTGGTATCGATGTAGCCCGTCGCGCCCGGTACCGGTATCGGCGTAAGGCCGGCGGCCCGACCCAGGCCGTGCACCAGGTCCACCGCCGAGATGGTGTGGCCGCGCAGGCCGAAGCGCTCGCCGAGGGTGGTCATGGCCGGTTTCCTGCCGCAGCCCCAGAGCCACACCGAGGTCGGCGTGCCCCTGAATGAGGACCGGGCTTCCGCCACCGCCCCTGATGACGCGATGATAGCAGCGGATTTAGCCATGATGTCCTTCAGCAGGTCCGCCCCGGCACCGCGGGGTAGATGGGGCTCCACGGGTTCGCCCTGTATGTCATGGGGCGGGGTTGTCTCCGGCAGCGTTGAGTGGGGATAGCCCCTCCATACCACGATGTTCCGGTATGAAACGCCGGGATGGTATTCCATGGCCGCGACGTCGAGGTTTGCATCGAGCTCCTTCATTATCACGGCGGAAAATTCGGACGCTATGTGGCCGGCGCTGAAGTCCTCCATGACGCCGTCCCTGATGTCGACCATGTTGCACCGGATCGCGAGGTCCTCCGGCCCGAGCTCGATGCCCATGTTGAGGGCCTCCAGGGGAGCGCGGCCGGAGAAGAAGTTCCGGGGATCATAGCCGAGTATCGACAGGTTGGCGATGTCGCTGCCGGGCTGCATGCCGGCAGGCACGGTGCGCGCCATGCCCATGATGCCGCCGGCGGCGAGGCGGTCCATGTTGGGGGTGCTGGCGTATTCCAGGGGGGTCCTGCCGCCGAGGGACTCGATGGGCAGGTCGGCCATGCCGTCTCCGAGGAGGATCACGTATTTGACGTCGTTATTCTTTTCCATCGATCCAGGAGGAGCCGTCTGAATAGAATTCCTTTTTCCAGATGGGAACATCGGTCTTGATCGTGTCGATTATGTACTGCGCCGCCTGAAAAGCCGCGACGCGGTGCGGCGCGGATGCGGCGATGATGATGCTGGCTTCGCCCACGGCGACCGTGCCGAACCGGTGCACCACTGAGCAGGAATTGAGCGACCACCGCGCCACCGCCTCGTCGACGATTTTACGGAGCTGTTTCCGGGCCATCTCGCCGTAGGCCTCGTATTCTATATGGGTGACGGTCTTCCCGCGGGAGTTGTCGCGGACGCGGCCGATGAAGCTCACCACCGCGCCGTCGGCTGCGGTTCCCGCTTCGGCCTGGACGCGGGCGGCATCAATCGGTTCCTGCTGGAGTATGATGGAGATCATGGCAGCCTTTTAACCGCCGCTGACCGGGGGGAAGATGGCGAGGATGTCCTCGTCAGAGAGGGCAGCGCCTTCGCGGCAGTATTCTTCATTTATGGCGAAGAGGAGCGAGCCGTTGAACCTGTCCAGCGGGGGATAGCTTTTCCTGAGCTGGTGAATGATGTCTTTAACGGTGATGCCGTCGGAAACGGTGAGTTCCTTTTCTTCGAATCCGACCGCTTCCCTGACGCTGGCAAAGGCCTTGACTTTTATCTTCATGTTATTCCGTCGTTTGAGAAATCCACTTACTTGTTCATCCGGCGCGGGACAGCCGTTCGGATTAAAAAACCCGAACAGTTTTCCTCATGCCTTCTTGGTCCTCTTGTTCCTTCGTATGAGAAACAGGTAGTGCTTGATGTAAGGCTGAAGGCTGTCGCTGAAATCGGTAACGGTAACATTCTTGGGCTCCTTGAGAATCAGGAGCAGGCTCTTTTTCGTGATATCCTCTTCAATGGTATCGATGATGATTTTAAAGCGCTTTATCACTTCTTTGTCCACGGCATCGTTGGACATTTTGTTCATTTCAGAATACAGCTTGAGCAGGTTGACCTTTTTCGTTTTTACCTTGGAAGGTCTCACCTCGCTTTTGCGGGGCTCTGTCTTCCGGGAACTTTTAACTCCGCTTTTTGTTTTTGATGGCATAGAATCCCTCAGTCAAAGGAGAATGAAAACACGTGCCGTCCCGGCGCCGCCTTCTGCGGCGATGGACTGTACACAATTCGAACATATATATTACCGCCGATGTTAGAACACTGCACTTTACTGTAAACACAAATTTTAAAAAATTTAGTGTAAGATATAAACACTTTTATTGGTTTTATTGGAAAGAGTTCCGCCCATTGCGTGTATACAATTGAAATTCATGTTCAACGGCCCGGGGTCATGATCTTTTTCATTTATATATAAAGGATTTATGCCGATGATAAAAAAGGATCCGTCCCCGGCGGCCGGCCCTTTGCGCCGGTTTTGGACGGGATCGGAAAAGACTATCAAATACGCGGGAGATGCACTATGAAATGTTCACGATGCGGCAAGGAGATAAACGAGCTTAACCATCACTATGTTCCGCAGAAAAACCGGCGGGAAGGGCTCAGGTACTGCATCGCGTGCGCGCGCGAAGAGCATATCGTGACCCTCATCTAGGAAAAGCCTCTGATCGGCCCGGCGTATTCCCCGCCCGGGCCGACCTAATAATTGTTGACATGCCTGCCGGAATGGAAGACTTTCTCCGCGTTACTCTTCCAGGCCATGAAAAAGAATCCGATACATTGTTTGCTCCTGTGCCGCTGCCTGGCCCTGACGGCGGCGCTTTCATTATATTGCTCTCCTGAAAAGGAGGGAATGCCGTCACTCCCCGCTGCCGCGCGGATCGTATCCCTGTCCCCTTCAATTTCGAGGCAGCTCGACGACCTGGGAAGGAGGGAACTCCTGGCGGGGGTCACGTCCTATGATGATTTCCGGCGCTCCGGAATCGAGATCGTGGGTACCCTGGTGCAGCCGAACCTGGAGGCCATAATCCGCCTCAGGCCGGACATCGTTCTCCTTTCCAGCGAGGACGGGCCGGTGCAGAACATTGACCGGCTGAAGGAAGCCGGGGTGAGAGTATACCGCTTCGGACGGAACGGCAATTTCCGGGATATCTGTGATAACTATCAGCGTCTTGCGGCCATGGTGGGAAGGGAGCCGGAAGCGCGGATGAAGATCGCCCGCTATGCTGAAATGCTCGACCGGGCCGTGACGCGGCGCCGTTACGGGCCGCGGGGGAAGTCCGCCGTGGCCTTTTTCCTCTCGCACCGGCCCCTCATTGCCGCGTCGGAAGGGTCCTTTATCGCGCAGATCATCCGGGACGCCGGCGGCGTCTGCGTCTATTCCGGCACGCGCGGCGTCTATCCGCCGGTTTCCCTGGAATCCCTGGTCGAATATGATCCGGATGTCATCATTTACATGGCCGGCGATAACCAGGGGAGCGATTTTTTCATGCGTCTGTCCCGGGACTTCAGGAGTCTCAGGGTCGTGAAGAAAAGAAATTTTTACATAATCGATCCTGATACCATCCCCTACTATACACCCGCTGATTACGTGAAGTCGGTGGAAACGGTTTCGAGGATATTGGAAAAGGCTACGTATACGGCCCCCCCGACCCCCTGAGGGGGCGTGTGTATCATGCAGGCGCGGTCACGCAGTGCACGTTCTGGATCGTGCCCCCTTCGGGGGACAGGGGGGCTCGATGATGTGTGGCGAAAAACATAAACCTATGTGTTTGTAAATTATTATTTGACTCCTGTCCGATCAAATGAATTCATATGGCACAACCATTTATGAAAACTTCATATAAAATCCTGATCTTCATTGCCGTGTCCATGGCGCTGCTGATGGTTTCCCTTTCGCTGGGAACGAGGACCATTTCGCCGGCCGGGATGGCCGATATCATTCTCGGCGGCCCCGGGAGCGCCGATTACACCATCCTGGTGAAACTGCGCCTGCCGCGGGCTCTCCTGGCCATGGTGATCGGGGCGTCCCTGGCCGTGAGCGGCACGGTGTTCCAGTCTGTTTTGAAAAATCCCCTGGCGGACCCCTATATCATCGGCGTATCCGGCGGCGCGGCCCTTGGCGCCACTGCCGGCATCGTCCTGGACGCGGGGCAGTACGCGGTCGCGGCCGCCGCCTTTGCCGGGAGCATAGCCGCCATCAGCGCCGTGTACCTGCTTTCGAAGCGCATGGGCCTGGGGTCCACGGCCCTCATCCTGTCGGGGATCGCCCTCGGCTTCATCCTGTCCGCGGCGGTGCTTCTCATTTACGCCCTCTTGCGCTCCGACCAGGTCCACCGGGCCATGCTCTGGCTCATGGGGGACCTGTCCGGCGCGCGGTACGACATGCTGAACTGGCTGGGCGCCGCGACGCTGATCCTCATGGCGGCCGTGATGGCGTTCCATAAGCACCTTGACGTTGTTTCCCTGGGCGCGCGGTTCTCGAAGAACCTCGGCGTCACCGGTGGAAACATGAGGGCATTGTTCTGGATCGCCTCCCTTCTTGCCGCAGTTTCGGTCTCCCTGGCGGGGGTTATCGGCTTTGTGGGCCTCATCGTACCGCACCTGATGCGGAGCATCTTCGGTCCGCGGCACCTCCGCCTTGTCCCGGCCGCCGCTGCCGGCGGAGCGCTGTTCCTCCTCGCCTCCGATACCATAGGAAGGTCCCTGGTTCCCCCCTACGAGGTCCCGGTGGGCATCATCACCGGGTTCCTGGGAGGGGCCTTTTTCCTGGTCTTCATGATCCGCAGGGAGGCCGGCCGGTGAACGTCTTCGAACTGAAATCGGTAACCGCCGGCTACGGCGGGGCACCCGTCATGAAAGACCTGGACCTGCAGATAGCCGGGGGAGAGTTCGTGGCCATAATCGGCCCCAACGGGGCGGGTAAAAGCACGCTCCTCAAGGTAATGGCTGGAGACATCATTCCCGATGCCGGCTCGGTCAGCTTCAACGGCCGACACCTGGGCGAATACCGGCCGCGGTCCCTGGCCCGGATGCTTTCCATAGTGCACCAGGCTGTTGAGGCCCGGGCCGCCTTCTCGGTTCGCGAGTTCATACGGATGGGCAGGTTCCCCCACCAGGGTTCCCTGGTGA
>DAONAJ010000069.1:0-20405 GCA_035400945.1 Spirochaetota bacterium
CTTGTCCACAACGATATCGAGAAATTCGCCTTCCCCGTCGCCCCGGGCGAAGGTGAAGGCGAATTTCTCGATATCGTTGTGGACAAGGTTGACGTTGCCGCCGCCGGGCAGGACACGGCTGATAAGGCCCCCAACGGCAAAGCGCTGGTTCCGGTTATTTTCCGCGATGCGGCGAATCTCCGCGGCGGTGCCGATCCTGCTTCCCAGGTAGCGGCCCGGCACCACGGCGCCGCCGATAAGGAAAACCATGTCATAGGCCCGTTCCAGTCGGTATCCGGCCGCCCTCAGGGAGTCGATGGTGAGATAATCGATGCGCGAGCCGTCGACGCCGGCGTCGGCCAGGGCGCCGAAGATATACCGGGGATAGGGCGAAACGAAGGGGGGGACGCCGAAACAGGCCGGTTCGTCGACGTAACAGTCAAGGATGCAGCAGCTCAGCATAGTTCCGCCACGATCTCCCCGATGTCGCGGGTGAGAAAGCCCTGTATCTTCCTCTCCACCTGCAGGACGAAATTCTTGTTCTCGGTTATGAGGGCGACGATGCTCGGGTTGATGCCGTAGCGCTGGACGAGGTCATCGACGCGGTCATCGATCGAAACGATCCGGTCGTGCATGACCCGCTTGTCGGCGTAGAAGACGAGCTCGCGTTCCTCGAGATCGCCCTCGGGCCTGAAGCCTTCGAAGACAACGTGGGAGTCGACGATATCGGCGATGGCGTCGTAGCCCAGCTCCCGCATCATCTGGCCGCCGATCAGGTCGTGGCGCAGCTCCCTGGACCCGATGGTCCTGGTCTTCGCGATGTCATGGAGGAGGGCGGCGGCCTGCACCAGGCTGGCCTGCACAACGCCGGGTTCCCTGAGGTTGGCCACCAGGGCCATGGCCACATTCATGACCTGCTCTGAATGCCTGATAATGTTTTCCAGCATGTTGTATCGCCTGATGAGCTCGTAGCATTCATCCATGGTGGGGACCGGTGCGTTATGGTTCATTTATAATCCCCCCGTGCCCCGAGGGGGTGAAAATTGTGTATTTTTATTTGTGTCATCAGCTCGGTTATGGTCAATATTGTATTCTACATTCAGATGTGCCCGGCTGCAGGCCGGGGATAACCTCAGACGATATAATTCTGTCACTATCAATCTTGCTGCACGAATGTCATTTTGATGAATCCCAGCATTCCGGGATGATGAGAAATCTTGGCAGATTGTTTGGATAATTCAAGATTCCTCACCCCGGCATGGAGGGGGCGAAATGACAGATTCGGGAAAACTGATACTTTATTATACATCTTAATGATTATATGGCAAAAAAAATATTATTACCCGGATACATTTTCTCCCTGATGCCCCCCGGGGGCAGGGAGTTCTTCAATGCCTCGTCTCCTAACTCTAAGGAGAAGGGGCGGATGATTTCAACGGACGTATCGTCAGCTGGTCCCCTATGTTCATCCGGTGTTTTTCGGCAATGGATCTCATGCTCAGTGCCAGCTCTATAAAGCCGGAGCTGCCCCGGATGATGCCGCACTGGCCCTTGAACAGGTCGCCGTAGGTCCGGACGCATATGGATTTGAACCGGTATCTTCCCGAAGAGACCGAATATAATGAGCACGCTTCAAAGTCAATTGTATTTATGGGAAGTGACGTTACGGCATTGCCGAATTTATCGATGTGGATGATCCCGCATTTCATTGATTCCGGGGCCGCCGTGTACCGGGGGAAGGGGGTCGTGACGATGGAATCGGCCGGTTTGCCGTACTTTTCCGGCGGCGTTCCCCGGGAGAGGCCGGATGCGACCGGTGCGAAGACGTCCCTGCCGTGAAAGGTGGAGGACGCGTTTTTGAACGGCGTCATGTCGATATGATAGAGTTTCATCGTGTCGGTCATGACCGCGGAGATTATGCCGTTGTCCGGCATGACGAAGAAGTACCGGCCATCGGCCGCGGTAAGGCCTTTCCGGTCGGTGCCCACCCCGGGGTCAACGATGACGCAGAAGACCGTTCCCTCCGGGAAATACCGGTACGAGGAGAAGAGGATGAATTGAGCGTTAAGTATGGAATAGGATTTTACGGAATGGCTGATATCGACGATCTCCGCGCCGGGATCCAGGCTTTTCAAAACGCCCTTGACGACGCCGACGAAATGGTCGGTATAACCGAAATCCGTAATGAGTGCTATCATGGGAGGCCTTTTGGCGGACTACGATATCCTGTTCACGGAATAGTATTTATTTTTCTTTGACATCGCGAGTGAAGCGAAGCGATCTTTTTTTACAGGGGTCCCGGCTGTGAAAAAGGGAGCCTGTTTCATTATACAATGAATATAATAACAAGATTGCGTCGTCGCCGCGCTCCTCGCAATGACCGATTGAGCAACATATGTTACGGCTATTAATTATTATTAACTATTATTTACGATGTAAAGTCAATCTTTTTCCTGTAATAAATATTATTGCCCCGGCTTGATAAAAAAAAGTTGAAAAATACTAATATTATTTATATGGTATTGATTAGACGCCTGAAAGATATCTCTATCGGGGATATTATTTGACGCCGGCGCATGTTAGTCATGGTAGGCCATGGACATTGCGTATGCTGTATAATACCTGATGGAAGATACAATAAATCTATGGAGAACGCAATGAAAAAACCAGCCCTTCTTTTTGCCGTTGTCTTCGCGGTGTCGGCCTATGCGCAGGATAAGCCGGCGGAACAGTTCGCAAAATCAAAGGATATACAGGTGACCCTGACCAGCATTTCCCTGGAAAAGTATGGTCCGGCGAAAGAGGACAAGACATTCAAGGCAGGGGAGACGGTATTTATTAACCTCGAACTCAAAGGGCTTCAGGCCAACGATCAGGGCCAGGTAGTCGTTCAGGCTGACATCAGCGTGCCCCAGCTCAGTCTCGACAGGAAGAACCTGATAGACGGGTCGACCGGCGCCGAGGAAGTGGTGCCGATGTATTTCCAGATCCCCATTGGTTCTGTGCAGAAAGGCGGCACCTGCTTTGTTAAAATAACCATCCGCGATATGGTCGCCAAAACCTTCGTGGAATACAACACGACCTTCAAGCTGACGAGATAATTCTTTTTAATCAATTATAACTCGCCGCTCTCGCAGGGCGCGTTACAGCACGAAAATCGTCCCCAGGTCAACGGCAGCCATGGCGCCGAGAGGGACGATTTTTTTTCCCCGCGTAATGATAAAATCTTCTATCATGGCGTAATCGGGATGGCGCACCAGAGTCCCGGAACAGAGGATCAGATCTTCCCATAATCCCGTTGCCCCGCCGATGAAGCCGTATTTGTATCCCGGCAGGTCGATATGGCCGGCGCTGATAAGCAATGACCCGATTCCTCTCTCCGATGCCGCCCGGTGGATCGACGCGTCAGCGGTAATAATTGACCTCTCATCAACGATCACGGTGGAGCATTTCGCGTAGCCTTGGCTTACTCCGACGGCGGTTATCCTTTGTGACCGCAGGTATTCTTCAACGAGGAGGTCTGATCCTGCGGAATGGCGGAAGGCCCATTTTCCGGTACAGGCTATATTATAAGTAACATCAGCGGGATATGCCCGGGAGAGGGTCGTTGGGCACAGGGTCACGGCAGCGTGTTTTTCAATTCTGGATACAAATGAGACGGATATATCTGGGTGGCAGAAGACGCGGTTTCCGTGGACGAAGATCTGTATGTCCGGATGGCCGGCCAGGGGCCTGTCCACGAGCCCGGTTCTGGGGATAAGGATTGGTTCGAAATCCATCTTCTTCAGGTTTTCGATGATTTCTCCCGGAGCATCGGGATTGATGATGGCGATTCGATCCATAATGGTGACTCAAAAAGTATTGACATGGATTTTCAGGTGCAATGATGATGGAAGGCAAGAAGTTTTTTCATTGATGGCGGACGTTACCTCACCCCGCCTCCGGCGCACACTAAGCGACAGGATGTCGCGCATGCAGCATCGTACACGGATGTACCAGATGCTGCCTCCCATTAAGCTTGGGGAAAAGGAGAGGGCTACTCAATAAGCTCCCCCTCTCCTTTCTTCAATTCTTAATGGGAGAGGGGGCCGGGGGGTAAGGTGCATTGCGTGTTAAGACATCAATCAAAAAGAATATTTATGCAGGTAATGATATGAGATTGTCCCGATACATACTCCCCACATTGAAAGAAGACCCTTCCGATGCCGTGGTTCTGAGCCACCGCCTCATGGTGCGGGCCGGCCTCATCCGCAAGGAATCGGCGGGCATGTACGTGTACCTGCCCCTGGGATGGCGGGTGCTCCGGAAGATCATCGCCATCGTCCGCGATGAGATGGACCGGGCCGGCGCCCTGGAGTTCCTGATGCCAGAACTCACCAACGCGGACCTCTGGAAGGAGTCGGGCCGGTGGGACACCATGGGTCCCGAAATGTTCCGCATCCGCGACCGTAACGCCATGGAGTACGCCCTGGCCCCGACCCACGAAGAGGCCTTTACCGCGGCGGTGCGCGGCCTCATATCGTCGTACCGCGACCTGCCGGTGAACGTGTACCAGATCAACACCAAGTTCCGCGACGAGATCCGTCCCCGCTTCGGCGTGATCCGCAGCAAGGAATTCATCATGAAGGACGCCTATTCCTTCGACATGGACGAGGAGGGACTGGAGAAGTCGTACCAGGCGATGCGGACCGCCTACCGCCGCGTCTTCGAGCGGTGCGGCCTCGAGACGATACCCGTCGAGGCGGACACGGGCTCCATGGGTGGCAGCAACTCCGAGGAGTTCATGGTGGCCTCGGAGGTCGGTGAGGAGACGCTTCTCCTGTGCGACAAGTGCGGGTACCGGGCAAACCGCGAGAAGGCGGAGTACGGCCGTCCCGCGGCCTCGGCAGATGCGCCCAAGGATCTCATCGAGGTGGCGACGCCGGACGTAAAGACCATCGACGACCTTGCCGTTTTTTTCAAGTGCCCGCCGGACCGGTTCCTCAAGAGCATCATCTACGTGGCCGACGGCAGGCCCGTCATGGCCGTGGTCCCGGGGAGCAGGGAAATCAACGAGCTGAAGCTGGCCCGCGCCGCCGGCGCCGCAAGCCTTGAGCTGGCCCCCGATTCCGTTGTCGAAGAGGTCACCGGCGCTCCCGTGGGATTCGCCGGACCGGTGACGAAGAAGAACATCAGGATCATCTTCGACGTTTCGGTGAAAGGCGTCGTCAACGGCATCACCGGCGCGAACAGGAAGGACGTCCATTTTGACGGCGTCAACCCGGGCCGGGACTTTACCATAAAGGAAGAGGCCGATATAACCAGTGCGGAGGAGGGGGACCCCTGCCCGCGGTGCGGCGCCGCCATGTACGTGAAAAAGGGGATCGAGGTCGGCCATATCTTCAAGCTCGGCTACAAGTACACGAAATCCATGAATGTCAAAGTGGTGAACGAACAGGGAGCGGAAGTCACCCCCATCATGGGCTGTTACGGCATCGGCGTCAACCGCACCATGGCGGCCGTGGTGGAACAGCATAACGACGACAAGGGTATCATATGGCCCGTCGCCCTGGCGCCCTTTGACATCCACCTCGTGGGCCTGGGCAAGAGCGACGATGAAGTCAAAAAGGCCGACGAGATATATGACCTGCTGGCGGATAAAGGCCTGGAAGTCCTCTATGACGACAGGAAAGCGAGTCCCGGCGTCAAGTTCGCCGACGCGGACCTGGTGGGCCTGCCGGTGCGGATAACCATCGGGAAGACCTATTTCCAGACCGGGGAGGCCGAGGTCAAGCTCCGCAGGGGCGGCGATGTGCTGAAGGTTAAAAAGGATGAGCTGGCGGATACGGTGCGGGAATTATTGAAATGACACTCGTTCTATCAGCTCCGGGTTTAAACCCGGGGCTGACAATAATTTCCCCGATACGGAAACGTCGCATCCCCAAAAACCGTTAAAAATCAACCGGCGACGCCTATTAATATTGACATTTAAATATATGTTTTCAAGAATGTTCGACAATAGCCATACCCAGCTTTTTATGTTGGCGACCAATCAATAACTGGAATCCATGCGGTGAAGATGGAGAGCGAACTACACGCACAGGTGTTATACATAAATCACGGTTCGTAAAATTTAAAAAAGGGAGTAAGGAGATGAAGATAGCTGTCTGTCTAAAACAGGTTCCAGACATGGAATCCAAGTTCAAAATCGTTGAAGACAAAAAAATCGATGAATCACAGATCGCTTTCAAAATCAATGATTTCGATAACTACGCCGTTGAGGCAGCCCTCCAGCTGAAAGAGAAGTTCGGCGGGGAAGTCGTTATCGTTACCTGCGGTCCCGAGCGCGCGGCCAAAGACATCCGTCAGGCCTTCGCGATGGGCGCGGACTGGGGCATCCATGTGATGGACCCCGCGGTCGAAGCCGGCGACAATTTTGTCGTTGCCTCTACCCTGCAGAAAGCCATTGAAAGCATCGGCGGCGTTGAGCTCGTCCTCACCGGCGTACAGGCCGAAGACGACCAGGCTGCCGTTACCGGCGTTATGCTGGCCGACCTGATGGGCTGGCCCCACTGCACAAACGTCAAGAAGCTGGAAGTCAACGGTACCGCCCTCACGGTGAACCGCGAGCTCGAAGGCGGATTGAACGAAGTTCTCGAAATGAGCGCGCCGGCCGTTCTCACGGTGCAATCAGGTATCAATGAGCCCCGGTACCCGACCCTTCCGGGCATCATGAAAGCCAAGAAGAAACGGCTCGATGTCAAAAAAGCCGCCGATATCGGCGCCTCTGCTGCTTCAAAAACCGATTTCATCAAAATGTTCTTCCCTGTATCCGATCACAAGGCGGAAATTCTCCAGGGCGATGCGGCGACGGTTGCAGCGAAACTCGTAGAGAAATTAAAGAATGAAGCCAAGGTGATATAAGGAGGACGGTACAATGGCAAAGATATTAGCTATAGCTGAACATAGAAATGGAAAACTGACTGATGCCACCCTTGAGCTCTGCAAGGCAGCGAAAGCCCTGGCATCCGCGCTGGGCGCCGAGCCCGCGGCCGCTATCATGGCCAAAGACGACGCCCTGGCAAAGGAAGTCGCGAAATATATTCCGACCGTTTTCTGCGTGGCCGACGGCGCCCTCGAAGGGTACACCGCCGACGGTTACACCCAGGCGATCAAGGCCGTTGTGGAATCCCAGGATGTCAAAGGCGTACTGATTCCCCATTCATATGACGGTGTCGACTATGCCGCGAAGGTCGCCATGGCGATCGGCGCCGGCATCGTGTCGAACTGCAACAAGGCCCGCGTTGACGGCGGCAAGGTCATCTTCACCCGGAACACCTACAATGGAAAGATCCAGGAAGAAAAATCGGTCAACACCGACAAGTTCGTCGCCACGTTCGAAAAAGGCGCCTATGACATGGAAGCGGCCGGCGGAGCCGGCGCGGTGACCGCGGTTTCCGCGAGCATCGCCAATGTGCGGACCAAGTCCAAAGGCATCATCGAAACCATGGCGGGCGCCGTTGACATTTCCCAGGCCAAGGTCATCGTATCCGGCGGACGCGGATGCAAAGATGCCGACAAGTACAAGGAATTCATCGTCAGCCTGGCCCAGAAGCTCGGCGGCGAGTATGCCGCTTCCCGGCCGGTGGTCGACTCCGGTTGGACCGATGCTGCCCGTCAGGTCGGCCAGTCCGGCAAGACCGTTGCCCCGGATCTTTATCTGGCATGCGGTATTTCCGGCGCCATCCAGCATGTGGCCGGCATGAAAGGCTCCAAGTGCATCGTGGCCATCAACAAGGACCCGGAAGCCCCTATCTTCAACATAGCGATGTACGGCATCGTGGGCGACCTGTTCGAGGTCATTCCCCAGATTAAAGAGAAGCTCTAAGACCCGATTGCATATCAATAAAAAAAGCTGTCCCGAAAGGGACGGCTTTTTTTTTGCTTACTTTTCCCTGGAGCAGGGGGCATTTTGACCGTGAGACGGTCAGCAATTTTGAAAGGGGAAGAGGGTGACTTCCCTCTTCCCCTTTCGACCTCCATCACCCCGCGCCTGCGGCGTGCTGGGCTTAAATGTTAGATATTCTTCATCCTGCTCGGCGCTCGTATGCAGCCTCCTGCAGACTCGCGCCTCCCGCTGCATCCATGCAGCGGGTATTTATAGTAACTTATTCTAACGAGTCGCCGGCCAGGAAGGCCGGCATCGCGAGGATGCCCCAGGATGGGGCTTCCGGAGCGAAAGGAGAAAAATGTTTATAGTCATCGCCTTAAAACGAATAATTACCTCAAGCTTTCAAAAACAGATAAACCTGAAACAATAAAAAGACATCAACCTTTAGCCCCGCGGCGTTGAGCGGCGCGGGGGGTGGGTTTAAAAGGGAGGGGGTGTCCGCGGTGACACTCCCTCCCTTTTATAAGTTCTGACCGGATCCCGGTCAAAGAGCCGCCTGCTCCGCAGGAGCAGGAATAGGAAAGATGTTGGTCCTGAACATGACCCCGGCCTGGACCGTTAATCCGAAGAGGTGGGACACGTCGCTGTTCTCCTTGATCATCTGCGTGACATAGAGTTCGCCCTCTCCGCCGAAGAAGATGTCGACATAGGCGACCGTCCTGAATTTGAAGAACAGGCCGAGGGTGAAGCCGAACTGCGATGGATAGACCAGGGACATCATGTCCATTTTGCGACTGTAAATTGACAGCATCTGGTTGTTGTGGGTCATCTTGGATTTGAGGATTTGCGTGTACTTGATGCCGGCATGTATCTGGAATGAAAAGAATGACGCGTTGAGGGATGTCACGAGGGAAAGGGGAAAGCTGATGGTCCAGCCCTCGACCTTCATCTTGGTATACGCCAGTAACATCGGGTCTATTTCGAGGGAGGTTATCCTTGACTTCATTTTCAATACCAGGTGAATCTGGTTGAACCAGAGGCCGGTGTGGATACCCACGATATTGTTGAACATCTTTTCTAAAACGAAGGCGCCGCCGTAGCCCGGGGCGAACTCGTGCTTTATGATCATGTCGCCCCCCTTCCGCTGCCAGAAGTTGTACCATCCGCATGAACCGGCCAGTCCGAAGGAAACGTTGGGGGCAGGGCCCGTTTCATCGTCGGCCCGGGCCGGCAGCGCGGCTCCCAGAAGGAGAACGGCCGTGACAAGGCTGATAATCAGGTGCTTCATGACCATCCGGCGGACTAGTTCTTATCCTCCATGATGCAGGTCCCGTTGAAAACCGATCCGGACTCTATGTTGAGCTCCGGTGTGACCAGGTCGCCGCTGGTCTTGCTTTTCTTGAAGAGCTCGATTTTCTTCGATGCCTTGATCTTGCCGCTGAAAACGCCGCTGACGTTGACCTCGCTCGCCCGCACGTCGGCGCTCACCTTGGCCTCGCGGCCAACGATGAGCTGGCCGTCCGTTTCTATCTTTCCCTCGAAGGAGCCCTTGATCTTCAGGGAATTCTTGAACTTGAGGTTCCCCTTGAAGGTGATGTCATCGGCGATGACCGTGTCGATTTTATTTTCGTCTTCCAGTAATTCCTTTGGTTCTGCCATTGATGTCTCCGTGAATTGAATATGTCATTGATTGACGCGGGCCATGCCCGTGAATCCGGTGATAGTAAACATAGAATAGCGCGTATAAAATGTCAAACAGTATTATGGAGGCCGGGATGATTCCATGGGCGCCGCGGGCGCTGTTTTTTTATGCCGGCAGGAAAATAACCTTGAAATATTTCTTTTATCCTGACAGGTTCTATCCATGAGTGAAGATTTGCATGCCATATTGCAGCAGGCCGAGGAGCTCGGGCGGCTTATACGGTCCACAAGCATATACCGTGACTACATGGCCGCGAAAGAGTCTCTCAACGCCGACGGCGATGCCGCAAAGCTCCTTGAAGAGTACACGAACCTCTGCCGCTCCATCAAGGAGCGGCAGGACATGTCGGATATCATTGAAAAATACGAGTTTGAAAACCTGGAGAGCATGACCGGCCTGGTATCCGGAAATGAAGCCATCATGGGCTTTCTCGAGGCTCAGAAAGATTACCTTGATCTATTGACGCGTATCCAGGATGAGCTGGCCGATACCGGTTTACCCGGCGAATAATTATCATACCTGATGTAAAATTATATGCGGTGAAATCACCTTCCCTTCTGAGAATGGGTTTTATTGCCGCTTGCCGGTGTTTTGGCATTATTGACTATAAAAATTTATCAGTAATTGTCTCTTTATTTCTTGACTCGCTGTTTTATATTGGTAATAATACATCTTTAGTAACTAAATTACCTGATTCTTGACTTAATTATCTTGATTGAGTATTTTTAAGAACATCACCACCAAATAATTAGGAAGAAAGTGAGGCTTATGCAACCAAATCTTGATAACTTAAAGAAGAAAGTCCAGGAGAACCGTGATCTGATCGACCGGATCACCGTAAAACTGCCCGGATTCAAGGGGTACGTGGAAAAGGCCGAAAGCTACGCGGCCGACAAGATCGTCAGGGAACTGCTGGCAGACAGGATAGCAGGTTTCAAGAACGATGTGAACGCGAAGATGGTCGAGCTGGAAAAGAAACAGCAGAGGGACAGCCTCGGCGACCTGGATTCCCTGAACCTCAAGATGGAAACATTGATAAAGAAATGCCAGCACGCCGATTTCGGCAGGGCTGCCGCCCTGTCAAGCATGACCATATCGGAAGACGACAAGAACCGGCTCCTGGAATATGACTGGCGGCTCATATCGGCCCTTGACGGCCTTGAGAAGAGCATGGGAGAATTACGCGCCGCGGCGGATAATGCCGGCACTGTCATCAGCGGCATAGCCGATGCGCTGCGGGCCTTTGAAAAGAACTTTGACGAACGAAAAAACGTGTTACTGGAGGTAATTTAAATGGCATTGTTGGATGTAGTCGAATGGAAAAATAAGCAGGGCGAGGTGCTATACCGGTTTCCCGAAAACGCCATCTCCATGGCTGCCCAGCTCATTGTCATGGAAAACCAGGAGGCGGTTTTCTTCAGGGAAGGCCGCGCCCTTGACAGCCTGGGCCCCGGCAGGCATACCCTTAAATCCGGGAACATTCCCATACTGGAAAAGCTGGTGAACCTTCCCTTCGGCGGCAAGTCGCCGTTCCCCGCCGAGGTGTACTTCGTTAACAAGACCGAGATACCCAACCTGAAATGGGGCACCAAGCAGCCCATCGACCTCCAGGACCCGGTCTATAACATCGCGGTGCCTATCCGCGCCTTCGGCAACTTCTCGATCAAGATCAAGGACACCAAGGCGTTCCTCACCATGGCCATCGGCACCTGGCAGGCCTACACCACGGACGCTATCGAGGCGACCCTTCGCGACCAGGTCATTCTTCCCAAGCTATCCGACCTGATAGCGGAGTTCATGCTGAAGCAGAATGTCACCATACTGAAGCTCGCGCAGTACTACAACGAGATCGGCGTTTCCGGAAAGGCCAACATCCTGGATGATTTCGCCAGCTACGGCCTCGAGCTGGTGCGCTTCGCGGTCGAATCGATCAACGTGCCCCAGGAAGACGAGTCGGTCAAGCGCCTCAAGAAGGCCCTGGCGGACAAGGCGGAGATCGGCATCATGGGCCAGGACGACTACAAGATGAAGCGCACCTTCGACACCATGGAAAAGGCCGCCGGCAGCGACGGCATGTCGGGCGGCATGATGGGCGCCGGCATGGGCGTGGGCATGGGACAGCAGATGGCCGGCATGATGGGCCAGATGATGGGCGGCGCGGCCGGCGCGTCAGGCGCCAAGGTCGTCTGCCCGCACTGCAACGCCCAGAACCAGGCCGGGGCGAAATTCTGCGGGTCGTGCGGCAAGGAAATGGTCGTCGCCGCCATGACCTGCCCCAAGTGCAACGCCAGGATCCCTGCCAATTCCAAGTTCTGCCCCGAGTGCGGGGCGAACACGGCCGGCGGGGCATGCGTCAAGTGCGGGGCCAAGCTGCAGCCCGGGGCCAAGTTCTGCCCGGAATGCGGAGCGCAGCAGGGATAACCGGTACGCGCCATGGCAGCAGCGCAATGCACCTCGTGCGGTGCCCCGGTCGAGATAAAGAACAGGTTCAGCAAGGTCCTGGTCTGCTCGTACTGCGGCACCCACCTCAAGGTGACCGGCGACGGCTTTGACGCCGCGGGCAAGCATCCAAAGCTGGCGGAATTCCCGTCAATCTTCCAGGTCGGGAGCAGGGGCACCATCCTGGGCAAGCCCTTCACCGCCCTGGGACGGATGCGATACAACTACCCGGGCGGGCACTTCGACGAATGGTTCCTCGAGTATGACGGGGGCACCGCCTGGCTCACCGAGGACGAAGGGACCTATTCGCTCTTCACCGAGGTCGAAGAGGCGGTGGAGTTCCCCGATATCACCGCTGTGCGGGCCGGACAGAACGTGATGGTCGGCAATAAAAAGGTAATGGTCAAGGAAAAGGGGACGGCGGAGATCGCCGGCGCCGAGGGAGAGCTTTCCTTCTATGTCGAACCGGGCACAAAGGTCGTGTATATGGATGGCGTATCGGAAGGCAAGAAGATAGCCATCGAGGGCACGGAAAACGAGATAGAGCTCTTCACCGGCAGGCCCCTGCTGGCGAGAGATATAGTGAAATCCTGATACTGATGATCAATCCGAGGATTGAATGGGAACCGATAATCCAGATCTGAAGGCCTTGAAATGCTCCAAGTGCGGCGGCGGCCTGGTCAAGAGCTACCGGTCAGAGTACGACGATGAAGAAGAGGAGAATGTCAGTATACCCATAGGCAAGTGCTCCTCCTGCGGGCAGGAATACGACCAGAAAACCGAGGAATACTACGAGCTTTTCGCCGATGACCTCACCGCGGACAAGGACAATTCAGTATTCAGGCTCGGCATCAAGGGAACCTTGAAAGGAGTTGAATACGAGATCATCGGCAGGATACGCTACCAGGACGAGGACGAGTGGGAAAAATGTACCTGGGACGAATGGTTCGCCGTGGCGGCCGACGGCTCCTACCACTACTTTGTCGAGGAAGAGGGCGAGGTCCATTCCTACGAGGATTACACGCCCCAGTCGATAGACCTTGAATCGGACCCGTCATCGATTGAATTCGAGGGGAAAAAGATATCAAAAGACGACGCCTACGTGGGCCGTATCGTGTACGCCGAGGGCGAGCTTCCCTGGAAGCCGGAGATCGGCGAGCCTGCCACAATGTACGACTTCAAGAAGGACGGCGCGAAGTTCACCATCGAGCAGTCGGAAGGGGAGGTCTCCATCACCAGGGGAGAGAAGCTCTCTTACAATGATGTCGTCGCGGCCTTCGGCGGCGAAGAACACAAGAAATTATTCAGCGAAACCGTTACCAGGCGGAAAAACTACAAGCTCAAGGCGGCGCTCTATGCCGTTGCCTCCGCGGTGGTCTTTGCCCTTGCGGTGGTTAACTGCCTCACCACGACGCCCGTTGCCGGCGTCATGAAAACGAAATACGATCTGGCCATCAACGTCCCTGTCAGCGAAAGCGGACAGAGCATGTACCAGAGCGAGGTCCTTTACGGGCCCTTTGAGTTGAACAGGGGAGACGCGCTGTATACCGCCCGGGTATTCGTCAATGATTCAATACAGAAGATGAACCTGGAATGGCAGTCCTTCCGGTTCCTGCTGGTGCCGGAAGACCGGCTCCTCAAGGCGGTCAACCACC
This sequence comes from Spirochaetota bacterium, assembly GCA_035400945.1. Classification (GTDB taxonomy): domain Bacteria; phylum Spirochaetota; class UBA4802; order UBA4802; family UBA5550; genus RBG-16-49-21. The sequence continues at coordinate 13,646 of DAONAJ010000069.1, forward strand.
AGATGACCCCGGCGGCCCTGAAGGATCTTTTCGACGAAGTGGACGCCGTTCGGGAGCCGGTGGAGTGTTACACCTTCAGCGGGGACTTCTGGGACGAGGAGGGCACCGATGACGAGGGCTACTGGCACGAGAGCGACCTGTCCGTGGAGGACGATTTCGTCCTGGAGAAGGCCGGCAACTATTACGCCTACCTTGAACTGACCAGCCAGAAGCCCCGCGCCACCGCGTCCATAGGCCTGGAGCTGAAACGGGTGAAGAGCTATCGCTATTATATCGTCGTGATGGTCGTCCTTGCCGGCCTTGCCTTCTGGAACCGGGCAAAGGCGCGGACGTTCAACGCGATGCCCTTTGATGTTGCGGGATAGACGGAGGCGGAGAGATGATACGGAGCATACTTATAGCTGCATTGCTCATGGGGGGCGGATTCTTCGCTTCCGCATACAACGTGGGATATTCAACGGCGGGACAGAACTATATATCCAAGCACCGGGACGAGCGGAAGTCTCTCCGGCCCGGGTATTATTACGGACGCCCCGGCTACGGCGGGTTCAGGGGCGGGAAATAATTCAGGCTATACTGCGGATTCCCCGCTTCCATGGGCTGCGGGGCATATTTCAATAAACGGCAATTACTACCAGGAGGAAACGCTACTATGGATTGGGGAAGCTTGCTGCACGGGATACTCGACACGGCCATCTACAGTCTTGTTGGCATCATCATGATGGGGATCGGGATTTTCCTCGTTATCCTGATATCCCCCTTTTCGGTCAAAAAGGAGATCGAAGACGACCAGAACGTGGCTCTCGGCGTCATCATGGGGGCCGTCATCATCGGCATATCCATCATCATAGCCGGGGTGCTGATGTCTCCCGGCGGCGATTACATGAAGAAGAAAATAAGCTCCGGGATTGATGTAAAAAAAGTAGAAGATAAAGCTGAAAAATAGAGCATCTCGTTGAAAAAAGAACTGAGAAGACTGGAACAGAGGATACTTCTATTCTCTGTTTTTTTTCTGTCCCTGTGCGGCATAATATACGAGCTGGTCCTGGGCTCCCTGGCGACCTATCTCCTGGGAAACCCGGTCCAGCAGTATTCCATCACCATCGGCTTTTTCCTGAGTTCCATGGGCCTGGGCTCCTACCTGTCGCGGTACCTGACGAAGAACATTCTGAAAAATTTCATCATGATAGAAGTGGCCCTCGGTTTCGTGGGCGGCCTTTCGGTGCTGATACTCAGCTACCTGTTTTCCTTCTCCGCCACCTACTACATGCTGCATGTATTCTTCCTGGTCATTATCGGCGCGATGGTGGGGCTGGAGATTCCGATCATCACGCGCATACTGAAGAAGTACGGCGCCCTGAAGGACATCCTCTCCAATGTCCTTTCCCTGGACTACATCGGCGGGCTTGCGGGGTCTCTCCTGTTTCCCCTGATACTCTTTCCCTTCATGGGGAGGATGCTCACCAGCATCATCATCGGGGCACTCAACATCCTTGTCGCCATCGCCATAATCATTAAGATAGACTACGAGAACAAGCGGAAGTCGGACCTCTTCATCCCGATAGCTGTTTTCATCCTCCTGGTCGGCCTGGCGGCGTCTTCGGACCGCATCAACACGATACTGCAGAAGCGCCTCTATTACGATGACATTGTTTTTTCCAAGAGGTCCCATTTTCAGGAGATCGTCCTGACGAGAAACGACGATGATTTCCGCCTCTACCTCGACGGCTCCCTCCAGTTTTCCTCGGTTGACGAGTACCGGTATCACGAGATGCTGGTGTTCCCCTCTCTGGCGCTGCACAAGAGCCCGAGCAAGCGGGTCCTGGTCCTCGGCGGCGGGGACGGCCTCGCGGTGAGGGAGATACTGAAGTGCGGTGACGTGGCCTCCGTTACCCTGGTCGAGCTGGACCCGGCGATGATCGACCTGGCGAAGAAGAATTCCTCCCTGCGGATGCTGAACGGCGACTCCCTCGTCAATCCCCGCGTTTCCGTCATCGTGGGCGACGCCTACGCGTACCTCATCGAAAACAGGAAGAAATATGACATTATCATCGCCGATTTCCCGGATCCCCACGACGAGACGATATCGAAGCTCTACACGGTGGAATTCTACATGCTCCTGCGCCGGTCTCTTGACCGCGGGGGGATATTCGTCACCCAGTCGACATCGCCCCTGTTCGCGCGGGAGGCCTTCTGGTGCATCCACAATACCATGAAAAAAGCCTTCGCCACTGCCACGGCCTACCATGTCTACGTCCCCTCCTTCGGCGACTGGGGCTTCAACATGGCGTACGAGGGGAATTATGACGTCTCCGCGGCCGGCGATACGGTATCGGGCCTGAGATATTATTCCTCCGCGACCTTTAGGGAATCCCTTTATTTTCCTCCGGATTCCGCCGACTTAATTACGGATATCAACACCTTCAACAAGCCGGTGCTCTACAGCTATTACCTGAAGGGATGGAAGTATTACACGGAGATGTGACGGCCTATGAAAAAAAGGGCGGAACTGAATTTTGACCTGAAGCAGCTGCGCTCCTTCATGGAAGTGCTGAACGAGAACAGTTTTACCATGGCGTCGCGGAAGCTCCGGGTAGGCCAGGCCACCATCAGCCATCATATCATGCAGTTGGAGAAGGCCCTGGGGGTGAAGCTCGTCAACCGCACCGCCCGCGACGTGTCGGCCACCGATGAGGGGAAGGTCTTCCGGATCTTCTGCGAAAAGCTCTTCAAGAGCATCGAATCCGTGACGGCCGATCTTGACCGGGGGGCGCAGCCGGCCACGACCAGGATCGCGGCAAGCTCCATACCGTCCGCCTATATCCTTCCCGGCATACTGGCGGCGGTGAAGCGGGAGTTTCCCGGCGTTACCTATCGGCTTCAGGTCACCGACAGCAGGGAGTCGGTGGAGATGGTGAAGGAGGGGAGCGCCGATGTCGGCATCGTGGGCAAGGAGCACCGCCACCCGTCGCTGATATACACGCCGTTCTGCCTGGATGAAATCGTCCTCGTGGGACCGAAGGGGAGCCCGGCAAAAATCAGGGCGGATGAGCTGGCAGGCATGCCCCTTATTATCCGCGAGGCCGGCTCAGGGACACGGAAGAATACCGAAGAGGCCCTGGGCAGGCAGGGCATCACGCCGTCGGCCCTCCAGGTGGTGCTGGAATCCTCTTCGACGGAAAGCATAAAGAAATCGATTGCGGCGGGGCTCGGTGTTTCATTCCTGTCGCGCCTTGCGGTGGAGCAGGAGCAAAGGGCCAAATCCCTTGCCGTGATCAGGGTGGAGGGACTTGACATACGGAGGTCGTTTTATTTCGTGCATAGCGGAAGCAGGCACCTGTCTAAGGCCGCGCAACTGCTCCTTGATTCGCTGCTCAAATTCGGGAAAATGCGTGAGTTATAGCGGGGATGATCCGGCTGAATGACTTCAGCCGGATGCGCGGTTAAACGGCCTTCAAAACCTTGCCTGAACGGATGCAGCGGGTGCAGACGTATTTCCTGACAGCGCGGTTATCCTCAAGGACTTTTATCCTCTTGACGTTTGCATGCCAGATCTTCTTGGTCTTCTTGTTGGAATGGCTGACGTTGTTCCCTATCTGTATCGCCTTGCCGCAAACTTCACATTTAGCCATGGCTATTTCCTTTCTCGCTTGTTGATTGGCCACACCGGGCATACCGGCGGCCCCGCATGTGTCATTATTAATATGGGATGACACTATTATTTTACCGCGTTTTTTTTCAAGCACTTTTTTATTCACGAGGGTTATCCACCCTCATCCGGATGTTTGATATCATTTGCCCTGTACAGGGCGGGTGCGCCCGGGATCCGGTCGGTATTTTTGCGAGGGGAAGAGGGTGACATCCCTCTCCTCCTCGCGCTCCTCCTCACCCCGCGCCTGCGGCGGGCTGGGCATAATTAAAGAAATAGTTTAACCCGCTCGGCGTTCGTATGCGGCCTCCTGCGGACGAACGCCTCCCGCGACATCCCTGTCGCGGGTATTTTTATACACTTATACCTGTGTGTCGCCGGGCACAAAGCCCGGCGGTGCGAGGATGCCGCAGGAGGCGCGTTCAGCACGGCGAATGAATCCTAATCTTAACATTCGCAATCTCATTGTCGAGGGTCTGATTCTGGATATCCGCTAGGAGCAAAACCCGCCATTTGTTTCGCCGAGCATCGCAGACAGAGGCGGATTAAGGGCGAAGACTGTATGAGCCTGCCGCAGGCAGGCTGGCTCTGTTACGCAGCCCCCGCGTCTGTCGAGAAGTGCAGGGTAGCCGAAGGCCGAAACAGCAGGCGGGCACTTTTCTTTTGCACACTTTTCTTTTGGTGACAAAAGAAAAGTGTGAAAGACCCTGCCCGGGTTCCCCGGGCAAGTCCTGCCCCGGTCCGAGGCGAATGCAGACCGATTTTCAGTCAATGCATGGTATGCATAAATAATTCTCTTGACTATTATATAAGTGATAAACATGTATTATTCAAGAACGAACCATGTAATGGTAATGACATGAAAATCACAAAAAGCACCAAGGCGCCTGACGCCATAAAACTCTCCCCCAATATCATGAAGATATTCAGGAAATACGAACTCTACTGCCCCGCGTGCAAGGGTATCGGCGAGGATACCATAGAAAAGATCGCGATCTGCAACGGCATGGACGTGCAGGCCTTCGTGGACGAGCTTAACAGCGCGCTGGAATAACATGGGCGGCATTCGGGTCATCGCCGGCAGTTTGAAGGGAAGGGTGATCCCCTTCGATAACCGGAAATTCGACAATGCCGACATCACCCCCCAGAAGGTCAAGGGAGCCATTTTTTCCATGATCGGCGAGTGGCTCAACGGCAGGGGTTTCCTCGACCTTTTCGCCGGCTCCGGCCAGATCGGCATCGAGGCACTCAGCAGGGGAGCGGATCCGGTCGTCTTTAATGAGATCGATAAGAAACGGCATTACTTCATCAAGTCATACCTTGACAGCCTCGGCCTGGGAAAGCAACCCCTTGTCCTAAATCTTTCCGCGGACAGGGCCCTGACTTTCCATAAGTCCCGGGGCCATGTTTTTGATTATATTTTTCTTGATCCGCCCTATGTAAAAGCAAAGGAAGGCATTTCGTATCATCGTGAATTAATAAGCATGATCTCTGAATCAGGCGTTCTTTCAGGTGACGGCGAGATTATCATCCAGCATTTCAGCGGCAATGCCATGGAAGAGGAGATCGGTCCGTACCGCCTTGAGGGGACGAAGATATACGGAAAGACGGCCCTGTCGGTGTATTCACCTCGTTGAATGAAATTTCATTGCAGGCATTCTGATGAACCAGGAGATTCAATAATGTCCATCTCGCTTTATGCAGGTAAGATACTCTCAATAAACCTTACAGACAAAACAACCGGCTTCATCGGGACGGAGCGGTATGCTGAACTGTTTCTCGGGGGAAGGGGCATCGCCACGGCCCTCTACTATGACATGGTGCCTCCCGATGCCGGCGCCTTTGATGAGAGTAACTGTCTCATCATGGCAGTGGGCCCCCTGGCGGGAATGCCGGGCGGCCTCGGCGGCTCGCGGTGGGGGGTCTATTGCAAATCTCCATTGCCGCGGATGAGCCACCGGGGAAAGGACCTTTTCTGCTACGGCAATCTCGGCGGCACCTTCGGTTCAGAGCTGCGCTTTGCCGGCTATGACGCCATAGTCGTGACCGGCAGGTCCGAGCGGCCCGTGTATATTGAGATTGCCGATGACAGGGTCGAGATAAAACCCGCGGACCATCTCTGGGGCAAAACAACCCATGCTGCCATGGAACTACTTTCCCGGGAGACGCCCGAGCGCTCCCGGTTCATGACCATCGGGCCGGCGGGCGAGAACATGGTTCCCCTGGCATCAATTCTTGCTACCGGTGATTCCAGCTGCAGCGGCGGGGCCGGTTCGGTCATGGGAAGCAAGAACCTCAAGGCTATAACGGTAAGGGGGACACACCGGAATATCAACATCGAGAACAGGGACAGACTCAAGGAGATAGAGAACTGTATCCGGTCCTATAACAGGGGGAACACGAAGGTCTGGGGCATGGACTTCATGGCGCATGGTCCCAAGACTACCAAATACCCCTGTTTCGGCTGCATGGCACACTGCCTCAGGGTGAAGTATAAGGCGGACAACGGCACCAGCGGCAAATTCATGTGCCAGTCGCGCTTCTTCTACATGCCCCATGCATGGGGTTATTACAATGAAGACAACGATGTGCCCTTTTTTGCGAATCAGCTCTGCGACGCCTACGGCATAGACACCTGGGAGATGCAGTCGCTCATGGAATGGCTTCTCCTGTGCCTTGCGGACGGCATTATCACCGAGGAGCAGTGCGGTCTCGACCTGAGGGAAGTGGGCAGCCTTGAGTTCATACGTAAACTGGTGCACATGACGTCAACTAAAACCGGATTCGGCGAGATATCGCACCGGGGCGCCCACGGGGCCGGCAGGGTGATAGGCGGAAAGGCCGAAACGATTTACGCCCGCACCGATCCCTATGACCCGCGGTATTGCACGGTCAACACCCTCATATTCCCCTTCGAGTCCCGCGAGCCGATCCAGCAGCTCCACGAAGCGGGCCTTGTTCTTTCACAATGGTCAAGCTGGGCCAAGGGAGTGGAGGAGGCCCATATATCAAGCGACGTCGTGCGGGGCATCGCGGAACGATTCTGGGGCGGCCCCGAGGCCGGCGACATGACCACCCTCAGGGGCAAGGCCCTGGCGGCGAAGAAAATCC
>DAONAJ010000070.1:0-20305 GCA_035400945.1 Spirochaetota bacterium
CGCATCTGCTTGGTGTCCGGGTCCTGGATGGTGATCTCATCGTCGGTGCGGTCGACGAGCTTGCCCTTGACCGTTACGCCGGAGCGGAGAACGATCGTGGCTGCGGTGGCTTGCATACAATAAATGACAGTGAGTAAGATGATGGAAAGTGCGGCGATAATTTTTGTTTTCATTAAGGTTGAACCGTAACCTCATTATTTAATTATATCATGGTGATTCTTTGTTTTCATGTTGGATTACTTGAAGTTGTTTTGTCATTACAGTTAATATTGATTCTCAAATTGTATTTTGTATTCAGATTTTCTCTTATTATAATAATAGTAAAAGCCATAAAAATTGTCAAATAAAAAACCCATCTAGATGGGTTTTTTATTAAATTTATTTAATGTGTATTTTAAATTATATGTGTATAAATTTTGATTTATTTCTTGGTAATTATGTTTGGTAATTATTCTCAACAATAAAAAAAACATATAAACCTCTTTCACATTATCGAAATTTTCATTAATTAATTATATATAATTAGTATGAATTGCAATAGTCATACAAGCTATTAAATAGTAACAATTTGTACTATTTCAATGTCGGATAAATCCCTATAGGAAACATAGCGGAATCCGTGATGCAAAAAATGACATGAATTCAATATTGAATGATTTACTATAATAAATTAATAAAAAAAAGCGATGATAAAATTATCCATCACATGTATGTCTATGGTCAATTTATTGTCTTTACAGTATTATTTGAATAAAACGCTGATATAAGGTGCTTAAAAATCTTCTGATTTTTTAATTACAAAGCATGTATTGGAGAAGAATATGAAAAAACTAGCCCTATTGTTCCTGCTGGTATTCCTTTTCTTCTCATGTTCCTGCGCCGCGTCCGATTCCGGGGCAAAGGTTAAAAAACCGAACCTTGCCGGCACCTGGTATTCCGCCGATGCCGGAGAGCTCGCCGGGCAGATCGACCGGCTTCTGGCCGGTGCCCGTCCCGCCGGTGAGCGCGGGGACCCCCTGGTTCTCATCCTGCCCCATGCCGGCTATATCTATTCCGGTAAGACCGCAGCCGCCGGCTATCGCGTCATCGGCGCTGTAGGTAAGCCCGCCGTCCCCGCGAAGCTGATCGTCATCCTGGCGCCGTCCCATCACAGCGCCTTCCGGGGCTGTTCACTCCTCGATGCCGATTATTATGAAACGCCCCTGGGAAAGGTGAGGCTGGGCCGGGAGGCCGCCGATGACCTGGTCCGGGACGGCCTCTTCCGGAAAAATCCCGGCGCCTTCGAGGAGGAGCATGCCGTCGAGATCCATCTTCCCTTTCTTCAGAGGATCTTCGGCCGCCGCCTGGAGGGGGATGTCCGGGTACTGCCCATCCTCGTGGGCGACGCCGATGACGGCGAAGTGAAGATTATGGCCCGGAAGCTTGCCGACGCCACGGGGAGATACGATCCGGTCTTTATAATCAGCAGCGATTTTACCCATTACGGGCCCAATTTCGGGTACGAGCCCTTCAGGAACAGCGGGGGTCAGAGCAACATGGTCAAAATTAAGGAACTTGACGGCGGCGCCATCGACCTTATCTTAAAAAAAGACCTGGCCGGGTTTACCGGCTACTGCGAACGGACCGGGGCCACCATCTGCGGAAGGAACCCGATCCGGATCGCCCTGGCCCTGCCCATGAGAGGATTCAGGGCCGAGAAGATAGCCTATGACACGTCGGGGAACATCACCGGCGATTACGCCAACTCCGTGAGCTACGCCGCCATCCTTCTATCCGGCCGTCTCGAGGCCGCCAAGATCAGGGAAGAGAATGACTCGTTCCTGTCGGCAAAGGACAGGAAGTTCCTCCTCAAGGCCGCCCGGGACAACATTGCCTCCTGGCTCAAGAAGCGGAGGGGGATACGCTTCTTCCCCACGGACGTGCCGCCGGCGCTCCTGGAGAAGCGGGGCGTGTTCGTGACCCTGAAGAAGCGCGGTGAGCTCCGGGGATGCATCGGCTACATCGCCGGCCTGAAGCCCCTTCTGCAGGCGGTGCTGGATAATTCCTACAACGCGGCCTTCAAGGACCCGCGCTTCGGTCCGGTGACCGCGGAGGAACTCCCGGGCATAACTATCGAGATATCGGTCCTTACGGAGCCGGTGCAGGTGAAGTCTGTTGAGGAGATCCAGGTGGGAAGGGACGGCCTTATCATGGAGCGCGGACCCTACCGGGGGCTTCTCCTGCCCCAGGTCGCCGTTGAGCAGGGATGGGACCGGAAGACCTTCCTTGACCAGACCTGCGTAAAGGCCGGCCTCCCGCCCGGGGCGTGGAAGGACGGCGACACGAAGATCTACCGGTTCAGGGCGATCATCTTCGGCGAGGAACGAAAATGAAGAAGAAAAGCCATGACCTGATGGAGCGGCGCCGGTTCCTGGCCCTGGCGGGGCAGGGGATCTGCCTCTGCGCCCTGGGGGGACTCGCGGGGGCGGCCTGCTCTGACACCTACTGCCAGTCAGGCAGGGACTATTACCTGAAGCCGGCCAGGATGTGGAAGAAGCTCGAGGGCGGCCAGGTCAAATGCGGGCTCTGCCCCAACGGCTGCGTTCTTGACGACGGCGACCGGGGCGTCTGCCGCGTCCGGAAGAACATCAAGGGTTCGCTCTACACCCTGGTCTATTCACGCATCGCGGCGGCCCACGTGGACCCCATCGAGAAGAAGCCCTTTTTCCATTTTCTTCCCGGGTCCACCGCCTTTTCCGTGGCCACGGCCGGGTGCAACATCGCGTGCAAGTTCTGCCAGAACTGGGAGCTCTCCCAGTCGAACCCGGAGGACCTGGACGCGGAGCGGATCGGCCCGGACGACCTCCCCCGCCGGGCCCGCGCCGGCGGGTCGAAGGTGATCGCCTTCACCTACAACGAGCCCACGGTGCAGTTCGAATACATCCTCGACGCCTCCGCCGAGGCGCGGCGCCGGGGCGTCCGTTCGGTCATCGTCTCCAACGGCTTCATACGTCCCGAGGCGGGGAAGATGCTGGCCCGGGGTCTTGACGCGGTCAAGATCGACCTCAAGGCCTTCACCGAGGACTTTTACGTCAACATCTGCGCCGGGAGGCTGAAACCCGTGCTGGACAACCTTGTCGCGGTCCACTCCACGGGGAAGTGGATGGAGATCGTGGTGCTGGTGATCCCCACCCTGAACGATTCGCCGTCGGAAATAAGAAAGATGACGTCGTGGGTGAGGAAGAACCTCTCGCCGGACGTGCCCATGCACTTTACCCGGTTCCACGCCATGTACAAGATACAGAACCTGCCGCCCACGCCGGTGTCCACCCTCGAGCGGTGCCGCATCATCGCAAAGGAGGAGGGGATCCGCTATCCCTACGTGGGGAACGTTGACGGCCACCGGTGGGAGAACACCTACTGCCACGGCTGCGGGAAGATGATCATAAGGCGCAGCGGCTTCTACCACGTGGAGAACGGCCTCAGGAGCGGCGCGTGCCCCTACTGCAAGACGAAGATTCCCGGGGTGTGGATGTGACGGCCGCCGGACGGCGCGTCATGGCCATCGCCTTTTTCATGGGACTGGCGGCGGCGGTATCGCAGGTCATCCTGGTCCGCGAGCTCCTGGCGTTCTGCCGCGGCAACGAGCTCATCATCGGCGTGATACTCTCGTCGTGGTTCCTGGGCATCTACCTGGGGGCGCGCTTCAATCCCGCCGGGGATGGCCAGGCCCTGGAGCGCCGCGTCCTGGTATCACTCTTCATGCTCCCCCTTGCCATGGCGGCGTCGGTCTACGGGGCCCGCGCGGTGCAGGTCCTGCTGCCGCGCACCGTGGGGACCTTCTATTCCTTTGGGGCGGAGATGGCCCTGGCGCTCCTGTTCACGGCCCCGGTCAGTTTTTTTATCGGGTTCTTCTTCCCGCCCCTGGTCTCCCTGGCGTCCGCGGAAATGAAAGACCGCGCCGGAGGGGCCGTGTTCTATGCCGAGTCCATGGGGTCCTTCGCGGGCGGCATGGCCTTTTCCTTCATCCTGGTCGCCATCGCCAATCCCCTGGCCATCGCGTCGGGCCTGTTCATGGCGGCCCTGCTGCTGATCGCCTGGCGCGGCAACAAGCAGTTCCTTCCCCTGGTCCTGGCGTGCCTTGCCGTCATCCTTGTTTCGGGCACGATTGAAAAGAAGATCTTCACCGCGGTCTGGAACAGGACCCACACGGGGAAGCTGGTCCGCTACCAGAGGACGAAGTACCAGATCGTGGAGATCGAATCGACGGGCGACACCGTGAGCGTGTACGGCGACGGCATCCTCATGTACACCCTCCCGGACCGGTACGAGGCGCGGGGTATATTCCATGTTGTCAACGCCCTGCTGGGGGAGCGCCGGACCGTCCTCCTCATGGGTTCGGGCCCCGGGTCGCTCCTGCATAATTTATTGAAGACCGGCATCAGCCGTCTCAGCTACTTCGAGCATGACCCCGACCTGTGGGACATGGTGTACCCTTTCCGGAAAAGGATGTACCGGGATGATGTACCGGCGAAGCTGAGGGTGGTCCCCGGGGACCTGCGCCATTACCTGGCGGAGAGCGGCGAGCGCTTCGACATGATCATCAGCCTTCCTCCCGCGCCGGAGAACATCATGCTCAACCGGTTTTACACCAGGGACTTCTACGCCCTGTGCAAGCGGCGCCTGGCACCGGGGGGCATCTTCGTCACGTCGCTCCACGGATTCAGCGATTACCTTTCCGCGGACCGGAAGAACTATATCGCCTCCATGTACCGGGCCTTCGCGGCGGAATTCCCCCGTCACCTGCGGTCGTCAGGGGAAACCATCTACCTTGCCGGCGCGGCGGAGGAGGGTGTCCTGCCGGAGAGCGGCGAGGCCCTCATCAAGCGCTATGAAAGGAACATGCCGCTCCCCGCGGGGCGCTTCGAAAGGGAAATGACGGATAATTTTTCTCCCTCCGAGATGCGGGCCTATTTCGAGAGGACGCAGCTTGATTATTTCGCAGCCGTGATGGGCCCCCTGGTGAAAACCGTCAACGAGAACCGCGACCTCCAGCCCGGGGCCTACTGGAAGAACATTGTTCTTTCCGCCTTCAGGGAGGGATCGGCCTTCCATGTCCTGGTGCGCGGGTTTCCCCTGTTGCTGGTGATCGTCGCCGTTCTGGCCGGCATCGCCCTCTGGGACATCGGGCGGAAACATGGGCGGCGCCGACTCGCCGCCGGTTTCATGATCTTTTCCACCGGTATCGTCAGCATTTCGGTCATGCTGGTCATGATCGTGCTATACCAGAACGCCCATGGCATCGTCTATTACCGCATATCTCTCATCAACGCCCTCTTCATGCTGGGGCTCGCCCTGGGGAGCTTTGCCGCTACCCGGTGGGAGAGGCTCGGGCTGACGGCGATACTGGCGTGCCTTCCCGCCGCTGCCGGAGCGATCCTCGCGTCAACCTGGGCAGGGGCGGATTTTTTCTTCTGGGGCTTGCTCGTTATTTTTTCCTTTCTCTGCGGCGCGGTGTTTCCGGCTCTCTTCGCGGCCGCCGGGCCCGGCGCGCCCCTGGAGTCCGCGTCCGTCCTGGACGCGATGGACCATATGGGCGCCATCGCCGGGGCGATACTCACCGTCATGGTGTTTCTTCCCCTCCTGGGGATCAGGGGGACTATCCTGCTTAACATGGGGATTGCGGTGCCGGCGCTGGCGGTGTCATGTTTAATGTCGATGAGGAAGGAGTGAGAGATCTATTTATGCTTCGCTGCCTTTCTTGATGATAGTTGCCAGCTCAACCGCGCGTTTCATCATCGCCGCAGCCGAATGGAGTCCGGCCGGATCGTGAGACACGCCATGACGGTTATTCGTATCCACCAGGCCCATGCCATGGGGGCTGGCGACCGCGGAAGCTCCTATGGGGCTGATGCAGTTGTGGACGCTGACCGGGACCATCTCCAGGGTCAGGAAGGCGTACAGGTGGGTGAGGTGGGTGGTCTCCAGGCCGCCGTGGCGCGCCCAGGCGACAGCCGCGCTTACGCCGATCTTGTTCTTGAGCTTCCCGCCGGCGACATTGCCGAAGACAAAGACGCGGAAGCGGTCGATCAGCGCGGCCATTTTGGCGCTGGTCCGCATGAAATACACGGGGCTTGAAAGTATGATGATGTCGGCGCTCTCGGCCTTATGGTATATGGCCTGGGCGTCGTCTGTAATGGCGCAATAACGCTCGCCGGTCTGCTTTCTCAGGCAGAAGTTGCAGTGCCTGCACTCCTGTATGTCCGTGCTGGAAAGATTTATTATATCCGCGGTTATGGCATCACCCTTTACCGAGTCGATCATGTTTGTTAAGAGCAGTTCTACATTACCTTCTTTTACCGGACTGCCGGAGATGCCGAGGATAGAGAGGTTCATGTAAGTGTTCCTTGATAGAATTGAGTCTTAAGATATTAATGTATGATGTTATATAATTGTAAATAAAAAAATATGTGAATGGGTTTATTGGTATTGTGCAATGAACGGAGTGGGGTGGGCTGATTTATTGCTTTGTTATGTTAAATCTTCTTGACGGGCGGTAATTATTCAAATTTAACTGGAAAGGGCTTCCGGGGAAGTGTATAGCTGATGAGCCCCCATATCCAGTATATTCTGTTCTGTGCAGATATGTGTTGAATTTTAATCAATGGAGGACGCATGATGAAAATATTCCTGTCGTTTATTCTGGCAATTGGTATGGCCGCCTACTCGGCCGAGTCTTACGCCCAGTGCAAGAGCGGTAATTGCGTGAATGGCAAGGGTGAAATGGTCTTTGGCACGGGAGACGTCTACAAGGGACAGTTCAAGAAGGGCACCATGGATGGCACCGGAGAGATGATCTTCAAGCGGGGGGACAGGTACGAGGGGGGATGGAAGGACGGCAAGATGAATGGGCTTGGAACGATGATATTCGCTTCCGGAGAGAAGTACAAGGGAATGTGGAAGGCGAACCAGATGGATGGCCTCGGCACCATGGTATGGAAAAGCGGTGAAAAATATGACGGCGGCTGGAAAAACAGCAAGATGCACGGGCAGGGAGTACTGACGGCGAAGGACGGTACAAAGACGAGGGGCAAATGGGAGAACGGCTCGCTCGTGACTGCACCCGCGAATAAGAGTGAGGTGGCAATGGTCGGAGCTTGGAAGCTTTTCTGTCAGGAATCACCCTTTGATGCAGCGAAACAGCCTAAAGGCACCATGACCTTCAGCGCCGATAAAAAAGGGGTGTGGCGGGTTATGCATCAAAGCGCTGAGACGGGGACCGTGCGCGAAGTATCAGAGCCCTTTACCTGGGTCTTGAACGGCAACGAGCTTTTATTGACCTTCCCTGACAGGTCCAAGACTGAAAAGGGCCCCATTGAGCCTGACAGGTACCTCTATGATGCAAAGGCTAAAGTGTTCAACAAGGCAAAGGAGGAGTTCGGGCCAGCCGGGCCCGTATCGCGCTGTCGACTCAGTAAATAATTACGGACAGCAAGGCCTCGGATTTGCCGGGTAAGTCGGAAGGGCTGTGCGTTGATAGATCCAATGGCATAAGCCCGGTGCGGATGGGCCCGCTCATCCGCGCCGGGCGCCGCTTATCATGGGGGTTTAAAGGGGTTCCAATGAAGATGAAAAACAGTATCATTGCGGTCATGCTGGCTGCTGCCGCCGCTGTTCCGCTCGCCGCGGACGAGGAAATGAAGATATTTAAAAGCAAGTTCAGGTTCCGGATATCATACCCTAAAAGCTGGCACCTGGACGCTTCTTCATTCAAGGGATACAGGTCCATCCGCGACATCAGGCCCGGCAGCGATCCCTGCATCCAGATATACAATATCAATCCGGCCGCGCTGGCCGGAGACCCTGAAAATGACGGGCCGATATCCGCCGAGAACATCAAGATAGAGATTTACTTCTACTTCAAGAATCCGGAAAGCATGGACGACTGGCTGAAGGGGAGGCCCGCTGACGCGGAAAGGGAGTTTATCGTCATCAACAAGATCAAGGCGTCCTCGGTGCTGATAAACAACGAAGAATACCCGGGCCATAAGATCATCAACCTGTATTACACTACCGGGGCACGGGCAATCCAGGTCTACTGCTATCCCGCCGACACGAAGCACCTGAAGACGTTTTACCGGATAATGGAATCGTTCAGGTTCGAGTAAGATTTTAAAATATCTTCTTGCATTGGCAATGCCTGTTCTTCTTCCGTTTTGGTTTTGCGCAACCTGATGCTTGTATCACCCGATATGACCCGGTGTCAGTATTTCTTACCTTCTGAAAACAATCAAGTCTTGCAACGAACTGTAAAGGCACATTATAGAGTAAGCCCTCAAAAAGTCCGCCGGCAGGCGGACAAACCTAACAAGGGTGGATGCCCGAGTCGAATCCGGCGAAGCCGGTTCGACGAGTTCACCCGTAGCCTCTCGCGGCGCTTGAGCGAGCGGGGTGATGGGGATCGAAAGGGGAAGGCCGCCGCTTTTTCGGCATCCTGCCGGCGGCGGCAGGTGGACATCCTGTCCGCTCAGTGAAGTCACCCTCTTCCCCTTTCATAAATAGCCAAACGACTCTCGGTTTAATCCCTGCCCGGGACGATGGCAACTGTTTATCTACATTTACAAATAACAATTTCCTCGTTAAAACCCGGCCATCCATGGATGAACCTGCGTTCAATGACTTCCAGCTCCTTCAGGATTTCGAAGAGCCTGGCGTCCCCCATCACGACCGGCCTGTTCATTTGCCCGATAACGATCGCCGTGTGGCCCCCCGCCTTGATATAGGCATCGAGGGCGCGGGAGCCCATCGGATTTTCCGGCGGCGGCCAGCAGAGAAAGAGGGTTCGGTCCGGATGGTCCGCCGCGGCGCTGTCGTCGCCCTTGCGCACGTCGAAGTAGGACTTGCGGAACTGCCAGTTACGCTGGGAGATATTGAAGGGGTCGCCCCCCGGGGGGAAGATATCATAGGCGATAATGTCAGCCCCGGCCGAGGAGAGGCACATGGCCCAGTAACCGCTCCCGGCTCCAATCTCCACCAGCGGTGAGCGGCGCGCGACGGTATCCAGCGTGTCGGCGGTGGGTATGGCGAAGGCGTACTGGCCGATCAGGGACTGGCGCTCCATGGAGACGAAGGTGCGGGCCTTGGCGCTGCCGCTGCCGCCGAAACGGTCGATGACTTCCCGCACCTCTTTCAGGAGCGGGTTCCGGATCAGGTCATCGGCCCCGGTGGGCTGATAATCGGTTATATCGATGGGTGCCGGGTTTTCTTTAAACATGGTGAAAAAATCGCACCAACCGGTCCCCGTGTCCAGAATAATTTATGCAAATTGAATATACGGATATGGCGGGAATAAAATGCTTGAACTTTTTCCGTCACCCTGTACTGTTACATCTTCTGAAGATCTCTTTTTCTGAAAAAATCCGCTGGAGGTTTCGGATGAAACATATGAGAACAGCAGTATCGCTGACCATGGCGGGGGCGGTGCTGGGTATTTTACTGTGGGCCGCCGGTACGGCAGCCGCTGCAGAGCCTTCCTTTACCTACAAGATGCCCGAGGGGTGGAAGGTGGAAACGCCCAAAGGCCTTGTGGCGACGGCCACTTCGCCTGACAATACTGTCCACATCAAGATATATGAGCTGGCCAACAAGAACAACCTGACGGCCCTGCAGTTGGCGGAGAACCAGTTAAAGAAGGGTAGACACGTAAAGGTCATAAATCCCCCGACGGACATGTCGAAAATGAAAGACCGCTTCGGCGCCGACTCGGTGGCAAAGATGCAGCTTGTCACAAAGCGGCCCGACGGTGTCGAGGTGTCCTACCGCGCTTTCGCCTTCGTGAAGAAGGGAACCTTCGTCGTCATTGAAGCATACGCGACCAAGGAAGCCACGGAGAGCGTGTTCAACCAGGCTAACACGGTTATCGAGAATTTCAGGTTTAAATAGTCGCCCCTGACCTGCTCTCGGTGGCATCGTGAGCGGCCATGTCTTTTTTAGTTTTTCCCGGGGCGCTACTCAACCCTTCCCCGGCGGCGGTCCTGATCACACAATCACCCTCCGGGGGATTGGGGGACTTCCAGGACCTCGTTGCCGTTGCCGTGCTCCTTGCTCTGGCAGGTATGGACTAGAACTCATTTCAAATAGTTGAGTATCATTATCACAGTAAGGTGTATTTAGAGTTAAAAATGGCCCGGTTCCGCGCAGTAATGATCCTCTTCGTGCTGATGTCCCTCTTCATGGACCAGGCGCTGCTTTCCAAATCGATGAAGAAATCCCGTCCCCGGTATCCGCGCCAGCGCTATGTTAAAGTCAGGAAGGAAAAGCCGAAGCCTCCCCCTGATCCGGCCCTTGAGTGGCGGGACTGCGGCGATATGTGCCTGCGCCAGCTTTTCAACAACGACATCTCTTCGGTCAGGATAGGCCCCATAACGGGGGAGATCCGCGATATGGCGGTCCAGGGGGAATACATCTACCTCCTGGTGAAGAATTTCAACCTGATCACCGATGCCATATTCACCATACGGAAGGAGACCGGCAGGATCGAGGCCATCTGGGGCATCGGCCGCCAGGAGGCCGAGGGCATTACCTGCGACGGGAAGTACCTCTGGATCATCAGCAGGTCCGATAAATATTTTCTCCGGAAGCTGGACCTGTCCGGACGCGGCTCCGGCGAAGTGGCAGTCCGGTCCCTCCCGGACGGCGACATCCGGGGCCTGGCCTGCGCGGTGGACGGCCTCGCGTTCTTCACCCGTTCTGGCGAGGAATCGGCCCTGTACCTCTTCAACCGGCAGAGCAGGGCCATAAAAAAAATCGCCTCGTATCGCGGCGTCATCACCGGCGTGGCCTATTACCAGGGTCACCTGCTGGCCAGCATTAATGAATTCGACACCTATTCGAACAACTGGCTCCTTGTCATGGGGCCTGACGGAAGGTTCATCCGGAAACTATCTTTCGTGAACACCGAAACGACCGCCATGAACAGCGACGGCAGGCGCCTCTATCTGCTGGAGAGGCGCCCCGCCGGGGCGGTGGTTTCGCCCGTGGTGGTAATGGCGGACAGCAACATGGTCCTTGCCGCCCCCCGGGTGCAGGGGGTGGAGCTGACATTCCCGGTGAACGGCAGGAACCAGTGCCTCTACAACGCCGATCTCTGGCTCCCGTACCCGGTCAACCGCCGTTTCCAGAATGTCCGGAAGGTGTCTATCGAGCCGCAGCCCAGGGAGATTACCGCGGACCGCTTCGGCAACCGCTGGGCCCGGGTGCGGTGGGACCGCGTTTCCGGGAGCGTCCGTGCGGTGATGAAATTCGATATCATAACGGCCGCTGTTGCCTACACCATCGAGCGGGACCGCGCCCTGAACTCCGGCGACATCCCCGAGGAGGTGCGCAGGGCGTTCCTCGGCGAGACCGGCGTCTATGACCTCTCGAGCTATATCATAAAGTCCCACTCGTCGCGGATCAGCACCGAGGGGCCGGGACTGGCCCGCATACTGGCGATCCGCGATTATATAAACGGCGCCATCCGCTTCACCGGCTACAGCGACCGTTGGGTGAAGGCCAGCGACTACCTTTTCCGGGGCAGGGGGGACGCCTACGGACAGACAGTCGGCTTTACGGCTATCTCACGCCACCTGGGGATCCCGGCCAGGGCCGCCGGCGGCATCCTTCTCGACGGGGCGCCGAAGGAGCGCGAAGCCGACTACAACATGACCTGGAACCAGGTCTACCTGCCCGGAAGCGGGTGGATCGATATCGGCATCGGAAGGGACTACGGCCATACCCGCGAGCAGTTCGCCTGCCGGCCCAACAGGTTCTTCATCACCCTGGAAGGAGATTTTGACACCGTCGATTACGCCAGCGTATTCACCGAGTCGGAGTGGTCCCGCGCCTGCCGGTGGTCCAGCGTTGATCAGCGGAAGCAGGCCGATGTCTGGCAGGGGCCCATCCAGGTGTCGGTCAGGGATCTCAGGGAATAAAAAAATAGATGACAGGGGTAAGCGGTTTCGTGAATAGTCTTCTGCATGAAAAAGCCCAGCCGCACATACATCATCGTGGCCCTCGCCGCCGCCTTGTCCCTCGGTCATGGCGTCCGCGCCGGGTCCTCCGAAATGCAGTCCAGCCCGGTTCCCTTTTACCATGAATCCTCGGACGAGCCCAGGCTCGACCAGCTCTTAAAAGAGTTCGATTTCAGCTCCAGTGTCTCCGCCGGCATTACCGAGTTCCAGGAGATGGCCCTGCTGAAAAACTGGGTCTACAGCCGCATTCCCTATGACCTTAACTACAACGACTCCGAGCTGAGGGATTCTATCCGGATCCTCCGCAGGGCAGGGAGAAAGGAAGCCTTTATATGCACGACCATTTCGACGGTATTCCTGCAGACCGCCGTGAGCATGGGCTGGACATCGCGCCAGGTTATTTTAAAAAAACGAGCCGGGGACGAGCACGCGGCCAACGACATCTGGTCGAACCAGTACCGCAAGTGGGTCTACATGGATCCGACCTGGAACATCCATATCGAGCGACACGGCGTTCCGCTGTCGATGTACGAGATACGGCGGGAGTGGCTGCGGAACGGCGGCAGGGACATCGTCTACGTGTTCGGCGCCGGGAAGAATGAAAAGCGCTACACCGCGCGGAACCTTCCCGTCAGGCGGAACGACAGCAAGATTTGGAGCCTGATCCCCCTGGACCACGGCTGGCTCGCCTATTTCAACGAGATAGCGATCCTGGGCAGAAACGACTTCTTCTCGTGCTGCAACGGCAGCGGGTCAGGGGCGTGGGACCCCATGTACGTCATGACGGTGAAACGGTCATGGAAGGAACGGTTCAGGTCCTTCTTTAAAAAAAGCGCCGGCTATGCGCCGAAGACGCTGTTCTACGACCTTAACAGGGTCGATGTACACATAGGCGAACAGGCGGGACGGCGGAATAAGAGCGTTGAGGTGAAGCTTAACGCCTTCGGCAGCAACAACTATACCCCCAATTTCATGGAATATCTGGTCAAGCTCAACGGCAGCGACTGGAAGGTGACCGGCGAACGGTTCACCTGGACCCTCGAGCCGGGGGAAAACATATTGCGTGCCAGGATCATGAACCGCTTTGGCGTCGTCGGTCCCGTCACCGAGAAGCGGCTCAGCGCAGAGGGGAAAAAGCCCCAGAAGGCGATCCGCGGCAGGGGCCATCGCGACGATAAAAAGCGGAGTATAAAACTTAAGTATTGACAGCTCTGTTGAGCTTGAAGAGTATGATCTCAAAGGGAAGGGGCGGTTGAGTCCTGTGTGGCTTCTTAATATAGTATCCATAAACAATCTCCTGTTGTCAATACTCGTATTGATAATGTGCGTGTATTTTTTCACCCGCGCTGAAAAAAACTGGGAGCTCTTTTCCCTTCAGGCCTTCATTGTCATGATTTTTGTCTGGCAGATGGGCCTGCTGCTGAACAATTCCGTTTTCCATCCGGCTGCCGCGTACCTGCTCTATTACATTCTCAACTCGGGCTTCACCGTGCTGGGCTACCTGGGCCTGACGATTTTTTCCTATTACTTCATAGAGCCGGTCTTCGAGCAGGAAATGAGAGTGGTCATGTTCGCGGGGCTGGCCGTCTTCTTCTTCATCCTGTTCTACGCTCTCTTCGTCACGCTGCCGATGCCGGTACAGCTGAGCTTCAATCCGGCCCAGGACGTCTATGTCATAAGCCCCTCGCCACTGAGAAACTATATCATAATCGCCCAGGTGTTTCTGTCCGTCCTGACCTTCAAGAACCTGATATACAAGACCGTGATCCTCGAAGGCGAGGAGCGGCGTTTCGCCGCGAAGATCACCCTTACCCTGATGCTGGGACTCATGTCGGTTCCGGTGACCTATTACATCGTCAAGCTTTTCCGTTATGACCCGAATCTGGTAAACACGCTCCTCACGTTTTTCGCCAGCATTATCGTCATCTATTTTTTCTGGGCCTATATCGACCATGCCAAGATCAGGTTCTTTTATTCCGACAAGACCCGCCTGGTGATCCTGTTCATGGTAATCGTCATCATCGGCGTCATATCGTCCTTTACCTTTATGGTGTACCGGCGCGCGTACTATGAAAATCTGGACGGCATTGCCCGGCGGATCGAAATCGACATGAACATGTACACCCGGGACCCGCGTTATTATTCCCGGC
Source organism: Spirochaetota bacterium (assembly GCA_035400945.1). Classification (GTDB taxonomy): domain Bacteria; phylum Spirochaetota; class UBA4802; order UBA4802; family UBA5550; genus RBG-16-49-21. The sequence goes on from DAONAJ010000070.1 coordinate 14,141, forward strand.
GTTACCGCGGCCTCATTGAGTTTATAACCGTGAAAGACCTGGCCACGGGCCGGGAGCATTATCTCATCGGCAGCCAGCCGCAGTTCGTCATGGCGGCGTCAGACATTGCCGCAGGCGGGGTGCGCCATGATTTCAGGCTGAAGGGCAAGAAGGTGTATCTGTTCTTCACCATGCGCCGCGGCGGCTATCTCCTCCAGGTGGGGTTCCCCTATCTTCACTACCGCAAGTATCTCCACGAGCTGCTGTCGGTCGTTTTTTACGGCACCCTGGCCGCCGTGGGGGCCCTGTTCTTCCTTCTCCGCTTCATGGTCAGGATCAGCCTCATTAAGCCCCTCCAGAGGCTCCTTGACGGCATCGAGGAGCTCCAGAAGGGGAACCTGGATTACCGGATCGACGTGACGTCCTTCGATGAAATCGGGTACATCGCGCAGCAGTTCAACTACATGGTCACTGACCTGAAGGACCGCAACCTGGAGATCCAGCGCTCTGAAAAGAAATACCGCGAGCTCACGGCGCTCCTCCCGGACATCATCTACGAAACCGACGGGAACATGTTCATCACCTACCTGAACGAGGCGGGCTTCGCCCTCACGGGGTACACCCGGGACGACCTGGCGGCGGGGCTCCCCATGAGCGCCCTGATGGAGCCCGGGGATTACGGGGCGCTCCGCGATGCCGTGGCGAAAAGGGAGGACGGCACTTCGATCAGCATCTTTACCCACCGGGTGAAGCGCCGCGACGGGAGCCATATCTCGGCCGAGAACAACGTTGCCGTGACCGTCTCCGCCGGATCCATCGTGGCCATGCGCGGCATCATGCGGGACGTCACCGAGAAGCTCCGCCTGGAACAGCGCCTGATCCAGTCGCAGAAGATGGAGATCATCGGCAGTCTCGCCGGCGGCATAGCCCACGACTTCAACAACATCCTGGGCGGCATCATCGGCAGCGTTTCCCTCGTCGAGTACAAGATCAAGCACGGCTCTGTGAAGAGCCCGGCCGAGCTCGAGGACGAGATCAGCACCTTGAAGATCTCGGCGGAGCGGGGCATGAAGATGGTCGAGCAGATCCTCAGCATATCGCGGAAGCAGCGCCTCACCCTGGGGGTCACCGACTTGTGCAAAATCGTGGACCATGTCCACGAGATATGCAAGAACACCTTTGACAAGAAGATCGAGCTTGATTTCAGGTATGACAGGAAGAACGCCATCATGGTAATGGGCGATGCGACCCAGCTTGAGCAGGTGGTCCTGAACCTCTGCATCAACGCCCATGACGCCATGACGATCATGAGGCCGGCGGGCGAGGAGCACCGGGGCATGCTGTCGGTCAGCATACACCGGGTGCCGTCGGGCCGGGAGTTCCTTGCGAAGTATCCCGACGCCCTGGAGCAGGAATACATATGCCTCCGCGTCAGCGACACCGGCGTCGGCATGGATTCCTACACCAGGGAGCGCGTCTTCGACCCCTTCTTCACCACCAAGGAAAAACACCGGGGGACCGGCCTCGGCCTGGCCATGGTCTACAACATCATCAAACAGCACAACGGTTTCATCGATGTCTACTCGGAAGCGGGCTCCGGGACGACCTTCAACATCTACATCCCGTCCGCGAAAGATGACGCCCTCGGCCGGGAAGACGTCCCGGCGCAACCGGAACACCGCATGGGCGAGGGCAGGATACTTGTAATCGAGGACGATATCACCATCCAGAAGACGGCGCGGAAGATACTCAGCCTCCTCGGCTATGAAGTGATTATCGCCGAGAACGGTCTCCGCGGCATAGAGATATTCCGGGAGCGGCGTCATGAGATCGATGCAGTCATTCTTGACATGGTGATGCCGAAGCGCTCCGGCAAGGAGACCTTCGTGGAGTTAAAAAAAATGGACCCCGATGTCAGGGTCCTCGTCTCGTCGGGTTTCAGGAACGACTCGCGGATCGATGAGGTCCTCGCCATGGGGGCCCAGGGATTTCTGCAGAAGCCCTATACCATCGAGCAGCTTTCCGTAGAGCTGTCCAAGGTCATCAAGGGCGGTTGAGCAAAATACGGATCCGCGCGAAGACTGGCCGCAGCGACGGATTATCATGATAATGAGGAGAGAAAATGGGTAAATGTATCAAAGTTTCAGCACTGATTGTTGCTATGGGCGCGGCGATGCTTGTCATGTCGTGCTCCGACACGCGGTACCTAAGCGAGGCGCAGGTGCGCACGCTCTACAAGAATTCGCGGAGTTTGAACGAGACCGCGGCCTTCCTGGCGGGTACGGACATCAGTAAAAATTCGCCCCTGTACGGCCTGACGCAGGACAACCGGTATGCCGCGTACCGGCAGTACATGGACGGCATCTGGGAGAATTATAAGAAGAAGAACCTGGCCAACATCGAGTCGTGGCGAAGAAAGCACGTGAAGGATGACGGGTCCGGCCTGGTCATGTATCCCTTCAGCGGCCCTGATATCCTGAACGCCCTTGCCTTTTTCCCGGGGGCGGATGAATTCGTGATGATCGGCCTCGAGCTCCCCGGGAACGTACCGGACCCCCTTCATTACAAGGGGCCAGACATCTACATGGAGCTGTGGAAAATCAAGAATTCCCTCAGGACCATCCTCCAGCTCAACCTGTTCCGCACAATCGAGATGGCGGCCGACTTTAAGGCCGATTCCTTCAGCAATATCACCGGCGTCATGATGTTCTTTCTCGCGCGGTACCGGTACCAGATACTGGACATCCAGAAGATATATATCGACCGCACCGGGGAGATCAAGCGCGGCGAGCCGAAGCCCTTCGAAAAGAACGCCGAAGGGGTGGAGTTCACCTTCAGGAAGCGGGCGGGTGCTCCGGTCAAGGTGGCCCGGTTTTTCAGCGTGGACCTTTCCGACGGCTCCCTTACCAGGCTCCAGGGTTTCTCCTCCTTCCTGAGCGGCAAAAAGAATTTCACCACCTTCATCAAGTCAGCGTCCTATCTTCTGAGCTATGACACGTTCCGGATCCTGAGATCGTACCTCCTCGCGGGAAGCAGGTTTCTCCTCCAGGAGGACAGCGGCATACCATACCGCTTCTTTGAAGCAAAGGACTGGAATATTTCTTTGCACGGCACCTACCGGGTCATCGCGATATTCGCCAACCGCTTTCAGAAGGACCTCGATGAGGCCATGAAGAAGAACAACAGGGGGCCGCTTCCCTTTGATTTCGGCTACGGTTTCGAGCCGGAGAAGTCGAATATTATGATTGCGGTTAAGAAGCCCCGCAAGGGTTAAGAGCAAATTTTCATTTGCCCTTAACCAGGGCAGGGTGATTCGCCCCGGACCGGTGCGGGGGGCTATGCGAGGAGAAGAGGGTGGCATCCCTCTCCTCCTCGCGCTCCTCCTCACCCCGCGCCTGCGGCGGGCTTCGGGTGAACTCGTCGAACCGGCTTTGCCGGATTCGACTCAGACATCCACCCTTATTAGGTTTGTCCGCCTGCCGGCGGACATTTTAAGGTCTGGCTGCAGAGAGTGCACGTGGTTATATGCTTGTAACTTGAAATGTCATCACCTTGGAAAAGATGATGACATAAATATCATCCGCCTTTCGCTCCGGAAGCCGCATCGTGCGGCATCCTCGCACCGCCGTGCCTCCTGCACGGCGACTTGTTATTTATTGGTGCTTTGAAAAATAATCTATACTTCAGGCTGATGTTTTGAGCGTCTTTTTTTCTGATAGTAAATGCTGCATGCAAACCCGCGGCAGGGAGGACGCGGGCGGCGCGAGTCTGCAGGAGGCTGTATACGAGCGCCGAGCAGGGAAAAGTAATTACTTATTTATGGACCAGCCACTCGCGGCGCCTGAGCGAGCGGGGTGATGGGGATCGAAAGGGGAAGAGGGATGTCACCCTCTTCCCCTTTCAAAAATTGCACGACCGGCTCCCGGTCAATTTCCCGCCCGGATCAGGGCATAATTATTTAAACGCGGGCCCTATGCTATACTTGAAAACTTCCTCGAAAAGTTCCCTCGCTTCCTTCCCGTGGAGGAGACGCGGCTGCGAATAGTCGTAGATGAGGTAAGGGATAAGTTCGGTTGTGATGTGTTTTCCTTTGTATATATGGTGACGCGCGATTAGGCCGCGGCGGGTGTTCATGGTCTGCATCTGGTCGAAGAGAAAGTTTCCCAGGCCGTAGGATATGAACCTGCCCTTGTAGAACTCGAGCCCCATGGGCCGGTGGGCCGAGGAAGAAACGATGATGGTTGCGCCCAGGTCCGCGGCAAGATGGAAATAACGCTTCTGGATTTCCTGGGGGACCGGATCGTTTTCGTTGCCCCACTGCACGGTTGCAAAGACAACGGAAGCCTTCGAGACCGCTTCCCCGACCAGGCGCGTGAAGAGCTCCCTTGACAGCCTTGCCGCGCCTGCCTTCTTCTCCGTGGCAAAGGCGTATTCCGGGCCCAGTTCGTTAAAGCCGACGAAGGCAACGGTGGTCCCCTTCACGGTGAGGTAGAGCACCTTCTCCGCGTCGTCCCTGTTTTTCCCGCCGCCGAAGTGCTTCATCCCCGCTCGGTCCAGCAGACTGACCGATTCCGCGTTGTGGACGCTCCCGAAGTCATTGTTGTGATTGCCGGTGAGCTCTATGACGTCAAAGCCGGACTCCTCCAGGATCTTCAGGTAGCGGATCGGTGAGCAGAAGAGCATCCTGTCTTTCAATGGCCAGGTGCACGGTTCAAGGAAGGAGACCTCGTTCGAGGTGGTGGCAATGTCCGCCTTTGACGTGATGGTCTTCGTAAACCTTACCGGGGAAAGGATGTCCCCGGACTTTTCCACCGCCGCCATGAAGGCCCTGGTCATGGCCGTAACGCCGGTCTGGGCTATGGTAACATGTGAGCCCGGGTCCCATTCCTCGGCACCGTTCATGGTGAATGCGTAGGGTCCATCATTCTCCAGGGAATAATCATCACCGATCTTTCCCCAGGGCAGGGTCTTGTCGATATAGAGGACCTTGAAGCATGGCCTGAGGCCCCGCAGGTCGCTGATGCCGAGAAAGCCGCGCTCTGACGCCAGGTATTCGCGGTTGAAGGATTGGACTCTGCAATTGAGACCGGGATATTCTTTGATCACCTTTTTTGCTATCTCGCTGTCAACGTATATGCGCACCGGCATGTTCCTGCCGCCGATATCCCTGAAATTGGCCACTTCACCGGCAAGAATTCTTTTTAACTGGGCTGATGATATGTTCCCCAGAGAATTGGTGACGTGGACCTGGATGAAAAGGGGCTTTCGGGAAGCGCTTAAGGAGTGCTCCGGAACCAGAAGAGCAAGAGAGGCCAGGATGAGAAAAATAAAAATGGAAAAGACCTTAATCGTGCCTCGTTTCATGAGATCAGCCCCTGGGATGAATTTGTGCGGTGCGGGATGCGATTCGATTGCCGGCGATTCCCGTAACTGCAAGTGGGACATTGTACCGTTGCCAGGTATTTAGCAAGAAATAAATAATAGGAGCGGACGGATGGCGGTCGTAATATCCAGGGATTTCTCCAACGCGTTGAAGCACTTCTCGGTACCCACCGCTGAAAAATATACTCTACTACTTGTCATTGCGTATTGTTGTCCCGCAGCTAATTTCGGCGGGGCAATGATTGTTGGTGCAACAAATCTTTTTATATCAGATTTCTATCTGGGTGTATTATTAAAAAAATAAATAATAAATATTCAAATTTTAGTTGATTAATTTTCATCAAGTCAAAAAAGTGTAATAAATGGAATATGTTACATTAATATATTGAGTCTCGTTTTTGTGTATTTATAAGGTTAACAGCATGGTTTATTCACGCAAAAAAACATGATGCGGAAAGCAATTCAGGCAGGTCATGCTTGACAATTCAGTTCGGGTGGTTAACCGTCCGGGACTGGTTATTGCTATTCATTCCGCTCAATTGAATCACCGTGAATCAATGATCTAGTCAATATAACCAACCCCGACACATTCGCTTCGCCGTATACTGAAATGTTTTCTCTCCCTGTTGATACGTGTGTTGCAATCATGCACCAAGCGGCTATTGATTCCAATTATAGGAGGAGCACTATGTCTTTATCCCGAAGGGATTTTCTGAAGATGTCGGGTATGACAGCGGCCGGTGCTTTTATCGGCGGCACAGCATTCCTGAGCGGCTGTAAATCGGCCGACAAACTGAGCGGCAC
>DAONAJ010000071.1:0-20216 GCA_035400945.1 Spirochaetota bacterium
GATGCAGCCGCAGTAGAGGGTCTCGTTCAGGTGGTTCATCTCGATGATCTTGTCCCTCACGTGGGAGGCCTTTTCCGCGCCGTTGTATTCGGCCGCCGTCTGGGCCGCTCCGATGAGGACGTCCCCCACTCCCACCTTGCAGGCATAGCTCTGCCGGTGGTACGAGGCGAACTGCTCCACCAGCTGGCCGGAAAAATCGTGCTCCTTATACATGAACACGCGCTCCCACGGCACGATCACGTCGTCGAAGACAATGAGCGCCTCGTGGCCGCCGAAGGCGAAATTCCCCCGGTCGATGGCGCCCTCCTCGAGCTTCCGGGTGTCGCACGACTGCCGTCCCATAATATAGGAAATCCCCTTCGCGTCGCTCGGCATGGCGAAGGCTATGGCGTAGTCCCGGTCTTCCGCCTTCATGGCCACCGTGGGCATCACGATCACCTCGTGGGAGTTGACCGCGCCGGTCTGGTGCGCCTTGGCGCCCCGGACCACGATGCCGTCCTTCCGCTCCTCCACGACCCTGAGGAACAGGTCCGGGTCCTTCTGCTGGTGCGGCGCCAGGGACCGGTCTCCCTTGGGATCAGTCATGGCGCCGTCGCACACCAGGTCGTTCTCCTGAACGTATTCCAGGTATTTGAGGAAGCGCCGGTTGTATTCGGTCCCGTATTTCGCGTCAATGTCGAAGGTGGTCATCGACAGGGCGTTCAGTGCGTCCATGCCGACGCAGCGCTGGAAGCAGCAGCCGGTGAGGGACCCGAGGAGGCGCCCCATCTTGCTCTTCCTGACCAGGTCATCCACGCTCCGGTGGATGTGGGTGAACCGGTTGATCTTCTTCCCGGTGACATGGGACGTCGCGGTCATGATCTCCTCGTATTCAGGCTTCATGGCCAGGGCGTAGGTCAGGGCAACGGCGTTCATGGAGGGGCGGATGATGGGATCGTCCACCACGTTCTCCACCCTCTTGCCGAACATGTACACGACCAGGTTCAGTTTGCGAAGGCTATCGATGTATTCCTGCGGCGTTTTCATGATTATCCCTCCATTGCTCCGGTAAAAATCTCCTCGATCGATTCAACAACCGCCCCGTCACCCGATACAACCGAGTCAAGGCAGCCGAAGTATTTTCTGAACTCGGTGCCGAGGTAGAACCTCGATGAAAGCACCTTCCCGTAATAGAATGCCGCTTCCGGATTTTCCCTGGCCAGGCCGTACAGCCTGTCGCCTTCGGCGTCGCCGGCAATCCCTTTCAGCCTCGGAAGGCAGATGGATAAAGACCAGAGATGCATCCACGCGTGGGCCAGCATCCTGAAGGCCTGCTGGAGCGGCGTCGCCACGGCGAGTATCCGGGCCGTTTCCCCCGCGTCGCGGTATCCGGCCAGCTGACGTATCGCCTCATCCATCATGTTCAGACCCCTGTCTACTTCGAGTACCAGGGCCCTATCAACGGTGCCGCGGGCGCGGTCTATCGTTTCAGCTATCCTCTTTTTGAATATACTGTAATTATACATGTCCGGGTTCATTAGGAGCTTGCGCATGGCCAGGTCGATGGACTGGATGCCGTTGGTCCCCTCGTAGATCGACAGGATCTTGGAATCCCGCGCCAGCTGCTCCACCGGGTAATCGGCGCAGAAGCCGTAGCCCCCGTAGACCTGGATCGCCTCGGCGGTCACCAGCCAGGCAAGGTCCGTGTTCCCTGCCTTGCATAGGGGGATGAGAAAATCGAGGAGGGCCTGTGATTCCCGCGCCGCGCCGGGATCGGCGTGGCAGAGGTCCGCGGAATACGCCGCCAGCATGGTGATCATCCGCATCGCCTCCACGTGGGATTTCATCCAGAGGAGCATGCGCCTCACGTCCGGGTGCTTCACGATCGTCACCGGGGCGCCGCCCTTCTTCGCGGCGTCCGCGCCCTGTACCCTGCTCCTGGCATAGGCCACCGCGTGGAGATAGGCGGAGCTCGCCGCGCCCAGCCCCTGGAGGGCCACGTCAAGGCGCGCCTCGTTCATCATCTGGAACATGATCTTCATCCCCTGGCGCTCCTCGCCCATCAGGTACCCCACGCAGGCCCCGTTGTCGCCGAAGCTCAAGGTGCAGGTGGGCGAACCCTTGATCCCCATCTTGTGTTCAATGCCGGAGCAGACCACGTCGTTGCGCTTCCCCGGGGTGCCGTCGGGGTTGGCGAAGAATTTCGGCACCAGGAATATGGATATCCCCTTTGTCCCGGGCGGGTCTCCCTCGATCCGGGCCAGCACGGGGTGGATGATGTTTTCGTACAGGTCGTTCTCTCCCGCGGAGATGAATATCTTCTGGCCGGTGATGAGGTAGGTGCCGTCCTTCTGTTTGACCGCTTTTGTCTTGAGGGCGCCCACGTCGCTTCCCGCGTCGGGCTCCGTGAGGCACATGGTCCCGCCCCACTCCCCGGAAATCATCTTTTCAAGATAGAGCTTTTTGATCTCTTCCGTGGCGAAGTTCTTCACGAGGTTGGCGGCACCAACCAGGAGCGACACGTTCATGGTGAAGGATATGCTCGCGGCGAAGAAGTATTCCATCACGGCCCGGTACATCACCTCCGGCATGCCCGTGCCGCCCCACGCCGGATCATTGGCCAGCCCCGTGAACCCGGCCTCGTTGAAGCAGGCCATGGCCGATTTGAACTCCGCCGGGACCGTTACATTCTTCGTTGCCGGATCATAGCGCGCGCCGGTTTTATCGGCGACCGCGTTGGCGGGATAGACCCGCTCCACGGCGATCTTCTCGGCAAGGTCCAGGGTGGACTCGTAGGTGTCACGATCAAACATTGAGAAGACGTCATACCGCGCGAGCCGGTCTATTCCCAGCATCTCGAAAAGGACAAACCGCATGTCGCGGGAATCAACCAGGGGGTTCAATGCCATGGCGCGCCTCCTATCTCCCGGTGAAAACCGGCTTCCTTTTTTCAAGGAAGGCCTTCATGCCTTCCTTCTGATCGGCTGTCTCGAAGAGCGCTGCCCACGCCTCTTCCTCACAGGCAAGCCCGGCGGTGATGTCCCTGCCGATGCCGTAATTGATCGCTTTTTTCGCCAGGCGCAGGGCCGCTGCAGGGCCGGCGGCGAGCCGCGATGCCATGAAAAAGGCCTCCGCGTGGGGGTCCTGCGCGATGCGGTCGCAGAGACCCCAGGCCAGGGCGGTCTGGGCGTCGATGCTCTTCCCGAAATAGATCATCTCCTTGGCGCGGCCTGTGCCCACGAGGCGCGGGAGCCGTTGGGTCCCGCCGGCGCCGGGAAATATTCCGAGCTTGATCTCGGGCGAGCCGAGGATCGCATCAGCGGAGCAGACCCGGAGATCGCACACCATGGCCAGCTCCAGGCCCCCGCCCAGGCAATACCCGGTGATAGCGGCTATCACCGGCACGGGCAGGTTCTCCACCGCGTTAAAGACATTGTTGAAGCAGAAATCGCGGGCGCCCATCGGCGCGAGGCCCGCCATGGGATCGATGTCTGCGCCCGCGGCAAAGTTGCCGCCGTTGCCGGCGATGACAAGCGCCCTTGCCTCGCCGGACCCCGCTATCCTGCCCGCCGCGTCCCGGATCTCGTTGACCATGTCGCGGTTGAGGGCGTTCATAACGTCAGGCCGGTCAAGCACGATCCGCGCGACCCCTTTTTCACAGGCATATTGTATGTAACGGTAATCCATTTTTCCTCCTCCCTGTCTTTGCATGAGTCGCTGCTTCTTGCATCAGCGGATGCCGCCGGTGCCGGGAACTATCCTGGCGCGGATTACCGCTTCGCAAGAACGGCGCCGCCCCCCAGGCCTCGCAGGGCGAACCTGAACATTAATTCTATTATCTCATCGACCGAATACTTCCCCTTCGGGGAATACCATATCCGCGACCGGGCTATGATCGACCCGATGCTGAACACGGCGATCTTGTCGTCCACATCCTTCGCGAATATCCCGGCTTTCTTGCCGCGCCGCACGATGGCCACGCCGATCGCGTCATAATCGTCCCTGAGCTTTATTATTTTCTTCCGATTGCCGGGGGACAGGTTGTTGAGGCCGACGTCGAAGAGAAGCTTGGATGAGCTCTTCTCGCCCAGGGTGAGCTTCACATGGTTCTCGATCATGAGCCTGAGGGCGGCAACGGGATCAACGCTCTCGTCGTCCTTCAGGTGCGCTATGGGTGCGACAATATCCATCATTTCCTGGTAGAGTATCTCGAAGAGTATGGATTCCTTGCCGGTAAAAAAATTATAGATGTTCCCCGGCCTGAACCCGCAGGCCCCGGCGATATCCTTCATGCTCGTTTCAGCGTATCCCTTCTCCCAGAAGAGACGGCTCGATTCCGCGATGATCCTCTCCTGCTGAGTTGTGCGGTTCTTTCTCTCTGCCACGGTTTTCTCCACTCCCGGCGCCATGCGCGGGGCCGGGCAACCCTGTCGTTACGCCAGTTGTTAATGAATGACCATTCACTTATTTCTGATAATCTGTCAAGTTAAAAACGCCACCGCCCCAAAAAGACTATACTCCCCCCTGTCCCCCCAAGGGGGCACCTATATCATACAGGTTCAGCCACATGGCCGCGTCTTCTTCAAATCGCCCCCCAGGGGCCTGTGGGGGGTCTATAGATTCGAATATTTTGTTAACACCTGAAATAAATTTCTACCGGTTGGAAAAGAAGTAATTGTATGATTTATGCCGCTTTAATACTATTATCTTGCCGGGAAAGCCGCTTCTGTCTTTGCCGGTTTATGCTGATCAAAGAAAAACACAAAATAAACACATCTGAGGAGCGCCATCATGCAGATTCTTTCCGGACTCAAGGTTGTGGATATCACCCAGTTCATCTCCGGTTCCCGGTGCACGCAGATACTGGCCGACATGGGAGCCGAGGTCATCAAGGTCGAGCCTCCGGGAGGGGACACCCTCAGGATGATCTTCAAGCTGATGCCCGGGGCCGAACGCTGCTATTCCGTGTTCAACCGCAACAAGTACGGCATCGCCCTGGACTGGCGCGACAGCCGCGGCGGCGACATCATACGGAAGCTTGCCGCCCGTTCCGATATCTTCGTCCACAACCTGATCCCGGGCTCCCTGGAAAAGAGCGGCCTCGGCTACGAGGACATCAGGAAGCTCAGGCCGGACATCATCTACACCGCCATCTCCGGGTTCGGCGCCACCGGCGTGCGGCCGGACCGGGCCGCCTTCGACATCATCGCCCAGGCGGTCGGCGGACAGTACTGGAACGACCAGGAGACCTTCCTCCTCCCGAACAACTACTGGGGCGACCTTACCTCCGGCGCCTACGCGGCCATCGCCACCCTCCTCGCCCTGATCCACCGGATGAAGACCGGCGAGGGGCAGTACATCGACCTTTCCATGCAGGACGTGATGTATTTCTCCAACTACCGCGCCATGATCGACAAGGCGCTGGAGCCGATCGTGGGTGACGTTGCGGAGCGCCTGGGCCGCAAGCCGAAGGACGTGCTCAACTCCTCGGACCGGATGCCCTTCTACGGCTTCTTCAAGTCAAAGGACGGCAAGGTGGCCATCGTCGCCCTTACGGCGCGCCAGTGGAGGGACCTCATGGAGATAATCGGGCGGCCCGAAGCGGCCTCGGACCCGAAGTTCAGCAACATCATCGTCCAGATCCAGAACCATGATGAAGCGGTGGCGATCATTGAAGAGTGGACGACGCGGCACACGTCGCGGGATGTCATTGCGGCCCTGGAGGAAAAAAAGATCCCCTGCGGCATCGCCTTCACCATCGACCAGGTGAACAGCGACGAGAACCTCCGGCAGCGCGACATGTTCATGAAGGTGCCCCACGGGGAATTCGGCGAGATCGACGTACCCGGCTTTCCCTTCAAGTTTTCCGGCGCCGGGGGGTCCCTGCGGATGCCCGCGCCGGGCCTCGGAGAACACAGCAGGATGATCCTCGAAGAGTGGCTCGGGTACAGCGACGGCGACATTGAGACGCTATACCAGGATAAGATCATTCTCTGATTGTCATGCGATGCCGTTCCCGAGGGAATACCGCAGGGATAAGGCTGGATCCACCGTTAACGGCAAAGCAGAACCATGGCGTGGCCCGGGGATGAGTCCCGGCCGGGACACATGGCCGCAGAACTATTATCCGGTGAAGAACAATTTATATTCGGCATTCGTGATATTGGGACTCTGTCTGACGGTTGCGTCTACCGTTACTTCCATGCCGGGGACACACCCTTCAACGAGATGGAGGGGAATGGTGACACGGTAGCGGCACGCATCGGTCGTCCTCGAGAATCGTGCCCCATAGGAAATCCCGGTAAAGGATCCCACCTCCCGGGGAATCAGAGCGCCGAATCCCATGATGATCTCATGGGCGCCCCTCCCCGGAACATTGATCTTCACGGCAACAACCAGACCGTATGCAACTTCATCATCGCTGCAGTCATCGCTGTTCCATTGATACGCAACATCATACCGGAGAAACAATCGCAGTGTTTGTTCGCCGGCTGTCACATGGCGGAGCGCGCCTTCTTCATCGGGTAAAAGAACAATCCCCGCGATTTCGGCACGGGGACGGTATGAACAGAGAAAAAAGCCGGTTATTTCCTTCAGCGAACGGGTCTTGAGGAGAGAATACCCTAAATACGACACGACAGCCATGGCGATTATTCCGAGAAATACGGCGGGATTGTCCGGCATATACCCTTCTTAGCAGCCCGATCCAACGAACGTCGCCGCACAAAACAGATCGGTCATCACAGCCTCTCCGCCAGCGTCTCATCGATCATAGTGTCGATGCCGTCGTCGAACTGCGCTTCGGCAAAGACTGCGGTGCCGCTCTCCGCCGACGCCCTTCCGGCAAAGACCTGGTCGTAGGTCCCCTGGACCTGGGCATTGACAAGGGCGTTGACGCCTTCGCCGTATCGTGTCGCTTCAGGGGCCGCGGTGAGAAAGAAGGCCACCAGCACGGCCGCCGCCATGGACCCGAGGGACCCGGAGGCCCCGATGAGGTACTGCTTTTTCCTGCGGCGGCGGATGACGTTCCGCGCCACGCCCAGGTCCCACTCATCGCTCCGGAGCCGCGCGTTAATCCTGTCGTCGAATAACATGTCATGATTGATCGTTTCCATTTATACCACCTCCCCGGACAGTTTCTGGAGCATCTCCTTCCCCCGGGAAAAACGGGACTTGACCGTGCCGGTCGTGATGCCCAGAGTATCAGCGATATCCTTTTCGGACAGGCCCCGCGCCTTCAGCGTCATCACTTCCCGGTACTTCTCCGGCAGCCTGCCAATGAGCAGATCCAGGGTGATTGCCTCGTCGTCACACGGGCCGGCGCTCATGGACAGCTCCTGTTCCTCGGCCGCCATCCGGGTCTTATCCTCCTCGCGCATCAGCTTTTTGTTCATCCGCAATGATTCATTCCGCGCGATGGCATAAAGCCATGACTCTACGGAAGATTCTTCCCTGAACCTGCCCCCGGCGAGGTGGCGGTAGCCGCGCAGGTAGGTCTCCTGCACCACGTCGTCAATGGCAAAGGAAAATCGTACGGCGAGGTGTTTCCTCACCGCCGCCAGTACGATTTTCTTGGTCCTTCCCACGATGGCCGCAAACTCAAGTTCTGTCATCCGGTGCGTTTACCGCTCCTCTGCAGGGGTATCAGCTTCACGCCTACATCATGTCAGGGCCGGGGCCGCCATGCCCCCGGTGACCTTCGCGCATCATCGGGCGCCCGCGGTCCATGCCTTTCTTCATCATGTGCCTGCGGTGCTGACGCATCTTGGCCTTCTGGTCGGGAGTGAGCACCTTTTCGATATTCAGGCGGTGTTCAATCCTCAGCGCCTGGAGCTCGACCCTCAGGTCGCCGATCTCTTTCAGGAGCGACCGTACCCTGGCCATGTCAACGCTATCCTCAAGGAGCAGTTTTTTCAACTGGATTTCTTTAGGGGCCAGTTTTTCCTTGTAATCCAGCATCTTCTTCCGGTGTTCCTTGTTGATATCCTCGATTTTATTCACCTGTTCATCGGTAAGATTGAGCTCTTTCTTCATCCGGGCAGGATCGCCGAAAAAGCGCCCGCGATGCTCCATCATCATCTGTTTCTTTTCACCCTTCCCGTGCCCCGGTGCCTTTTTTCCGCCGCCCTGGGCAAAAAGAAACGGCTGGGCGCACAGCGCCATTACCGCCGCCGCCATTATGATTTTTCTTCCTTTCTGCATTGCTCCTCCTATTTGTGCTAATTATTTTTTTCACGTTTTGGCAGTATGACCCTTACGGGAAGAAAAAGGTTCCATTTATAATTTTTTTGAATTATTATTAATTATGGGCTGAAATAACGTTATCTGGCATAAAAAACAAAGGGGAAAACCATGATGATCGATAATGCAAAAATTTCCAGGACCTTTGGGGCAAGGGGCTGTCTTCACCCCCCCCGGATGAGGTCATGATTTCAGAAAGCGCGGTCACGTGACCGCGCCTGCATGATTTATATGCCCCTCCGGGGATTTCGGGGGAGTAAAGATACTTACCTGATCTTGAACCTTGTTTTTTCCCGGTGTTTATCCAGGTGAAGATATTTTTTATGGGTTGAATCGGCAAAACGCTCAATGACGCTGGGAAGGTCTGATCCCTCCCAGAGCCCCCTGAAGGAACCCATCTGCCTCAGTTTGCCGCTAATCGTGAAGTAACGCCTGGCCTCGGGGTTGAAGGTTACATCGGAATCGTCAACTTCAACCGGTATATGCTCGTGTTCGAAGACCTTCCGCAGCAGCGTTTTCATGGTTTTCGAAAAATGGTTCCCGAGATCTATCTTGTCTTCTGAGCTGTTAATGCCGCTTCTGAACACATGGGCGAATTCCTTCTCCAGCACGGAAAACGATACTTTTCCCTCCATACGCAGCCTCCTGAACATTGCTGTCGGGGATGGCACCCGGCACTCATATAATAGTGAAGGCGTCGTCCGTTTTCAAATTTAGATGGCAAATAGCGGCAATTAATTTTGACTCCGGTTTGCCTGTAAAATACATTATAATTGAATAGAATCATGTCATAGTGGGAGGAATACCATGAGAGGAGATAAACTGAAGGAATATCTCAGGAAGAATAACGTCCCGTTCGAGGTTATCCGTCACCCCATAGCCTATTCATCGACCCAGACCGCTCACATGGCCCATATTCACGGCTACGAGATGGCAAAACCGGTGATGGTGAAGGTCAACGGGAAACTGATCATGGTGGTGATGACGGCCAACCAGAAGGTGAACCTGTCCCTTCTGAAGGCCCTGTATGAGACGCAGGATGTTGTGCTGGCATCGGAAACGGAATTTGTCGGCAAGTTCGACGATTGCGAAATGGGCGCCGAGCCTCCCTTCGGGAACCTCTACGGCATAGACGAGGTCATCTCCGATGACCTCACCCGCGATGAGGATATCTTTTTCAACGCCGGCACCCACACGGAGCTAATCAAGATGAAGTACAAAGACTTCGAGAGGCTTGTCCACCCGAGGATCATAAACTTCAAGTTCAAGCTCTGACAGACAGGGAACGATCCTTCGCCGCTCAGATACCGGTTATTTCAACCGCATCGCTTATGGCGATGCCCTGCAGTTCATTTTTCGGATTATTGTTAAAATGCTCGATCAATCCCTCTGCGTCCTTGATGTAACGCTGGGTCTTGTAATAATGGACATCCACTTCCTCCGGGTGTTCGCAGCGGAGGCCCTCGGTCCATAATGCGTACACGCAATCCTCGCTCGGTATCAGCGAGAGGAGGACGTCTATGTCACGGGGGGCGCTTTTTCCGGAAATATAGCTTCCGAACACCAGGACGCAGAGGCTCCGGCACTGCGCTTTTATCGTTGTCAATTCATCCACGAGGAGATCGAAGAGGCGTTTTCTCTGTTCATTGTCGGCAAATTTTTCAGACAATTCTTCCAATGTCATTCGCGTAACCATGGATCATGCCGCCCGGCCCGTCACTGCTGCCGCCGGAAGGCGGTAAGCCGGAAATCTTCGATGATCTCGGAAGCGTAGTCCCGCACCATCATGATGGCGCCGTATCCGGTCAGGCCGGTAAAGAGGGTCGTGATGGCCTTTTTGCGCCTGTCCTCGACAAAGAGCCTGTTCATGCGCAGGGGGTTCTCCCACTCCGGGTTCCTCGTCTCGATAAGGCCGTCGCAGAAATCGATAATCTCATGGAGGAGGAAGGCTGATTCCTTGAGGTACTCGTTTTTATCCCGCTCGATCTCAAGTTCCCGGGCATCGCGCAGCCGGAGCTTCATCAGGTGGTCCTCGACCCGTTTAGCCGGGAGCTTGCCCCGCGGCGCCGCGAGCCTGTTAAGCTCCTGCTCGAAGGCGATGAGCCTGTCCTTCAGCGGCTTGTCCTCGGCGACGATGAAGAGCGCCGGGAAATAGTTGAGTTCGAAGTCAGAAAGGGCGCCGTAGAAATGGGTTATTTCAATCCCCGCCTTCGGGTGGAACTGGATGGCGGGATATTTTTTTATGCGGGCCGTCATCTCGTCGATGATCCTGTCCACCTGGTCGGAGAAGGACTTTTCGTTCTTCTTCTTCTCGTACTTTTCCTTTACTTTCTCGAAATTCGCTATCTCCGCGAGGATAAAGGCCTCCAGGTTCATGCGGTTCCGGTAGGCCATGAGGAGACGGTCGTTGAAGGCGTCCATGTTGAACCAGGTGGGGTTCTTCCGCGAATACTCAGCGTAGCGTTTCTTCAGTTTATCAATGAGCCGGTTGATTTCCCCTTCAGTCATTGCCATGGGCTGCGGTCCTTCATCATATGTAGCGCTTGATATAATCCCGGATGGCGTCCTGGAGCATTTCCTTGAAAATCGGGTCCTTCTCTTTTGTGTAGAGGTCAAAGAGTCCCAGGAGGGAGCTCTTTTCATTGATGCGCCGTATCGAATAGAGCGCCGCCGACTTGACGTACACCTGCTCGTTCTTCTCGAGGACCTCGAAGAGGACCGACAGGGCCTGGCGGCTGCGGAAGTTGCCGAGGGAATTGCACGCCTCGGCCCGGACGCGGTAATCCGAATCCTTCAGCGCCTGCTGCAGAGCCGCGAAAGACTGCTGGCTGCCGGAAAAGCCGAGCACGTAGGCCGACTTGATCCTGAGGCTCAGGTTGGAGTCGCCGGTGACGATCTTTTCCAGCCCCCTGACGTCGCCGACCCGCTTCATCGAGGAAAGGGCGTCTATGATCATGTCCTTGATCTCGTTGTCATCCTCTGAATAGAGGCGCGTCGAAAGGGGGTTCACCGACGCAGCCGAGCCGATAAGGTTTATCGCCCTGACGCTCTCGCAGCGGACATCGCGGTTTTTATCGTTCATCGTCACATGGAGCACGTTAAGGCCGTTGCCGTCGCGCATGGCGCCGATCGCCTCTATGGCGGCGATGCGCACCTCGTCGTTCTTGTCGCTCATGGCCGCGCCCCTTACCAGGACGAGGGATTCCGTTATCCTGTTTTCCTTGAGGCAGTTGAGCACGTAGATCCTGATCGACTTGTTCTCGTCGCGGAGCAGCCCCGTGAGGGACGGGTAAAAACGCTGGTCAAAAAGGTAGTTCATTGCCTCGATAAAATAGATCCGGTGGACGGCGGTCGGGCTGTTGACCATCTTCAGGATGACCGGGAAGAGGCGGTCATCGCCGACCTTCTTCAGGGCCCGGGCGGCGCTTTTCCGGACCGCGTGGTGGGAGCTGACGAGAAGGTTCGCCAGGGGCAGCACGAAACGCCGGTCGCTGAACTCCGACATGTTGTCGATGATCCTCACCGTGGTGCTTACCCTGACCGCGCCGTCGAGGAGCTCAAGCCAGCAGTCGCCTACCTCCGCCTGCGGATAGGAGCGCAGTTTCTTCACCAGCTCCTGCTTTTTGGCGTCATCGGTCTCGGAAAGGATGCCGCGAATAATGCCCGATATTTCCCTTGTGGAGACTTTTTCAACGGCGTTAAGCTGCGTTTGGACGAAATCCGATACGGGGCCCCGCACCGATACCGGCAGGGCCGGCGCGGCCTGACCGGCGGCACAGAGCAGCAGAACAGACATCAGGACAGAATATTTCATACTCTTCATATCATTGATTGTAATTGTTGAAGTTTAGAGACCAGGCTTCTGTTTTTGTCAATAAATTAAAAACCCGGTTAAACCGGGTTATTGCATGATGCCCCGCGACATTCATCGCCGGACCGGGCCCCTCCACCCGGGCTATCTTCTCATGGGTCCGGCCGGCGTCTTTATTTCAACACGCCGTAGAGGTAGTTCTTCGCAATAGTGGATATGAGATTCGAATCAAGCACATTCTGCTTGGTCCGGTCATATTCATACACCACCAGCATCACGCCGCCGACGATCATCATCGCCGTTATCTTTGGATCCAGCGACTGCTTGTACACGCCCCTGGCCATCAGTTCTTCAACTTCACGGGCAACATGCCTGCTTATGGCGGCGACGGCCTTGCTGACTTCCTCGTTGACGTCTTCATCGACGCCGATGATTTCCTTGTATATGAGCTTGATGACGATGGGCTCTCCCAGGAGCACCGAGATGCAGGACATGAGCCGCTTGTTTATGAATTCCAGTACCTGTTCATTGTTCGGGTTGGAGCTGAAGAACTCGTTAAAATCGTCCTGGTCGAAGATGTCCTCTATGTTCTCCAGCACGTCTTCCAGGATGGCATAAAGGATTTCCTTTTTATTCCTGAAGTATTGATACACCGTGCCCCGCGCTATGTCAAGCTTCTCGCACACCTGCCCTATATGGGTACTCTGGAAACCCTTTTCAATGAACATCTGCTTGGCGGTATCAACAATCTGCTGTTTTCTTCTTTCTCCTTTTGGTGGCATGCCCGCTCCCTCACAATTACCTTAAAGTCCTTGTGTTTTTTTCATCAGTACTGCTTTTCAAAATTTCCAGCTCTTCTTTAATGGGAACCAGAGAATCCTTCAATTCCCGGATAATGCGATCAGCTTTTTCCTGTAATTCCCTGCTCATTGAATTTCTTTTGATAGTTATAATAGTTTGTGACCTGCCCACTCTTCATTCATGCGCCCCCTGCCAAACCGCACTACCGCCATTGGACAAGCCCGCGGGAGGCGCAACGCTGGCATGAACAAGTCTGTCTTATTTATCGAATTATTCCAAAGTCCCCTTTAGATACAAATAGGTTAATTATAAAAAACCGAATTTGAATCAGCCTGCGCTTACCAGGTCAGGCAATTTCTAAATTTTTTATCTTACAATTAATTCCAACAGTGCAACAGGAAAACAGGATATGATAATTATTCACCAATAACTAATTAGATATAAAATTTAATATATAGCACATATCGGGACAATGTTTATGAAACAACAATATATTATATTGGGTCAACAATTTTTCATAATTATCCAGTTTTTTTATTATGTGCATTAACGACATAATTTTCATCGAAAAATGAAGAAAAAGACACTGGATAATATTGCAGGGGAAGGCAAGAAGGAGTAATTAAAAAGATAGGGGGTGGTTCTGAGTACAGTTCTGCTTCTCTGCCTATATGAAACAGCCCCTCGTAATAATCGCAGGGTTATCACCAGGGGCTGCAGACCGCGTCCATTATTATAATCATAGTGTATGCCTTGCCACCGCATCTACGCGCAGGTGTTGACTGTCGAACCGGGCGCGCGATGATCTGTCTCAATTCTCAGCCTGGATCCGATAATCATGTACAGAAAATTCTGAACTTCCTGCAGGTTCATCATTACCTCTTCGCGCACTTTCTCACCCAGTTTGTCTTCCCCGGGAAGCGGCGCAGGCATCTCCGCCTTGCTTTGTCCAATGAGCTTGCCAGGATAACTATCGAGATTGTCGACAGGTCGCGGTATTGAATATGGTGTGCTGGTGATTAACGTGACATCCATTTCATGTACCTCCATCCTTGGATTCTTTCTGTTTATATCATCGTCATAATTAAAATTTTTTATCACAAAAAATTTATTTATTTATGGACAATAATAGCATTTTTGTCCACCTAAATAAAAACAGGGGCATAGAAGCATATATTTTTAGTCCCGTTTCCACATTATTTCTAAACACTATTGGACAGTCATTAAGGTCTAATATTTACTTGACAATCAAGTTTCCTTTTAAATAATCCCATTTCTTAAATAGGGGCCGAAGTTAACAGAGAAGTAGCCGGTATAACGCTTTTTTTAAAAATTGTGCCGCTGCCATTAAGGCCTATCAATACAAAATAAATAAACAGACATGAACCATTACCTTAAATTTGCATCAGGAGATCGTATGAGAGACAACAAGATACTGTTCAACCTGTATCAAGTGTATAAATACCTGGTTTTTTTCCCCCTCCTCGGGATGTTCATTACCCTGGACTTCATGGTGGTCTTCATATTCCTTTTTATCGCGAGTGAGCGTTCCATACAGCTTGCCGGAGTGGTGTGGGCCCGCTTCAACAGCTTCATCACGCCGATGTTCGTGAAGGTCTTCGGCACTGAAAACATCGACCCCAAACAGTCCTACGTGATCGTGGCAAATCATCAGAGCCAGTATGACATCTTCGTGATTTACGGGTGGCTCCCCATCGACTTCCGCTGGGTCATGAAAATGGAACTCAGGAAGGTGCCCATCCTCGGCTATTACTGCTACAAGGCGGGCCACATCTACGTCGACCGCTCCAACAGCAAGGCGGCCATCGAATCGATTAACGCCGCCAAGTCCAAAATGAAGAACGGAACCTCGGTCATGTTTTTCCCCGAGGGAACCAGGAGCGCCACCGGCCAGCTCCTGGAGTTCAAGAAGGGCGCCTTCAAGTTCGCCCTGGACCTTGGTCTGCCGGTCCTGCCGGTCACCATCATAGGGACAAAGGACATACTCCCGGCCAACAGCATCGGGCTGTTCCCCGGAAACGCGAAAATGATCATACACAGGCCCATTGACATAGCCGGGTACACGGAAAAGAACATCGAAGAGCTCATGGACAGGGCGAAACAATCGATCCAGCAGGGCCTGGACAATCATTACGGCGCGTCGGCCGATGCGTAGCGGCCTCGACACCGCCCTCGGCAGGGCGCGGTCCCTCCTTTCGTCCTGCCCCTGCGAGTACGCCGAAATACGGCTATCCGCAAGCACGGGCACTTCCATTTCACTGTCCGGCGAACAGGTGGAGACCTTCTCCTCCGGCGACACCATCGGCGGGTCGGTCAGGGTACTCAACAACGGCGCCTGGGGCTTCATCTCCTTCAACGACCCGGGCGGCATCGAGGGCTATTTCCGGCGCGGCCTGGAGATCTCTTCGTCCCTCGCCCTAAAGGAGAAGAGCCGGATCCGCCGGTCGGAAGCGGTCCGCCGGAACTTCACCACCCCCATGGCAAAGGACTTCACCAGGGTCCCCCTGGAAGAGAAATTCAATCTCATCAGCGCATATAACAAAATACTCCGGTCCTCGCCGAAAATCCAGACGACCCGCGCCCTGTACCGGGACGTCACGTCATACTACGTGTACCTGAACTCCGAGGGGTCGGAGCTCGCCTATGACCGCGCCTACTGCGGCGTCCAGCTCTCGTCGGTCGCCCGCGACGGAAAAATCATACAGCCCTACGGGGAGTCCGTATCGGGTTACGGCGGGTACGAGATCACGGAGGGGCGCGAGGAGCTGGCGGAATCCGTGGTGAAAACGGCCGTCGACCTCCTCGCCGCGGAATCGGTCCCGGGAGGGACCTACCGCGTGGTCACGGACCAGAAGCTCGCCGGCGTCTTCATCCACGAGGCCTTCGGCCACCTCTCCGAGGCGGACTTCGTCCACGAAAACGAGCGCCTCCGGAAGATGATGGTCATCGGCAAGGAGTTCGGACCGCCGGAGCTCACCGTCATCGACAGCGGCGTCATGCCGGAGCATTCGGGCTACATACCCTTTGACGACGAAGGGATAATCCCGGCCCGGACCCCTCTCATCCGGAACGGGCGGCTGAGCGGCAGGCTTCACTCCCGCGAGACGGCCGAAAAGATGGGCGAGGAGACCACCGGCAACGGCAGGGCAATCGGCGTCATGAAGCAGCCCATCGTCCGCATGACCAACACCTACATCGAGAACGGGCCCCACTCCCGCGAGGCGATACTGGACGCCGCCGGCGACGGCATTTACGCCGCCGGCATGATAGGCGGAGAGACCAACCTGGAGATGTTCACCTTCACCTCCGCCTTCGGCCATGAGATCAGAAACGGAAAGATAGGGAAGATGTACCGGGACATCGTGCTCTCCGGCAACGTCTTCACCACCCTGCGCAACATCACCATGATCGGGAACGACCTGCGCATGTACGGCGGCCTGGGAGGCTGCGGCAAGGGGGGGCAGAGTCCCCTGCCGGTGTCCTTCGGCGGTCCCCACCTGCTCATCAAGGACGTGCTCATAGGAGGCGCCCAGTGATCGAACGGATACGGGACAGGCTCTCGGGAAGGGCGCGCTGGTACGACATCATCGAGGTCAGGGGCGCCGGCACCCCCATCTCCTTCGCCAACAGCCGGCTCCACTCGGTGACGGAGCGCCACAACAGCGGCTTCGGCGTGCGGGTGAACGTGGAGGGCAGAACGGGCTTTTCTTACACCAACGACGCGAGCCGCCTGGAGGAAACAGCGGACCGCGCCCTGCAGCTTGCCGCCTGGGGCGACGAGGAGGACTTCGAGCTCCCCGCCAGCGCGGTAAAGGCCTTCGAGCCCTATAACGGCGCAATTGACGCCTTTGACGCCGCGGGCGAAATAGCGGCGGCAGAGGATACCATCGCCGCGATCCTCAAACGGTTTCCCCAGGCGACGGTGGACCTGTCCATCGGCAGGTCAACGGGGTCCATGCGCATCGTCAATTCCAGCGGCCTTGACCGGTCCTTCCGCAGCAGCCAGTACGCCGCCTCCATCGGGGTGACGCTGATCCTCGATGACGGGACCAGGATCGACGCGGGGGAAAGCGCCTCCTTCCTCGCCCCCGCCCCCCACGGGAACCTCCGCGAAGGGGTCATGGAAAAGATCGGGGCCGCCCTGGTGACCAGGAAACTCCCGAGCGGGAGGGTCCCGGTGCTCCTGTCCCCGCGGGCCTTCGCCCGGGTCATCGGCATCATGACCGCCGGCCTGAGCGCGAAGGCCGTGTGGAAAGGGATATCCCCCTTCGGGGAAAAGCGGGGGGAAAGGATGTTCGCCCCTTCCCTGACCGTGCGGGACGACCCGGCGCTTGCGGGATCGCCCTACAGCTATCCCTTCGACGACGAGGGCGTCACCGCGGTGAACAAGTTCCTCGTCGACCGGGGCGTGATAGGGACCTTCATCACGGACCTGAAGCACGCGCGCAAGCTGGACCTCGTTCCCGGCGGGAACGGCGCCCGGGGCTATTCCTCCCTGCCGTATCCGTCCTTCAGCAACATTGTGATCGATCCGGGCCCTGAAAAGAAGGAGGGACTGATCAGCGGCATATCCCGGGGCATCCTGGTGGAGCAGTTTATCGGCCTGGGTCAGTCAAACACCCTCACGGGTGACTTTTCGGCCGGCCTGGACCTGGCCTATCTCATCGAAAACGGCGAAATCGCCGGCAGGATCAAGGACTGCATGATATCGGACAACCTCTTCAGGCTCCTGGCCGGGGAGTTCAGCCTCAGCGCCGAGCGGGAGCGCATCGGCGCGGTGCTGGCACCCCATGTGCTGTTCCCGTCGGTGAATTACACGGGGTGATGAAGCCCGCCAGTTCAATCCTTTTTCGACCCACCCGGCATCCTTTAACGACCCCCCTGTCCCCCTGAGGGGCACGGACCTCACCCCGCCTCCGGCGCGCCCTCTCCCGCAGGGAGAGGGCTTCATTTCAAATACGCTTTCTTGAGCATCCCCCTCTCCACGTGGGAGAGGGGGACAGAGGGAGTGAGGTCATAAAGCAACTTCACTCCCCTCTGGCGGCATAGGGGATTCTTTAAACATCAACGGGCTTTACTATAGACAAAAAATAATAATCGACAAATCATCCTGCCTTTCTATACTTCACCTGTCATTACGATAACAATCCCGTGATGCAATGGCCCGACCATGCGCAATATATCCATCATAACTATTACGGCGCTCTCCCTGGTCCTCTTCCTGCTCTGCGGCGCGACAACCGCGTCAGCGCTGGACAGGGACAGGCTCTTCAGCCACTACAAGAAGCGCCCGAAGATCGCCCTGGTCCTGTCAGGCGGAGGCGCCAAGGGGATCGCCCATGTGGGCGTCCTCAAGATCATCGAAAAGACGGGCCTCCAGATCGATTATATCACCGGCACGAGCATGGGAAGCATCGTCGGCGGGCTCTACGCCTCCGGGTACACGGCGGACATGCTGGAGCAGCTGGTCCTGAACATGGACTGGGACGCGATGCTCGCGGACGACATATCGCGCCGGAGCACCTCCATCGAGGAAAAGGGCGACCATGACAAATACATCACGTCGTTCCAGATAGCGAAGAAGGGGATCCTGCTCCCCACCGGATTCAA
Source organism: Spirochaetota bacterium (assembly GCA_035400945.1). Taxonomy (GTDB): domain Bacteria; phylum Spirochaetota; class UBA4802; order UBA4802; family UBA5550; genus RBG-16-49-21. The sequence continues at coordinate 18,464 of DAONAJ010000071.1, forward strand.
GCGGGGGCAGCGGCTCACCACCATGATGTCGCGCCTGACCCAGCACGTGCAGGACGTCCGCGACTTCGACAGGCTCCCCATCCCCTTCCGCTGCATCGGCACCGACATCGTGACCGGCGAAGCCTTCGTCATCAAGAAGGGATCCCTGTCGGAGGCGATGCGCGCCAGCATGGCCATCCCCTCCATCTTCACGCCCATCGAGATAGACGGGCACCTCCTGGTGGACGGCGGCGTCATCAGGAACCTCCCGGTATCGGACGCGCGGGCCATGGGGGCCGACATCGTCATCGCCGTGGACGTGGGCGCCCCCCTGTACAAGAAGGATGAGCTGACGTCGGTCATTCAGATCATGGACCAGTCCGTGAGCTTCCTCGGGTACCAGTCGACCCAGAAGGAGCGGAACCTTTCCGACGTCCTCGTCATACCGGACATATCCGGCTTCAGCTCCAACGATTTCAACCGGGGGAAGGAACTGATCGCCATCGGCGAGGAGGCCGGCCGCCTGATGATCCCCGAACTGGAGGCGCTGGTGGAACAGCAGGACCGGTTTCCTGAGGAGAGGAAAGCGCCGGTGTTTCCTATACAGCTGTTGAAAAAGCTCGACCTGACCAATATCAGGGTGACCCAGAAGATAAAGATCACCTCCATCGACATCCGCGGGCTCAACCACGTGTCGCGGAACCTGGTCCTGGGGAAGCTCAACATCAACCCGCCGGCCCTGGTGACCGGGGACCGGCTGGTCGAGGCGATCGACCGGGTATACGCCAGCGGTTTCTTCCAGCGGGTCACCTATGAAGTCCAGCCGGGACCGGGCGACGGAGCGGCGCTCATCATCCGCGTCATCGAGACATCGGGCATCTACCTCAAGGTGGGCTTAAGCTACGATTCGGACATGACCGCCGCCGTGCTGCTTAACCTGACCCTGCGAAACCTGGCGGGAAAGGGATCGAAGCTTTCCCTCGACGCGCGGCTGAGCCAGTACCCGGGGGTGGTGCTGTCCTATTTCATCTACACGGGGCTCCGGAAGCCGGGCATCGGCTTCGGCGCCAAATTCCACTATGACCAGTACACCATCTACACCTACAAGGGCGGCTACACCCAGTCAAGCTTCAAGTACCACAACTACGGCCCCGATATTGTCGCCCAGGCCATATTCCTCCAGGACATAGCCCTGGGCCTGGGGGCGCAGAAAGATTTCACCAACATCGTCGCCCAGATCGCGCCCGACGACCCCAAGAAGCAGAACATCGAGAGCCTGAATTTCTACGCCTACCTGATGTACGACAACCTGGACAAGACCTTCTATCCCCGGTCCGGGTACCAGTTCTACGGCGAGGTGAAATACTTCACCGACCTTCTGCGCACGGTAAAGAACACGGCCGACTTCTACAACTTCTTCAAGTACACGGTCCGGATGAAAGGATACATTCCCTTCCACCGGCGCTTTTCCCTGTACCTGGGAGTCACCGGGTCCTTCATCAAGGCCCAAGAGCCGTATTACCTGAACTATGACCTTAAAAACGGCCTGGGCATTTTCCGCCGCAAGATCCCCTTCATCTACGAAAACTATTTCGGCGGCCTCAACACCTACACCACCGGCTGCTTTCCCTTCACGGGCCTCAACTTCATGCAGATCAGCGGCAGGAACGTCCTGATAGGCGACATAGGCATGCAGGTGGAATTTTACAAGGACTTCTTCCTTATCCTGAGGGGCAACGTCGGCAGGGTGAAGGACAATTTCTACAACCTGTTC
>DAONAJ010000072.1:0-19930 GCA_035400945.1 Spirochaetota bacterium
TAATCGAAAAAATTAATAGCACTTTTTTTAGTTATGCAACAAGTCTAATATATAAACTATGGGGGTCTATGAATAAACAGGCGGACAGCTTGAAAAGATAAAAGAGCTGGCCAGTTATAAATCAGCCGGATAACGGTCCCTTTGCGGCCATGGTTCGGGGAATACCCTGGCGCCGTGCGGTGTAGATGCAGAGTGGAAGGATGGCCACCATTCACCCTGTCTGGCAATACCCGCTACCACACTGAGAGGCCGCCTATTTGCCGACCATTATTTTTTTGATCTCCCGCTTCAGTATCTTGCCGACGCCGCTGGTTGGAAGCGCATCCATGAACTCAATAACTTTCGGCACCTTGTAGGGCGCGACATTATCGCGGAGGTATTGCGTGATCTTCGCTTTTTCCTCGTCGCTTTTGGCGATGCCGGGGCGCAGCACGATGGCTATGCCGACGCGCTCAGAGCCCGGGCGGTCGGGGTCCGGGATGCCGACCGAGGCCGCCATTTCGATGTCCGGGTGCTTGGCCAGGACCTCGTCGAGCTCACGGGTGAAGACCTTGAACCCGGACACGATGACCATGTCCTTGACCCGGTCCACGATGTAGAAATACCCGTCCTCGTCTATGGTGGCCACGTCGCCGGTGTGCATCCAGCCGTCCCTGACCGCGTTGGCCGTCTCATCAGGCTTATTGTAATACCCTTTCATGATCTGGGGGCCGGTTATGACGATCTCCCCCGGTTCGCCCGGCTTCGACGGCTGGCCAGTTTCAGGATCGATCAGCTTCACCAGCGTGTCGGAAATCGGCATGCCGATGGACGTGGGCTTCTTCGCGCCGTAGCGGGGGTTGCAGATCATGACCGGAGACATCTCCGTCATGCCGTACAGCTCGATGAAATTGCCTTCGCCGATGATCGATTCCAGGTCTTTGATGTATTCAGCGGGGAAGGGCGCCGCTGCGCTAAGGCACCATTTCAGGTGTTTCTTCAGGTCGAGATTGCGGAAAGCCGGCAGCTTGAGAAGCTCGAAGTAGACCGTTGGCACGTTGACCACGAAGGTGGGCTTGTAAGCCTTCAGGCACTCGATGAGAAAATGCGAATCGCGCGGGTTCGGGACGCAGACCTGGGTAATGCCGTCGGTTATGCAGAATCCCCCCAGGGCCAGGCCTGCAATGTGAAAAAGGGGAAACGCTGACAGGGCGATATCTTCAGGCTTCAGGTCGAGCCACGTGAGTACCTGGTGACGGTTGCTCATGTAGCTCCGCTGGGTCAGCATGGCGCCCTTGGCCGGACCGGTGGTCCCGCCCGTATACATCATGAAGATCATGTCGTCGAAGCCGCGCTTTACCTGCACCGGATCGGCCTTTGCTTCATTGAGCGCGTCCATGAAACGCTTCACCGTTTTGCCCGCGATGGGCTTCACCTCGGCGGTGGGTATCTTCTTTAAAAGCTTGCCCAGGACGCGCTTGATGCCCGGAAGAAAGTCGGCGATCTCGGTGACGAGGACCGTCGTAAAGGGGGTTGCTGCCGCCACCTCGGCTACCTTCTCAAACAGGATATCAACGGTAATAACGACCTTCGTGCCCGAATCGATGAGCTGGTGCTGCATTTCCGAAGCCGTGAGGAGGGGGCTCAAACCGGTGGACACGCACCCCGCCTTCTGGACGCCGATCACGCCGATGTAATTCGCGGGGATGTTCGGCAAGTGGAGGCCGACCACGTCATCGGGACGAAGTCCGCTGGCGATGAGATAGTTGGCCAGTCTGTTTGACAGCTCGTCTACCTCCCTGAAAGTCAGGGAGCGTCCCATGTAAATAAGCGCCGTTTTATCCGGGTATTTCGCCACGGTTTCGGCGAATTTTTCGGCAAAGGATTTTTCCTCGTAGGTCAGGCCGGGCGCGACATTCTTATCGTAATTCTTAAGCCATGGCTTTCCCGAATACACATCACTCATAGGTGACCCCCTGTGTTTAAATAAAACATATGTGAAAATGGCGAACCTGGAGGGTTCCCCTGCCGCAAGTCAGGATTGTGAGATGATAGTTGATCTTAAAATTCGGATTAATCATGTTCGTGGTTTCCGCTTCCCCCTGCGGATATTTATAACATGACAATACGATGCTTAAATAATAATTAGCTGATAGACGCTATTTTGTCAACACAGATATGTGCTTCATGCTGGACGATAATCAAGGAATTGGATGCGAGCCAAAACTGGACGAGGATAATGAAAGCAAGCAATACGTTTTCGTTGAGTTTCAAATGAAATTAAAAAAAAAGCCGGCTGAGTGCCGGCTTTTTTTCATGAATACATGTTATTTCTGGGGCTGCTTGAGCAGCGCGACGCATAGAATGATGCCCAGGACCGCGAGGCCGGCAGTGGGGTAGAAAGCCACCGAGAAGCTGCCAAAGAGGTCTTTCGCGAAACCGGAGATCAGGCCGCCGATGATGGCGCCGAGGCCGTAGGCGAAGAATACGACGCCGTAATTACGCGCGTAGTTTTTCATACCGAAGAACGATGCGGTCGCTGCAGGGGCGATGGCGAGCCAACCGCCTAGGCAGAGCCAGAATCCGCAGAAAGCGCCGACATACATTATCACGCTTCCTTCGCCGGCTTTGAGCATGACCAGGGAAACGGCCAGGATGATAGCCATGTTGAGGACCCCGGCCCATTTCGGCGTTATCTTGTCAGTAAGGGTGCCGAAGAGAGGACGTCCCACTGCGTTGAAAATAGCGAAGATGCCGGTGAACATCGCCGCTTGTTCTGCAGTGACCTTGATGATCTCCTGGCCGACGGGGGCGGAGATGCCGATTGCCATCAGGCCGGCGAGGCAGCCGATGATGTATGCCAGGAACAGGCCCCAGAACGAGCCGGTCTTTGCCATTTCGCCGGAGGTGAAGTCCTTAACAGCGGCGGCACCGGCGGCTGCAGTCCAGCCGGCGGGTTTCCACCCTGCTTCCGGGAAATGATAAGGCAGCGACAGGACCACGAGTATGATTGCGAAGGCGATCCCGAAATAAAGGAACGTGGTGAAAAGGCCAACCTTGGGTATCAGGGCTCCGGCGATATTGGCAGTCAGGAGCGCGGAGCCGCCGAAGCCGGCCAGCATGAGGCCGACCGCAAGGCCTTTTTTATCGGGGAACCACCGAGCGCCCAGTGAAACTGGACAGCCGTAGGCGAGACCGACGCCGGAGCCGGCGATGACGCCGTAGGTGAGCACCAGCATGTAAATATTCTGGGCGAAATATGAAAGACCCCATCCGAGACCGACGATGACGCTTCCCACAAGGGCCAGCTTTCTCGGTCCGAGTTTTTCCATGATCTTGCCGCCGAAGAACATCAGCAGTGAAAAAAAAGCCAGGAAGGTCATGAAGGGCAGGTTTCCTTCGAGGGATGATACCTTCTTAAGCCCCTTGAGCAGTTCAAGATCCTTATCCGCCATGGCGGGGATCAGCTTGGTGAACTTTTCGATTTTTTCCTGGTCCTTTTCCGGTTTCAGCTTGAAAATCTCGGTGACCTGTTGCGCGGTGATCGTTTTGGCTGCCGGGTAGAACTTTTCTGCTGCATCTTTCTTGAGAGTGATGATGCCTTTAAGCAGGTCCTTGTCGATATTGTCGACAACCAGGCCGGCTTCGGCCGCTTTCTTCTTGTTGAATTCGAATTCAACGTGGGGTTTGAATACCCCATAGGAATAGACGCTGCCGAGACAGAGGTTCATCGTGAGTCCGATAATAACGAAGAGCCATCTCCCTTTTTCAGCAGCCATCCCGAATGCTTTTGTGTCTGCCATAACTTAAAACTACCTCCTGGGTTTGTTGAAATGAATATCTATTCAGCATGTACTGAACGCGAAACGCAGAATAACCGTGTTATTAATCTCTAGCCGCCACAGAATGGAACCGCTAATTACATCGTGGCTTTGTATCCGGCTTTCACGATAGAATCAGAGCTGAATAGTAATCCGTTTATACTTATAGGTTCTACTTGAAAAAAATTGGTATTTTTTTACAAGGGATGGTTTAAAAGTCAATCATAAATACAAGAACTCCCCGCCTAAAAACGGGGAGTTGGACAATGACTCATTTTTTTATTTTTTTCCGCTTTCCGGCAATTCGTGAGGGTTTGCCCGGTGATTTCTCCTCCGGCACCGACACGCCGGATAGCCTGTTTGAGGCATCATTGATCATTTTTTCGTCCACAACCTCCTCTTCTTCATCCATTTCTTCCACAACATTGTATTCATGTTTCTTGTACGTTGGCCGGAATTTGCTTTCGATCCATTCACGGAAGATGTCGATGTACTCGAAAATGGCCGGCACAACAACCAGCGTCAGGAACGTCGAGAGGATCAGGCCGCCCATGATGGCGATACCCATGGCCATCCTGAACTTTGATACTTCGCCGATGCCGAGGGCGACGGGGAGGGTGCCCGCCAGCATGGCGAATGTGGTCATCAATATCGGCCGGAGACGGGTCATCCCTGCCTTGTAAATTGCCTCCTTGCGCGTCATGCCGGACCGGTATCCCTCGAGGGCGAAGTCCACCAGGAGGATGGAGTTCTTGGTGACCAGGCCCATCAGCATGATCATGCCGATCATGGCGAACATGTTGAGCTGCTCGCGGAATATGAAAAGGGCCAGGAATGCTCCTGACAGGGCCGGCGGCAGGGCCATGAGAATGGTGACCGGCGTAATGAAGGATTCGTACAGGCTGGCCAGGATAAAGTAAATGAATACAACCGCCAGTATCATGGCAAAGAGCATGTTGGAGAGGAGCTCTTTAAGGTCTTCGGATTGACCGATAAAGTTATACGTGACACCCTTGGGGGGCGGCATTTTCTTTATTATGGCATTGGTCAGGTCGGTGGCAGTGCCGATGGCCCCGTCGGGGGCCAGGTTTGCCGTAATCTGAACGACCCTGGAACGGTCGCTCCGTATGATCTGGGAAGGGCCGGACTTCTCAATGCCCTTGCTGATTGCTGACAGGGGCACCATGCGATACATCTGGTTCGGTATCTTGGTTTCGCTGAAGGCGGACCGAAGGTCCCGCTGTTCGGGCTTAAGCCTGAGGCGAACATCGTATTCAAGCCCCTTGGCGTGGAGCTTGCCCACCACATCGCCGGCTATCTGGTACCTGAGTTCGGCCCCGGCTATGACCGGCATAATGCCGAATTTCTGCATCTCGGTCGGGTTGAAAACGACCTGGAATTCCGGTTTCCCGGCCTCGGAACTGGTGTCGACATCAGTCAGGTCGGGGATCTTCTCGATTTTTTTCAGGAGTTTCTGCGAGTATTCATCGAGCACATCCAGGTCATTACCGACAATATTCAGGAAATACGGTGCCATTGACGTCATACCCATCGAGTATTCATTGAGCTTGGGCCTGGTGTAGCCGAATTCCTTGATGAGCATATTGCGGATGGCGGTCTTTATCTCGGGCGCTGTCCGCTTGCGGTCCCTGATGTCTACCAGGGAAAGGCCGAACTGGGTGACATTGGCCTGCTCCTGCTGCATCGAGTTCATGCCGACGATTATGGATATCTTGTTCATTTCCGGCGCGACGGCGCAGATCCTGTTGGCCACCTTGAGGGCGACTTCCGCGGTGCCGTCGAGGCTTGTTCCGGTCGGCATCTGGATCTGGACCATAAACTCGCCGAATTCGTTCGAGGACATGAAGTTTTTCTTGATGAAAGGCATGGAGGCAATGCTGGAAAGGAATATTACCGTCGTGAGGATTATGACGATTATCGGGTGTTCAAGGGTGTAGGTCATTATCTTGTCATACCATGTTTCCATCCAGCGCTGGAACCGCTCGAAGTTGCGGATGACGATATTCTGCGCAACGTGGCCTTTCCCCGCGAAATAGGCAGAAAGAAACGGCGCCACCGTGAGGGCATCGAAGAGGCTGATGGCCATGGCGAAAACGATGGTGAATCCGAACTGCTTGAAGAACTGGCCCACGATGCCGCTCAAGAACCCGATGGGAACGAAGACCGCCATGATGGTCATGGTCGTCGCGATGACGGCCAGCATGACTTCGGTGGTTCCCTTTTCTGCCGCGTCCATGGGGTGCATTCCCTCTTCAAGCTTACGGAAAATGTTTTCCCGGACGACAATGGCGTCGTCGACCAGGAGGCCGACGGTCAGCGAAAGCGCCAGCAGGGTAATAACGTTTATGGTGTACCCCATGATGTACATGAGAATGAATGCTCCCAGGAGACTGTTCGGTAGGGCGATGCCGGTGATGAAGGTCGACCTCAGGTTCCCCAGGAAAAGGTATACCACGATGATTGCAAGGGCAACCCCGATAAGGATCGTTGTCTTGACCTCATCTACGTTCATGCGGACGATCTTTGCCCCGTCATAGATGAGGGTAAGCTTGGGTTTCCCTTCACGGTCTTTCATGCTTTCATTGAGTTTGTTGATTCTCGCGACAAGACCGTCAACCGCGGCAACGGTGTTGGACCCGGACTGCTTGTAAACTTCAAGGAAGAGCGCCGGTTTCGTCTCCCTCTTGATTTTTTTCTTTTTTGAACCGAAGAAGCCGGATTTTTCACTTTTCACGTCGTTGACCGGAGCGTAGAGGTAGCCGATGGTCGTCTTTTCCTTCGATCCGTCGCTGACCGTGCCAAGGGATTTGACCGATATGGCGTTCCCCACGTCGCCCGAAAACTGAACCACGGCGTTGGAAATCTGGCTGATGTCCGTGAACTGGGCGATGGTCCTGAAGGTAGTTTCTGTCGCGCCTTTCTCATGTTTTCCAACCGGGACATTCATTCCGGCGTTTTTAATGGCATTGGCCACGGCAAGGGCCGATACCCTGTGCTCGTTCAACTTGCGCCGATCGAGCTCAACCTGTATCTCGCGCCGCTGTCCCCCGATCAGCTGGACGGAGGCGACGCCGTTAACCTGCTGGAATCCGACCTTGATCTCCTCTTTCGCGAGGTCATAAAGGTCGTTGGGACTGAGATCGGCAGATAGGGCTACGCGGGCAATGGGCATGTCCGCCGGATCATAGCGCATGGTGAGGGGCTCATCAATATCTTCCGGGAGGTTTCTCCGTATGCGGTCGACCTTGTCCTTGACCTGCTGCTCGGCGTATTTTACGTCAACCCCGAGCTCGAACTGGGCGATGACCAGTGATACGCTCTCCATGTTCCGCGACGACACGCGCTTGAGGCCGGATATCGAGCTGACCTCGTCCTCGATCGGCTTGGTGATAAGGTTTTCTATCTCTTCCGGCGCGGCGCCCGGGTAAACGACCTGGACCACGACGTAGGGGAACTGGACGTCGGGGTACATGTCGATCCCCAGACGGTTCATGGCAATCAATCCGACAAACAGCAGGGTAAACACGATACTGGAAATAAGTATGGGGCGCTTGATCGCTAAACGGGCTATGTTCATGTGTGATCGATCCTTGTTAAATTACTGTCATGCCTGTATGTATTTGATGATTTGACGTGTTTAACCAAATGGTTAAATTTCTGCAAGTAAATTTTTTGCAAATTACAATAATTCTCGATAGTCAAAGGCGGTACGTGGAAAGGGGAAAAATCAAAATGTTCTTGTCAACCGCCGCTTTATTGATAATTTGACAGCGTAATTATACCATTTCCGGCAGAACAGGAAGGAAACCAGCCCCTATGAAGCATAGAATTAAAAGGCATCTTGAACGAAAACCGATCGAAGAGCTGATCGTTGACAACCACGAGGAGCATGGCCGCGGCCTGAAACGGGTCCTGGGGCCGATGCACCTGACCATGCTGGGCGTGGGCGTTATCGTCGGCGCCGGGATCTTTGTCCTTACCGGCCAGGTGGCGGCGCAATATACCGGCCCGGCCATTGTCCTGTCCTTCGTGATATCCGCCGTGGCCTGCGGCTTTGCCGGTCTCTGCTACGCCGAATTTGCTTCGCTGATCCCCGTATCCGGCAGCGCCTATACCTATGCCTACGCGACCCTGGGCAAGCTCTTTGCCTGGATCATTGGATGGGACCTGATCCTGGAATACCTGTTCGGCGCGTCATCGGTGGCGGTAGGGTGGTCGGGATACGTCACCAGCTTCCTGAAAGATTTCGGCATCGTGATCCCGAACTATCTTGCCAGCGCGCCCTTCGCCCATGACCCGAAGATCGGCTGGTACGCCACCGGGGCGGTCATCAATCTCCCGGCGGTCCTGGTCGTACTAATCTTTACCCTACTGCTGATATTGGGCATCAAGGAATCGGCTTCGTTCAATAATGTCATAGTCGTTCTGAAGGTGACCGTCATCCTACTCTTCATCGGCTTCGGCATATTCTTCATTAAGATGGACAACCTCACTCCCTTCATCCCCGAGAATACGGGTAACTTCGGCGAATACGGCTGGAGCGGCATATTGCGGGGGGCAGGGGTCATCTTTTTCGCCTATATCGGGTTCGACGTTGTCTCCACGGCAGCGCAGGAGGTCAAGAACCCGAAACGGGACATGCCCATAGGCATTCTCGGCTCGCTCACCATCGTGACGATCCTCTACATACTGGTCGCCTTTGTCCTTACCGGCATCGTAAGCTATACCCAGCTCAGGGTCCCGGACCCGATCGCCGTCGGCATCAACTCCCTGGGCGATGATTTCTTCTGGCTCAGGCCCATCGTCAAGCTGGGAGCCATCGCCGGTCTGACCTCGGTCGTGCTGGTGCTTCTGTACGGACAGTCGCGGATATTCTACACCATGGCCAGGGACGGAATGCTTCCGGGCACCTTCGCCAAGGTCCACAGCAAATACCGGACGCCCTACGTGACCACCCTGGTCACCGGCGCCGCCGCAATTTTCTTTTCCGGCCTGTTCCCCATCGGCCTTCTCGGTGAAATGGTTTCGATAGGTACGCTCCTCGCCTTCGTGATAGTCTGCGTCAGCGTCATGGTCCTCCGCTACTCGAAGCCGAAGCTGCACCGGCCCTTCAAGACTCCCCTGATGCCCTTTGTACCCATCATGGGGGCCCTGGTTTCCCTGGCCCAGATGTTCGCCCTTCCCCAGGACACGTGGATGCGGCTGCTCGTATGGATGTTCATCGGCTTCATTATATACGGTTTATACGGGGAGCGCCATGCCAGGAAAAAACCGACCAAGCCCGATGACGGCCCGATTATTTCCTGACAAGGGGGAGGGCCGGACATTATACGGAGGTCGCTTCTTCACGGAAGCGCATCAAGCGAGGCATCAAAACCGCCAATGATACAGAAACAGCACGGCGATGATATAGAGGAATTCATAGAGCGTTTCAGGAGCAATCCCCGTCTCCGCCCGTCTATCGTCCATGATCTCATTAACGGGGCAGGCCGCCTTACCATAAATGTGCCACGCCACGGCCTTGCCCGGCGCATAGCTGAGCGCCTCAGGGAAGGCCCCTTTTCCGATTATTATGAATTTGAAAAGCTCCTGGCCCGGTCGCTGCACCCGCTGATGGCCGGTCTCAACCTCAATGTTGTATCCGATCTCCAGGTCAACGGTCTCTTCTCGGAGCGGTACCTTGTCTATTCCCGGGACCTCAACGTGGCCCTCGCGTCAGGGAAAAAGCTGACGCCGGGGGCGATCAGGAAAATTATTGTCGCCATGGCGGCGAATGAAGGCCACTACATGGTCATCAAGTTTTATGATCTCGTCCTGCGCGGTATTGACGCGGACCTTTGCCGGTCCCTCAAGCCGGTTGAAGAGGCTGTCATTCGGATGAAGCGGGCTCTCGGGGATGATGAAGCGGCCAACCATGCGCACGTGCATGCGGCCTTCCGGAAATTCAGGGAAGCCAGGGGAGAAGCGGCCGCGGCCCTGCTCAAAAGTAGAATGGAGTGGGACGAGCTCCTCAGGGCCTATGGCGCAAATATGGAGGATGATAGCGGAATGGCTCAGCCCGGCGAAGAGATTGCCGAAGACATGATTGAAGAAGAGTCGGTCGCCGATCGGGACGAAGACTTTGATAATGCGGATGAAGCCATCTTTGAGAAATACGATAGGGTAAAACCGGCGGTTCATCGCGACAGTGAGGACGTCATCACCAGGTATGCCCGTCTTATCAAGCAGGATTATCTGGATTACCTCGATCCCCATGACGAAGAGAGGATCAGGGGCATTGTCAGGGGCATGTATCTAAAAAATGAAAAGGTTTATGACAGCGATAGGGCTGCCGATGTCGTCCGGGAGGTCCTTGCCATATGGCTTACCGATGATTCACTGGACGATGGCCTGCGGAGCATACTTCTTGAAATTGCCGGAGAAGAAGAACCTGGATCCGGGGTAATGGAGGAACCGGATGTAAATGAACCGGATCTGACCGAAGAACACTATGATGAAAGCGCTGAGGGAACCATAAACGACAACCGGGGGAACCTCGCGCCAGGGACACTCTCCGAAGAAACCGGGACGTCAGAAGATATGGAACCAGACCATGGACAGCCGGCCGTAGATGATGGCGGCGGTGTTTCAGGGAATGAGCTTGATGCCCTTTTGTCCGAGGGAATTGAAACTGTCCCGGCCGATGAAACGAAGCCTTTATGGGAAAAACAGGATGTTCAACCGGACATGGCAGTTCCCGCTGAAGAGATGGACATCCTGCCGGATGATGCAGCCGGGGCAGCTCTCGGCGCAGACGGGGAAGCCGTACCCGTTCATGAAGATGATGCAACTACCGATGTCGGCGTTTCCGGCGGAGAGATGGAGGCCTTGCTTGACGGTATTTCCGATGAACATCCGGCCGTGGAGGAGATGCCTGATTCAGCTTCAACAGCCGTTCCTGACGAGGGTGTGTCCGGGGGTGAACTGGAGGCTCTGCTGCGGGATAACCCGGAAGAACCGCCTGCCGGTGATCCGGGAACTGCCCGTGAACCCGGGTTGATGCCGTCTGACGGCAGCGCTGCGTCCGGCGGCGAAATGGATGGGCTTCTTGCGGATATTTCCGATGAAATCAAGGTCCTGGATGAAGAACAAGAACCTGCAGCTCCGGCCGGGCCCGGCGGACAGGACATCCCCGAAGGGGAACTGGAAGCGCTTCTGGCCGGCCCGGGTGACGGGGAGAAGGCAGGCGCATCTGCCGGGGTTGCATCTGCGGCAGTCGACGAGGTATTCGAGCCGGTGCTGCATGAAGATCTGCAGTACGATAGTGACGCCTTTGTCGTAAAGGACGAGATCCTCTTTGAGGATACATCACTGGTCAGGAAAGCGCCGTCTCCCCGGGCAAAGCCTCAAAAAGTCCGGATCTCGCTGAGGGATATCGCGGATACCGAGAGCAGGAAAAACCTCCTGGACCTGGTTGAGCTTCTCTCGAAAACTGAATCCGCCGGTGATGTTTCCCGGTACCTGGTGGGAGCCGGAGTATCGCCGGCGATTAAATACGGGGTTACCGATCTCATCGGCTGCAATGATTTCGAAGAGGCCTTTGACCGCATTACCGGATCTGAAATTTTTGATTATAACGAGAAGATTATCATCCTTGAGAAATGGCTCAAGGTTATCGGTATGAAACGGGGCTGGTTCGAGACGCCCCATGAAAACGACCTGGAAAAAATAACGAAAGAAGTCGAGTCGTATGCGGCGGAGATACGGAACGACGCCGCCGTGACGGACAATGAATATCTCCTGGATGATCAGAATACCGGATCGGGAACCCCCGGCGGAGATGAAGCCGGATCGGTGAAAACGGCACCGGTTGAGTTCAAGGAAAAAGAAACGCTGAAGACGGGCGATGAATCGATACGCCTGTCCCGGGAAATCTATGAATTTCAGTCGCTCTACAGGGCGGGAGCCGGCAGAAGGACGATCGGTAAAAAACTCAAGGGGATCCAGAAGTTTTTCGACCTCCTTGCCTCGGGCGAGGAAACGGCGGTTCATTTCGCCGTCTATCATAATCAGTCCTTTGCCGATTTCCTCGGCTTCATCGAGAAAAATCCCGATTTGAAAGAGATGCTGAATATCGATGCGGCCCTTGCATACTGCAGAAAGAAAAAGATCCTGTGACCCGGACATTGCACCATGACAAAAGGTAAGACAGTTCTTGTCGTTTCATTAACAATTAACGTTCTGCTCATAACCGGAATCGCCGGCGTCACCGGCTGGAAATATTACCGGAAAATGACCAGGCCGTTCCGCGCGGACTATTACGATAGCAAGGTAAGTCTTTTTTCAGCATTACCTGAAAAGAAGGCTGATATTGTCTTCGTCGGCGACAGCCATACCGACCGGTGCGAGTGGTCAGAGCTCTTTGAACGGTGCGGCATCATCAACCGGGGCATCGACGGGGACACCACGGATGGCGTCATCAACCGGCTGGATGAAATAGTGTCAATGAAGCCAGGGAAGATCTTTATCATGGTCGGCGGGGCGGATTTCATCATCGGGAGGAACATTCCCCGGATCGAGTATAATTACAGGAAAATCATCGGCAGGATCCGGGCCGCATCACCGCAGACGACGATATATATCCAGAGCGTGCTCCCGACCGTCCAGCGGCTGGTGCCCATGCCCCTCGAGCTGATACGGGGGCTCAACGCGAGATTGAGGATGATGGCGGACGGCCAGAAGGTATTTTTCATCGATATATACAGGGCCATGGAAGATTCATCGGGAGGGCTCAATCCATCCTATTCCATAGATGGAGTGCATCTGAACGGGCAGGGATACAGGGTCTGGCGCGAGGCACTGTTGCCACATATAATGCAGTAATTCCGCCGAATTGTCCGCATCAGGAAAACTCATGCAGCCATGGACCTGCAGCATCTATTCAACGCTCGCCACCTGCGAAGATCATCAGTGTGATAACCGGTTTTTTTCCTTGCAATTACTTCAATTCGAACACATACTGGTTCAAGTAATTACGATATTCGGGCATACTATTACTATCCGAGGGGAATGCCGGTGAACCGCGTCGCCTTTGAGGCTTTCGATTACACCAGGGATGATGCCTTTGTCAGGTCCCGCTATGAATTCGAAGGCGGCAGGGAGGAAGGATGGGCGGTCACACGGAATGGCGAAAAGCACCTTTCTCTCGGCCCGGGGCACCGGCTCCTCCGGACCCTTCTCTGCGGCATCTGTTCGACAGATATCGCCCGGCGCTTTCTACCTTTTCCGCTTCCCCAGATCCTCGGCCACGAGGTTGTGGCTACAGACCCCGATTCCGGCGGCCGGTATGTCGTCGAGATAAACGACACCTGCGAGGCGCGCGGCGACGCCCATCCGGATGCTTTCTGCGCCGCTGGTTTGCCGACCCACTGCCCGGGAAGGATGGTGCTGGGGATTGACCGTCTTCCCGGCGGCTTCGGCCCCTATATCCTCGCACCGGTAAACGCGGTTATACCGGCGGATAAAATCCCCCTCAGGACGGCAGCCCTGGTCGAACCCTTCGCGGCAGCCCTGCACGCTGTTGACACGTCCCGTCCGTTGAAAGGCGACAGGATCGCGGTGATCGGCACCGGAAGGCTCGGATCACTCATAATCGCGGCCCTTGCCGCATGGCGGAAGAGCTCGGGAACAGAATGTTCCATAACGGCCCTGGCCCTCGGCGCATGGCGGGCCGATCATGCCGTGAAAATGGGTGCTGACGATGCCGTAGACATGGAACAGGTTAAGCCTGAAACCATGAAAAATAATTTCGATCTGGTGTTTGAAGCCACGGGGTCGCCCGGCGGCCTTGAATCCGCCCTGATCATGGCCAGGCGCGAAGTGCACCTGAAGTCGACCCATGGTCAGCCCTTTTTCGGCCTGAAACACCTGACGGAGCTCGTTGTAGACGAGCTTTCTCTCCTGCCGTATTCAAAGGAAACCCTCGATTATAAATGGGAACATGAAAACAGAAAGAACGAGAAGGTTTACAGCGCCCCCGGGGCAGCCAGCGACACCGCGGCAGGCGGCATGGACCTTTTCACCGGTCCTCCCCTGGAAGCGGCGGCGCTCCTTGGCAGCGGCAGGTTCCAGGGCCGCTTGCCCCGCTTTGACATCGGCATTGCTTCCAGCGTTGAAGAGATTGACGGCATAATCCGGCCCGATGCGAGGAACGAGAATTCCCTGGTGCGGCCCCGCGGCGGCATACTCTACCGGGGAAACGGCGGCGACAACCCGCTCCTGGGTTTCCTGGCGTCCGGCAGGCGCATCAGAACTTCCCGGTGCGGTGATTTCCACCGCGCCATTGCCCTGCTGGTGGAAAATCCGGCCGTTGCGGAAACAATGACCGGGTGGCTTATAACCCATGAAGCCGGGGAGGCTGATCTTCCGCAGGCCTACCGGAAGGCAAAAGACAGCGATATGCTCAAAATATTGATCCGCCATGATTCATAGGATAAAATCATCCCTCGGGCCCGAGCTGATCAAGCGGGCGGACCACTGGGAAATCGATCTTTCGCCGATAAATTTCCTCTACTACGGCGTTCCCGCCGAGTCCATGGATTCCATAATTTCGCAGTTAACGAAGCTTTCTCTCGGCATCGTCGGGAGATACAGGAACTAGCAACTTCCCGGAAGCTGGATATACGCCGTTGACCGTGAGGTCGACGAATGGGCCCGTCCTCTTACAGACGCACATGTGCGCAAAAAAACGTAGGACCTGCATCTCTGCTCTCCATGGGAAATCAAAATGCCGAGAACAGATGAGAGTGATGACAAAACAGCGCCGCGCCGCGTTGTCAGCGCGGCGCGGCGGGTATTGTTCTCAATTTTACAGTATGACTTTTTTGCGACAAATTCATCAACGCCTGTACTTGTCTCCGGGGATACGGAATATGAATCCAACGGTTATCATGCCGTCGCCGCCATAACCGCCCTGGCTGTAAGTGGTTCCCTGATAGCTGAAGAACCTGACACCGCCGACGTATCTTCCCGAGCCTACGAAGGAAAGGGTGAAAACATCGCCGATATTGATGTTCAGACCCATGGCGAACCCTATTCCGGCAATAAATCCGGTTAGGTTGGTAAGCATCCCACCGATGGTTATCTGCGGCCCGAGCCAGAATCGCACGTTTTTAGTTCGGACAACTCCAAAACCGAAATAATGAACCGTAGTCAGTGCCAGGCTGTTTTCATAATAGGTTACATTCTTCTCAATGGGGAATATAGTGCCCATAAAGTAAGAAGCAATCATGGTCGGTATCATATCCCATTCTTTAACTTCGTATGGCGTGCGCAGGTTGCTGAACCCGAGCTCCAGACGGTAATTGAATACCTGATCGGCGGCGAGATTCGTGTCCATCACAAAGCCGCCGCCGTAGTTCATGAAATTGGCGGGGTATCCTTCCCATATCATCTTGCCGCCGTCAAAATTGCCGAAGAGACCCAATCCGAAAGCATGGACTGGAACGGTCTTCACGCACACCATGAACATCATCGCTGCGCATAAGATAATTATTCGTTTCATACGCGTCATAAACCTCCAAGATTATGTTGGTAGGAAACTTAGTGAATGTATTATATGATAACATTAGCAAATCATCAATGGAATTGCAAACATTTTTTCATATGCGGATTATAGTCATTTTCCTTGACTTTTTAAGGTGTATGGCCGGTGTTATGTGTATCAGATAATCTTCCCGGTTAGGCACGGGAAGATAAGGGAGCTGCCGATATAGCATGATCTATGCCGATAGTTACCCATAGACATAGAAAAAACAGTATTACCAAAAAATTTCAAGGAGATCGTGATGCTTACCAAGTTCGATGAATTTACCTGCCATCAGGTGGTGTCCACATTTGACCATCCGGATACGAGCGACCGCGCCTGGACCGAGAAACTCTGGTGCAATATCCATGACCGGAAGGGCGAGCTTGTTCTAGCCACCGGCTTCGGGATATATCCCAACAGGAATGTCATGGACGGATACGGCTGCGTCAATATCAGGAACCAGAAGCAGTACAACATGAGAATATCCAGGGTCCTCAGGCCGAAGATAGATGAGATATCCGTGGGCCCTCTTTCCTACGAGGTGGTCGAACCGTACCGGAAAATCCGCATTGTCATGGAAGAGAATAAATACGGTTTCGCCTATGACCTTGAATTCATGGGGACCATGGACCCGGGGGAAGAGGAGCCCCAGTTCGGAAGGAGCCGCGGAAGGCTGTACATGAATACATGCCGGTACGCGCAGCTGGGACGGGCCCGGGGGCGGGTGACTGTTGACGGAAAAAAATATGATATTGATGAAGCCAATTACTATGCCCAGCGCGATCATTCCTGGGGCATCCGCATGGGGACCGGCGCCGCGGAACAGGGGGTCCAGGCCCCGGACCACGAAAAGTTCACGGCCATGATGATCAACTGGCTTACCGCCCAGTTCAATGACTGGGGCCTGTACTGCTATCTGATTGAAAAGAATGACGGGACCGTTCAATACCTCAGCGGCTCGGTCGTGGATCGCCTCGGCGGGAATAAGGCGCCCGTACCCATCATTGCCGTAGACCATCACTACGAATATCATCCGGGGACACAGCGGATGAAGGCGGGAAATGTGGTCTTTACCTGCAAGGACGGCCGGAAAATTGAGGTTTCCATGCGGGAACTGACCACCATGTATCTCCGCGGCGGCGCCTATGTCGGCTACAAGGGGTTCCGCCACGGCACGTGGATGGGCGAATACTGGGAGGACGGCGAGACCTGGGACATCGGCAACGAGTCGGTCGCCAATGACGTCCATGGCCTTGACGACACGGTTGTCGAGGTCCTCTGCGGCGGCGAAACGGGCTACGGCATCATTGAGAATATGATCTTCGCGCCCTTTGACAAGTACGGCTTCAAACAGTGGGGTTTCAAGCCGGCGTAGACCAGTCAGTAGGAGTTTCTGCCGCGGCCCAGGAGGCTCAGCAGCCCTCCCAGGGCAGAACCGATCAGTGGAGTCTTCAGGATGCCCACGAAGACCCTGTTGCCCCGCCCGGGTATAAAAATGATCTTGTCCTTCATGAGAGCGGCGAGAGATTCCTCCACGACTTCTTCGGGTGTCATCCAGGCGAAGGCGGGGATGTCCCCGTAGTTGAAGTCGCTGAATTCTTCCGTGTACATGAACCCGGTCCTGGTAAGCCCGGGACAGAGCGCCTGAATTTTCACGCCGGAACCTGCCAGTTCGTCCCTGAGCCCCAAGGTCATCATGTTGATGAAAGCCTTTGTGGCGGAATAGGTGACATAGTGGGACGTGGTCAGGAAGGCCCCTATGGATGAAACGTTTATGATGTAGCCCCGGCGGTTGGCCCTCATCCGGCGGAGCACGGCCCTCGTGAGGCGCGCCGGTGCCATCGTATGGAGATATACCATGCGCTGGATTTTATCCGGCTCGACGTCGGCGAAAAACCCCCGCGTTCCGAAGCCGGCGGCATTGACGAGGACATCGACTGAATCGTCCGAAGCGATGATTTTTTCCACGTTGCGGACCCCGGCGTCTGTTGACAGGTCGGCGGCCAGGATCGTGGCCCTGATGCCGTGTTTGCGCTCAAGCTCCTCCGATAACTTCACCAGAATATGCTTTCTCCGGGCAACGAGAAAGCAGTTGAATCCTTCCCGGGCCAGGCGTCTGGCGAAGGCCTCGCCGATTCCGCTGGAAGCGCCGGTGATCACGGCGGTGCGGCCCATCGTATTGTGGGTGAAATAATTCTTCATGGATGGTAATACCTCTTGCGCCGCTGCAGCTTCCTTGACGCACAATCCTCATGGCGGCGCTCTATTTTTTTTTCAACAGTATCAATAGCCTGATTTCGCGTAAAGAAAAATATCTTATTGGTAAAAATTCAAATCGTGAATAATTAGACATCGCGTCATATTTCGCAGTCCGATGCTATTGTATTGACAAAAAATCCGGCCTCATGTAGGGTTGCATACAATAAAGTGATTAAACAACATCCTGTTTGAGCAAACGCTCACCTTGTTGTACAAAATAAATATATGAAACGAGGTTGTTATGCTCACCACGTACGATGAATTATTGTGTCATCAGACGGTTGATACATTTGACACCGTCGCCACCAGCGCCCGTGAATGGACGGAGAGGATCTGGTTCTCGGTCCACGATACCGCGGGAAGGTACCAGCTGATAGCCGGTTTCGGCCACTACCCGAACCGCAACATCATGGACGCCTTCGCCTGCTTCGTCATAGACGGAAAAACCCAGTACTGCGTCCGGGCATCAAGGGAGCTTCGGCCCGGTTTTGACCGGGTCAGCGTCGGTCCCCTGTCATACGAAGTGCTGGAGCCGCTCCGCACGGTGCGGCTAACCCTCGCCGATAATCCCTACGGCCTGTCCTGCATGATCGATTTTAACGCCGCCATGGCGCCCCACGAGGAGGAGGCCCAGACGGCGAAATTCCGCGGCCGCGTTCTTGAGAACGTGAAGCGCTATGTGCAGCTGGGGCGACCCTCGGGATGGATCCGCGCCGAAGGGAACGAGATCGCGGTGGATGCCTCGTCCTGGAGGGCCGAGCGGGACCACTCCTGGGGCATACGCCGAGGCGGCGGTGTCCCTGAGACCGGGGTCCAGCCGGGAGAGGTTCCCCAGGGGTATCTCTATAATTTCATCCTGGCGCAGTTTGAAGGCTGGGGCGTGACCTACCATACCAGGGAATCATGGGATGCAAAGACGCTGGCCTTCAGCGGAGCCGTGATGTATCCCCCTGAAGCCGGGAAAGACGAAAAGAAACTGGTCCGCGTCGACCATAACTATACCTTCAAGCCTGATGTCCGCCATATCAACGGCGGCTCCGTGGCGCTCCATCCAGAGGAGGGAGAGCCTGTTGAACTTTCGATTCGGCCCCTCAGCGTTTGCCATATACGGGCCGGGGGATATTTCGGATTCAGGGGGTTCACCCACGGCCTCTGGATGGGGCCGGAATATCTAGACGGATTCAAGCTTGACCTCACCGACCCTGGCACCTTCAAGGAGGTTTCCTTCCTGGAAGATTTCATGTGCGAATTCAGGTGCGGATCCGAAACCGGTTACGGGATCGTTGAACTTGTGCTTATAGGGAAGTACCCGAAGTATGGATATCTTTCATATTGATTGAGCGACTGTCATCCCCGCCTGAGCGGGAATCCGCACATATAAAAAAATACAGGGTTGCCCGTTCAAGACGGGCAATGACAAAAAAAGGAGTATTGCCATGAAAAACGAGCAGGATACCTTCGGGCGCATCATGACCCAACTTACGCCCTGGCTGCAAAAACAGATGCCGGGAGCGCAGCAGATTTCTATATCGGACCTCCAGAAGCCCGGGATGGGTCTCTCTAACGAAACATTTCTTTTTGATCTCGCATGGGCGGAGCAGGGGAAAAGGATCACAAAGGGGATGGTGCTCCGGGCAGCGCCCCTTGATCACAAGGTTTTTCCCGATTACCACCTCAATCACCAGTTTCTCATCATGAAGGCCCTGGGTCATAGCAATGTCCCGGTACCGGAAATGTTCTGGCAGGAGGAAGACCCGGCTGTCATCGGCACTCCCTTCTATATCATGGAGCGGCTCAGCGGCACCATGCCGAAGGACTATCCGTCATACCACGGGTCCGGCATGTATTACGACGCCAGTCCGGAACAGCGTGCACTGATCTGGTGGCGGGGCCTCGAAATGCTGGCACGGACAAACATGGTTGACTGGAAAGCCCTTGGCCTTGATTTTCTCGGCGTGCCCGGCAAGGGCACCGCAATCCCGTCGTTGACCGCGCTGAAGATAAGCGCGCTGCCCGGGGTGTCGGAACCCACGTTGAACAGGAATCCGGGCTGCAGGCCATCGACGGTGAAGAGGTTGTCCTGAAACAGCACGTCGCTGGCATTCAGAAAATTGAAGGTCTGGCCGGCGGTGGGTGCGAAGCCGTCCAGGAAGTGAAAGCGGATGGTGGTGTTGCGAATCAGCGCATGACCGGTGATGTCGAGGTGGTCGAACACTGACGCGGACGCGACTTCGATGTCGATCAGTCCGCCGTCCTGGGAATAGTCGCCGTCGATCGTCAGGGT
>DAONAJ010000073.1:0-19633 GCA_035400945.1 Spirochaetota bacterium
CTCATCTTCTCCGATTTTTCATTCTTCATGAATTACGGTTTCTTTATTCCCGGCAAGGCCTTCGGATATTATTATGATTACCTGTACAACAGGATGAGCTTCTCAAGTACGTCATACCGGCATTTTATCATGGCCGGGTTCAACATCAGTTTCTAGCATGTTACTGTCTGTTCCGTTAGACATTGTGAAGCCTGCGCATACTCCGGCAGGCTTTTGCATACTTGTGAGGTGCGGCCATGATAAAGAGATATCTTGAAATCGCGAACAAATTCATCGAGGAGAACAAATTTTCGGGCATTGCCGTGGCCCTGGTCTTTTACCTCCTGGTGGTACTCTTCTGCTTCACTGTCGTGTACGAGCGCTTTGAGCTCAACCTCTATGACCTCAGGTTCAAACTGCGCCCCTCAATCAAGGAATGGGAGCGCCTGGCCTTTCTCGATATCGATGAGAACAGCCTGACCATCGTCGGCCAGTATCCCTGGCCGAGAAACCTTTACGCAGATGGACTCAACACCATGAAAGACCTTGGCGTTTCGCAGGTCAGCTTTGACATGATGTTCCTCGACGCGACGCCGAAGACCCTTGATGACAAGGATTACGAAACACTGATGAAAAAGATAGGGAAGGGAAACCGGTTGTCCCTGGCCGACCTTGAATCTGCGGGCTGGAATAAAGATAAGGTCTTTGCAGACAGCATAGCCGCGTATGACCACGCCATCCTCTCTTACACCTTCACCGATGAGCCGGCCAATTACGATGTTCTTGAGAGGCAGAAGAAAGATTCTTTCAAAAAGGCCCAGAAGAGATTCCTCGAGCGCTCTTCGGTGAAGCTAACCCCTCACGAAACAGAAAGGCTGAAAAGCCTGGATGACCCGGAAACGAAAAGCATTTCCTACCCCATCCCGGAATTCATGAACACGGGGCGCGGCTTCGGCTTTGTGAACCGCTATACCGACATTGACGGCACGGTGCGCAAAGTGCAGCTGGTCAAGGTATTCCAGGGGAGGCTCTATTTCAACCTTGCCATGATCATGCTCATGGACGTGTGCCGGGTGCCGCTGAACAGCGTGAAGGTGACGCCCGGGAGGAACATAGTGCTTAAAAAAGCGATAAACCCCGTAACCCTGGAGACCGAAGACCTGTCGATCCCGATTGATTCCAAGGGGATGATGTACGTGACCTGGGCCGGCTCGGGACAGAACAAGGGCGGCCGCTTTGAAAACACCTTCCTGCACATTCCATTCTACGCGGTGCTTGAATACCCCAAGTATGCCGACATGGTAAAAAAGATTTATGAAGAGGAAGACCAGATCAAGGCTGAAAAGATAAATGGACTGACTGAACAGCTGGAAGGTTTCACTGAGCAATACAAAGAGGGCGATGATGCGACGAAAAAAAACATGGCTGCCAGCATCGCGGAGTTGAAGAAACAACTGGAGGCTTTGAAAAAAAACGGCCTCCTGGGGGAACTGAACAACCGGCTTGAGAAGGCCCGTGCCGAACTCGCCGCGCCGGGAAGCTCGGCGGTTAAAATGAAGAGATGGAAAGAGATAACCGATATCAAGCATGAAATGAACAGGGCCAAGCTTGAATACCTGGGCAATTATGATGAAGAAATCAAAAAGCTTAAGAGTGAGATAAAAAAAGGAGCGGGCAGCAATAGGAAGGAAGAATTGAAACAGATGGAGTTTCTGCAAAAGGCCATGAACCTTGGCCTGCTGGTAGAAAATTTGTCCGATACCATAGCCCTGTCAGGCCTGGTGGCCGCGGGGACGCAGGACATCGGTTCCATTCCGCTCCATAACGTGTACGCGCGGGTCGGCACGTATCACAACACGATAAACACCATAATCCAGAAACAGTTCATCAAGCGGGTGAACTGGCCGGTCAACCTGGCTATCATGCTCGCCCTTGCCGTGGCCATGGGATTCATCATTCAGCGCCTGGACGCGAAAAAATCCCTGGTCACGATGCTGGGGACCTTTATCGTGCTGAACCTGGTGGTGATGCTGTTCTTCGTCCTGGCCAATCTGTGGTTTCAGCAGCTGGGCATCATCCTGTCCATGTTCCTCCCGGCCCTGGCGATCGTGGCGATCAAGTTCATGAAGGAGGAAAGCCAGAAGCGCTTCATCAAGGGCGCCTTCTCCTACTATCTCTCGCCGACCGTTATCGACGAGATCATCAAGGACCCGGACTCCCTTGAGCTGGGCGGCGAGGACCGGGAGATCACCATATACTTCTCGGACATCAAGGCCTTCTCCACCATATCCGAAAAGCTGACGCCGAAGGAGCTGGTCGTGCGCCTGAACGAATACCTCACCGAGATGACCGATATTATCCTGAAATACAACGGCACCGTGGACAAATATATCGGCGATTCTATCATGGCCTTCTACGGGGCGCCGACCGTCATGCCTGACCACGCAGCCAAGGCGTGCCTGGCGGCCATAGATATGAAAAAGCGGCTCCGGGAGCTGCAGGAGAAGTGGAGAAACGCCGGCCTTGAGCCTATTTACGCCCGCATGGGCATTCATTCAGGGAAGGCCACGGTGGGGAACATGGGGTCCCGGACCAGGATGGATTACACCGCCATGGGTGACGCCGTCAACCTTGCGTCGCGCCTTGAGGGGGCCAACAAGTTCTATGAAACCAGCGTCATGATAAGCGGGACCACCTATGACGGAGTGAAGGACATCGTGGATGCGCGCCAGCTCGATGTCATACGGGTCGTGGGTAAAAGCCAGGCGGTACCCATATATGAACTCCTGGGCAAGAAGGGAACACTCCCTGACAGGATCTATGAAATGCTTGAGAAATACAACCAGGGCAGGGAGTTCTTTCTCAACCGGGACTGGAAGCAGGCAAAGCTCCTGTTCAAGCAGGCCCTGAAAGTGGTAGATGACGACGGTCCTTCCCGGGTGTACGTGGAGCGATGCGACACTTACGCAAAAAATCCGCCTTCCCGGGGCTGGGACGGGGTGTATGTCCTGAAGGGGAAATAAAACCGGCGAAGACCCCGCTGAATCGGCGGGGTCTTTTTTTATATAACTTTTTTACTTTACAGAAAACATACTGCCTATATATTTCTTTCCTATTACCCATTCAACCGGAGTGCAAGATGTTTAAAAAAATAAAAGAGCGGCGCTTCCACCTGCTGGTACTGGCCTTTTTAACCGGGCTTTTCATCGGCATAAACGTATCCTTTCTGTCGTCGGCAACGGAACCGGCCCACAAGTATCTTGATTATTTTCACCGGGTGTATCAGCTCATACTGACCGAATATGTCGATGAGGCCTCGCCGAAGGACATGTTCTACGGCGCCATTCGGGGCATGATTAATTCGCTGAACGATCCCTTCTCCCGCTTTCTTGACGAGAAATCTTTTGAAGAACTGAAGGAGATGACCACCGGGAAATTCCAGGGGGTCGGCATAGAAATAACCATACAGGACGGCCAGGTCGTCGTGGTGACCCCCATCGATGATTCCCCGGCCATGAAGGCGGGCATCCTTTCCGGCGATGTCATTACGACCATCGACGGCAAGGCAGTCAAGGGGATGAAGCTTGAGAAGATCGTGAAGCTGATACGGGGCCTTCCGAAAAGCACCGTCAAGCTGCAGGTCAAGCGCGAGGGTTTCGATGAACCCATGAATTTCGAGCTGGAACGCGCCCCGGTGAAGATAACCAGCGTCGATTATGACATCATAAAAGATATGAATATCGGTTATCTGAAGATAAAGAATTTCGGGTCCGAGACGACCAGGGACGTGACCAGGGCACTCAAGTTTTTCAACGCCAAGGGGATAAAGAAAATCGTCATCGACGTGCGGAACAACCCCGGCGGGCTCCTGAACTCGTCAATAGAAATATCAGAGCTTCTGCTGGAGCGCGGCAAAACCATCGTGTCGACGAGGGGTAAAGAGGGAAGCGGCCGCGTCCAGATGTTCAAGTCGCAGAGCGAGCCGATTTACCGGGGGGGCCTCATCATGCTGGTCAACAACGGCTCCGCATCGGCGTCGGAAATACTTTCCGGCGCAATCAGAGACAACGGCCGGGGAAAGCTCCTGGGCGTAAAGACCTTCGGCAAGGGATCGGTTCAGAAATCATTCAACCTGGATGACGATATCGGGGTGGCCATTACCGTGGCCAAATACTACACCCCCTCGGGAGAGCTGATACATAAAAAAGGGATCAAGCCCGACTATGAAGTTCCCCTTGAAAAACTTTCGGAAAGCGAAATGAAAAACCTTAAAATCATCCGGGACAGGAAGATCCTGGAGCATTTTGTCCGGAAGGAAACTGATTACACGGAAGAAACGAAAGCTTCCTTCCGCGGGGCACTGGTCAAGAACGGCGTGACCCTGTCCGATAAAACGGCCAATTACATTCTGAAAGACTGGATTTACCGGTTCAGGAAGAAACCGCTCTATGACCTTGAATTTGACCTGCAGCTTAACGAAGCCATCAAACATATAAGCAGCGGGAAGTGAAGCAATACCCATGACAATAGGACTCGGACTCGAGAGTTCCTGCGATGAAACGGCGGCGGCCGTCGTGGAAAACGGCAGGGTGGTGCTCTCAAACATCATCTCCAGCCAGATCGATCTCCACCGTGAGTACTACGGTGTCGTGCCGGAAATCGCCTCCCGGGCTCACCTGGAAACCATCAATATCCTGATTGAAAAAGCCCTCGGGGAGTCAGGTCTGGGCTTCGGTGACCTTGACTACGTGGCTGCCACAAACCGGCCGGGCCTGGTGGGGTCCCTCCTCATTGCGCTCCAGTCGGCAAAAGTTATCTCATACACCCTGGGTATTCCCCTCATCGCGACAAATCATCTCGAAGCACATCTGTACGCGCCCTTTCTCGAGGGCCGGGAGCTGGAATTTCCCTATATCGGTCTCCTGGTCTCGGGAGGCAACACCGTTCTCTATCATGTGCGGGGCATAGGCGAGATGGAGGTCATAGGCCGGACGGTGGATGACGCGGTGGGGGAAGCCTATGACAAGGTGGCAAAATTCCTGGACCTCGGGTATCCCGGGGGGCCGGTGATTGAAAAACTCGCGCGCACCGCTGCGGAAAAAAAGGTGGTTTTCCCGAAAATTCTGCCGGAGCCCGGGGACATGCGCTTTTCCTACAGCGGAATCAAAACGGCGGTGATAAATTACGTTAAGCAGAACCCCGGGGCCGACCGGGCAGAACTGGTGCACGGGTTCCAGGAACGTATACTGGAGATTCTGGTGCGTCGTGCCTTTGCAGCGGCAAGGACCCGCGCCATTCGAACCATTGTGGTGGCCGGCGGTGTCGCGGCCAACGGGAGGCTCCGGTCCCTTCTTGACGAGGAAAAGCGCGACGGAGAAGAGATCATCATCCCATCGCCGATACTCTGCACCGATAATGCCGCTATGGTGGCGGGCATCGGCTACCGATATTTCGATGCGGGCCGCTTTGATACCACTGCCGCTGACGTTCATGCGAGGGCGTAATTTTACTTGATTTAATTAGCAGTAGAAATTACACTATGGACAATCCGGGCGGAATTTCCGGTACGTGACGCATAGCACAGGAGCCGTTAACGCATGGCAAAAAAGGGCGAAAGCTTTAACAATCTTATCGACGAGTACCTGAAAATGGTTGAGGATCCCGGCCATGCGGGCAGCGCCGGTGAACAATTCGTCAACATGCTGATGAACTACTTTTTCGCCAGTGAAAAGAATGAAAACCGGAGCATTGAGCTCCTGCTGGGCAATATCGAGAAACCGGCGTTTCTATCATCCGCGACCAACCTCTTTGACATGAATATAGATGATCTCAGGAGCTATGTCCAGGGCTCGTCGACCGCCGATTCACTTGCGGGAAAAATAATGCTCTCCCCCCAGTATCTGAAGGTTTTCTACCCTCACCACGCGCCGTCCTTCAACAAACTTCCCGAAGACATACGGTTTGAGCTGATGGACGCGATCAAGGAAAAAAACGAGACCATCATAACCGCCTTTGAAAAAATGATGAGCGACCGAGACGCCGACCGGAAACGCAAGGTGATGATCCTGATAGCGCTGATCATAAAAAACATACATTACCGGACCGGGACACCGTTCAACAAACTGCCGAAAAACGTTGAAGATATCATCAAAGAGACATTTCACAATACCGATGAAATTTTCACGGCGAGCCAGAAACAGATGGCCGACCTCCAGGACGATACCAAGATCAAGCAGGCGGTAAAGACGCTCTTCATGGTAAAACAGTTCAAGGACATTACCGCCATCGCTGAAATGTTCAAGGGGGAGCTGGAACGCTACCGGAAACGCACCATTTTTGCCCGGGGATGAATCGGGGGTAGACCGAATGACACCGAAATTTAACGGGTTTCCCAGGGAGTGCCTCGCCTTCTACCGCGACCTCGCGAAAAACAACAGCAAGCGGTGGTTTGAACAGCACCGCAGTGAATTCGAAGAGTACGTCCTGGCACCGGCGCGTGAGTTCGTGCTGGCCATGGGAGAGGCGCTGTCCCGCCGGTCGCCGGGGATACACGCGGACCCGAGGACGGACAAATCAATATTCCGCATCTACCGGGATGTGCGCTTTTCCCGGGACAAGCGGCCCTTCAAGACAAACCTCGCCATATGGTTCTGGGAGGGACGGGGGCCCCGGATGGAATGCTCTGGCTACTACTTTCACCTTGAGCCGAAGACTCTCATGCTGGGGGCGGGGATATACATGTTCCCCAAACATATGATAAGGGAGTACCGCGATTCCGTGGTGCACCGCACCTACGGCCCCGGGCTTGACAAAGCGGTGAAGACGGTGCTGAAAAAGGGGCCCTATGGACTGGGTGGCGCCTTTTTCAAGAGGGTCCCGCGGGGGTATCCCGCCGACCATGCCAATGCCGGATATCTCCTCTACAACGGCCTCTGGGCGGGGATTGAGATGCCGGTACCGAAGGAGATTTTTTCGCCGGACCTTGTTTCATTCTGCTGCAAACATTACAGCAACATGGCGCCCCTTCATGAATGGCTCCTCAACCTGACCGGGAGGATTTCCTGACAGATGAATTTTATAGAAGAAAAAACGCCGAAGGGATATCTCCTGAAGATTTTCTTCGACAAGTGGCAGTTCCTCGCCTTTGACAAGAAGGGGAAATCGATCTATGTCGACAAGGAGTGCAGGAGCCTCCTCCATACGGTGCCGGTAATTATCTTCGTCGGATCGACCTTCGACATTAAAAGGGAATACGACCGCGGTTATATCCTGCTCAAGATACGTAACGGCGAGATCGTGGTCCCATACCGCGACCTGCGCGACTTCAAGACAAAGTTCTTTTTCCTTG
This sequence comes from Spirochaetota bacterium, assembly GCA_035400945.1. Lineage (GTDB taxonomy): Bacteria > Spirochaetota > UBA4802 > UBA4802 > UBA5550 > RBG-16-49-21. Next base: position 7,328 of record DAONAJ010000073.1, read on the forward strand.
CGACCGACAAGGAAATGGACGCGATCCCGGTCCGGATGATGCTGGTGCACGACGTTGCCCAGATGGTGCGCGAAATCGACGTGAGCATTCAGCCCGATTACGTGGTGGTGGACGACGCGGTCACGCCAAACGACGTTATAATAATAAAAAACCGCTACAAGGTGAACGAGATCGTCTACGTGGAGCTGGCGAACAATTATTTTCTGGCGGAGAGGCTCCAGATCCCGGATTCGGACCGGGTGATGAATATTAACATGATGTCGTCAAACCCCGTGTTTCTCGCGCGGATACATTTGCGGACCATGGACCTGGCGAAGATCAACCAGCTTCTCCTCGATTTTGAGATAACGGCCCTTGACACGGAATACATTCTCAGTTTCATCCAGGACCTCCTGGACAAGGAGGAAAGCGATCCTGTCGTGCAGAAAAACAAGGCGATGCTCCTCGATCTGCTCAATTCCTTCAGGTTTTACCACAGCCTCCTCCAGAAGGATGAGGCAAGCATCAAGGAAATGATAGAAGCCACCAGGGACATCAAGAAGCTGACTCCTTTCAGGACCCTGGTGTCAAAGGTGAAGGCAATGTATCCGGGGGCCGAGGAGCAGAAGCTCTATACCGTGTATGAGAATATTCTCTATGACAAGCTGGAAGAGCTGAAATCGGGAATCCAGGTCACCTGAAATGACCGCAATATCGCGCCCATTACAGCAGGGAGCCGGTTTTTTTCCGGCTTTTTTTCATTAATTGAGGGATTGTTCGTTATACCAAGCAGATGGTCCCATGGTCTGGATGGCCGGAATGCCATTGAGAGGCGCTTTTATTTGAATCAACGAATAATAACAGTCACGTTGACCCTGTTTCTGGCCCTGTCGCTTACCGCGGGAGGTGACGGGGCCGGTTGGTGGAAGCTCTATTTTACGTCCCCCGGGAAATGGGCCATGCTTTCACAAACGGTCAATCCTGAAGCGGGGCTGGCGGCCGTAATCGATAAGGCGGAAGAAAGCTTTTACGGCGCTTTTTACGAGATATCATCGCCCGTAATAATAGATGCCCTGGTGAAAGCCCGGAAACGGGGCGTGGCGGTTAAGCTTGTCACGGAGCATGACACCATGCGAGCAAAAAAGGGGAAGGGGACCCGCTTCCTGAAACGACTGGAAGACGCCGGCATTGAAATGGTCTCCGATCCGTCGCGGCGGCGGGGTCTCATGCACAATAAATTCGCCGTGATCGACGGGAAATATCTCTGGACCGGATCGTATAACCCCACGGTGAATGATTCGGCCAGGAACAACAATAACGCCATCCTGATATATTCATCAATCCTCGCCGACATCTACAAAAACGAGTTCCTAGAAATGTTTGACGAGGAGATCTTCGGCAACCGGAAGGAGGAGGGACCCTTTGCCGACCTGCGCAGGAACTATCACGTGAACATCGAGGGTACTGACATCAACGCCTATTTTGCACCCGAAGACAACGTTGAGCGGATTATTCTCAAGCGCCTGGAGAAGGCGAAAACCTCCATACATTTCCTGGCTTTTTCCTTCACCAGCGCCGGGATCGGGGAAATGATGATCAAAAAATCCAAGACCGGCGTCAGCGTACAGGGCATATTCGAGCGCCGGGGCGCTAAAACCGGTCACTCCCAGTATGTCAAAATGAAGCTTGAAGGAGTGCCGGTGAGGCTGGACCACAACCGGGGAGCGATGCACCACAAGGTCATCATCATTGACGGAGAACGGGTGATCATGGGGTCATATAATTTTTCAAGAAATGCCAACAGGTCCAATGATGAAAACATTCTCATCATCGATAACAGGGAAATAGCCGCCGCGTACCTGTCTGAATTCAAGCGGTTATGGTGATGCCGGCGAGAGGATGATCCGCTCCCGCTCCTTTCTGTCCACCAGGCGGGTAAACTCCCTGAAGCGGCGGTATGCGGCCGTTTCCACAAAGGTTTTCTTCAAATCGATCACCGATTCAACCGTAATCGTTCTGCCGGAATAAGAATAGTTGAAGGCCGCACTGTAGTCGTCCCCGTTGAAGCGCTCATTCCGGGGGAGGCGGCTGACACGGTAGCCGCCGGGGATGGCAAACCTTGTCACGGTCCGTGCTGTTCCCCCGCCGGCCAGCACGACGGGGTAGGTTCTATTCGGCGACAGGGCGTAGACATCGTACAGGTCGTATCTGACCGGGGACGCATCGAAAATGATGGTCCTGTCAATATTCCGTGAGAATCCCGGAACAGATACCGTGTAGCCGCTGCGCACCGGTTCGTCAACGGCCATTGACGAAACCGCAAGGTCCCGGACTGAGGATCCGGGGAAATACGAATTCCAGAACTCGTTGAGATACTGGACATAGCGCTCCCTGTCCATAAGGCGTGCCCTGGCTTCGGGGGCGGTCTCTCCCTGCTTCAGGAGGGAGCGCCGTATTTCAGCGTCTCCCGCATTCGTGATTGTCACGTCGTTATGAATTTCCACAAGGTTCCGGTAATAGAAGTCTCCCCCGGTTGTGATGAACTTCCACCCCTTATCGTCCATGACGAAGGCGTCCACGGCGCGATCATCGGCCGGCAGTTCCCGGATGCCGGTGTCCGGCGCGGTTGCGTCGAGAAAAAAGCCTTTGCCGATGTTGACGTAGCAGATGGCATGGTTGAATTCCCCGGCAAAGGGCGCGGCAAGATATGCCCTGCCCCTATCCCTGGTCCTGATGAGGGCGAGGCGCGCATCAATGCCGGCCTCCCGCAGCAGGGCAACAAGCAGGAGGGACACATCCTTGCAGTCGCCCATCCTGGTGTGGAAGGTGACATCGGTCCCCCGGGGCTGAATGCCGCCCACGCCGAACTCGAAGCCGACATAGCGGATAGACCCGGACACGAAGCCGTAGATGGCGCGGACCCGGTCCAGTGGTTCACGGGTGTCGGAGAATATTTTTTTTACCAGTGCCTTCATGTCAGCATCGATCCGCACCCTGTTTTTAAGAAACGACCGGTACCATGAAAAGAATTCGTCCCATGAACGGTGCGAAGTGAAATACACCGCGGGAAGAAGTTCGGAAGCGTCGGGCATGGCCTGTTCCTTTTTCAGGGGAGGAATGTTTTCCATGGTTACGGTCTGGGCCCTCTTCCGGTCCCGGCTGCCGACTGACAGGGAGTTCTGTTCCATGCCCTTGAGGTGGCAGTAAACCGGCTTAACGGCGGGATGCACCAGGACAGCGCGGAAGCGCATGGTACGGTGGCCGTCGCCGGCGGTTATTTTTTCGCCGAAATAATGGCGGTAATCCGCGCCTTCCCTGTTCCTGATGACATAGGAGAGGTCAATGATGTCACCCGGGGTGAGGGAAGGTACCGGTATGACCAGCGCCTCAAGGTTGTAGTAGAGCCTGCTTTCAGGACGTGAGAGGGGCTTCCGGTACCGCTCGGTGACCTCCCGGCGGGCAAGATCGCGCACAATGGCGCAGGTAACATTTTCCGCCGATTCCCTTTCCGGGTCCAGGACAATGTACCGCGTGCTGTAATTGCGAATCTCGCTCCGGTCGTTGACCATGACGATTTTCCGTACGCGCCGTTCGAAGGAGCCGTCAGTATTAACGGCGATCACCGTCTCGTCGAGGATGTTTACCGCGGGTTCATCGCGGTATTTCATCGCCGACGCCGCGAGCAGGGATATCTCGTCTTTCAGGGCATGGCGCTCCAGTTCGCTTACCTCTCCCTTGATGATCCTCAGGTACTGCCTGAGTTCGTGGTTGTCGGGGTCGCTCCGGCTCGCCTGGTCCAGGTAGTATACGGCCAGGTCCTCTTTCCCTATCTTATGGTAGGCCGTTCCCAGTGCCCTGAGAATGTCACGGTTTCCCGGGGCTGCCTCCATGGCCGCGGTGAGATAGGGGAGGGATTGGACCGGGCCGCGCATCTTCTCAACGATCCCTGCCAGGCGCAGTTTCAGGGCGCTGTTGTTGGGATACAGGGCGGCAATGCGCAGGAGTGCCTGTTCGGCCGCTTCAAGGTTTCCGGTTTTTTCGTAACTGTCGATGAGAGCGATGTGCCAGGAAAGGTTGAAGTAATCGAGCCGGACAAGTCCCTCCTGGTCGAGTATGGCATGGGCATGATCGCTGTCATGACGATATATCAGCGCTTCATGGTGCATCCCCACTGAGTGATAAAAAGACCGCTTCAGGGCCTCGGCATGGCGCCTGGCTTCAGGCAACCATCGCAGTTTTGTGCAGAGACGGGCTGAACAGTCAAGATGCCAGGGCGACAGGGGCCGGATCCTTTTTATGGCAGCGATAAGGGGATAGGCTTCGTAAACAAAATCCCGGGAGATTTTTATATCAGCCAGATCTCGCAGGGATTCAATATTGTCCGGGTCTGCCTGGATGGACCTGTTCAGGTAACGGTCCCGCGCCTCGATATCCCCGTGGGCCAGGGCGATACAGCGGCATGCTGTTGAATACAACCGGTGGCCTGCCGGAACGCCGGAAAGAAAGGGAATACCCCGGTTATTCTCACCGTCCCCGAGGCGGGATGCGAGGAAAAGGTATCCTGCTTTGAACAGTTCCTCGGGGCCGGGATCACTGATGTTCAACAGCCCCGCCAGGGCGGGGAAGAAGGTTATGCCGAGAAGGGATCCCTGGCCCGCAGCATCACCGGACCCGGCGGGGGCCCCTGCGCCGTCAACCGCCGCCATTCTCAGGGACACCTGGATCCCGCTGCTTGAATCGCCCGCTTTAATGAGAAGGCGATGCGGCCCGGCCGGGAGCAGCACCCGGATGAAGTACTGGTCATGGCAGAAGCCATGCTCGATCCGGTCGGAGAAAATTTTCCTGTTGTCAAGCCAGAGGTCGGTGTATCCGGTTTTCCCCATGATGAGAAGATATTCCCCCGACCGGGGCGCCGTTATGGTCCGGGTCAGGTAAAAAAAGGAATGGCCGGTGTCAGGGAAGAGTTCGTTAAAACTGATAGAGCCGGTCCTGTCAGGGCGCGCGGAAAACCATGTTACCGGGGAGAACTTTCCCGCGCATACCTGCCTTCGATCAAAGGACCGCTCGGGGCGGTACGACCGTTCAAAATCCTCCACGCTGCTGTTCTTAAAGGGGCCCATGGCCTGGAAATCAAGGAAGGCAAGGCTTTTCTGGAGTGCTTCTGCACCCTTGAGGTCCCCCCTGCTGAGGCAGAGCCTGGTTCTCAGGTGGCGGACGCGATCAGCCAGATAGGGCTGCGCGTGAGCCGATACTGACGCGATATGGCCGAGGACCTCACCGGCGCGATCGTGCAATTCAGGGTATTGCATCATTTCCCCGACCATGAACAGGCTGACCTCGATCGATGCCGGATCGTTCAGGTCAGGACCTGCTGTTCCCAGCGCATCGAGAGCGCCGGCATAATTTCCCGCGCTTTTCTCCTTTAGAAATTCGTCAAGGGACCGCGCCTCGGAATGTACTGATCCGGATAGTGTCAAACCGGCCTGTATCATCAGGCAGAAGAAGATGGCGCGGATAGCGGGATAACGTTTCATTCAATTGACCGGTCGCTGCATGATCTGATTTCTCGTTTCTCTCGAAATGACAATAATCATGATGTCATGCCGAGGAGTGAATGGCGGAGAAATCTATAGTAACAAGTTATTTTGATATGTTTGATTAAATTTCAAACATAATTTTTTTATTATTATGCTGGATCTTCGTTACTACAGGTATGGAGACGGACAATACAATCAAACCGCCGATACTGTCCCGGTATCTTCTGCCGGTTCAGAAATGCCAGGAGGGGGCGGAGATCCGCTCCCTTTCGGACCAGGAGCTCCTGGCCGTCATCGTGGGGACCGGGACCCGGGACCGGGACGTGATCGATCTTTCAACGGCCATGCTGCGAAGCTTCGGGGGCCTGGGCGGGATCGCCTCTGCCGGCCTCAGGGAGGTGGCACGGAACAGGGGCATCGGCTTCACCAAGGCGGTGCGGATACACGCGGCCTTCGAGATGGGCCGCCGCGTCGTTACCGCGCCGGGCCTTGACGGACACCTTGACTCGCCGGGAGCTGTGTGGAAGCTGCTCCTGCCCCAGATGGCCTGCCTTGACCGGGAGGAGTTCCGGGTCCTGGTCCTGAACAACAAGAACAGGCTGCTGAAAAACGCCATGATCTCCGCCGGCACCATATCCGAGGCCATTGTCCATCCCCGGGAGGTCTTCAGGGACGCCATCCGCGAAAGCGGGGCCGCGGTCATTGTGGCGCACAATCATCCCACGGGGGAACTCACGCCGTCGCGGGAGGACATCCGGACGACGCAGCGCCTGGCGGAAGCGGGCAGAATCGTGGGGATCCCCGTCCTTGACCATGTAATCATCACCAATGTCTCCTACTTCAGCTTCAAGGAAGGGGGGTATATCTGACCGGGACGGCGGTCAATCAATGGTAAAATACCGTGCCTTCGGGTGGTGGACGATGAAGGCGCTGGTCGACTGCTCCGGCACCATTTCGCCGCTTTCCATGGTGGCAATGCCGATGCGGTCGGCGCCGAGAATATCAAGGAGGCTTCTGTTGTCCTCAAGACTCGGGCAGGGAGGATAGCCGAAGGAGTAACGCAGACCGCGCTCAATCCGCCCTTCCGGAGCAGCGTCTTCGGGAGAGACGAATCCCAGTTCCGCGCGGATCGTGCCGTGCCACAGCTCCGCCAGGGCCTCGGCCAGTTCCACTCCCAGGCCGTGATAAAAGAGGTAGTCGCGGTATTCCCCCCGTCCGTACAGGTCGTGCACCAGGTCGTTCAGCCCCGGGCCGATAGTGACGGCCTGGAGGGCTATAACGTCCCATGCGCTGCTTCCCCTCGGCAGGAAAAAATCAGCGATGGATCTCCGGGGAGCCTTTTTCTGCCGGGGGAAATGGAAGCGCCCGATTACCCGGGAGCGGTCGTCGGGGTCAATAATAAGGACCGTGTCGCCGTCGGAAACGCAGGGCCAGTAGCCGTGCACGGCCCGCGGCGTCAGGATACGTTCACGGAGGAGGCGTTCCTGCAAGGCATGAAGCACGGGCCCAGCTTCGTCCTTTATCAGGGCTTCGAATTCATCCGGCGTCAGGGCGCCGCGGCGGAAGCCCCATCGTGCATTGAAAAGAACCTTTTCGTTAAGGTAGGGGAAGAGCGATTCCGGCGGGATAGGGGCGGCAACCCTGCTTCCCCAGAAGGGCGGTTCCGGTATCGACGGGGCGGTGCCGATTGTATCGATATCCTCGGTTGTAACGGACCGCGCCGGCAGCGTGCGCGAGGCGTAACGGACCTTTTCCGCCTCGCTGTATTCCGCGAGCTTCCCCTCTTTCAGGAGGTTCATGGCGCGAAGCCCCTGGAAGGCGTCCTCGCAGTAGATGACGGGGGAATCCAGGATCTTGCCGCACGCGTCAAGGACATAGCCGCGGGTGAGGGCCGCGCCCCCCAGGAGAACCGGGATGTCAAGGCCCTGGGCCTTCATGAACTCCAGGTTTTCCTTCATGGCCTGGGTCGATTTAACCAGGAGCCCGCTCATGCCGATGGCATCGGCTCCGGTTTCGCGCGCCTTGCTGATTATTTCCTCTATGTCGACCCGTATGCCCAGGTTGTATACCGTGAACCCGTTGTTCGAAAGGATGATGTCCACCAGGTTCTTCCCGATGTCATGGACATCGCCCTTCACGGTGGCCAGGACGATGCTGTGTTTCCGGGCCCCGTCAACGCGGTCCATGCGGGGGCTCAGGTAGTCAACGGCCCGTTTCATGACCTCGGCGGACTGGAGCACGAAGGGGAGCTGCATCCTGCCGCTTCCGAAAAGTTCCCCCACCTGCTTCATGGCCGGGACCAGGATGGCGTTGATGATGTCTGCCGGGGCGGTAGCGCCAAGAAGCTCTTCAAGAATATCTTCCAGGCCGGAGCGGGATCCGTCTATAAGGCGCCTGCGGAGCCGCTCTTCAGGAGAAAGTGGTTCTTCCGGAGCGTGGTCCACTTCATCGGCATTCGCCGCGTATCGGTCGAAATGCCTGATGAATTCATGGAGGGGGTCGGCGGACCCGGCATTGTCAATCAGGTTCATCGCCTTTTTCAGATCAGCCTCGTCTATGCGGCTTATGGGAACGATCTGTGCCACGTTGACGATGGCAAGGTCAAGGCCCGCCTGGACCGCCCGGTAGAGAAATACCGAATTCAGCACCTGCCGTGATCGGGGGTTCAGGCCGAAGGATATATTGGACAGGCCCAGGAGGGTGAAGACACCGGGCAGGTGTTCCTTGATGAGCTCGATACCGCGGAGCGTTTCAATGGCCGCAGTCCTGAGGGTCTCATCGCCGCTCCCCAGGGTGAAGGTGAGGGGGTCGAAGATCATGGACGAGGGTTCAAGGCCTTCCTCCTCCACCGCCGTCCGGTACAGCCTCCGGGCAACGGCAAGTTTCTTTTCGGCGGTCCTGGCCATGCCCTCTTCGTCTATGGTGAGGGCAATGACTGCGGCGCCGTAGCGGCGGGCCAGCCTGCAGACCTGGCGGGCCCTGGCATCGCCCTCCTCGAGGTTTATGGAATTGATGATGGCGCGGCCGCCGTAGCGCTTGAGGGCCGCTTCGATCGCCTGGGGGCCGGTGGAGTCAATGACCAGGGGCAGCGCTACCTGAAGAGCGAACTGCGGGACCAGGCGGTTAACATCGGCGACCTCGTCCCGCCCCGCATAGGCGACGCAGAGGTCCACGGCATGGGCCCCTGACAGGACCTGGTTTTTTCCTACTTCGACCATGCCGTCCCAGTTTTCCGCCAGCAGGTATTCCCGGAACTGCCTGCTCCCGTTGGTATTGGCCCGTTCCCCGACGAAAAAAGGGGGCGGCTCCTGGCGAAGCTCCTGGAAGCGGTAAAGGCTGGCAACGCCGGGCGCCGGCGCCGAGGAGCGGCTCCGGGGACGGATCCCGGCGAGGGCTTTGCTCAGGGCCCTGATATGGTCCGGCGAGGTGCCGCAGCAGCCGCCGGCGATGTTAACACCGTACTGTTCTACGAAACTCCGGAGCTCCCCGGCAAATACCTCCGGCTCCATGGCATAGACCAGGGTCCCGTTTACGTTTTGCGGAAGGCCGGCATTGGGCATGACCAGAACCGGGCCCGGGAAACTCCGGCACAGCTCCTGTACATGGGGCGCCATCTGGCCGGGGCCGGTGGCGCAGTTGATGCCGATGATGTCAACTTCCATGCCGGCCAGTATGGCCGCCGCGGCCTGGACTTCAGTCCCCACCAGCAGCGTGCCGGTGGTTTCGACGGTGATGCTGGCCGCCACGGGAAGGCGGACATTGCGCCCGGCCATGGCGTCCCTGATGGCGCAGATACAGGCCTTTATCTGCAGGGGGTCCTGGCAGGTTTCGAGGAGAAACAGGTCGACTCCGCCGTCCAGGAGGCCGTGGATCGCCGGGAGATAGGATTCATAGATTTCGTCAAAACCGGTATGGCCCAGGGACGGCAGCTTCGTGCCGGGTCCCAGCGACCCGGCAATATGGCAGATGCGGCCTTTCACTTCATCCGCCGCTTCACGGGCGATGAGAGCGGCCGCGCGGGCAATGGCGCGCGACTCGTCACCAAGGCCGTATTCGGAAAGAACGGCAGCCGATGCCCCGAAGGTGTTGGTTTCGATGATGTCAGCGCCGGCCGCCAGGTAGGAACGGTGGATGTTCCTGATGCTATCGGGGGCAAAAAGGTTCAGGGCCTCGTTGCAGCCGTGTCGGCCGTTCCAATCTTTTTCCGTCAGGGAGAGTTTCTGGATTTCCGTGCCCATGGCGCCGTCGAAGACAAGGGCTGTCCCTTCACCCAGGCGCCGGATTATATCATGACCGCCGCTCATCGCGCTACCCCTTCAGGACGTCAAGGGCGTACTGCACGCGGCCGAAGGGAGCGGAAATCTGCACCCCCTGTATCATTCCTTTCATGTCGGCCAGCAGTTCGCGGGCAATGTCTATCCCTTCTTTTACAGCTTCCGGGCCGGTGCCGGCCCCGCGCATCCGTTCGAGGATGTCCGGCGGCACGACGACTCCCGGCACCTCGTTGTTCATGAATTCGGCATTGCGGTGGGACACCAGGGGCCAGAGGCCGGCTATCACCGGGATTCCCAGGCCGCCGGTGCGCTTGATAAAGGTTTCAAACTGCCTGATGTCGAAGACCGGCTGGGTGATCACGAACTCGGCCCCGGCCTCCTTTTTCTGGAAAAGCCGGTCGATCTCGCGCTCCTGGTCATCGAAGCCGGGATTGGCGCCGACGCCGATCAGGAAGCCGGTGGGTTTACCGATGGGATGCCGGCCTATGTCGTAACCGTGGTTCAGGCCATGGACGACCCGGACGAGGCCTATGGAGTCAAGGTCGAACACGGCCGTTGCGTCAGGGTAGTCTCCCAGCTTTGGCGGGTCGCCGGTGATGATCAGGACGTTGCGGAGACCGGCGGCGTAGGCGCCGAGAAAATCCGACTGCATGCCGATGATGTTCCGGTCACGGCAGGTATAATGAAGGACCGTCTCAATCCCCGCCTCCCGTTCCAGGAGAATGGCCAGTGGCATGGGGGCGAGGCGGGCCGATGCGCGGGGGCCGTCGGGGATGTTCACCGCGTCGATGCCGTTCTTCTTTAAAAGCTTTGACGATTCAATAACGGCAGCGGCGTCGCAGCCCCGCGGCGGGGTTATCTCCACGGACACGACGAATTCGCCCCGGGCGAGTTTTGCCCCAAGGGCGGATTTTTCTCCAAGGGGAACAGCTTCGACCGTGTCGCGGGTCGAGGTCTCCTCGACGACGGGTTGCCGCTTCTCGGGATAGCGCGACTTGATGGCCTGCTTCATCGCCTTGATATGCTTCGGCGTGGTGCCGCAGCAGCCGCCGATGATGCTCGCGCCGTTGCTCAGGAACTGCGCCGCGTACTCGGACAGGTATTCCGGCGTGGTCATGTAGATGTTACGTCCCCCCACGTGGCGGGGGTAGCCGGCATTGGGCTGGACCGATATCGGCTTTTTCGTCATGCGGGTCATCTTTTTCAGGAGTTCGAGCATGGGTCCGGGGCCGACAGTGCAGTTCAGGCCTATGACGTCGGCGCCTGTCCCGTTCAGGAACTGGACCGCCTGGTCCAGGGACGTGCCGTAGGTGGTGCGGCCGTCCTCGTTGACTGAAACCTGGGCTATAACGGGTACCTTCTTCGGGTTGAGCACCGCGGCCAGGGCCGCTTCAAGCATGTCAAGCTGGTCGAAGGTCTCCAGGATGAGAAGGTCAACGCCCCCTTCGATCAGGGCCTCTGCCTGTTCCCGGTACGCCTCTTCAGCCTCTTTGCAGCTTACGGCGCCCAGGGGCTCGACGTTGGTCGAGAGGGGCCCCATGGACCCGGCCACCAGGATCCCGGAACCACCGGCGGAGCGGGCGAGACCGGCCCCGGCGATATTGATGTCGCGGACCTTCTCGGCAAGGGCATACTTGGCCAGGTTCACCCTGTTGGCGCCGAAGGTGTTGGTCTCAAGCACATCTGAGCCGGCCTTGACGTATTCGGCATGGATTTCCTCGATCAGGCGGGGCTGTGTCAGGTTCAGGTTGTCAAAACACTGGTTGATATAGACCCCCTTGTCGTAGATCATGGTGCCCATGGCGCCGTCAAAAAGGATAGCCCTGCCCTGTTCAAGCATGGATAGAAAGGAGTTCATGGTCTATTACCGCCTGCTTATACGTTATGTTTCAACATAATAAAAAATATCGCTGCAGTCAATTCATGGCAGAGTTGGATAATCATAACCCTCTACTTCCCGGGATAATTATTGCATGTAATCAATATCTTTAATATTACTATATCAAGATATATTGATATAGTAATATATATGTCACTTGTTGTCAATATTTTTTCTCGATAAGCGCGCTATTTCCGTTTTAAACCACGGCACCTCCCTCTCGAACCTCACCCCGGCCGGGACGCTGTTCGAATATGCTGTCCGCGCCCGTCTTTGAGGGGGCCCTATCTTTAAATGGAGAGGGCGCGACGAAGGCCGGGTGAGGGACTTCCGTGAAGTATCGGGGCCAACGCCCAAATACTTCTTGAAAAAAATGACCTGTCTCAACAAGGTTATTCTTTCAGGACGAGATGTCATACCGATCATTGAGGTGCCTATTTTGAAAATAATGAACTTTCTGCCGCTGATACTTTTCGTATCATTTTCATGCGTATCCGCCGCCACGGAGGATAAGGCGGCATACGATATAAAACCGGGGAGATGGCTCCGGAATGTCAGGGTCGACTATGAAGAAGACAGGGTGCCGTCGCGGGGCCTGGTGCAGATCTATTTCCCTAAACATTACACGGGCGCCTCT
>DAONAJ010000074.1:0-19352 GCA_035400945.1 Spirochaetota bacterium
ACCGTCCGGGAATAGCGGCCCGCCTGTTCAGCATCATGGGAGAGAACAAGGTGTACGTCAATATGATCGTCCAGTCGACCGGCAAGGACAACAAGGCTTCCATCTCCTTCACGGTGCTGAAGAGCGATCTTGAAAAGGCCCTGAAGCTTTCGGAAGAGCTTAGGAAAGAGCTGGGCGCCAGCGCCATCGAGTCAAAACAGGATATCGCCATCGTTTCGGCGGTCGGCGTCGGAATGCTTTCATCCTACGGCGTAGCAGGGAAGATCTTCCAGATGCTGTCGGACCAGAACATTAACATCGAAATGATATCGACATCGGAAATCGGCATTTCCTGTGTTATTGATGATATGTACGCTGAACTCGCGCAGAAGGTCATCCACAAGGCCTTTATTGAATCGGAGCAGAAGTAATGCTCACGGTGGGCGTCCTTTTCGGCGGTAGATCCGGCGAGCATGACGTCTCCCTCTGTTCTGCCGCGTCCGTAGTCGCGGCCATGGACCCCGGTAAATATAATGTTGTCGCCATCGGCATCGCCCGCGACGGCCGGTGGTATGTACAGGACAGGCCGGTCATTGTTGATGATAAGGATTTCGGCCGCATCCTGAAGCTGGAAAAGAAGGGCACCTGGTTTATCAACCACTTTGAAGAGGGCGGCAAACTCGTCCTCTTTGACGCCGAATCGAACAGAAAGGTATCGGTGGACGTTGTGTTTCCGGCCGTGCACGGCACCTACTGCGAAGATGGCACGCTCCAGGGCCTCCTCGAGCTGGCAATGGTCCCTTATGTGGGAGCCGACTCCGTGGGTTCTTCCATCGGCATAGACAAGGACGTCACCAAGCGCCTCCTCCGGGACAGCGGGATTCCCGTGGTGCCATGGAAGACCGTCATCAGGGAAGACTGGCTCAGGGACTCCGGAACAATACTGAAAAACATCGAAGAAGAACTATCCATGCCGCTCTTCGTTAAGCCAGCTCGGACCGGTTCCTCCGTGGGCGTAAAAAAGGTGAAAGCCCGCGCAGAGCTCCGGGAAGCCATCGAATTTTCCTTCCAGTACGACACGAAACTCCTTGTTGAGATAGGGATCGAAGCACGAGAGATAGAGTGCTCGGTCCTGGGCAATAACGAGCCGAGGGCCTCGATCCTGGGCGAGGTTCGGACCCGCCACGAATTCTATTCGTATGAATCGAAGTACATAGACCCGGACGGGGCCGAACTGGTAATTCCGGCCCCCCTTGATCCCGCGGTATCCGACACGATCCGTGCGGCGGCGGTCAAGGGATACGGCGTTCTCTGCTGCGGAGGCATGGCCCGCATAGATTTTTTTCTCGATAAAAATACCGGCGAATATTATCTCAATGAGATCAATACACTCCCGGGTTTCACCAGCATTAGCATGTACCCCAAATTGTGGGCGCAAACGGGCATCGAATATGCCGCCCTTATTGACCGGCTCGTCGAGCTGGCCCTCGAGCGGCACCGCGCCAGGATGAACATCCGGACCGAATTATGACCATTGACGCGATACTCTTCGACATGGATGGCGTTGTCGTCAATTCAATGCCCTTCCATGCCGACGCGTGGAAGCAGGCCCTGGGCGAGTACGGCCTCGTCCTTGATGACGTCGATATTTTCCGCCGCGAGGGAATGTCCGGCAGGCAGTCCGTTGAGGAACTATTCATCGAAAAAGACCGTCCTGTTCCCGGGGACAGGGAGTTCGACGATCTCATCGAGAAGAAACATGCCATCTTCGAGCAATGCCGCATAGAACTCTTCCCCCATGTGGAGGATATCCTGTCATGGGTCAAGGGCAGGGGGATTCGCGCCGCCCTGGTGACCGGATCGCCGAAGCGGTCGGTCCGTTATGTCATGCCGGACGAAATGCTGTCCCGCTTTGACGCCGTGATTACCGCCGAGGACGTCATCAAGGGGAAGCCAGACCCGGAGCCTTACCTGAAGGCCCTTGAGGCGCTTGACGTAAGGTCTGAACGGTCCCTGATCATTGAGAATGCTCCCATGGGGGTCCGCGCCGCCCGTGCCGCCGGCATCCTCTGCTTCGCCCTTGAGACGACGCTGCCGCGGCAGTATTTGAAGGAAGCTGACCGGATCTTCAGGGGCCACAGGGATCTCCTTGAATACTTGAAATCCAGCATCACGTAGTACCGACGGGAGCGGGGCATGATCAATGCACGCTGTTTTTTTATTGACAGTGCCTGTTTTATTCCGTTGTTATGATATAACAATCTCTTGGGAACACAGGGCGCCCCCTGACGGGCGCATTACAAACCATCTCCATCAGCAGGAGCATGTATGGCAACGAATCGGTCGGAAAAGCGGAACGCGAAACGGGCGGAGCGCCGCATCTCACGCAGCGAGAAAAAGGCCGCCCGGGGGAAAGGTTCGGGGAAAACCCGGAAGGCAATAGGCGAATTCATCGTCCAGAAAAGGTCCATCGTGCCCAACATGATTACCATGTCCAACATGACCATGGGTTTTTTCGCCATCATACTGGCCAGCAGGGGTGATGCGCGGTCCCTGGCGGTCGCGGGGATCATGGTTTTCCTCGGAACCCTTTTTGATGCTGTTGACGGCGCCGTGGCCAGGGCCATGCATGTGGCAAGCCCCGTGGGCGTGCAGCTGGATTCTCTGGCGGACGGTATCGCCTATGGCATAGCCCCGGCGGTCATAGCCTACCAGGCGTACCTTTCAAAGCTCCCTTCGGGGGCTTCCATGATCGATTTCGGCATGTTCATCGCCCTCATCTATCCGATCTGCGCCATATACCGGCTGGCCCGATTCAATATCGGCGCAGAGGAAGACGACCATACCCGCTTCAACGGCCTCCCTTCTCCGGCAGCGGGGATTGTCATCGCCCTGATACCGGTCCTGGAGATCCCGGACTTCCTGTCCGTCATGAAGCTGACGGTTTCCTTCCCGTGGCAGGTTTTCATTGCCATCTATGTCATCATCAGTCTCCTGATGGTGTCAAGGGTGGATTACAGTAAGGTGTTCCCCGATATTTATCGCGTCGGCGGGAAGCCGTTCCTCGTGCTGGCAATAATCCTTGCGATCCTGGGCATCGGGCTGCTCAGCGCCTGGGCCATTTTCGGCTTCATGTCGTTCTACACGATTTGCGGCATTATCATCTATGCAATCAAGCTTATCAAGCGCAGAAGAAAAAAAGTCGTTGCGTAACATCGAGGGACATCATGGGCAGTGATCCTATTGTTGTAATCGGGGCATCATCGGCAGGCATTTCCGCGGCGAAAGAAATTCGAAGCGTCAGCAATGATATTCCGGTGGAGGTCTTCACCGAGGAAACCCACATGCCGTATTACCGGCCGTACCTGACGGAGTATATCGGCGATGAAAGTGTTGAAAAAAAATCAAACTTTTACCTGAATTCAGAAAAATGGTACGAAGAAAAAAAAATCATCCTCAATCTCGGCGAGAAAATTGTCTCCGTCGACGCGTCGGCAAAGACAATTGAGACCGCCGGCGGGAAGAAGCATTCCTACGGCAAGCTCATCCTGGCCAACGGAAGCTCTCCCTTCATACCCCTTAAGGACGCCATCGGTAAAAAAAATGTCTATTCCATCAGGACGCTCGGTGACGCCCGGGCTGTCCATGAAAGGGCAAAGGCAAACGTCCCGGCCATCGTGATCGGCGGCGGGCTCCTGGGACTGGAGGCCGCCTATTCCCTGACCAGGAACGGAATCCCGGTCACGGTCGTTGAAGTGGGAGACCGGATACTGCCCCGCCAGCTGGACACAGAATGTTCGGCTATGCTTCAAGATATCATCTCCCGGACCAGTGTAAAGCTCCTGACCGGCAGGTCGGTGGAGTCCATAACGGGGAGCGACGCCGCCACGGGGGTGAGGCTGACGAACGGTGAGGAACTGTCCGCCGGCATGATTATTTTTTCCATCGGCGTGCGGCCCAACGTGGACCTGGCAAAGAGCTGTGGCGCCCAGGTCAACAGGGCTGTGGTCGTCAATGAGCGGATGGAGACGTCGGTGCCGGGGATTTACGCCTGCGGCGACGTTGCTGAATTCAACGGCAAGAACATCGCCCTCTGGATGCCGGCGATGAAGCAGGGAAAGGTGGCCGGATCCAACGCGGCCGGTAAAGAAGCGGTTTTTGCGGATGAGGTCTATCCGGCGATCCTCAATTCCTTCGGGACCAGGGTTTATTCGGTCGGCGATTTCTGCAGTGAAAGGATGGAGGGCGAGTACCGCGTCCATACGGCCAAAAATGCCGAGAAAGAAAGCTATAAAAAGTTGTTTTTCGTCAATGATAGAATCGTCGGGCTGATTCTCATCGGCGATATATCGGAATCGCAGAAGCTCACGACGGCCATCAAGACCGGCGCGGCATACCGCGACCTCGTGCGATGAACGGGGTGATGTGATGGCGGAATTCTCCCATTATTCTGATGACGGCACCCCGGTAATGGTCGATATATCGGCCAAGAAGGTGACCATGCGAACGGCAAAGGCAACGGGCTTCGTCAGGCTCCAGAAAAGCACCCTGGACCTTATCGATCGGCGGCTCCTTCCCAAAGGCGACCTCTTCCAGATAGCAAAGATCGCCGGCATCATGGCTGCCAAGAGGAACGCCGAGCTGATACCCATGTGTCATCCCCTGGCACTGGCTTTTATTGATGTCACCATAAGCCTCGATTATGATGCCTCCGGTGTTCGGATAGCATCAGAAATACGCCTCGAGGGCAAAACCGGCGCTGAAATGGAAGCCCTGACAGCTGTTTCAATCGCAGCCCTGACGGTTTATGATATGTGCAAAGCTGTGGATAAAACCATGGTCATCGAAGATATCAAGCTAATCGAAAAAACAGGAGGTAAATCCGATTATTCCATTAAGCATGACTGACCCCGGATAACCCAGAAATCCTTCACCAGCCTACAGGGCAATGATTTACCCAGATGTAAATTAATCATAGTTTATTATCTTATTTGTGAGATCTAATCCGACATAATCTTTAATTATGATAATTTTTTAAGTATATTTTGTTTGATGGAATATAATATTTAAAATTTGGTGATTTTTTATTTTATTTTAAAATAAATTTTAATAATTGACAAAAATCGGCGTTAATCCAATTTGATTTATTGTGAAAATCTATATATTAATAGTTTGTTAGCACTCTTTTTAATGAGTGCTAACAATTCTACAAAACAATCTTTTTTAAATATTTTAATTATTATATTAGTAAAAAAATAATCACTTATTTTATAAGGAGGACGGAAGTGGCTTTAAAACCTATAGGCGATCGTGTCGTCATTGAATTAATGGAACAGGAAGCTGAGAAAGTCGGCTCCATCTATGTCCCTGATACAGCGAAAGAAAAACCCCAGCAGGGAAAAATTATAGCTGTCGGACAGGGAAGACGGGACGGTAAGGATCTTATTCCCATGACAGTGAAGGTTGGAGATACGGTTCTTTTCAGCAAATACGGCGGCATGGAAGTAAAGCATGACGGAAAAGATTATCTGATCCTGTCAGAAAGCGACATCCTGGCAGTAGTTGAATAGCTGTAACGGATTGAAATATTCATAACAAATATTAAAAAGAGAGGACGCGAAAATGGCTAAGATTTTACAGTACAGTGAAGAAGCAAGGCGGTCCGTACTGGAGGGTGTCAAGAAGCTGGCTGACGCCGTCCAGGTGACCCTCGGGCCCAGAGGCAGAAACGTTGTCATAGACAAGAAATTTGGCGCTCCCACCGTAACGAAGGACGGTGTAACCGTGGCAAAGGAAATCGAACTCGAAGACCAGTTCGAGAACATGGGCGCCCAGATGGTCAAAGAAGTCGCCACCAAGACGAACGATGTAGCCGGTGACGGTACGACCACCGCAACGATCCTGGCAGCGGCCATATACAAGGAAAGCCTGAAAAACGTAACGGCAGGGGCGAATCCGATGGACCTGAAACGCGGCATCGACAAGGCGGTGGAAGCCGCCGTTGCGCATATCGCCTCCGTGGCCCGCGAAATCGTGGATAAAAAAGAAATCGCCCAGGTGGCATCCATATCCGCCAACAATGACGAAGAGATCGGCAACCTGATCGCGGACGCGATGGACAAGGTCGGCCGCGACGGCGTCATCACCGTTGAGGAAGCCAAATCGATAGAGACGCACCTTGAAGTTGTCGAGGGTATGCAGTTTGACCGCGGATATCTTTCGCCCTACATGGCGACCAACCCGGAAACCATGGAGGCCGTCATTGATGACGCGTTTATCCTCATCCATGACAAGAAGATTTCCACCATGAAAGACCTTCTCCCCATCCTGGAGAAAGTCGCCCAGGCCGGCAAACCCCTCCTGATCATCGCGGAAGAGGTCGAAGGCGAGGCGCTGGCCACCATCGTGGTCAACACCCTGCGCAAGACCATCTCCTGCGTGGCCGTCAAGGCCCCGGGATTCGGCGACCGCCGCAAGGCCATGCTTGAGGACATCGCGATCCTCACCGGCGGCCAGGTGATCTCCGAGGAACTCGGCATGAAACTTGAGAACACCACCATGCAGATGCTGGGCAGGGCCAAGAAGGTCATCGTCGACAAGGAAAACACCACGATCATCGAGGGAGCCGGATCGCAGAAAGACGTTAAGGGCCGCATTGCCCAGATACAGAAGCAGATTGAGGATTCCACCTCGGATTATGATATCGAAAAGCTGCAGGAGCGGAAGGCCAAACTGGCCGGCGGCGTGGCCGTCATCAACGTGGGCGCCGCGACTGAAATCGAACTGAAGGAAAAGAAGGCCCGCGTCGAGGACGCTCTCGAGGCGACCCGCGCAGCGGTGGAAGAAGGCATCGTGGCCGGCGGCGGCAAGACGCTCATCAACTCGCAGAAAGCTGTCAAGGCAGTCGCGGACAAGCTTAACGGCGACGAAAAAATTGGCGCGAACATCATCGCCAGGGCCATTGAGGAACCGATGAAGATGATCGCCTGCAACGCCGGACTGGAAGGCTCGGTCATCGTTGAGAAAGCAAAAACCGAAAAGGAAAATATCAGCTTTGACGCGAACAAGCTTGAGTGGGTTGACATGATCAAGGCCGGTATTATCGATCCGGCGAAGGTAGTCAGGTCTGCCCTGCAGAATGCCGCCTCCGTGGCCGGCATGCTCTGCACCACCGAAGTTCTCATCACGGAGAAGCAGGAAGAGAAGGCGCCGATGATGCCTCCGGGCGGCATGGGCGGCATGGGCGGCATGTACTAGGATCCGCACACAAGAGAAACAACCGATGGCCGGGGACAGGCGTTCCCGGCCATTTTATTTGGGCACCAGAGCGCGGTTATGTCACCGCGCATTTTTTTTGCCGCGGCGCCCCGGGGCGTCGGTTTGGGGAGGAAAGAAATAATTCAGGTATAGGTCCATTGTACCGATCATAGAAACGGGCGAGCAGCAAAATCGGGGCGGTCATGCAGCGGCCAGAGCAAGCAAGGGCGGGGACCCATGAACAACAATGTAATCATAGTGCCGAACCGTTTCAAGGATCAGTATGACTTTGAATACGTGATCGACCTGCAGGAGAAGATCCTGGGCGATGTCAGGGAATTGAATCTTTCGAGGATTTCGTTTATCGAGCCCTATTCAATGCTCTGCCTGCTTCTTGCGGGGAGAAATTACCTGAGAAAAAGCGGCAACAAGCTGAAGCTTTCAGGAATTCCGATCAACATACACCAGTACCTCCACCGGATGGATTTCTTCAAGACCGGCGTGTTCGATGTGACGGAGCGGCTCAATGAGAAGATGCTCCTCAAGAGAAGCACCTTCAGCAACAGGGTCCTCGAGATAACAGAAATTCCCAACAAGGAGCGGGAAAGCGTAAAGGTCATATCAAATATAGTCGGTGTTTTCAGGAAACGGGCAGCCCATATATTGAAGTACTGGCTCACGGACCGCATAGTCGATTATTTCGTCACCGTCATTTCCGAGATCTGCCAGAACATCTATGAGCACAGCCTTGATTCGGGATACCTGGCGATGCAGACCTATTCCATAGGCAGGGAAAATATCGTGAGGCTGTCGATCGGGGACTCGGGGATCGGAATATTGAAGAGTTTTGAGAATTTCGACATCAACTATAATTCGCCGGCACACCTCATGGAACTGGCCCTCACGACGCCCATATCGAGCAAGAGGGAGTTCGGCTATGGCCTCTGCCAGGTCAATGCCATTGTTGAAAAACTGAAAGGCTCCATATTCCTGAGATCGGGCAACGCGTCGGTGTCGACCCTGTATCACAAGAAAGGCCCCGGCGCTTCTGTCATTTTCCAGAAAAATGAACTGAGCAATTTTGACGGCACGCAGATTTCAATATCATTAATGGGATAACAATCGAACCATGGTCATCACAATCAAGAAAAAAGCGGAAGAACTGAAGATAAAAACGCCGGACCTGATCACCAGGCACATGGGCCGGATCATGTATGACTCGATTAAGAACCTTGTGGCGAATATCAGTGAAGGCGAAACACTGGTCCTTGATTTTGACGGGATCAAGGTCATAGATTCTTCTTTTATAGACGAGATGATAGTGAAGCTGATTATTGATTCAAAAACCGCACAGCGTGCCTTTTATATCAAGCTGAAAAACATTTCGGCAACCGCTGAAACGAACATTGATCTCGTTTTCCGCTCCTATTCAAACTACAAAAACAAAAAAATTGTTGTAATTACCGAAAATATCTGCCAGAATAATGTGTTCTATATCGGGCCGCTGTCTGACCAGGAGCGTGATGTCGTTGAATTTCTGAGGGTGAATAAGTCTATCACCCTGGACGATATCATTAAATTTTCTGGACGGCCGAAGGACGAGGTGAAAAAAACCATGGAAGATCTTGACTCGATGCGGGTGGTCAAGAAGCAGGAAAGCGGTGTATTTTTCCCGGTATAGAGCCGCAGCATCAAGAGGTGTCCGGTCAGGCAGGGGGATCGTATCTGGAATGAAACCATCGGCAAAAAATGCAGCCAGAGTGAAAGATGACAGCCTCTACGGACTCCTGTCCTCGTACAAGGCCAGTTATACCTATATACGCGTACTTGTATCCGAAGAGGATGATTCGATTATACTGCAGATGACAAGTAATCCCAAAAACTTCAGCCCCATCACACCGGAACAGTACAAGAATTACAGGGTCCTGCGGAGGCTTGAGATCGGTGCCTCGAAGCAGTTCCTCAAATATGTTGTGCCGGAAAATCTCATAGCGGTCCTGGGCCCCATGCTTGAGCTGAACATACCGCCGGACAAGGTTGTCATAACGGACAGTTTAAGAAAAGACGGCATCTATGCGCTGGAAACAAGCCTCAAATATAAATTGAAGATGACCCAGGGGATCAGAAAAATATTAAACATGAGCCCCCAGAAGCGTTATGAAGTAATTGAAAAATATTTATCTGGCAATCAGGAACAATGACATGACCGAACAATATGATTCACTCGGAGAAAAGACCAAACAGGTCGACATGGCCATGAAATATACCAAGGGGGACATCCTCAAGGCCAAGGAAATGGCCTCGGGACAGTACCTCGACATCATGGTGGTTAAAGGGAAATTCCTCGTCGAGAGCAAGGGTGTGTCGGGAGTGTTTCTTGCCTTTTTCAACTATATTCAAGAATACATAGCCAATGTAACGTGCATCATGTCATCAAAGTCGTCGCTTTTTGAGAAAACGCGGGTTTTCGACGACTGGAAATCGCTCTCCCGGGACCTCCAGGCCTTCAAGGAAAGCAGCGATATCGTGGATTCCCAGAATTTTACCTACTACCTCATCGATTCGTTCGTCGGCTATGATGTTTTTCCCGACGTGCAGGAGCGGAATCTTGACGATCTGACCAGAACTGTCATTGAGATCATCGGCAAGTCCTTCAATATAAGCACGGTGAAATGCCAGATCGAGCTTGAGCCG
Organism: Spirochaetota bacterium; assembly: GCA_035400945.1. Lineage (GTDB taxonomy): Bacteria > Spirochaetota > UBA4802 > UBA4802 > UBA5550 > RBG-16-49-21. Next base: position 9,931 of record DAONAJ010000074.1, read on the forward strand.
ACCAGTTCCCTGGCGATGGAGCTGGCCGGAGTCAGGATCGATATCCCGGGTATGGAAGGGCAGGACATCAAGGAGATTGTCGCCGAAGACGAGCGCATCAGGATGATCGAAAGCGAGGCGAAATTCATAATAGACGGGACCGCGGTCCTCTCGCCCGTGAAGGGGAAAAACGTGACTGATCTTATTGTCGGAGACAAGATCAGGGTCATCCTCACGGGAAAGGACATGGTCTCGGAAAAAATTCTGAAACTCCTTAACGCCTATGACGCGGAAGGGGCCCGTCAACCCATCACCGGAAGGATCAAGGGCAAGGTCCCTTTTGAAAAGGGGGGATATATCCTGTATGCCCTCGTAGCCAAAGGTGTGCTGGCGAAGATTTTCGAGGAAGAAAATGTCAAGCTCATGATCGACCAGCCCCAGGATGATTTCACCGGAAAGGTCTCGGAGCTTGACAACCGGATCTTCTACGTCATCGCCATCGTGCTGGGCATTGTCATCGTGTGCGGATTAATACTCTTCCTGCTCCTTTGATCATGAACGGACGACGCTGCTTTGTTTTCTCGATACTGCTTGCCTCTTGTACGGTTTTCGTCGCGCAGATGCCCGACTGGAAGTTTTTCAGGGACCGCGAGGGAAATACCTATTTTTTCGACCAGGGCGGTAAGATACACATTACCAGCATGAAACAATACCGCTATCGGCCCGTATCGGCCCGCGGCATCGATTACTACCTTGAATACGGCACCGAGCTCATAAAAGAGCATCACCCCGTGGAGGCCCTGTCGGTGCTCAAGTCTATCTGCGCCCTCAAGAATGATAACAACAGGATATACCAGGCCCAGGTGAAGGCCGCTGAACTCATCATGAAGATGCGGAAGAACAACGGGACGCGGTTCGTAGCGATGAACGAATCGGCCTCTCTTATCATCTTTCAGGAAGACGGCGGGATCAAGATCATCAATGACCAGATGATGTATTCCTTCATGGTCCCGGGCCGCGTGGCGGTGCTGCGGAAGGTGGACCGGTCCCGGATGGAATACCGTTATTCCGGTATTCTTTTCGGCATCCTTCAAGGAGGGGGAAGGAGCGACGGCAGGGATGCGGATGCCTATGACATGTTGATGGCCGTTGATACGGAAAAATTCGCGGTTCCGTATAAAAACCTGGCCGCGGCCGTGGATAAATGGAAGGGAAACATCGGCTATGAAGGGGTTACACGGGAAGTGCTGGAGGAGGATGAACACCGGTATATCTGCTCGTTCAGGAGCGGGTCGGGGCCGCGATTCGGGGGTATCGAAGGTATTTTTCTAAATGGGACCAGCAGCCACTATGTCAGGCTGGTATCGTCCGAAGGGCGCCTGCCGGAACTGCTGGCCGTAATGCGGAAAATCATTGAAGGCTTCCGCACCGTGGGAAGGCCCGGCCGATGAATATTATCCCGCCGCAAGCTCCAGCGCCGTTTCGGTGCAGTTATCCTGCTTGGTGCAGAAGACGCAGTCCTTCCATATTTTCTCCGGTAGAGTATCCATGTTAATCACGGTGAAGCCGTTCCTTTCGAAGAAGGCCGGGGTGTACGTAAGGACAAATATCCTGGGTGTATTTTCGGCCCTGAGATGGGCGATGAGGGCCTGCAGAAGGGCCGAACCGATACCACGGCGGAGATAGTTCCTGTTCACAGCAAGGGACCTGACTTCCTTGAGGTGATCCCCGTAATCGAAAAACGTGATGACACCCACGGTGACGCTGCCGATCTCAGCGATAAAAAAATTTTCGATAGATCGGCTGATGTCATCGAGATTTCTCGAAAGGAGTATCCCTTCTTCGGAATAGCTGGAAATTATTTCATGAATGGTGTCAATATCACTTGATGTTGCTTTGCGTATCGTGGCGTTATGTTTCAATGTGCTACCTTCGCGTTATGGTGCGGCACGCCGGGAACCGTACCCGCTGCCTTCCGGGTGCGCGTCATGCCCTGCCGGCAACCCGGCACGGGCACGCATGACACAGATAGTCCGTACGGTGATGTTACCTTTTTATAATCCTGGTATTTTCCGCAAGCGAATATTTCTGGTAGGAAGCAATTTTTTTCAACGCCTCAGCCGCGGCGTCGTTGCTCCGGTAGGGGCCTATGTATATCCGGTAGCGGTTGTTGTTTTTTGAAAGAATGACCGTGTGACCGCGGTGGCTCAGGAAACCGGCTATCTTCTGGGCCGTATTATGGTCATGCTCGCTGGTGACCCTGATGACGAAGGGATAAGTGTTTTTCGGAAACAGCTTCTCCTGGGGCAATGATTCCGACGGCTTATCCCTGCCCGGCAGGGTGAAACTCTTGCCGATATCGGCGACGGCATTGTAGGTCTTCCTGTCCACAAGCTCGCGCTGGGTTCCGCCGGCAAACTTGATGCCGATGACTATGCCGGCGGTAAAAGACATGATGCAGAGAGATGTTATCAGGAAAAAGATCCTGCTGGCTTTCTTTTTTACGCGCTCCATCTCCCGGGGCGTGTTCTGGGCCATCCGGGGCAGGTATTCAGGGTCATAGGTGTCGGTGAATTGAGGAGGCGCTATCCGGATATTTTTCCGTTCATAAAAATCAATATTTTGCATGTCGGGGCCCTGTGCTGTGTACTCGTTTTGATGACGCGCGATGCCGTGGCATCTCGCGTCGTTTTTCCGTCATCTTTATTAAAATTCGACACTCTCCGCCATTTGCATAAGAAAATAATTTATTATAACGATAATGACTTTCCGGCCCTGATAGGGGACCGGCAAGATGCCAATCAATATAAATTTCTGTATACCATTTTTTTTTCTTGATTAGTTGGGGATATGTTTATTAGATACGTCCTCAATCCCGAATAAAGTATATTGGATGTTCCCGGTATCCCCGGTGTGCCGGAGGGTATACGGGCCGGTATCGGCATAAGCGGATACCGTCACCTTGCAGCTGCTGGTAAAACTGATGGTAGAGATAACTGAACACGGCGCCTATTCGTTGATATCGATCAAGATCGAGGAAATCGATTTTGTCAAGACACCCAAGTTCACGGAAAATATAACTGGTCACCTTGATAAGACCGGCTACTCGAATATCATTCTCGATCTTGAAAATCTCTATTATATCGATTCAACCGGGCTCAGCTCTCTGATCAACATAAGCCGCAAGATCAAAGACAACAACAACGAGATGGTTGTCGTCTGCAGCAGCACTAAAATTCTTCAGCTTTTCGATATCGCCAAGGTGGGGATGTTTTTCAAGATTTTCGATTCTGTGGAAAACGCCGAGAACTATCTTGCTTCCAGGGAGAAGCCGTGAAAGTCTGCTCCGGGCGCCTGCGGACGCTACATCCCGGCCGTTTTTTTCAGCAAGCGCACCTCGGCATCGGTGAGGTGGCGGTGCTCCCCCTTTTTCAGCCGCTTCATCGACAGGTTCCCGTAGGAAGTTCTTTCTAGGCTCCTTACCCGGTAACCGAGATTCTGAAAGGTATACCGTATCTGCCGGTTCTTCCCCTCGGTCAGGATCACCCTGACCAGCGGCCGTGATTCCTCTATACATTCGACCTGCGCCGGTCTGGTCTTGAGTCCCAGCTGGGGAAGGTAGATGCCCTTGCGTATCTTCATTATGTCGGCTTCATCAAGGGGTCTGTCGAGCTCCGCGATATATTCCTTGGCGACATGGAAACGCGGCTTGGTGAGCCTGAAGGCGAGGTCTCCGTCATTGGTAAGGAGGAGAAGGCCCGAGGTGTCGCGGTCGAGTCTCCCGACGGGGAAGACGCCGTTGCGCCGGTATTTTTCAGGCACGAGGTCCATCACGGTGGGTCGGTTACGGTCGTCGGTGACGGTTGTTATGTATCCGCGGGGTTTGTTCAGGATAAGGTAATACCGTTGTTCAAGGGGCCTGACCGGCGAGCCGTCGAGGGCAACCTTGTCGCCGTCTTCAACGAGGCTTCCCAGAGCGGTGACTCTCTTTCCGTTGATGGTAATGCGGCCGGATGTTATCAGTTCCTCCACCGCCCGGCGTGATCCCAGGCCGGATTGTGAAAGGAATTTATTGAGCCTTGTTTTCATTGCCCCCGCCGGCGGGCTTTTTCTTGCCTGAATCTTTCAACTCCGGTTCGGGGCTTGTTTCAATGGATATCTTGGTGAAGCGGAGCTCGAAATCCTTCATGCTTTTTTTGATGATGTAATCATTTCCCCTTTTGGCCAGGTCAAGATTGCTCTTGAAGGAGGTCCCGGCGGAGAAGATTATCTCGTTTTTATTGAAATCAAGCTTGTAGGTGCCCACGATGGGATGATCCTCGTTTCCCTTGAGGTACGACTTGTACTTGTCGCTGTCGTACAGTTCGATGCAGTGGTCGGTGAAGTCGCCGAATTCATTGGTGCTCCACCATTTGCCGACAAGGTACTGTTTTGCCTGGGCGCGCTCGCTATCCATGAACTGGTTTATGATCCTGTTCATGGAGTCCTTGGATTTTGAAGAATAAATGGAGATGTTCTGCGCGAACACCCACCCGGTGAGCCCCTCTTTAGTTTTTATCTTGTACCAGTAGCCGTTTGATTTGCCGACCCAGCTTTTTTCCTTTGACCGTTCAAGGACCTGAACGCTGGCCCCCTTGTCCAGCTCTGAAACAATGCCCGAAAAGATCATCGGGTCAATGCGCATGGCCGTGTAACCCTTGAGGATTATGCCGTAGGTATCTTTAGTGATCTCGTCGTCGCTTTTGGAGCACGACAGACCGGCCGTAATCAATACGACGAAGGCAATCATGCAGAGCAGTTGTGCAGTGGTTTTCATGGCGGTGTCACGTTCTTCCTTATAATTGCTGTTCATCAGATTTGTAGATGTTGTAATTTTCAAGTATTTTCTTATGCCCTTCATTAATTTATTGGCGGGGGGACAGGGGGATCTGCTGTCGGGCAAATCTAATTAACAGTTTGCTGAAAAACAGCAAACTGCTAAGCGATGCATGGATGTATCGCCATTTTTCGAGGCGTTAGCCGAGAAAAATGTGAGGTTTTACGAATTCACTTCGTAAAACCGTCCCTGAAAAACTCCATGGAAGGAGTTTTTCAGGAAACTGTTAAGGGAGATATCGGGGGAAATTCTCTTGACGACTGGCGTTATTTTTGCAGAAATATGCAACATTGTATGATAATTGAGAAGCGGCCGAAGCCGGTTGCTCCCGGCGCAAGATCATTATTACATGCAATGGATTGATGCGGTTATGGAAGTCCGTGAAATATTCCAGGATAAAGTGCTTACCTTTTCGAACTTTCTGACCCTGGCAAGGATAATCGCCGGGCCGGTCCTGGGTTACTTCATCTACAAAGAATCACAGACCGGCGATTCTGATTATCTCATGTACGAGATAATTGCCGTTTGCATAATTATACTCTCTGATTTTTTCGACGGTTTCCTTGCGCGGCTCATGAACCAGGTTACCAGGCTCGGCCAGTTCCTTGATCCGGTGGCTGACAAGATCGCCGGCCTTACCGCCATGACGGCCCTGGTTCTGTTCAAGGGGTTCCCCCTCTGGGTGTGCGTGCTGGCGCTGGCCAGGGAGGCGGTCGCGGTCATAGCCGGTATCATCCTGTACAGGAAAAGGGATATCGAGGTTAAGCCGAACTGGTTGGGCAAGCTCTCCGCGGTCAGTATAGCCTTCGCGGGAACCGTGTATATTCTTTCCCTGGATTACGAATGGCAGGGCATATCCCTGAAGCTTTTCTCTGTTTTCCTGGTCGTCCTCTTCTATGTTCTCGGCGGGATACAGTATGTAAGGACATACGCGCGGTACTATATTGAAAAAAAGGCCTAGGATCTTTCCACTCATTGCGCTTCTCGCCTGTATCGCGGCTCCGGCGTTGGCTTCATCCGAAAGCATAACCATCCTCCGCGTCGATGGCGGCGAATACCTGCCCCTTGATGAAATGCTGCCCCGGTGCGGCATCGAGCATTCCTTTGACATGGTGTCCCAGAAGGGCAAGCTGTACCGGAAAAACCATTACGCCGTCTACGGGGTGGGGCTGCCGGTTGTGCTGATTGACGGCAGCCTGCATAAATCTTCCGGCGCGGTCCGCCGCCAGGGAGGCCGGGTGCTGCTTCCCCTTGATGCGGGACGGGAGGTGGCGCGGAGCCTCAATCCGGAGCTGGGCCTTTCCCGCAGGGGTGACGCGCTGATCGTCGAACGCCGGGGCGGTGATACAGTTCCTGATCAGAAAATTGAAAAGCAGCGTCCCGTATTGAAAGACAGGATCAGCTTTATCGTCATAGACCCGGGACACGGCGGAAAGGATCCCGGGGCGGTCGGGAAGGGAGGCCTCCGTGAAAAGGATATTACCCTCAGGGTGGCCCGGTTCCTCGAAAAGAAGATCAGGGCCAGGCTTGCCGGGGTGCGCGTATACATGACCCGAAGCGACGACCGGTTCATCGAGCTGTCCACCAGGACGGTCATAGCGAACCGCCTTTTGAAGAAGAATGAGAACGGGATATTTCTCAGCATCCATGTCAACTCGTCCCTCTCAAGCCGCATATCCGGCTATGAAACCTTTTTTCTCTCTCAGAATCCCACCAACGAAGAGGCGCGGAATACGGCGGCACTGGAGAACAATGTTGTCATTCTCGAGGACAGGTCAAAGCGAAAAGCGGGTCATGATGACGTGGACTACATCGAGGCCATGATGATCACGACGCAGATCCAGAAGGAAAGCTCGGCCCTGGCTGCCTCGATCCAGGATGGCATGGCGAAAAAAAACAGGACCTTCGGCTCCCGGGGGGTTAAAAAGGCTGATTTTTATGTTCTCCGGGGGGTGTTGATGCCGGCGGCCCTTGTGGAAATAGGTTACATTTCCAATGCCAAGGAATCGGGCTATCTGAAAAAAGACAGCCACCGGGAAGCGGTGGCGGAAGGGATCAGCCAGGGTGTTGAGCTTTTTATAAAAAAATACAACGGCCTTATCAAGATTAATTAGGGCCTTTTTCCGCACCCTGCAAGACCGGTGCCCCCGATTAATGGATATGGCGGCAAAAAATCCTTGATTCTACAGGGGCCTTTTTCTATTGTACCTCAATCGCGGTGGCATTGATGAAAATTGACATAAACAAACTGAAACAGGACATTAAGCGGCATGTCCGGCGGCTGGTTGAGCGGGCCCTTGAATTATACTATGCCTACGTGCAGCCCCGGGTCCATGCGGTGGCTTCGCTGGTGCGGACTGAATTGATAGAGTACCCGAGGGGGAGGGAACGGAACCGCCGCCTTATCCTGTTTTTTGCCGGCATTTTTATTGCTGATTATCTGATGTACTGTCTACACACAAACAAGAACATCGCGGATATCTTTCCGGAAATACCGTCGCTCACCCAGGAGAAAAAGGTCTCAGTGTACCTTCCCGCCCTTGACGGGGCCACTATCATGAGGGAAACACGGGAAATCCCGGTGTACGACAGCGATGAAAAGACCGCGAAGTTTCTCTTCGAAACCGTGGTGAAGGGTTCCCTGTATGATAACACCGCCATGGCGGTTCCCGCGGGACTCTTTGTAAGAAAAGTATGGATCGACAGCCGGGGTGCCGGAAACGGCAGGGTTTGCGTCATAGACCTGGAACCGGCTGAGCTTCGCCCCAGTGCGACGGTGATAAAAAATTCGGAACGGCTTTTCAGGCGTGCAGTCGAGAAGACGATCACCGAGAACATACCTGCGATCAAAACGGTCCTGGTGCTTGAAAAGGGAGTGCCCGGGACCGCTCTCTGGGAGCTCTAACCGGGCCACTCGCCCGTGAAGACCTCCACCGCCGGTCCTGAGAGATAGATGGTATTGTCGTCCTCCCGCCATTCGGTCTTCAGGTCCCCGCCCCGCAGGTGAATCCGTATCTTCCGGTCCGTCAGCTTGTTAAGGATGCACGCGGCAGTCACCGCCGACGCGCCGGTGCCGCATGAAAGGGTCTCTCCGGTTCCCCGCTCCCAGGTGCGCTGCACGACTTCTTTCCTGTTCAGGACCTTCACGAATTCGACATTGGTACGGTTGGGAAAGAGGGCGTGGTTCTCCACGATGGGCCCGTATTTATCGACAGGGAACCGTTCTATCTCCTCCACGAATATGACAACATGGGGATTGCCCATGGACACGGCGGTTATGGTCAAGCGGGACCCGTCGTCCATCTGCAGCGTTTCACCCACGGCCATCCCCTGGCTGCCGATCATGGGGATCCGGTCCCGCCGGAGTATCGGCTCGCCCATGTTGACGACGACGCTGCTGACGCGCCGGTTCTTGACCAGGATCTGGAGCTCCTTTATCCCGGCAGCTGTCTCTATCGCCAGCTGCTTCTTGGAGGTCATGCGGTTGTCGTAGAGATACTTCGCAAAGCAGCGTATGCCGTTGCCGCACATCTCGGCTTCGCTCCCGTCCGGGTTGAACATCCTCATCCGGAAATCAGCGGATTTTGAATCAAGCAGGACCAGTATCCCGTCTGACCCGATGCCGTAATGCCGGTCGCTCATGGCCCTGGCCAGCTTGCTGAAGCTGGCGACCTTCTGTTTCCTGCCGTCAATGACGACGTAGTCATTGCCGGTCCCGTGCATTTTAGTGAATTGTATCATGGCAGTATTCCTGTTCTCGCCGGCGCCTTTTTTTCCCGGCGCCGCTGTTTCAGTTTTATGTATGAGAAGTATGATACTATAACCCTCGATAATTGTAAAGTCTTTAAATTTAAAACAAACATCAAATACTAACATGCATGGAAAACATTTTTTTCCCATCCCCCTCGCGGGTCGTGTATCAGGTGTTCACACTCTGCCATTTCGAACCCCGCAGGGGGGGAGATATCGTTCCCGATTATTATCGGGTAGGCTTCTTCCCGTTCCGAAGAACGTGACCCGTCGAAAGGAGGGGCAAGGGCAACTATCATATAGTCACTTACTCCCTCAGGGAAGGTTCGTGATGCTGTTTTGATTAACAAGGGGATGGGGTTCATGAGCAAAGTAAACAGGGGGCAAAATATTCCTTGATTGTAGCGCCCCCCGGTACGATACAGTAATAAGGCGTTACCGGGTGAATTCACCGGGATCGGCCTTGAGGATTTGAAACGGTACCGGAGTCATGAAGAGCATCTATATTCTTATCGTATCCCTGGCGTTTTCCCTTGTTACGGCCCTGTTCTTCTACCTGGATGATTATAACGACTTTTCCCGGGGCAGGATGACATGGCTGCACAAAGACAGGGAAACACAGTCGCGGCTCCTGACGATCCCCATCATTCTCTATCACAATATAGACGGCAAGGGGCCCTTTTCAATCGATGCTGAAACCCTGAAGGCGCATTTTCAGATGATCAGGGACCGGGGGATACGGGTTATTCCCCTGCGCGAGCTCACGCGGAAACTTGAGAATCCCGCGCCGTACCGTGAAAAGGCGGTTGCCATAACC
>DAONAJ010000075.1:0-19118 GCA_035400945.1 Spirochaetota bacterium
CATGGTCATCATGCTGTGTCTTATGGTAATGTTTCAATCCACGCGCCCGCATGGGGCGCGACATACGCCGGACCTGTCGTTGTTTAACGTAATTATGTTTCAATCCACGCGCCCGCATGGGGCGCGACGCGGCGATCTTCTCCAAATATCTGGGCGGTGCTGTTTCAATCCACGCGCCCGCATGGGGCGCGACTATTCAACAACGTCCGGCGCGATGTGCCTAAAATCGTTTCAATCCACGCGCCCGCATGGGGCGCGACAAGGATTATTCGACGTTTGCGACGGTACTTTACGTTTCAATCCACGCGCCCGCATGGGGCGCGACACCGGACTGATTTTATAAATTACCTGCGAGGACGTTTCAATCCACGCGCCCGCATGGGGCGCGACAAATCATTCTAGCCTGCTCCGTCGTGCGCGTTTTGTTTCAATCCACGCGCCCGCATGGGGCGCGACATAGAGGACAACGGGCGTTTTCAAAAAAGCATATCGTTTCAATCCACGCGCCCGCATGGGGCGCGACCGATCAAATTAAAAGATCATGTATCAGGATCGAACGTTTCAATCCACGCGCCCGCATGGGGCGCGACATGACGCACAATTCGCCTATGCCCTTGAACTGTTGTTTCAATCCACGCGCCCGCATGGGGCGCGACACTAAAACGTGCCGGTTATTTGACGCAGTTGATTGTTTCAATCCACGCGCCCGCATGGGGCGCGACTCATTTTGTTGTCCGTCCTTTCATCATATCAAGGTTTCAATCCACGCGCCCGCATGGGGCGCGACAAGCCGGTCGCATGACGTGCGTCATTACCTCGCCGTTTCAATCCACGCGCCCGCATGGGGCGCGACTGTATATATGCTAACTGCTGAAAATACCAACAGTTAGCTATCAAAATGCGCTAAACTTTAAATATTATCTAACAGTTTTTAAAGAACAACTGGATAATTATTTTCTTTATGGTAGAATACTTTCCGCTAAACCCTTGTAAAAGCAAGGCAGCATTAGGTTAGCGCTATACAATCAGCGGCTCATCCAACTCTACTGGCGCGTTAACACCATGATGTTCGACGCGATGTTTCCAATTGCTTCCCAAAAAATAGAATCGCAGGCTGTCCTCTTTGTTATTATAAATTTTCAGCAATTTCGCCTTGAACAATTCCCATTTTGCCGGATCCACTTTACATTCAAAAACGGATTTTTGCACTCTGATACCGTGGTTGACACATTCCTTCGCGACAAGGCGAAGGCGGCGTCTCCCGAGACCGTCTATCGTTGAAACGTCGTATGACACAAGTACCATCATATTCACAACCTCATTTAATATAAAAAGGCGGATACTCGCCGATATCACCCCTAATATACCGCGCCAGCAGCATGGCCTGAATATGCGGGAGAAGACCTATGGTCGTCTTCTCTTCTAAAAGCGGATGTGTTATAACTTCATCTTTCCTTTTCTGATAAGCGATAATGGCCTCCTTCCGAGCCTTATCACTGATCCTGATTTCACCAGTTTCTTTTTTCTCAAAATCTTCCCCGGAAATTTGATTAAGATTTATTAAATTCAACACCACCCTGTCGGCGATATAAGCTCTGTATTCTTCCATTATATCAAGAGCAAGGCTTGGACGTCCCGGACGGAGCCTGTGAAAAAAGCCGACTTGCGGATCAAGGCCGGTGGTTTCAAGAGCGGACCTGATATCATTCACCAGGAGCATATACACAAAAGACAACAACGCATTGACATTATCCAACGGTGGCCGTTTTGACCTGCCGTTGAATACAAAGCATTCCTTTTGGCACATTATCATGGCATTAAAGCATTTAAAATACAAGCTTGCGCATTCCCCTTCATAGCCCCTTAATTCGTCAGGATCGGAAGCGCGTTCGACTTTGGGAATATTCGAAGCCAATGACCTGATACACTCTTCAACAGATGAGCAATCAGTTTCTTCGCCATGGTTTCGAATATGACGCTGGAGAAGGTTACGGCTGTTTGCGATTTTCGCAGCGACGATGTTCTTCGCGATTTTCATGGACCGTTCATTGGAATCGGAAATCGCGTATTGTTCTTTCCTTAAGAGAACATTCCCCTTCTGTTCTCCGTACACCCGCGCAAGGAACCGGCCTGTCCTTGAAAGATAGCTGATGCCGATATTATTCTCAGCGCAGAACGCCATCAAAGCCGGGGTGACCGGTTTGAATCCGAAGCATACGATATTCTCGATTGTCGCAGCCGGGGCCTGAAGCGCTTTCTTGCCATCCAGTTCAACGACAAAGGTTTCGCCTTCTTTGCGGATAAAAGCGTCCGGCGATGTTATGTAAAGTGTGTTAAGATGACGTTTCATCTGTTGTAAATAGACCCTCAATAAAAATCTTTATCCTCCGCCTACCCAGCTTCGGCATACATTCATCGAAAAGCGAGCACGTATCGCATTTTTTTTGATATTTACCGTCGGGAACAGATCTGCTTCTTATCATGTCATGAACCGCGCCAATGGCATCAATGGTTTTCTTTCGTAATTCTACAGTCATTGAAGCATTGAACCTGTGCCGCGTTTTCCCATAATACAACGCTCCTTCAGGTATACTGATACCTGTCATTTCTTCAAGACAGAGAACCTGGGCGCAAAGCTGCACCAGGTCCATCTCATTAGGTTTAGGTTTACCCGATTTATACTCAACCGGGAACGGTCTCATATTACCCCGTTCGTCCTTGAATTCAACTACGTCGGCCCTGCCGGCAAGCCCGTATTCCCTGCTGTAAATATTCAGGCTCCGAACGATATGATCCGTACCCCGGGTTTCTTCCTCCCCTGAATCGACCCGTTCATGGAGCACCCTGCCGTGAGCCGTAAACCTGTTCTCGGTCCATAGATCATACACATGGATAAGACCGCACTGCCGCGGGCAGAACATATAATGCTGCAAGGAAGATAATTGGATGAAGTCATCGTCGGCGTACATTATTCAGTCCGCTTTTTCCAGTATCCGGGCAATCTCTTCATATGCATTAATGCTACAATAACAATACGATCATCTTCCCTATGATAGAGGGCAGCGAAAGGAAAACGATTTATTATGCATTTCCTTATATTATCAGTGACAGCGGGCCATGAGTCAGGATATTTTTTTATCCTGTTTAAAGCATTTCGCACCTCGGCGGCGAACTCAAACCCGAGCCCGGGCCGTTCGGTGTTATAATATTCAACCGCTCCGGAGAACTCATCCAAAGATTCTTGTAGAAAAAGAATTTTCATTTTTTCTTATCTTTTTCGATACGATAAAAAGCTTCATCTTCAGAGATAACGGCAGATTTACCGTTCTTGTAATCGGCAAGGCGGCGTTCAGATTCTTTGCCCCAGGCTTTTTCTACTTCAAAATCGATTTCAGGGTCGAATGTTTGATATATTTTATCTATCAATTCAACCCGCTCGATCGGGGATAGCGATTTGATCTCCTCAAGAATTTTTTGTGCGGTTTGGGTCATTGGCGTCTCCTTTCCCTGGTATATAATAATATAATTCATTTTCTCTAACATAACCAAACAATTTAATCGTTATTGGGCGGGAATTCTTACCGGCTTTAATCCATTAAATGGATTGAGAATTATATCATAATCATCAATACTTTTAGCTCTTTTTTCTTCCCTTTTCAATACTTAATAGTGTTTTACAAATCAATATTGTTATAACATTTCTATCAATTCAATGCCAGACGGCATTGATGGATCAACCTTGATTTCGTAATCATTGCATGAACGTGGTAAATCACATTTACATGTTATAGATACTTTTTCAAACAATTCACCTGAACGTGCATTGCCCAAATGATTTGAATGTTTGAAGATAACAAGCTTTCGAGGATTCATTTCCCCACGCGCAGCGGACCGATCGTGCTCAAAAGCATTAATAAGTGCTTCCCATAACAGTTCCAGATCGTCATCAGAAAAACCGGTCTTTATGGCATCAACAGCGGAAATGAATCCATGCATGCGGTAAAGGGCATAAGGAACAGTCGATTTGCGTCCAAAAGTCGAGGCATGCTCACGAGTTTGCTGAGCTTTGGCTTCTTCCGGGGTTGTGACAGCACAACGCGTTATAGAATGCTCTGCTTGGTATATCCTGTCCTCAGATCGGGAAAATGTAAACTGGACAGGACCACGGACAGTTCCCGCTCCTTCGCCTTTTCCGCCGGTGCTTAATACTGCCCCAAATGTTCTTATGTCGTAATACGTACCTGTTAAATTTTTTTGTCGCTCCTCAATATCCTTCCCTGAATCCTTAATAATCGGATTTAAAACATTGCCCTGCCGGATGAAAATATCAAAAGGAGATTTCAACTCATGTTTAAGCGTGACGTAGTTTCGCACCTTTCGTTTTATACATACGTCAGTAACCAATCCTTCCTGGTTCTCCGCATCGGCCCGGGGCAGATTGGCCTGGTCCGGATCACCGTTGGGATTACCATCTTTAACATCAAAAAGGTATACAAAATCATAACGGTTTTTAATCGGGGTACTCATAGGTATTCTCCTTTTTTAATTATGTTCTAAAATAACTTAGTCCTCAGTTGCCTTCTCGCTTTCTTCGGTTGCGGCTTTCAGTTCAGCATTGCTATTAGCTTTCTTCCATGTATCCTGTTTCTGGTGATAATACCCAATAGCGAACTGGCCCTGTTCCTCCAGAGCAAATATGGCGGGAAATTTCTGTATTTTCGAGAACAGTCCCTGAAGTTCCCTGTCAAGAATCACCGCAAGTCCCGCCTTTTCATTTTTAAGTTTTGTGAGATGATTTTGCGTTAACTTCATGAGCCGTCCAAATGCCGACGAAGGATTGGTTGATGCGAATGTATAAAATCTTTCGCGGATACCTGCGTTGATATCCTTACCGAGCGCCGCTCGCTGAATACTTTCGAGAACTGCAAATATCCTTCCACATATATAGGGAGGGGAGCAGTTTTCCGTGTCTAATTGTTCGTTTAACATAGAGCCTCCTTTGTTGTTGCGGTTAATAATAAAACGGATAAGGGCTGCCCTATCCGGTGTGATGCCCTCCTTATTCCCGCCATCTTCGGTGTTTTCGATGATTCTCACGCGCTTTAAAATCGCCGTTAATATCCACAGGGGCGGCGCTGTTTCCTTGAGCGATGATTTCCACAGGTATGTTGCGATGCGCGCGGATGTCGTTTTGTTATCGCTTTTTTCATTTTGAGCGCAGTTTGACAGGCGATACAAGGGTGGATAATAAAGTTCACCCCATGCTTCGATTTTTATATCTTCAAACCATCTGGCTATTGCTTTTTTCAGATCAACAAGACTCATTTCGATCCAATCTCGAACTGCTATCCGGGCCGCTGCCCCAGAAAGGGTGCAGGAATAAAACCAGTCAGAATCGATGTGTTTTGATTTTTTAACTTCGCCGCTTGCCACGGATTCTATAAGGTGGGCTACCGTACCGGGATCGGGATTGTCAAAAAGATCAAGGTCGCTGACCTTTTGATTATCCCGTGTCCAATACACGATTGCGGTGTCTGTGCCGAAATTTCTTCTGTTTGTAAATTTTACTTTTTCCTTAAGTTTACCTTTTTTATCTTCGATCGTTTGCGTTGTGCTACTTTTTAACATCCAATTCAAACTTTCAACATAGGTGCGCGCGCAGTTAGTGCATATCGATGAATTAAGATTTCCTTGTAACCCGTACGATTCATACGCATCATCGTTATAAGACACGAGCGCGCACCCCATCGGTTGTCCATCAGGCACTCTCATAATCATGCCGTGAGGGGTATCCTCGACCGGATAATCATTTTTCCCACATATCGAGCACTTTCTAGATCCCGCGCTAATTTTATCTCTTTGACGCTGATTATAATTTGCTATAATAGCTTCGTAAATTTCTTTCTTCTCGTGTAATCGACAATCATCGTTTACAACTCTGAAGGCAATATTCCCAGTTCGTTCTTTCTCATTCACCTGATTTTCAAATGCGTCTAAAGCTTTTGCAATACCATTTATTTTATTTACAGTGTAAAAATCAAAAACTGGCTTTAAAACAGCTACATGCTCGTATTCTTTGAGCTTATCTAAAAACAACTTATGTTTCTTTTCCTCCCCGTCATACCCAAGCACTTCTTCCGCCTTATCCAACAATAATCTTGCTTTGCCCTTTTTTGCTGTAATAGCTTCTGCGGGTCGTACAATTTTCTCAATTGGCTCAAACTTATAGAATGAACCATCCTTTTTTATTATTAAATCAATCGAAATCGGCTCTTCCTTAATGGCATCATGGTTGATCTTTTCTCCTGCGTTCTGTTCCCTTAATTTCTTCCCGAGTTCACTCAGTTCCTTGATCATGAAGAGACCTCCATGCTGAATTCCTTATCCTCATACTTTTTAAATTCATAGAGATACGCGCTCACCTCTGAATCCACGGGAGGTCTCACATGGCTCGATTCCATCATCTTATCGTTTTCGGGGACCTCGCACTTGAGAATACCGTTTTCAACCGAAACATCATAAAAGAAAAGCGGTGCCGGCTTCCCTTTTTCATCGTAAAAAATATCAAAAAGCATGCTCCCAATCGGGATAGGTTCTGGAATAGGAATCTCTTTCCCATCCGGTTCTGAAAATTCAGCATAGAACTCTCTTGTCCCGAGATAAGGTCTTCGATAGCATTGTCCCTTCCTCACCCTCCGTCTGAACATTTCGATGTATTTTTTCGGAGGGTTTTTATCTGATTTTTCTTTCTGATAGATTGATGCTTCTATAATGTAGGCGACATCCTTCAGAATAATACTGTTTCTTTGGGATCTAAACTTTGGTTTTCCATCTGACTTAAGTTCATCAACCACAATAGGATTTTTCCCCTGCTTTGAATTAATCTCGTTCCTTTTAACAGAAAAGAATCTCACAGGATTGAGAACGATGATGCGTCTCACGTACCATTGAAATTCCGGCTTCCATAATATCGAATCCAGAATACCACGCGCCGCAGACGGCGTCATGCAGGGATATGTCATCCTTTCAACCTTCAGGTCGGGGCGGGTAAAACAGGCGAATTCTCCTTGAACTTTCACGCGAACAATTTCGTTGTCCAACATATATCTCCCTCCTATACCACATATTCATCAGAACGGACCGCATCAACAGATATCCCGTATTTCTCGTCATAACCGCCATACCAGATCAGTATTCCATGGTGTGTCTCAACGATGAAATCTTTGTTCTCGAAAATAAAGTTATCATATACCTGTACGGTATACCTCTGCATATTTCTGAAATCATCGCGGGACAGGTATTGTTTTCGCTGTATATCATCTATAAATTTTCTGCTCTCATCATCATAATTATAGATAAATAATCCTTTTGTAGCCTTATCGATTATTTTAAACGCCTCGCTGACGGTTTTGAAATCGAAATTTTCTCTTGATTTATTAATTTTCCTCACGTCACCATCGATGAACAAACCTACCAATTTTTCATAATATTCATGAAAAAACGAATGTTCGTACAGACTGTCGGGATTTTCCTTTATCATATCCAGGGCGAACCACGTGGCCGTTCTATACTGCTTATCCGGCATTCCAGCATCTGACAGACAGAAAAGGAAAACCTTTCCGTATTCACCCAGCGAGCCTTCTCTGTTGCATCTTCCCGCCGCTTGAATGATGGACTCAAGGGGCGCAATCTCACGGAAAACGCACGGAAAATCGAAGTCTACTCCCGCTTCTATGAGTTGAGTTGAGGAGACAAATATTGCATTTTTGTCAGATAAATCCTGCCGTATATTTTTGATTACGCGCTTGCGATGAATGGGACACATTCCGGTTGAGAGGTGATAATGCTTTTTCCATGATCTGTTCCCACGCGCATGTTTGTAAAATTCCAGAGCGGATTTCTTGGTGTTGAATACCGATAAGACTGAGCAATGTTGATTCTCCGCAAGATTAATAATTTCAGTAAAATCAACCGGCTCGTAGTGGTTCACGGCAAGATACTCCACACGGCGGGTTTTTTGAAACAACTCATCAGGGTTATCCACGAGCGAGGTTATTGACTCAATACCGTCGAAAGATTTCCTCTTCTCAAATGCCGGCAGCGTTGCCGTGCAAAAAAGAAACGAGGTTCTCATTACGAAAAGCATGTTTTCAAGCATCGTCAGGGTCGGGATGATGATCTCTTTGGGCAATGACTGCACTTCGTCAAAAATAACCACTGACTCAGCTATATTATGAATCTTTCTGCATTTCGAGGGCTTGTTGCTGAAAATGGACTCAAAAAACTGAACAGTGGTGGTTACTATTATCGGGCAATCCCAGTTTTCACAGGCAAGTCTTTTCCCATAGTCAGAATTGCGTTCGTCTTCAGGGATGGAAAGCTCCTCGCCTATACCTGAATGATGTTCGAGAACGTATTCTTCGCCAAGTATATCTTTTAAGATATGTGCTGTTTGATCTATGATATTGATATATGGGAGGACGATGATTATTCTTTTCAGACTATTATGGTTAGCGTGTTCCAATGCCCATGAAATCGAAGCAAGCGTTTTGCCCATCCCGGTCGGCAGATTCATGGAATAAAATCCTGTGGGCATATGCGCCCTGGCCAATGCAAATTCACGGGCCTTATTCCTCAGTGTATTGAGTTCACCCTCTTTCGATCTGTTGTTAATATATTTTTCAATTTTTGTAATCAAATCGTCATATTCAATAGTTAAATGTTCACGCTTTAATGAGAGTTCTGGATTGCACGCTTTTTCGGCATTAAGCCAGTCCGCGTCGGTTAATGCGCTAAATAGATATCTGACGAACATTTCTCGATTTAATGCAGTCAAACTGGGCATCGATACTTGAAGTTGATTCTCTTCGATGAAATTATCTTTATGAAACGCCTTAATAACGTCATCTAATTCAGGAATATCGCCGTTTCTAAATGGTGCTAAATCCATTTGCGCATCGGACCTGTCGGGCAAACCTTTGTGATGACCGTCAATCGCGAATGCAATTTCTTGATTTTTAAGCATCAGTGAATAAGCAGCACCCCATGACGCGTGAGGGACGCTACCCCGCCTGCCGCCCTCCCTGAGATATTTCTGGAAAGCCGGTTGATACTTCCCTAAATCATGCAGATATCCGGCAAGACGAAATATAGAAGCATAACCGTCAGAATTCGCAAATGAGGCAGCCAAGTCCGCTGTCTCTTTCAAATGAGAAACGAGTTTATGCCATTCGTTTTCAGATTTATTTTTGATTGTGTGTGCGTAATAAATCATATAGTTTGCGATTTCTATCCTGATTGTTTTATAGCATCCCATTAGACCAATCAAGCGTCGAAAAAAGAGCTGAGAGGCCGAGGACTGTCTGAGTCTCATCTTCTATCCTGTTACGCAAGCCATGAGGCTTTTTTCGACGCGTTGTGACCTGTTGGAATAAAATTTTATAGTTTTAAAAATATCCCCCCATCTTTTAGATACCAATACGAGGAGATTTAATAATTCCATTATACACAACTACATATGACAAATACTGACATTAACATATGTTTAGTTCAAAATGTATGTTTTACCCAGGCAATATAATAACAAATCTTACAGAAATGTAAAGAGATATTTCCCCATTTATCACACAACAATCTGTTTGATTATTTAATTTGTGGATTGGTCAGAATTCAATGTTTTAAAAACCGACATTAATTCAAATGTGCTGGTGTTTATACATTATTTCTTTACGGCAGCGGCAACCCTCTCCTTTTTTCCAAGCTTAATGGGATAGGGTGTCCCGGAGGGACGGGTGAAGGACCTGCCCTGCGCCCGGCCCCGAAACACGCGGGGTGGTGATATTAAAAATTCAAGCCTGCCTTCTATTCATCATGTTTGAGCAAACCCGGCGGTACATTCCACTGCTCTCCGCCGGTGGTGACGAGTGATACGGTTTTTTTGTTAAGCCTGATTATCGTGGCGATCTTCACCGTCCCGTCCGGATCGGTGAACCGGACCTTTTCGCCTACATTAAAACGCTGCATTTGCGTGGTGCTCCGATGCTGATGTAAAAGCTTCAGACGCTCGATAATCAGGCGATTCATATAGTGGAGATCAGCCTCGCTCAGGGTCTTGATGAACTCCTCTATTTTGCGCGCGTCTTCGTGCTTCATGGGTTTTTGATTATCCATTCCGTTCATACCATCTCAATCTGGATTAACCGAACCTTACATTAGAAGCTGGAGTTTGCAAGAAGAATTTGAAAAGAAATTAAAGTGAACAATTCACAACCTCAACATTTAAAAAAGAAAAATCGTGCCCCCTGCGGGGGACAGGGGGGCCACCAAAAGAACGGTGATCATTAAAAACTATTACTTTTTCTTTCCTTTAAACTTATCCTTCCTCTTTTTCTTCTGCACGTCCGCCCTCTTCACGATCGCCTTGTGGGAGCCCTTCTTCTCCTTGAAGGCCTTCAACAGCACCTCGGCCTCTTTAAAGGGTACCGAAAGAAAGGAATAACTGTCCAATACCTTTATTTCGCTTACCTTGCCGGCCGGGATGCGCGTTTCATTATTGATCAGTTTGAGGAGCTTCCTCGGGGTGAGGCCGTCCTTTTTTCCCAGGGATATGAAGAGCCGCGCCCTGCCCCGCTCTTCGGCCGGTTCCTCGGCGTATTCCCTGATGTCCCGGTACCTTCCCTCCGAAAGCTCGTCCTCCAGGGTATACTTGAGGAGGGCGGCGACCACCTCTTCCGGTTCATGGTCATGGACCATCTGCAGGGCGGTCGTCAGATAGTCCCGGTGCTCCTGCGCCTCGATTATTTCATTGAGCTCCGCCAGGATCCTCGATTTCTTAACCGTGACGATCTCGGACGCCCGGGGCACCTTCTCTTTCCGGATCTCCTTTTTCGTGACCCGGGTGATGTACATGAGCTTGCGGTATTCATCGGGGGTGGTGAAGGTGATGGCGACGCCCTTCTTGCCCGCCCTTCCGGTGCGGCCGATGCGGTGGATGTAGGCCTCCGCGTCCTGGGGCAAAGAGTAGTTTATCACGTGGGTCAGGTCCGCCACGTCGATGCCGCGCGCCGCCACGTCCGTCGCGGCGAGGATGGTCACCTGGCGCTTCCGGAACTTTTCCAGGATGCGCTCCCGCTGGTTCTGGGACAGGTCGCCGTGGAGGCCCTCGGCGTCATAGCCGCGGTCGATGAGCCGGTTCGTCAGTTCGTCCACGGCCACCTTGGTGCGGCAGAACACCAGGCCGTAGAATTCCTTTTCTATGTCGATGATGCGGCAGAGGGACTCGAAGCGGTCATTGGGGGCCACTTCGAAATAGATCTGTTCGGTCTGGTCAACGGTGAGCTGTCCTTTTTTCACGGTCACGACCCGGTACTTGCGCATGTAGGTCCGGGCTATGTCCATGATGCGGTCCGGCATGGTCGCCGAGAAAAGGAGCGTGCGGCGGTCCGGGTTCGTCAGGTCGAGGATCTCCTTCACCTCGTCGATGAAGCCCATGTTGAGCATCTCGTCCGCCTCGTCCAGCACCACCCACGACACGCGGTCAAGGACGATGCTCTTTCTTCTCAGGTGGTCGAGGACCCGGCCGGGGGTTCCGACGACGATGTCAGCGCCTTTTTTCAGGCGCTGGAGCTGGTCGACGATGGACTGGCCGCCGTAGATCGGGACGATGTGGCATTTCCTGCTTCCCCTGAAGGAGCTTATCTCCTCCGCAACCTGTATTGCCAGCTCCCTTGTCGGAACCAGGATGATGGCCTGGATCCTATCCCCATCCGGCTCAAGCTTCTCCAGTATGGGCAGGCCGAAGGCGGCGGTCTTGCCGGTGCCGGTCTGGGCCTGGCCGACGATATCGTTCTTTTCCCCGAGGAGGATGGGGATGGTCTTCTCCTGTATCTCCGTCGGCTCCTCGAAGCCCTTTTTATGGAGCACTGCGAGCATATCTTCCGAAAGGCCCAGGGCCCTGAATTTTTCCAGTTCCATTGTTACTTCCTGCTGTATGATGCGACCATGACTGAACAGGGTGCCAGAAACTACAATAGATTTATTTTTTTATGCGCGGGCTTCAGCCTGCATTATCGCCCCAGGAAGCCGACCGCGCCGGTCATGATCATCTGCGCCGCCAGGGCCGCCAGGATGAGGCCCGTGACCTTGCTGAGGATCGACAGGCCCTGCTTTCCGACGAGACGTTCTATGGAGCCGCTGATGAAGAGGAAGATCCCCGTGCAGAGCACGGCGGCGATAATTGCCGATATGCCGACGATTTTTTCCGCGACATCGCCCAGCTCTCCCCCCATGACCAGGAGGGCGCCGGTCGTGGCCGGTCCCACCGCCACCGGGATGGCCAGGGGAACCACGGCGATGTCGTCGGTGTCCTTCTGCTGCTGCTCCCCCTTCGGGCCCTGGACCAGGGTGATGGCTGAAAAGAAAAGCAGGATGCCGGTGCCGATGCGGAACGAGTTCAGCGTTATGCCGAAGACCGTGAAGATCTGGTTACCGATGAGGAAGAGGATGATGCACACGATGACTATCGAGAAGGTCGACTTGACGGCTATCTTTCTTTTTTTACCTTCATCAATATCCTTGGTCATGGAAAGGAACGTCGACAAAAGAAAAAACGGCGTGAGAAGGAAAAAGAATTTTATGAAGGTGTTGATGAAAAGACCGGACATTGATTGTTCCTGGATTAATATAAAATGCTCTTGAATAACAAAACGCCCCCTGTCCCCCCGAGGGGGCATATGTCGCTACAACAAAATCAACAATTGCTGAACCACTTCAATATATTGGTCTTGAACTTTCATAACATACAAGTTCTCAATTGTGCATATCAAATACTAAATTGATATAAAAAATCATTGAGAATCCATTTGCGAATTTCCTTCGTGCCCCCTCAGGGCCAGCGCATTCGGCACATCCTGTACCGGCGTTGGCATCAACCTCATCCTGAGAACGCGGGTCAGGGGGGTCATATAGATCAGGATAATTCATTCAAAATAATATTATGATATTCTTGCATCATAATCTTTCAGAATATTTCTGTCCACACATTTACTATTACTATAGGCCGGAATTGTCCCGCTCGTCCGCCTCGTATAACATCCGTGTGGACTCGGCGGAATCGGCGACATCCATGTCGCCTACTCGCTGGGACAATTACCGGCCTATAAATCTAACGAATGTAAGACGCCAGGGTCTGAAATTCCCTGATAACCGGATAGGCCCTGATCGAACAATAGAGAGCCGCGGCGTGCAGTCCGGCTCCCAGGAGGATCAGGACATGAAAGACGCCATGAAAGCCGATAATTCCCGGTTTGGGATCGGGCTTCTTCAGGGCGTATACGATGCCCCCGGCGCCATACATGACGAGTCCGGCAATCAGGAGCCCCTTGAGGAAGGAGATGGGGACCGCCTGCGGGGGAATGGCATCGACCGATGTCCAGAGAAGGGCCATGGGCACGATGGATATGACGCCGAGGGGGGCATAGATGGCCACGTTGACCCAGTTGGGAGCTATCAGGTATCTGAGCTTGAGCGCGATGCCCGGGAGGGCGAAGAGCCACACCGCCCCCAGCACGGCCCACCGGATCCCGTCCGGGGCGTAGATATAGAGTGGACCGACATAGGAACCGGCTATCATGACGAATATGGCGCAATGATCGACCTTGAGCCAGATGCTCTGCTCGTCTTCATCGATTTTAGTCGCGTGATACAGTGAGCTTGCGGCGAAGAGGAACACATAGGAGAAGGCCGTGAAGCATACCGCAGCGGCCAGGTTTCCGTCAAGGTCAATGGCGGTGTAATAAAACACGAGGGTAAGGATAGCGCTGGCGACGGCGCCGGCGCAGTGGGTCAATGAATTGAACAGCTCGTTTTTCCGTATTGTCATGGCCAGCCCTATATTTCCGAAAGCGCATGGGAAACTGGCATGCCTCCGGCGCAATTGACATATAAGTTTTACGGATGTTAAATTTTGTCAATTATTTTATGACAACGCCGATTATCCGCCCAGAAGTCCCATCCTGACAGCAAAAGCTGCGCAAAAGAGGAGGATGCAGAGTATCCATGAGGCAATGATAATGAAGTCCCTCCGCAGCACCAGGAAGGCCGAATAATTCGAAACGATTTCCGATGGACGCGCCGCGCCGGTTATATAGACCCGGTCCATGATGGCGGCTATCTCTTCAGCCATGGCAGCTTTCCAGGCCTTGCCGATGTCCGCCTTCGCCACACTGGGGTCGCCGCTATAGGTGTACCGCTCCTTCTTCTGGTCGTACATCCTGTCAGCGGTCGCCTTTATCCTGAACCCCTCGATCAGGGGAACGCCGAGGACCTTCATGATACCCCTCAGGACCGGGAGCTTCCGGAAAATCGGCTCCAGGACGCGCGCCCATTTCTTCGCTCCCTCGCCCATCCGCAGCATGGACGACCCGTACGCGCGGAAATCCTTTGCAACAAGGGCCGGGCTTACCGCGAGCACTATCGACGTTTCCCATCCTCCCGCGTGCTCGAGGTCGGTGAGCCCTTCCTTCTCCCGGTCCGTCAGCTTCCTGCGCAGATGGCGCTCGACAAGGGGGAATTTCTTCCCGAAGATGAAGTCCTGGAAAACGCGGACACTGGGGGAGATCATTTTCATCCTGTATTTGCGGTTGCACGTCCGGCAGGCGTCGTCAAGGGCTATGTTGTGCATCAGTCCGCCGTGTCCGTTGGCCAGGACAAGGTTTTTGAACCCGAACCGCCAGAGCGACCAGGCATATTCCCTCAGGGCGCGGTATACGGTCTGCCGCGAGAACTCGATGCTACCCGGCAGGGGCAGTTCGTCGGTGCCTATATTCAGGAGCGGCAGGATCACCACCGTCCAGTCCCGGTGGTTCCGCGCGAACAGGGCGCCCGCCTCCTCCGCCAGCGCCGCCGAGGAGGTCATGTCGGTGTCGTTGGGAAGATGGTAGCCGTGCACCTCCAGGGAGCTTACCGGGAGAACAAAAAGGGTCTTTTCCCGGTCCATTTTGTCAAAATCCTCCAGCCTGCACCAGGCCGCCCTGACCAGGTTCCCCGTAGTTTTATCAGCGGCTTTTTTCTTCTTCTTTTCCATGTTCCTGCCTTTGTGGGATGATTATTGAGTCATTCATGATGTGACGGATGGAGATTCATGCGGACGGAGCATGTTTGTCAAGCAATGTGCGGAAAAATGAAACGGATGTTATACGAGGCGGACGAGCGGGATAGCTCCCAGTCTGCATTTTATTATCATATATCGATCATATAACCGCACAGTCGCCGGCAATTCTGGCGGCTGTGCGGTTATATAATGTCTCACCCAACGGCAATACCCGCATCACCCCTGACGAGGCCGCATTTCTGGGCGGCCACCTTCCCTCCCAGGAACACCAGCCGGATGTCCCTGACCGCCCGGATATCGGCAAGGGGATTGTCCTTCATCACGATGATATCGGCCAGCTTGCCCTGTTCAATGGAGCCGATCTCCTTATCCATGCCCATGATCTTCGCGTTGTTCATGGTCGCGCACCGCACGATCTCGGCGTTGGTGAAGCCGATCCGGGAATACATTTCCATCTCCCGCCAGAGGGTCCCGTGGTAGTTCCAGGGCACGCCGGAATCGGTGCCGCACCCGATGAGGACCCCGGCGTGCCTCATCTTCTGGACATTTTTCACGCCGTAGATCATGTAGTTGAAGAAGGGGAAAGGATCAACGGCAAGCTTGTTGTCATGAAACATCTTCTCATAATCATAGTTGTACTGCCGGAACCAGCCCATTGCCCTGACGTTGCTCTCGTGTATGCTCGGTACGACATCGCCGGAGGTCACGGAATTCCAGTACGACTCCCGTATCTTTATCTCGTTCATGATGAAGTCGGTCCTGAACTCCTTCGGGAACTCGCCGAAGGACGATGTGCAGGCATAGAGATTGCCCAGTATCACCGTGGGCACGATGGAAATGTTCCTCTTCCTCATAGTGGCGATGTCGGCGTCGCTGATATACCCGTCGACCACGACATGCTCCAGTGAATGGAAGGGATACTGGATGGCCCGCCTGAAGGCCTGCATAGTCATGTTATGCAGGGCGCACGGCAGGTTGTTCTTCTGGGCGTAATCGAAAATATAGGCCAGCTCTTCATCGGTGAATACCGGCAGCACGGACTTCTTTCCCGCGACAAGGGGCTTCGTATCCATGCTGGAAACCTTTATCAGCCCGGCGTTCCTGATGTTCTCGCGGATCTTCTCCTGGAGGTCCTTCATGCCGGTGACCTTTGTTGAAATGCTCCCCGCGCCCATGAGGGACACGAAGAGCGATCCGAGGGGATGAAGATCCTTCTCGTCTATCTCGATGTACCCGCCCTTGACGGACAGAAAGGCATTGCTGTGCATGACACGGGGCCCGGGGAAATTGCCCCGTTCGCTCTGGGCGATGTAGTCCCTGATGAGACCCGGGTATCCCCCCATGTCGCGCACGGTCGTTATGCCATGCTCGATGTTGAGAGAGAAATTCCGCTTCATCTGCGTCAGCAGGTCGAGGGCCTTGGCCATGCTGACCAGGTAGCTGCCCGCGGGAATGGTGAGATGGCAATGGCCGTTGATGAGGCCCGGCATCACGTACTGGTTCTTGATATTAAAAATTTCCGCATCCCTGTTTTCCGGCAGGGCCCTGTCGCTCACGGCCGTAATCCTTCCGTTATTGATGCGGATCGTTCCGTTGTTGATTATCCTTCCGGCGTTAACGTCAATGATGCGGCAATTGACCAGCCTGATTTCCTTCCGGTAGTCAACCTTCGGCATGTCCTTCACCAGGCTGGTTGACGTACACCCGGTAAGGCCGGAGACGATATAGGGACCGACAGTCGTCGCGGCCAGTGCCGAGGCCGTCGTCCTTGCCGACATCCGTAAAAACTCTTTGCGAGACAGATCCTTCATCTAGAACCCCCCATTGAGAGCATGTGATATTATATTTATTATTCCGGTCATGGATATACCATCCAGACGGTTTTTATATACAACATTAACATGGTAATTGTCTGGCCAAGTTCAGATGAAATCCATTTTTGGCACATAAAGTGACAGAATATACAAAAACATTCTAGTTGAGGCTAATGCAGTTATGGATAGGGACTCCATAGCGTCATGGAATCGATTCAGGGGTCAGAGTAAATCTTAGAATCAGGTTATTTTTTATCATTTCCTACCAGGCGGTTATCGATCTTGCCTTCGCCGCCGCATTCCGGCGTATAGCAGGTCACATCGGTAAAGGCGCAGGTCTCCTTACAGGAAGGACATGATCCAGGCGGAACTGGAGCCTGAAGCGTATAGCCGCACATGGAGCATTTCCACCAGTATTCATTCTTAGGCGTTTCCCCGGTCATATGTCAGCTCCTTAATATTGAATTATATAATGAAGAAACTCATTGAGCCTGGCCAATTTCGGGGTCAGAGCACCCATGATGGTCGGTACCAATATATTACTATTCTTCCTGAAAGTCAACCCATCTGTGTTCCGCTCAGCCATGGTCCGGCATGCGAATCGGGCGGATATCCCTGCCGGGAAACGGCCTGCCGGAGCAGACTGCCGGGCCCATTAAATCCGCAGGTCAGAGCCCCGGCACCGGGTCTGAAATGTATTGACAAAACCGGAGTGGCTTTACCATATTTTGCGAAAAAGGAGAAGATCTTCCTCCGGGAAGAGGGTAACACAAAGGATATTGAGGATATATGAAAAAAATACAGATCATCACCGTCATCATTGCCGGGATTGTACTGGCATCCCCAATGCGGGGCCAGACAGACTACAATGGGGCCATTGTCGGCATATGGAAGTTTGACATGGGCGCCGGGATCATGGCCACCATTGAATACAGGAAAGACGGGACCTTTCAGCAGGTGGTCGACGAACTGGTAATCGTCGGGACCTACCTGGTAAAAGGGAACAAGCTGAAAACCATCTCCCGGGGCCAGACCACTATGTACACCATTGTTTCCCTGGTCGACAAGGAGCTCACCATAAAACGCGACCGGGACGGGCGCACCATAGTCTATATCAGGCAGTGACCCCCGATCAATGCTTGACCAGATCGTCATCAACATCATATCCGCGGATGGAGAAAACGAAGAGGAAGGACCGGTCAGGTACCATTCCCCCTCGCAGGATTACCTGCGCCAGGTATTCTCGGTCGACGGTATGACGCCGGCCATTCCGGCAATGCCCATTTTCACCGACGAACCCCGCGATTATGAAGCAATCGAAATCGTAGAAACGCCCCGCCAGGCCATCGGCGCCCGCGACGCCTATCCCATGACGGTAACAATCGACCCGGGCTATTCCTTCGGCGACGGACGCCATGCCACCACCTGGCTCTGCGTCAAATACCTGGTGGAGATTCTGGCCGCCGTCCCCCGTGAAGACCGCGCCGGATTATCGCTGCTGGACGCGGGCACCGGCACCGGCGTTCTTGCCATTGCCGCCGCCAGGCTCGGGATAAGGGACATCGACGCCATCGACATCTACCACCACGCGGTCCAGTGCGCGGCGAACAACTGCGCCCTCAATGACTGCGGATGGATACGGCTCCATGTATCTGATATCGGCGCCTTCGACCGGGGACGAAGCTATGACATCGTCATGGCCAACCTGGTTTCCGATGTCATTATCGCGAACCTGGAAGCGCTGGTGCGGCTCACCAGGCCCGGGGGAACCATCATCGCCAGCGGCGTAAGCGCCGGAAGGGATGATGACGTCCGGGGCCGTTTCGGCCAGGCGGGCCTGGACCTCGTTGACCACACCCACCGTGACGGCTGGCACGGGTTTCTCCTCCGGCGAGGTCAACAGGCCGGCGCCGGCAATAAAAAATATTGACATATCAAAAAGACCCGGTATATTTCCGGATGATGCCCGGTTCCATCAACCGGCATTTCACTTACACAAGAAAAGGAGATACCATGAAAAAAACACACGTTCTCTTCGCGTTAGCGGCCGGCCTCCTGGCCTTCACCATGGCCTTCGGCAAGACCGATTACGGCAAAACAATCGTCGGCGCCTGGAGCTTTGACCTGGGGGGCGGCTTCATGGCCACCGTGGAATACAAGGGCGATGGCTCCCTGGTCCAGAAAATGGGCGACCT
>DAONAJ010000076.1:0-19038 GCA_035400945.1 Spirochaetota bacterium
GGGAAATCTTGTCGAAGCTGTCGCAGGTGGGCCCGACAACGGCGCACACTTCGCCCTTACCCCGCTTGAAGGCGGCGAAATTGGGGATCCAGTGGTCGTACACGACGCCTGAAAAGGTGTGGTACACCCCGTCATTGATGTGATAGAAGAGCTTGCCGTCCCTCCGGGCCTTTCCGATTATCTCCGTGACCAGGGTAGCCGCGGTGGCAACCATGAACCTGCCCGGCTCCGCGAGGATCTCGATGTCCTTCGGGAAAAGCCGCCCGAATTCGGCGTTTAGCACCGTGGCGAGCCTGTCGAAGCGCGGCGCCTGGGCGTCGTAGGGGACGGGAAACCCGCCCCCGATATCGATGATGTTCAGCCCGTGCCCCTTCTTCCTGGCCTCGTGGAATATCTCTGACGTTATCTCAAGGGCGGCGGTGTAGTTGTCGAAATTGACGCACTGGCTCCCGACATGGAAGCTCAGGCCCTCGACCTCGAGTCCCATGTCCGCGGCACGGCGGATCAGGGCCAGGGCCTCCCCCGGCTCCGCGCCGAACTTCGAGCTCATCTCCACCTGGGAGCCGATGTCCGGAACCTTGAGACGCAGCACCAGGCCGGCGGTATCGCAGTAGTCCCGTATCTTCTTTATCTCGTCGACATTATCGAAGGTGACCAGCGGACGGTAGCGCTTTATTTTCTTAAGCGTGTCCCGGTCCTTGATGGTGTTCGAGAAAATGATCTTGTCCCAGATATAGAAGTCCTTTTCCCTCTTCTTGAAATGCTTGATGTACTCATACACCTGCATGAACTCGTTGTAGGAGGCCACGTCGAAGCTGGACCCTTCGTTGAAGAGGGTCTTGATGATCTCCTGGTTTGAGTTCGCCTTTACCGCGTAATAGCACTGGACCCGCGGCAGGTTCTTCTTGAAGGCCCGGTAGTTCTCCCGTATCTTTTTATGATCGAGAATAAAGAGAGGGGTACCGTGCTTCCGGACCAGGGGAAGTAAGTCTTTTATCGTCATTTTCCGTTCCTTGTCGAGGGGGTTACGCCTGCAGCCTGGCCATGAGCTTTTTCAGCTCTTCCACTTCCTTGTTGTTTTCGAGATAGGACTTGATCAGTTTCTGATGCAGCTCCTCTCCCCGGTCGTAGAGCCGTTTCAGCTTCTTCGGCTTCGTTGCCTTGCAGACATAGGCGACCATGAGGGGCACCGCCACGGTCACGTCAAGGTACGCGGTAACGGTCTCATCCAGCTTGGTCGGGTCGATCTTGCCCCAGCTTGCCGCCTCGCTGGGGGGCGCGCCGGACAGGCCGCCGGTGTCGGGCCGGGCGTCGGTGATGTTAATGTCGTAGTCCTGCCCTACCTCGGGGATCATCAGCACCTCCTGTATCTGGGGCTCTGTCTGGAGCATGAAGTTTTTCGGGCTGCCGCCGCCGATGAGGATGACGCCGGTCTTTCCCTTTTCGTAGTTCTTCGCGTTCAGGATGATGGCCGTGGAATCGTTGACATCGATGCTCGGATTGATCTTCAGTTTGAACTTGTCCAGGAGACCCGCCGCTTCGGCGAGGAGCTCCAGACCGGCAACGTTCATGCCGATGGTGGAATCGCCCGGCGACGAGGTGAACACGGGTATCCCGTTCCGGTAGGCGGCTGCGAGGATGCTCACCTCGCCCAGGCCGTTCTTTTTCTCGTATTCATCAAGGACCTTTCCCAGGTGGTGGTAGAATTCCCGGGTCCCCATCTCCTTCTGGAACTCGGGCCGCACCATGATTTTTCTCAAAATACGGTCGGTTTCCATGAGCACATCCTCGTAATCGAAGAGGATATCGTAGATGCGGGTCACTCCCTTTTCCCGCAGGTCGGTGTCGTCCACGGTATGGCTTCCCCTGAACATAGGCAGGTTGAAGGCAAAATGCAGGTCATGGTACATGTTGGCGCCGGTGGCGGTGATCCAGTCGACGAAGCCGTGGTTCATGAGGGGGATGATGGCCGAGGGCCCCAGGCCGGCCGGTGTCAGGGCGCCGGCCAGGCTCAGGCCGACGGTAACGTCATCATGGCAATAGCGGTCTTTCAGGAGCTGGCAGGCCGCCCGGAGCCGACCGCCGTTGTAGGCGTCCATATTGTCGATCAGCGTCACGATATCGGTGTCTTTCGATATCGGCTTGGGAAGAATGCGTTTTCCCGAGAGATAGCGTTCCTTGCCAGGACAGCTGTTTTTGTCGTGTTTCATGTTACTCTACCCTAAATAAAATTATTCTTTTATAAGATATAAGACAGGCTTTCTTTGTATAAAAAGGCCCATCCAGTGTCAAGAACATAAGAGTCATAGATTGTTGAAAAGGAGGGACGGGAGCCGCTATCGCTGAATTATAATATTACCCTCACCCCGCCTCTGGCGCGCCCTCTCCCATTAAGCCTGGGAAAAGGAGAGGGCTCCTCAATAAATCTCCCCCTCTCCTTTCTTCAATTCTCAATGGGAGAGGGACCGGGGGTGAGGGTATACAAGAAGGAGGATGAGGATCGATCAGAACACCAGCTTAACCGACAACTCGGTGGTGAAGTAATTCCCGTAAACCGTGTACTCCCTGTTCGTCTTGCCCACGAACCCGTTGACCATCAGGTTGAGGGTCATGTCGTAAAAGGGAGCGTAGGTTATCATGCCCGATATGATCGACGACTGGTCCTGGATGTTAACGATACAGTTGACCATGGAGGACAGCTCCTCCACGAACATCTGCCTGATGGTGATGAAAAGACCGGCATAGTATTTGCCATAGTAGTTGGGCGTGTACAGGCCGCCGGAGAGGAAATAACCTGTCGTCAGGATGTCCCTTTCGAAGATGTTCCGGTCATACCCGGCATGGTTATAGAAAACCTCGGCGTCGAGGCGTACCCGGTCCTTGACGTCCAGCACCTCGAAGCCCCTCCCGAAGCCGAAGCTCGCCTTTCCGATCCACTTTCCCCTGACCCGGTAATCCATCACGTTGCTGCCGCTGGCGGTGAACAGGTACTGCGTCTCAACCGGTAGCGAAGGGAAAAGGCCGGTTATGTACCAGGGATAGACCCTGAGGCGCCTGACATTGTCGCCGTAGGACAGGCTCGCCTCGCCGTGGATATCCAGGGTGAATACGCGGGAGGTGAAATCGAAGCCGTAGACCGGCACGTTGTGGTTTTTCAGCAGCACGGAAAGGGCCATCTCGGTGTTCAGGAAGAGCACCTCCACCTTGTTGGCCATGCTGATGTCGCTCAGGTGGCGGGCATTGTTCATGTTGATGAAGGAGTAAATGTTGGCCCGGGTGCCGAAGGGAACGTGGATCTTCATGCCGTAGGTCCCCTGCCGCACCTGCGACGAGTCAAGGATGTTCTTCTTCTCTATATTGATCAGGTCCGTCGGGGTCCACAGGTAGCCGACACCCCACTTCACCACCTGTTTACCGAGGCGGAAGTAGACGCGCCGGGCGATGTTCACATCGAGAAAGATCTCGTTTATGTCAAAGACCGCGTTGACCTTTTCCGCGACCATCATGTCCGCCTTGGTGAAATAGGCCGGTATCCCCAGGTATGCCAGGGGCACCTGCACGATCCGCGACTTCGGCATTCCCGCGGGATAGTAATCGGCGGAAAGATTCACATAACCCCTGATTCCCTTGAGGAGACGGACATCGAGGCCGAAATTGCCCTGAAAATAGGAAAGAAAATTGCTGTTATCGATCACCTGGAGGTCCCGGAGGATACTGGCCCGCTTATAATTGACGCTGGTCCGTGAATTGAGGAACCCGGTGAAGGTGACCGACTTCTTTTCCATCGTCTCGGACAGGGTGTCGTCCTTGACCTTGTCGCTCGGGGTGACCGTGTCCCCGCCGCCGAAGATGTCCTCTTCCTGGCTCCTGGAGCCGTCTTTCTCCTTCTGGGCAATCTTCGGGCGCTCCTCGTTCCCCGGGACCTGGGAGAAAGACTCGCCGTCGGTCACTAAGGCAGAGCCATGGCGCACGGCAAGGGCCGCGGTCCCGCACACCGCCAGGACCAGAAGAGGGTACATCCATCCTGTTCGTTTAGCCATTGCCGCTGCCGCCCCTACTTGCTCAGGTTCTCGAGGTACGCCTTGGTGAAGATCCTCGGATCGAGTTTCTGCGTCGAGATGCCGGAAAGCTCCACGATGCTTTTATTGCCTTTCTCGAATTCATCAATGTAAATATGCTGGATCGGAATGTACTTGCCGTCGATCTGGGTCCATTTGGGATAATAGGCCGTCTGCATCAGGGTCCCCGACAGGGAGTAGGACTGGACCTTGAGCATGAGGAAGTTGTCCCGCTGGACCCAGTATACCTGCTTCGGATAGGTCACGTCATTGACCTTTGCCAGGAGGGTGAACTTGTACACCGGTTTCTTGCCGAGCATTTCCTCCTCTATGATCTCGGCTCCGTTTGAACCGGCGAGGGGCCGGTACAGGTCGACCAGCTTCCGCTTCTCGAAGTCGCCGCCCTTCGCGTCGGTCCCCATGATGCTCTCGTCGCGGCTTATGTGCTGGAAGGTGCGCGTGTTCTGCCGGTACATCCAGAAGTTCTCGCCGACGCGGAGGTAGCCGTTCCCCTTTTCCGTGTCCGGCTCGAGGGCCACGATGAGGAACTCGTCGGTCACGTCACGCCTGAAATAGAGAAAGGCGTAGTTCTTGATTCCCTGACGGGCCTTGTTCTGCACGATGGAAGCCTTGACCGATATGTCGCCGATCTGTTCCATCATGTAATCCATCTTCTTCATGATCTCGGTCACGGTGGGCGCCGCATGGACGGAGTGGCCCCCAAGGAACAGTGCCGCCAGCAAAATGCACACGATTTTTCTCATGATATTCTCCCTCTGACTATTCGAAATGCCCCAGAGCCTTGACGGCCGAAAGATTGGATGCCCTCCTGGCCGGGAAATACGCCGTCAGCCCCGCCATGATTATTATCACCAGGAAACTGCGCATGATCGACAGGGCGGTCGGGTAGAAATAAAGATGCCGATCCACCAGCAATATCGAGAGGACGCTCTCGGTGTTGATGGTGAAGAGCCCCAGTATCCACATCATGATGAAGGCCATGATGATGCCGGCGGCGCACGCGAAGGCGGTGAGAAGAACAATCTCAGAAATGAAGAGGTATTTCACATCGGCCTTCTGCATGCCGATGGCGCGAACGGTGCCGATCTCGCGGGTCCTCTCCCGAATCGTCATCCGCAGGGTGTTGAGCACGCCGATGAGGATGATGAAAAACAGGATAAGGCCGGCGACCACGGCCACCAGGTTGAGGGCGGATTCCAGCTTGAGAATCTCGTCCGCTGTCTCGTACATGGTGTTGACGTCAAACCAGGTGCCTTTCCACTTCGTCTTGGTCATATCAGACAGTTTCTTCTGCCAGTCCTCCCGCGTCGCGGTCCGGGGAAGGAGCTTCCATTCCGGGGCAAAAACCTTCGCAAGGGCCGACTTCCTGTCGGGGATATAGGCA
The DNA here is from genome assembly GCA_035400945.1 of Spirochaetota bacterium. Taxonomy (GTDB): domain Bacteria; phylum Spirochaetota; class UBA4802; order UBA4802; family UBA5550; genus RBG-16-49-21. The sequence goes on from DAONAJ010000076.1 coordinate 5,464, forward strand.
TCCCTGATCCCCTTCGGGTCGCCGGGCAGGTTCTCCCGGTACGTCTTGTAAAAGGTCTTCTCGTTCATAAGAATGATGTTCTTCTCCGGCATGGCATCGGAGCCGAACACGCCGGTCACGGTGTAATTGTTCTCGGTCACGACACCGCCGAACTTGTTTTTATAACGGTACCTGACGGCGTCCCCTTTCTTCAGACCGAGCGATGACGCGAGGCTCCTGCTGACGACAATCCCCTTCTCGCTCTTCTCTTCCGGAAGGGCGCCGGAGATGATCGACAGGTGCTTTTCCATGACCGGCACGGCATCCTTGTCCCTCGAATACCCGAGGGCCGTCGCCGGCGCGGTTTTCTTTTTACTTGCAAGTTCGCCGTATATAACGGCAATACCCGGCGCCAGGGCCGCGTGCAGTGTATCGGCCGCCTTGATGGCAACGGAAGGGTTGTTGAGTTTTTTAAAGCTGACGTAGAGGGCCCCGGTTTCATGGTCCTTGTATCCGAGGAGCGCCTTGATGTCCTTCTGCTTGAGGAACATGACCATCTCCTCGAACATGTTGCTTGACCTGATGATGGCCGCCACCGTCAGCCGGGCGCTCTGCTGCTGTCCGTACACGGTCTGCATCCGGGCCTTGATGACATCGCCGCACTTCACGCCCAGGGTCTTCGCCTTGGATGAATAGATTATCACCGGGTTTTCGAGCCTGTCGCCGGTGAAATCCTTGATGTTGCCCGAGACCACGCTCTGGCCGAAGTACTCGTAGAATTCCTTATCGATTTCCGTGTTGACGATGATGGCGTTGTCGCCCTTGGCGTTGCCGATGACGCGGGAGAAGACCCCGATGGCCTCCCAGACCTTGTCGATGCCCCCGACATTCGCCTTTATCAGTTTTATAAAGCGGTCCTTGTCCCTGATCACCCGCTTCTGCTTGTTGCTTTCCTCCATCGCGGTCAGGTTCATGTGGCCGGCCATGTACACGATCATCCTGTTGAAGAGGGTGTCCGATAAGCCGTAGGAAAAGGCGTTGGCCATGACGAGGATCATCATGCCGAAGCCGATGGCGATGCCGAGGAAGGCGTTTCTTCTCTTCTGCCGCAGCAGGTTTCTCAGGCTCAGCGAAAGTATCAGTTTCATGGCAGCCTCCTAGTCCCTCATGATGGCGTCGAGGGGGGTTATCCTCCGCGCCACCTTCAGGGGATAGAGCGTGGCCAGGACCGTGACCAGGGCGAGCTCGATCACCCCGATGAGGATGTCCATGCCGTCAAGGGCCGGCCTGAAGACGTCGCCCCCGAAAAGGAGTTCCAGGATATGGTTCTCGGTGGTGATCCCCAGGGAGTTAAGGACGGCCACGATAATGGCGCCGGCGATGATGCCGGCCCCGCCGAAGACAAAGGATATCATGGCCGTTTCCGCGAAAAACATTCCGGTGATGAAGGATTTCTGGGCGCCGACGGCCCGCATCATGCCTATCTCGCTTACCCGCTCCAGGGCGGCCATGCTCAGGGTGTTCATGATGATAATGATGGCCACGAAAAAGATCAGCATGACGAAGCCGATCGTGGCCCCCCGCATGATCATGGCGATGTCGCCGAGCTGCCCGATGGCCTTCTTCCAGGGAACCGCCCGCACCTCGGCGCCGGCCGCTTTGAAGGCCCGGTTGAGTTTTTCCGCCGACGACTCGATGGCGTCTATGTCCTTCAGCTTAACGAATATCAGGTTATAGGCGCCGGAATCGACATTGACCTTTTTGCGGACCACCCTTTTACCGATCAGCTTCGAGACATCGTAGTTTTTCATCCCGGTATCGACCTTCTCCACCACGCTATCGCCGAAAAGGCTGTCAAAATTATCCCGTTCCAGGAGCTTCTGCTTTTCCTTCGGGACCTCCGTTACCACGTCCGTGGCGGTAACATAGTTGAATACCTCGCGGAAGGACTCGATGTCCATTATATTGAAATTCTTCCAGAAATCGTTAAGATATGAATACTTGATTATGCCGGTGACATCCATCTTGATGTCCATGGTGGTATTTTCCGAGCTGGTCCCCATCATGACGATGCTGTTTCTCACGTCAAGGCTGCCTTTATTCGCCAGTGCTTCCGGCGTAAGGGTCTTGTCGCTCAGGGAGGTCCCTTCAGGCTGGAGCCAGAAATCCTGCTCGTCATACACCCGCTTCCTGCTCCCGGAAGAAACAAGGATGCCCCGTTCGTCATTCCTGAGGAGCTTCCCCTCCACGAGCTGGATGTTGTTCTTGAACATCTTCTGATAGTCTTCGAACCTGACGCCGAGGACCAGGGCGTAGCCAACATCGCCGTTGTCGTTCAGTATCAGGGTGAGGCCCTTGCCCACCGGCAGGAACTTCGCGATGTAGTCCTGGGACGAGAGGACCTTTTTTACCTTATCAAAGCCGGTTATGACCTCCACGTCCTTGCCCAGGGGTGTGAAGATGACGTTGTCCTGCTCCTGCTTGTCGGACATGATCACGATCTGGCCCGTGAAGCGGTTCATGATGTTTTCCCTGAGCCCCTTCTCCATCGCCGACACGACCCCGTTCCCGATGGTCATGACCATGGCCCCCAGGAACATGATGATCCCGACAACCAGGCTTTTGCCGCGGTGCCTCTGGATGTTGCGCCAGGCTATCTTGATGATGAGGCCCATCTATTTTCTCCTTCCGGCTGGAGACTTGGCCCGTGCGGCGCCGGGTTTCTTCTTCCCGGCGCTGTTCTGCCTGAGGTATTTCGAGCTGGCCGTCTTGTCCACGATGAGGCCGTCCCTGATCTTCACCACCTCGGTCGCGTACTTGAGCACGTCCGGGTCGTGGGTCGAGAAAATGAAGGTGGTCTTCTCTATTTTATTGAGCTGTTTCATCAGGGTCAGTATCGAGGCTCCGGTTTCCGAATCAAGGTTGGCCGTCGGCTCGTCGGCAAGGACGATCTGCGGCTTGGTCACCAGGGCCCTGGCTATGGCCACGCGCTGCCGCTGTCCCCCGGACAGCTCCGCGGGACGGTGGTCGATGAACTCCTTCAGCCCGACCTCCTCGATGCATTTCCTCGCCCGTTCGCGAATCTCCTCTTTTGACAGCCGGTTTTCCTTCATCAGCAGGAGCGGAAACTCCACGTTTTCAAGAAGGTTCAGCACCGGGATAAGATTGAAGGTCTGGAAGATGAAACCGACCTTGAACAGGCGGATATTGGTAAGATTCATATCATCAAGTGTTGTTATCTCCTCGCCGCCGATCTTGACGCTTCCTTCCGTGGGCGTGTCAATGCACCCGATCAGGTTCAGCAGGGTCGTCTTGCCGCTGCCGGAAGGGCCCACGATGGAAATGAAGCCGCCCTCCTCGACGGAAAGATCTATGCCCCGCAGGGCGTGTACCACGGTTTCACCGAGGGGATAATCCTTCTTGATATTCTTCATTTCAATTATATTCATAGGTGCACCTTTCCATTGATACTATAACACCCTTGGCGGCCAAAGGTGTCACTGCATCAGAATTAAAAAAGACCGGGAGAAAAAACAGAATGAATCGTGTCGACTGCGAGCAATACTCCTCCGGAATTAAGGATTGTCAATTAAATATAAAAATGGGAAAGATTATTTATGCATTTTTTGAAAATTCTTTTACGCATGGAAAAGCCCGGACAGGGGGTCTTTTCATGGCGCGCATAAGGCAGCGCCGCCGCTCAATTCATATAACGCGCGCATAAAATTGAAAAACTGCTTGACATTTTGTTTGATATCAAACTATCTACTCTCATGAACAAGGATCACATAATATTCCTCATTGGGAGAATCAATTACAAAGCCAACCGCCTCCTCCAGGAGGAGCTCGAGAAACACGGGATCAGGGGGCTCGCCCCTTCTCACGGCGAGATACTGGGTTCGCTCCTCCTCCACGGCGAGGTCCAGATGACGAAGCTGACCGAATATATCGACAAGGACAAGTCGACGATCACCGCGCTGGTCAACAAGCTGGTGCGCCTTGGATATGTGAAAAAAAGAAAAGACACATCCGACAACCGCGTGACCTGGATCGGCCTCACCGACCGGGGTGCCGCGCTGAAGCCGGACATCATGGAAATATCGAGGACGCTCAGGAAAAGGGCCTATGAAAACATCAGCGACCGGGAGAAGGATACGCTGGCTGCGCTTCTGATGAAAATCAACTCTGGCATGTAGGCCGCGCGCTTCGTGACAGATAGTTTGATATCAAACAATATACCGGAGGTACACCATGAAAGCATCTGAAGAAATGTACGGTTTAATGCAAAAGCACCTGGGCTACAGCGACGAGGAAATGGCCGCCTTCAGGAACAACCCGGCCAACGAAGCGGTCCTGGCCCGGGCGCCGGAACTGATGAACAAGACAATCGTCTTCGAGGTCATCGAATCCAGCGGGTGCAACAGCCATCATAAAAAAGGGGACCGGTTTTACTTTGACGGAGCCGGCAATCTTCTCACGGCGCTGAATCCCAAGCGGGTCTGCATCTACGCGCTGCAGGCAATGCTCCCCGTGATCTTCGCCAGCAATGAGCTGATGTATAATGACGTGGATCCGAACAAGCTGAAATTCAGGCACGCGGGATGCTTCGATGTCGGCGTGAAATGCGGCGGGTGGGGACGCATCATCCTCCGCTACAGCATGGAAGACCGAAAGAAATAGTCCCCGGGGCGTTCTACACCCGGGATATCAGCGATGAAAAATCGTTGTTCACGCCGATCATGTCGAGCATGACGGAAATGTTTCCCCGGTGATGAGTCTGGTGGAGAAACCAGTGGAGGAGAGCCTGCCACAGGAGCTTCTCCATCTGTTCGCCCTTAATGTTTTTGTACTGTATGGCCCTGATGAAATCCTGGTCGTTGATTTCATGGATGAATTCCTCGATGAGGGCGTCCAGGTGCCTCCTGATCTCGAAGATGTTCCGGAAGTCGCTTTCGGCGTTCTTCCTGATCTGCCGGTCATCCAGGGCCAGGAAAGCGTTTCCCCTGAGACACTTGATGGTCGGGTAAATCCCCTCGAAACGCCGGAGCCATATCAGGTCTGTGGCCAGGTTGTGCATGAACGTCTCGAAGATGGAATGAAAAAAGCCTTTCATGTCCGTCATCACCTGTTCCTTCGACAGGCCTTCGAGAAGGTCCATGACATTCTGGTTGACGCTCCGGTTGTACATTGCCAGGGTCTGGAATATGTTCCTCATGGCGGCGCCTCCTCTGCGGTTATTAGCGTTTGCGTCCCCTGACCTCAAGGCTCTTCCTGAGCCAGATGCGGGACTCTTCCTCCCTGCCCGTTTCCTTCATGATCAGGGCCAGGTTGTTGTAGGGGACGTAGTTGTCCGGGTCGAGCTCTATGGCGGCACGGTACTGTTTTTCGGCCTGACCGTAATCCTTCATGTCCAGGTAAACGTCGGCAAGGGTGATCCTGGTGCTGGCCCTGTTGGGATCGAGGTCGGCGGCGGCAAGAAGGTCATCGAGGGCGTCCCTCAGGCGGTTCGCCGCATAGAGGGCCGTTCCCCGGTTGTGATAGGCCGACGAGAAGAGCGGGTAGCACTGCAGGGCCGTGTTGAAATAGGGAACCGCCCCGGAGAATTTCTTCGCCGTCAAAAGGTATGCCCCGATATTATTGTACTCCACGCCGATGAATTCTTTCCGGCCAAGGGTCTTCAGGTACACGCCGCGCTTCAGTGAACTGTCCGCTATCCGGAGGATCTTGATGTAATACTCATCGTCATAGGAAGCGTTCTTCGTCGTCTCCCAGTTGATGTAACTGCCGTCATCAAGGTAGAACCTGATAAAACTGTGGTTCGGGGCGTACACGGGCACGATGGGGATCTTCAGGACCTCGGCAATGGCAATGTAGAGGGTGCAGTAATTATCGCAGTCGATTATTTTGCTGTCCAGCCCCCTGCACAGGAGCAGGTTGTTCCTGAAAACAAAACCCTCGCCCCTGAGGAGTGAATCAATGCCCTTCAGCACAGCGATGGCATCGTCCCTGCCGTAGGACGGCCTGAGCGGGAGCCTGGTTTTTGCCTTCTGTATAAGGCCGGACACATATTCATAATGCTTCCTGCCGGCGCCGAAGGCTTTTTCCATGTCAAGGAAATCAAAGGCGATGTTCTGCGGCTCCGCGGCCTCATGCTTCGCCGCCGCCCTCAATCCGGTGTCAAAACCGCTGCCGGCATCAACGACTGCAAGCAACCATGCTACAAGAAGAACCTGTTTTACATTCATAGCCCCCCTTTCACGCCCCCTTTATCCAGGACATAGTTTGCCACAAAGGTCAAGCATTAGCAATAAATAATCTCCCGCCGCCGGATCACTTTCCCACGAACTCGCCCTCGATCCACTTTCCCTGGAATTCCAGCTTGCCTTTCGCGTTATAGGAAGCGCCGAAGCCGTGGGGCTTGCCGTCCTTCCAGTCCCCCTTGTACATCCTTCCCGAAGACTGGATATGGGTTCCCTTGCCATTGGGCTTGCCGTCCTTCCAGTTCCCCGTATGCTTTTCGCCCAGGGAACTGGTAAAAGTCCCGAATCCGTCATAATTGCCGTCCTTCCAGCCGCCGGCATATCTGCTTCCGTCAGGATACTTCATGGTCCCCTGTCCGTTGTACTTGCCGTCTTTCCACATGCCGTTATAGGTGCTGCCGTCACCGGACTCCATGGTGCCCCGTCCATGGCACCGGTCGTCCTTCCACTGGCCGGCATAGGTGAACCCGTCCCGGGTCGTGAAGGTCCCCCTGCCGTCGCGCTTTCCGTCCTTCCATTCCCCCTCATATTTGGAGCCGTCGGGATAGTCCATGGCGCCCTTGCCGCCGATTCCGCGGTTTCTCCACTGGCCCTCGTACCTGGTCCCGTCCGGGAAGGTAATGACCACGTCCCCCTGCACCAGCTTATCGTCCTTCCAGAGGCCGGAAAGCCTGTCGTCGTTGGGATTGGACAAAGTGCCCTGGCCGTTCTTGAGGCCGTTCTTCCACAGGCCGGAGTACCGTGAACCGTCAGGGAGTGTTATGACGCCCCGCCCGTCGGGGTTACCGTCTTTCCATTGCCCCTCATACAGTTTTCCGTCCGCATACTGGAACACGCCGGTGCCGTTCAGGCAATTCCCTTTAACGCACCTGTCCTTGCCGCCGTCCTGGCCATTTCTCACAGCCTGGCTTGAACAGCTCACCGCAATAATCGCCATCGACACAAGCACCGCGAAGGTTTTAACCATGGTCATCTCTCATAACATGAAAATCGAATCTAATTAAAATCACATGACTAAAGGTACGAAAAATCAAGCCATCTTTCAACCACTATTTTTCTATCATTTCCATAATAGTGTTTATAAAATATTGTTTGACTAGCGCGAAGATGTTATTATTATCATCACTACTCTTATAGTGTCACAAAAACACTTTCTCCAGGGTGAATACCATGACCGAAGCCGAAGACAGAATATTACAATACAACAAAATCCTCAAACAGCTGTTTTTCCGGACAGAGATTATCAGCAATGTCATACTGGTGCCGGTTACAACGGCCATCCTTCTGTATCAGCTCGGCATGGGATTGATGAACAACCTGATATTCCTGGCCACGCTGGTCGTGGCCTCATCAGGAAACCTGGTGGTATCGTACTATCTCTTCAAACGCGACACCAGCAGCATAACGACCGCCTTCGCCAAGTGGGCCCGGGGAACCGAGCTGCCCGATGACGAATACCTTGTCATCAGGAACACCCTCTTCGGCTATCCATTGAAACAGAGCCTCAAGGTCATCGTGCGATGGGTACTGATAATGCCGGCGTTCATAATCTTCGTCCACATCCTCTCCGAAATAACTTTCCTGCAGGAATTCAACATGTGGACACTCCTGCTGTTAAACATCGTGCTTTCCAGCATTATTTATTTCCGCATGTCAGAACGGGCCGTCGAGGCCATAGCCAGGCTCGGGGCCATCAACCGGGATGTCGAGTCAACCGGGGGCAGGAAAAGGCATCTCTCCTTTTCGCTGACCTACACGGTCCTTTCCTACATCGTCCTGACCCTTATATTTATCACGGGGGCCGTCGTCAACCTCAACTACAACCTCATCGAGTCCATGTTCCTGGACGACCTGAAGACCGGTTCCGCCCTGATCGATCAAAACGTTGAAAAGCTCCTTGACGACAAGGCGTCGGAGATAAAACTCATCGCCGCTGACGAAGGCATCGCCCGGGCCAGGGGCATCGGGGCCCACAACAACCTCATGAGAAAGCTCGCCAACGAGACGGAATACTATGAATACGCCTTCGTCGCCGGCGCCGCGCCGGTCATGGTGAGTAGTTCCGCCCCTGCTCTGACCGGAGCCCCGGTGAAGCAGCCGGACATTGCCGACGCCATAGCCAGGGCCCGCAAAGGAGAACCGACCCTGAGCGGCGTCCATGTGTCGCCCCTGAACGGCAGGCCGGCAGTTGTTTTCTGCGTACCCATCAGGGAAGGGAACGCGGTGGCCGCGGTTATCGGTCTTTCATTCAATCTTGAGGCAGCGACCAGGCGCCTCATAGGAAACGAGAAAATCGGGGAAACGGGCTTCACATACCTTGTCGACCGCGACCTGATGGGGATGGCCCACCCGAACCCGAAGAACCTCACGACCGACATGAAGAAATCCGAATGGGGCCAGAAACTCATGAAACTCGCCGACGGGTCTGCCCTGCCGTATTTTGAGGATGGAGAATTCAAAATCCTGTACAACAGAATAAACAAACGCTACGGTTTCCGCACGATTTCATCCATCAACCTTTCCGACATTGACGGAAAGCTTATCGGCTCAGGCATCCTGATGATAGTGGTATCGCTACTCGGCCTGCTAATCGTTGCGGTGTCCATGTTCATCCTCATAAACAGAAAGATCGAGCCCATTGAGGAATCCGCCCGCGTGATCGAAAAAATAGCCCAGGGCGACCTGAACCAGCGGCTGACGGTCTACTCCGACGACGAGGTGGGGAGGATGTCGATCAAGCTCATATCCTTCATGAGGCGCCTGCGTCATGCGATACGGAACATTAAGAACATATCCGACGAGATGGCATCGTCGTCCACGGAGATGTCGGCGACGGTCACGAGCTTTTCCGACAACGCCCAGAACCAGGCGTCGTCAGCGGAGGAGGTCACCGCCACGGTCGAGGAAATGGCCGCCGGCATGGACAGCGTCGTCAACGGCGCCCTGATCCAGTTCGAGAGCATGGACTCGCTGCGCACGCAGCTGGCCGACCTCTCGGGCAAGATCGAGGAGATGAGCGTCCAGATACAGAACGCCTTCACCATCGCCGACAGGGTCGCCGGCAAAGCCCGGGACGGCGAGCAGCTCCTGAAGGACATGAGCGGCAGCATGTCCAAGATCATCAGTAGTTCCAACGAAATGACCAACATCCTCAGCATCATAACCGGGATATCGGAGCAGATCAACCTCCTCTCCCTGAACGCATCCATCGAGGCGGCCCGGGCAGGCGACGCGGGCCGCGGCTTCGCCGTCGTCGCCGACGAGGTATCCAAGCTCGCCGACCAGACCGCCAGCTCCATCAAGGACATCGACCGCCACATCAAGAACAACGCGGAGGAGACTTCCCGCGGCATAGAGAATTCGCAGAAGACCGTCGAGACCATCAGCATGATCATCGAGGGCGTCACGACCATGCGCACCATGATGAACACGATCATGGAATTCATGCAGTCCCAGACCGAAATCAACAAAAACGTCAACAAGAAGGCCGAGTACTCGGGGAGTCTCTCCAACGACATCCGGGTGGCGACGGAGGAGCAGAAGAACGCGGTTAACGAAATCGTGCGATCGGTTTCCAATATTAACGAGCTGACCCAGGCGAACGCCTCCGGGTCCGAGCAATTGTCCGGCACGTCGGAAAACCTGGCTGCCATGGCCGAATCGCTCAAGCAGGCGGTGGATTACTTCAAGATATAGGGACGGTCTTCCCCGGCAATGCCGGCCGGCGCATCTTCCGCACCCGGCGGGGACATTTGCCCCGCGGCTGCTGATAATCTATTGACAATTCATCGCCGGCCTGTTCTACTTAATAAAAACAACCGGAGGTACCAAGCATGAAAAAACTCATCGTATTTGCCGCGCTCGTGATTCTGTCCGCATTTATGATCACGACCTCGTCCGTCAGGGTGGACGCCGGCGCGGGCCTTTGCTATAACTGCGGATCAGGCAGCTCCTGCGACCAGTGCCCCTCCGCATCGGGCAACGACACGTTCGACGACAGGAAAGCCTGCGAAAAGAAGGGCTGCAAGGTGACCGGAACGTCATCATGCTCAACCGCGGCAAATGTAAAAAAATGCTGACCGTCATCATCACTACCGTAAAAAAGGGCCGGTAAAAGGCCCTTTTTTTATTAATCCTGCCCTTTACGAGAACTTCCCGCCGGCTTCCGCTGTCTCATGTGCAAAAGAGCATCCGGTCCCGGCCGTCTTTGACGGCGGGGAACCTATCACATGAACAGGAGATGGCAATCATGAAATCCAGGATAGCAGCAATCATTCTATCATCAATGGTCATCCTGCCCGGTGCGGGGTATTCATTTAAACCGGCCCCGGAATTCGTGGACGTGCGCGTCTATACTGACAATGGCGGCGAGATGCCCCGGTACCGCGCGTACCCACGCACCTGCCAGACCGGTTCCTATTATTACATGGAAGCGGTCAAGGGCGAACGCTACTCTATCGAGGTAACGAACAGGTCCGGCCAGCGCATAGCAGTGGTGGTCGCCGTTGACGGCAGGAATATCATAAGCGGTGCCAGGTCTTATCTGAAGAACAGCGAGCGCATGTACATCATTGAGCCCTATTCATCCGGATCCTTCAACGGATGGCGCACCGCCATGGACCGGACCAACCGGTTCTACTTCACCGAGCCGTCGGATTCGTACGCCGAGCGCGTATTCGCTGACGCCTCGGCCATGGGCACCATAGCCGTCGCGGTGTACCGGGAAAAACAGCACGCGGTGACGCCGATCAGGCCGCCCTACGGCGATGATTACCGTTCCGGGGCGCGTGGCGAAAGCAAAAAATCGTCTTCAGAAATGCAGCGGAGCGAAAGCGCCGACAGGGAGGCCGGGACCGGTTTCGGTGAAACGACCTATTCGCCGGCCCGGGAGGTTGCCTTTGAACCCGAGAGCACCATGGCCGGCAGGATCGTGCTTAAATATGAATGGCGGCAGGAGCTCTGCAGGAAAGGGATCGCTTCCTGCGAAAGGCCGAACAGGTTCTGGCCGGTCAGCGACGGATTCGCCCCGGTGCCCCGCGATTTCAGGGATTGATGACTTTCAGGATAACCGGCTCCTCCCGCTTCGGCGCGGGAGGGATGCTCCGGGGATAGCCGATAATTATCGGCGCGACTATGGCCAGGTCCGGGGTTATCCCCAGCTCCTCCAGGAGCGCCCCGTCCCGGATGTCCGATCCCAGGTTCACCCAGCAGGTGCCGAGGCCGCGGGCAGCGGCGGCGTTCATGATATAGGCGGCGCAGAGGGCGCAATCGACGAGAAGATTCCGGTAATCCCGCGGCCCCAGCAGGATGACCAGGGCCGGCGCGTTGTAAAAAACATTGTAACTCTCATTCCGCAGGGCCGACTCGTATCTCTTGATGTAATCCCCGGGATTGGCTTCAAGCCTCCTGACCAGGTTGCCCTTGCTTTCATCGGAGATACGCTTCATCATGTCCATGTTATTGACAATGACGAACCTCCACATCTGGTTGTTGCCCGAACTGGGGGCCAGGGTGCTTTCCTTAATTATCTCCCTCAGCAGATCTGTCGGCACCCCTTTTTCCATATACGCGCGGACCGACCGCCTGTTCTTGAGCAGATCAACATATTCCATTATCTCCCTCCCGGACTGTTTTATGGATATATTTTAATTGACTCTCTTCGGCATATCTTTTATCTTAATCATATCAATTGCTCCCGCTCCCATGACAGACCGCCATGGAACCGGAGCCATACTACGAAGATCAGATCGGATGCCATGAAATCAAGCATTAAAACTAAAAGCGCATTGCTGTCTGTCCTGTTATTTTCCTGCATTGCCGTGAGCGGCGGGTGTGATGACGATACCACATGGGAAAAAGTCGACACTTCGAAGGGGCAGGTCATCCAGAATGTGCTGATTCTTGAACTGATAAAGCCTTTTTACGTCGGGGGAACCGTCACCGGCCTCATCGGAACACTGATTCTGCAGAACAACGGCGGGGACAACCTCGTCTTAATCGGCACCGGCGCGGACATACCGTTCCAGTTCGCCACCGGCCTTCGCAGGAACCGGACCTACGATGTTACCGTTTACTCCAAGCCGGCCACGCAGGAGTGCACCGTAACGAACGGCACCGGCACCATCGGCAACAGCAACGTAACTAACGTGACCGTGGATTGCGTGACGCCGTGATCCGGCTTCCCGGCAACCTACAGCCGTAAGCCCACCTGTATGAAGGGATAGACCGTCGACAGCGGCTGCCCGGTAAACAGAATCGACTGGAAGCCGCACCCCGTTTCTATGAAGCAATAACCGTCGTAGACAAACCTGAAGGAGAGCCGGGGATCATAGAATATCCTGGTTGTTTTCTTATTGACCGGGAACATGCCCTTTATGTTCAGGCTTGAAAAAGACGGTCCCGCGAGAAATGCCAGCCGCAGGTCAAAAGCCCACTGCTTCACCGTGCCCAGCTTGAAATCATAAAAAATACCGAGACCGAGCGATATGGGGAGCATGGACATGGCCGCATCATCCCTCGAGCGACCCCTGAAGGGAATCACGCCGAGCTTCATGGCAAAGCCGAAATTCGAAAGCACGGGAATGTTCTTTACCGCTTCGATACCGGAAAGCCGGTAGGACAGCATCAGGTGCCCTTCCGGGGCGAAACGCAGATAGTGTCTCCACCTGGTGACGGGGAAATGGTAGCTGCCTCCCGGGGCAATGTCCAGCGGCCCCAGGCCGGCCATGCCGCGGGGATACCCCACTGCCCTCCTGCGCGCCTGCTCCTCTTGCCGGAGGGCCTCTTCCTTCTTCCTGGCCTCTTCCCGTCTGAGCTCCTCTTCCTTTTTCAGGGCCTCTTCTCTTTTCAGGGCCTCTTCTTTTAACACATCCTGCTGGTCCTTTCCCAGTTTGCCGATCTGGGTCAGGGAATCCCCTTCAGGCTCTTCCTTAAGCACCTCCTTCCTCTTGACAATCAGGTCTGCCCAGCCTGAATTGCTTCCCGGCTTGAGGAAAACATTCAGCGCCGTGATCCGGATCTTATAAGCGCCGGGGGCCACATCCATCACCGCATAGCTGGTCGTGACGGTTTTCCTGAGCAGCTCGCGGCCTTCCTGGTTTTTTACTTCAACGATATAGCCATGGGCCCCCCTGACCGCCTCCCATTCGATGCGGACCTGTCTTGTTTCGGCGGCAGCCGCCTGAAGGGCCGCAGCCATGAGTATGATGAAAACCGCGTATTTCACAATCCTGTTTTTCATATGCCTATTCTACGTATATAACATCAGATTTGAGCTTCGGCGCCTTGAGCTGTTTTCCCAGCTTGATGGAGAAATAATTCCTTCCGGGCGCACTCT
>DAONAJ010000077.1:0-18931 GCA_035400945.1 Spirochaetota bacterium
CACGACCGCCACCCGGGCCTCCTCGAGGAGGTACGAGGTGAGCCGGGAGGAATTGAAATCGCTCTTGTATTTCTCCACCACGGCGGGCCAGCCCTTCATCGAGTATACCTTTTCGACGCCGGGGAACGCGTAAAAGGCGCCGTTGGGGCTCAGGCAGGTGAAGCCGGGGACCTTGTTGAGCGCATCGACGATGAGCGTGCGGCGCCGGGCGAAGGCCTCGACCATTTCCGCGACGGGCTTCTGGTCGCCGTTGAGGGCCTCGACGGCAGCCCATTGTGATATTGACGTGGGATTGGAAGTTGACTGGCTCTGGAGGGTGTCCACCTGGGCCATGATCGACGCGTCGCCGGCCATGTAGCCGATGCGCCATCCCGTCATGGAGTAAGCCTTGGAAACGCCGTTCATCACGATGGTTTTCTGCTTCATTTTATCGGAAACATTGGCTATGTTGTAGAACTCGAACCCATCGTAAAGGATTGATTCGTACATGTCGTCGGATAACAGGAGGATATCGCGGTCGCCCACTACCTCCGCCAGGGCCTGGATGTCCTTCTTCGTGTAGGCCGAACCGGTCGGGTTCGAGGGCGAATTGATGACGATCCCCCGTGTCCGTGGCGTTATGGCGCGGTCGAGCTGGTCCGGGGTCATCTTGAATCCCCCTTCCTCAGTGGTATCGATAATGACCGGCACGCCGTCCGCCAGGGTGGTCATGGGCGGGTATGACACCCAGTAGGGCGCCGGGATGATGATCTCGTCGCCCTTGTTGAGGAGGACCTGCATCAGGTTGTAAAAGGAATGCTTGCCGCCGGAATTGACGATTACCTCGGAAGGCTTGTATTCAAGGTTATTATCCCGTTTGAATTTTTCAATAATTGCTTTTTTAAGCTCCGGTATGCCGCCGGAGGGGGTATACTTTGTCTTGCCTGACTCAATGGCGCGTATGGCCGCCGCTTTTATGTGGTCTGGAGTGTCAAAGTCCGGCTCACCGGTGCCGAACCCTATAACGTCAATTCCTTTCGCCTTGAGGGCATTGGCCAGGGCCGTGACCTCCAGGGTCGGGGATGGTTTTACCTGGAGTATCCTTTCTGAAAATTTCATTGGGGTATCCTCAACTCTGGTTTTATGATGCTTTTGTCTCCATCAGGGGAGTCCCCGTAGCTGTGTCAAGTTTTTTACATCATATATAATGTTAAAAGAATATAATAAATTATCCTTTTAACTATGGATCAGTTTTGCCCTGATCAGGGCAGGGCCTCCCCCTTCGCGCTCCCCCATTCCCCCGCGTCTGACTTTGATGCTCGGCGAAACAGAAGGGCATGGAAGGGAACATTATCATATCCATTCATACCAATCAGGCACTCTAAACGTCCGCCGAAGGCGGACAAACCTAACAAGGGTGGATGCCCGAGTCGAATCCGGCGAAGCCGGTTCGACGAGTTCACCCGAAGCCCCCGAAGGGAGCGAGCAGGATGCGAGCCTGCTGGCGCGTCCAGGATGGACGAAAAGCGCCTGCCGTTTGAGGCGGCACGCGGGGGGTCGATAGGGGGGCCTTCGTGTAAAGGCCCCCTATCACCTGCTCGACCCGCATCCGGGTCATAAAACCCCGCCCCGGCAGGGGCAAAATCCAGGCATATTTATATTGACTAAATCAATATTGATGTTATAGTTATGACGTTCCGCGTCGATGTATCGAATATCCAGTTCTGAAAGAGTGTTGATATGCGAATAAAGCTATGGGGAGTGAGAGGATCGCTTCCGACCCCCCTGAACGGGAATATGATAGAGGATAAAATCCGGAAGGCCCTGACCCTTGCCAAGCCGGGCGATATCTCATCTGAGGAAGCGATTGAATCATTCATCCATTCCCTTCCGTTTTCCGTGCGCAATACCTACGGCGGCAACACCACCACGATCGAGGTCGATACCTCGGCCGGTGACCTCATCATCATTGACTGCGGGAGCGGCCTCAAGCCCTTCGGCATGGAGCTCATGAAGGGCGATTTCGGCAAGGGCCGGGGAACCGCCAACATCCTCCTGTCCCACACGCACTGGGACCATATACAGGGGATCCCCTTTTTCGTGCCCCTGTACATCAGGGGTAACCGGTTCAATTTTTATTCAGCCCTCCCTGACCTGAAAAAGCGCCTGGACTACCAGCAGGTCTTCACCCATTTCCCCGTGACCTTCGACTACCTCCAGGCGACCAAGGAGTTCTTCACGATCCAGCCGGAGGAGGATCTCTATATCAATGACACCAGGGTGTTGAACAAGGTCATGCCGCACCCGGGCGGTTCCTTCGGGTACCGGATAGAGGAAAACGGCACCGCGATTGTCTACACCAGCGACTGCGAGTTCAATATCAATGAGATTGACAATATCGAGAAATATCGGAACTTCTTCGCCGACGCGGACCTGGTGATATTCGACACCCAGTACACCTTCGAAGAGGCGATCAACAAGCTGGAGTTCGGTCATTCCTCGGCGGCCATTGCCATAGACATCGCCGGCATGTTCAACGTGAAGCGCCTCGTCCTCTTTCATCATGAGCCGAATTACGACGACGACAAGCTGGAAAACGTGCTCATCAACGCCCGTACCTACCAGAGCATGAACCCCAAGCGCGCGGGTGACCTGTATATCGACATAGCCTACGAGGGGATGGAATTCGAGCTCTGACCCGCAGCCGCATATCCCTGTCACGGGAGTGGTCATGGAAGAACAAAACCTTATTTTAGCCGTTGATGTCGGCACCACTGATACCAAGGCCGTTCTCGTCAGCCCTGACGGGTTCCTTGATTCGCGGCAGGCATCCTGCGAACTGCTCTATCCGGACCATTCCTGCGTCGAACAGTCGCCGGAGGACCTGGCCGGCGCAGTGTACGGCACCTGCGGCGGGCTCATGGCGTCGCATCCTGACCTGAAGAAGCGCCTCGCCGGGATGGTGTTCACGAGCCAGATGCAGAACACCATACCGGTCGATACCGCCGGGAAACCGATCATGAATATGCTCTCCTGGATGGATGAACGGGCGGCGCGCTTCACCCAGGACGTGATGTTCAAGGGGCTCATCAAGATTGAGGGCTACCCGATTATGAAGCTCCTCAAGATCATGCGCATAACCGGCGGTTTGCCGGGAAAAAACGGCAAGGACACCCTGTGCAAGCTTGCCTGGATGAAGCGGAACAGGGCTGATCTCTACGACCGGGCCCACAGGTTCCTTGATGTCAAGGACTACGCCATATTCCTGGCCACGGGCAACTACGTCACCTCCTACGATATGGCGTGGATCACCTGGCTCATGGATACCAGGAACAGGGACCAGGAAAAATGGACATGGTCAGGCGCGGTCCATTCCATGTTCGGCCTTGACCCGCGCAAGATGCCGGAGCTGAAGCCTTCCACCGCGGTAGCGGGGAAGGTGACCCGGGAATTTTCCGCGAAAACGGGCGTGCCGGAGGGACTTCCGGTAGTGAACGGCTCGGGAGACATGCTCACGGCGGCCATCGGGTCGGGGGCCATCGAGCCGGGGCGGATGCATGTCAATATCGGCACCGCCGGCTGGATCGCCACGCATCACCCCTGCATGGCCGTCAATACCGCCCATTATATCGGGACCATCGCGTCGGGGATACCGGGCGTCTATCTGATTATCAGCAAGCAGGAAACCTCCGGGGCGGCCCTGGACTGGCTGAAGGGAATCCTGTATCCCGGCGGGCTGGCGAAGGATATGGCCTCCGGCGAGGTCTATGCCGACATGGACCGCATGGCGGCGCAGTCTCCGCAGGGAGCGAACGGCGTCATTGTCACGCCCTGGCTGTACGGGGAGCGGTCGCCGGTGAACAATCCCTGCCTTCGCGGGCAGATTTTCAACATTGAGCTCGACACCTCCAGGGCCGACCTCTGCCGCGCCGCCATGGAAGGGGTCGCCTTCAACATCAGATGGGGCATGCGGTACGTGGAACAATTGTCCCGAAGAAAATCAAGACCCGCGACGGATGAGGTGAGGCTGATAGGGGGCGGGTCCAAGAGCGCCGTCTGGTGCCGGATCTTCGCCGACGTTCTGCAGAAGCCGGTGGTGCGTATGATGAATCCGCAGATGGCCTGCGCCCAGGGGGCAGCGGCCATCGCCATGGTGTCCCTCGGCATATACCGGGGCTTCGGCGACATTGAACGCATGCTTCAAAAGGGTGAGCGCTTTGATCCAGACCCGGCCGCCAGGAGGATCTATGACGCGATTTTCAATCATTTTCTGGCGCTTTATAAAAACAACGTCAAGGAATTCAACAGGATCAACAGGTAAGGACAGGGAAACAATGACATCAGCGAATCATTACAAACGCGCGGTATTCTGCGACTTCGACGGGACCATCACCGCCAAGGAATCCTTTGTCAGCATGTTCAACGTTTTCACGCCGGACCTCTTCAGGCAGGTCGCGCCCGAAATGCTGTCGGGCCGCATGACCCTGAAGGAGGCGGTGCGCAGGCTGATTGAATCGCTCCCCTCGGAAAAATACGGCGAGATACTGGACTATGTCCTCACCATCGATATCCGTCCCGGCTTCACCGATCTGCTGGACTACCTCGAGGCCATGGATGTCCCCCTGATAATCATCTCCGGCGGGTTCCGGGGAATGATC
The DNA here is from genome assembly GCA_035400945.1 of Spirochaetota bacterium. Lineage (GTDB taxonomy): Bacteria > Spirochaetota > UBA4802 > UBA4802 > UBA5550 > RBG-16-49-21. Next base: position 4,638 of record DAONAJ010000077.1, read on the forward strand.
GAAACGAGGCTCGGGCCCCTCCTGAAGCGGGTGCACGCGGTCCATGCCGTGGATGTCGACACGTCGGGCCCCTTCCTACGCGTGTTGAAGACGGTCGAGGGAGACACTGAGCTCATGGCCAAGGCGAAAGTGATAAAGACGTATGATTACGAAGAGGCAATCGCGATCGGGGACGGGTCCACGGACCACAACATGGCGGCGGCGGCCACGCTCGTGTTCGCCCGCGACGGCCTGATGAAATACCTCCAGCTGAAAGGGGTGCCCTTTGTCCCGTGGAGCGATTTCCACGATGTGTGCCGCGTGTTGATGGAGCGATGGGGCGGCAGGCCGTGATTTCCGGTTGCGGGAGGATGTCATGATAAAATTCAAATCAGTGAATGATCCTGTTGAAATGGATGACGGTATCCGCATTCTGGCCGCGCGGTTCCGTGGCAGGGGCATGAAGTCAGACCGTTATGACGTGTGGATGCCCAGCCTGGGGCCCTCGGAGAAGCTCCTGAAAGACATGCTCGAGGACAGGGTGTCATGGGCTGAGTTCAGGAAGAAATACAGGGACGAGGTCCTGTCATCCGCGGCAATTGACCGGAACAATGCAACAATACTGAACCATGGCCAGAAGTTCACTTTCAGGCTGATCAAGATGCTGGGCGGCAGGGGACAGGTGACTCTCATGTGCCATTGCGACACCGATGAACAGCATTGCCACCTGAGGGTCATGGAGAAAATCATTCAATCACTGTAATGGTGATGTCATGTAAGGCCCCCTGGACCCCATAGAGGGGCTTGCGGGTCCGGTTCTATTCACATAAATCCCCTTCCGGGGGATTGAGTGGGGGCTTGGGAACTGCCCCTTCCACATATTCAAAAGGAGAAACCTCCATGCTTGCCGTCAGAATTATCGTCGGGATTTATCTTATAATTCATGGCCTCTGTCACCTGGTGGGTTTTGTTGTGCCCTGGAAGATCGCCACATTGAAAGAGGAGCCGTACAAGACTACGCTGCTTGCCGGCGCCGTTGATATAGGCGACGCCGGCATCCGAGCGGTCGGCATTCTGTGGCTCCTGGCCGCCGCTGGTTTTGCCGCCGGGGCAGTGGGCGTGTTCGGTCAATGGGTCTGGTGGCGGCCCCTGACCATGGGCCTGTCGATTGTTTCCCTCGTGCTCTGCGTCCTTGGCCTGCCCGGCGCGAAGATAGGGATACTGGCCAATGCGATTATCATCATGTACCTGGTTGTCGGCGGTAAATTCGGGTGGGTGCCGGCGGGTTGACTTAATAGAATAAAAATAGTTGCTTTTCATCGATAATGTATTATTTTTTTAAAGTAGGTATTACATAGACTGCAGGAAGTGTTTGCGATCATTTAAAAGCCAGGTGGAGGAACATTTATATGAAAAGGGTCAGTGTCTTTATATTGATGTTGTTGACAGTAGTATTTATTACTGCCTGCGGTGAGGGAAAGAAAAATGACCTTGCCACGCTATTCATGCTGTATCCCCGTTTCGGCAAAACCTTTTCCATGGTCCAGTATAACTTCCCGGCATCGAAAAACCCTTCACTTTCAGGTGATGCTATCGGTTCAATAAACGATTCCGCCATTACCGTTAATGTCCCCCATGACGCAGATGTTGCCAATCTCATTGCCGAGTTCACTCCCAGCAGCGAAAAGATCACGGTGAAAGTGAACGGTGTTGTTCAGAAAAGCGATGTAACGTCAAATAATTACACCAACCCAGTCGCGCTAACTATGGTTTATAACAATAAAGACGTATTGACTTATACCATTACAGTGATCAGGGCGAAGAGCGATGAAAAATCGATGTTAACATTTACTCTCAATGGCATTGACGGCGTTATTGACGACACATCAGGGGCGATTACCGTCGATCTCCCTCCGCGGACGGATTTGACCTCTTTGATAGCCTCGTTCTCGACAAGCGGCATATCGGTCTTGTCGGGAGGTGTGGATCAGATAAGCGGTGTCACGGCAAATGATTTCACCAATCCTGTAGCATACACGGTAACAGCGGAAGACGGCTCGACCAAACAATATACCGTGACGGCCCGTGTACTCCCATCATCCAGGAAGGAGATCACATCGTTTTCATTCTTGAAAGCCAATAATGACGCCCTTCCCGCCGATGTCAACGGCACCATATCCGGCACAAAAATATCTGTCGAGCTTCCATTCGGCTCCAGCAGGGATAATCTCAAGGCGACATTCGAGACCTCCGGTGAGGGCGAGACGGTGGCAATAGGGGAGACCGCGCAGGTGTCAGGCGAAACCGTGAATGCCTTCACCACGCCCATAACATACCGGGTCACCGCCGAGGACAAGACAACCGCCGATTATGAGGTAACCGTAACCGTCGCCAAAAACGACGCCAAGGCTATAACGTCCTTTATACTGGACGGCGAGACATGCGCAATAGACCAGGACAAGGGTGCCATAACGGTAGACTTCCCGTCAACGAAGATCATGACCGGGCTTGTCGCCAAATTTGTTTCCACCGGCGTTTCGGTCCAGGTCAATGACGTAGATCAGGTGAGCGGGACCACTGCCAACGATTTTTCTAACCCGGTTACATATACGGTCGTTGCCGAAAATAATACGAAGAAAACATACACCGTTACCGTTACTGGTAAAACTGACATAGCTGGTCTGTGGAATTTTGAATCGCCGTCCGATGGCAGTTATACCATCAGCGGAACGACGACGGCAACAGGACTGTCGGGATCGGCGCTGCAGTTCAATGGGACCAGCGATTATGTCAGTGTTCCCGACAGCGATACCTTCACCCTTGGCGAGGCCGGTACCGTAGAGGCGGTGGTGTACATGAATGCCTACACCCGTTTCGCCGGCATCGTGCATAAGGGAACAAGAACTGATTTCAACGACGAGTCCTACAGCCTCCAGTTTTGGGACCCGGACGGAATATTGAGATTTTCGATATTCAATGATGCCGGTGCCTATCTATACGTGGACAGTCCCGACATTCTGGAGACCGGGAAATGGTATCACTTGGCCGGTACGTGGGACCAAAGCAGGATTGTTCTGTATCTTGATGGGGTCGAGGTTGCTTCCGCGACTAATACTGTCGGGGCTGTACGGAACACCAACGGCGACCTTATTATCGGGGCCCAGCTTCCCGTTCAATACAACGGTTCATGGCATAATCTCGGGTTCTCCGGTATCATAGACCGGGTGCGGATTTACAATAGGGCCCTCACCGCCGAGGAGATCAGCGCCGGTTACAGTGCTATTTTCGCGCCCGGGGGCCAGCCCCTTACCGCATATCTGCTCTCGGCCGTTTCGAAGAGGGGGATGGTGCTGGGTGTGATCCTGGGTGTTGTGGCCGCTGTTCTGCTTGGCATGTTTGTAAGAAACAGAAGGCTGTCATTGAAAACCAGGCGGTGATCCCTCTTTCATAATGAAGAAAGGCACCCGCCGGTGCCTTTCCTGTTTTTCTGCTTCTTCAACCCACCGCGGAAATATGCGCGGGATGTTGAATCGCATGCTAGCGGACGTCAAGCCGCAGTCCCTTCAGTATCTTTTCAATATCATCATCCAATCTTTCATCGGGATGGGGCTTGCCGTCCAGCGAGAGCGAATCGCGGATATACCGGACAAGATCAGCGTGATGTATCGCGGCCAGCACACCGGTCAGTTCTGCGGGGATCTGGAGGGTAATTAACCCCTGATCAGACCTGCCTCCCGCAAGGATGGACAATATCATCGCGCTCTGCAGCATGTGTTTTTCCTTCATGATAAGCATTTTCTGAAGATATTCGATTGTGCTCGTCAGCTGTTCCTGTGTCCTGTCGACCCGCTTCAGCAGATCTCGTATCAGAGCAAGAGCGAAATGCGGATCATTCTTAATCAGTGCTTCAAGGTTGTCGGATTGCGCTTCAGCAAGAACGCATCGGGTCACGCATTCCGCGGATACGCTTCTCTTTGAGTCCCCCAGTATCGCCATTTCATTCAGTATCCGCCCGGACTCCATCGTTTCCAGGATGATGCTCTCCCCGGATTCAAGCTTTTTAACGATATTTACTTTTCCCTTTTTTATGTAGTAAAAACTTTTTTTTGAATCTCCCTGTCTGAAAACAGTCGCGCCGGGATGATATACGATCTCTTTCTGCATCACGGTTGACGGTCTCATGAAGAGCTTCCGGATGGCCTCGAAACCCGGCAGCTTCAGGTTAAAAACAATACCTTTCCAGAATCGATATATGAAATAGCGGCCGAGGAATAAGTAAAACGATGGGCCCGGTCGGATTATTGCTATTATTGTGCCCACGGGTTCGTCGATGTTGTTGCTGCCGTGGTGGTCCCACACGGGACGGGCTCTGACCAGGGGAGATCGGAAATTCCTCATTTCGAAATGCAATTCGACTTCAACCTCTTCCATGGGCTCAAATGTGCGGAGAAAAGAGTTGACGCCGGTGATGTCAAAGGTGGGCAGAATGTCCTCGAAATTATTCTGGTGAAGCACGGTGTCGAAGATTATGGGGATGCTGACGATATTGTACCTGAAAAAGTCCGGATTGAGAATGCCTACCAGTATGATTGACAATCCGATGGATGCCGGATATGCCGACGTCACCAGAATGCTGGTCTGGTGGTTGAACGGAAGACCCAGCATGACGCAGACGTTATCACTAAACGGCAGCGCCGCCGCAGAACAGGCCAGAATAATAAAAGCGATTATCCAGAGCAGTGGGCTGGCATGTACGCGGAGAAGGGGAACATTTACGTTTGACGGTGTGCCGGTGGAGTTGAGAATCCACCGTTCAAAACGCGGCTGTCGGTATTTGATAAGCCAATCCTCGAACCGGAGATGGTCATCCTCAAGGGAAATGCTCGAAGGAAGAAGCTTCGATCTTGATATGAGGATCTCTAGCAGCAGGACAAGAATTACGATAAGCGGTCCTGCCATGTAAAGAAGGTTCCCGTCCATGAGCAGCATCATGTCAAAGAAGCCGTGAAAAAATGTTGGGAGCAGGCAGGCGAGAATAAGTTTCTGAGCTTTGAATTGAACGCTTGAACTGAGCCGCATGGATGAAGAGTAATAACCCACCATGCCGCACGTCGTTATATGGAGCGGGGCTGAAAAAAGGAGACGCACAATAATAACCTGGGGACCGAAATTGAGGGCATAGGTGATGTTTTCCACCAGCGAAAACCCCGCGCCGATGGCTATGCCCGAAACGATACCTTCGAGAATTGAAAACCTGGGATAATAGCGTATGAGCAGCAGAAACAGCGCAACTGTTCCGGCTTTTTCTATCAGGGCAGCTTTTACGAAAGCATTGGTAAGGACATTATCATTACTTATTAATATATCAATATATGGCGCAAAAAGAATTATTACAAGGGCTTGAAAAATGCCATAAAGAAATGCTTCAATATGTTTTCCGTATGCCGGTATTTCGTGTTTTTGCCGGTAATAGCTGAAGAAATGGCGGAAATATATCAGGTAGAATATGGGTACCGCGGATAAGGCGATGAAATGGTATGGAATTGATTTGTAGTCCATAGTAACGTCCGCATGCTGGAGCGATCATTGATCCTGGTAAATTTCACTATTGAGGTATTTCATTCCTTCCCTGAGTGATATGACATCATTTTGTTGAACCAATGAGAAGGCAGCCCGTACAGAATGCTAGCAGTTTGCTGAAAAACAGCAAACTGCTATGCGATTCATGGATGTATCGCCATTTTTCGAGGCGTTAGCCGAGAAAAATGTGAGGTTTTACGAATTCACTTCGTAAAACCGTCCCGGAAAAACTCCATGGAAGGAGTTTTTCCGGAAACTGCCAGTATATTTATCGGCCCAAATTCTGTTGATCATGATAGATATTGTTGCATGGGGAAATACCGGGTAGGGGATAGCGCGGTTTTATAATCGGTTTTTTTTGTGTTTATGCTGCCGGATAGCATGAGCGCTGGGTATTCGTCCCCCCGCAATTACGATGTCTTCTTCGCCACGATGACCGTGAAGTCGTCCCTCAGTTCGATGTCCCTGACGAACAAATTGAATCTTGCCAGCAGGAAATCGAGGATCTCCGCCGCTGAACCGTCAGGCGCATCGGCCAGCGACTTCATGAGGCGGTCCATGCCGTACCGTTCTTTGCGCTGGTTCCTGGCGTCCAGAATGCAGTCGGTAAAGAGCAGGAGAACGTCGTTTTTCCCCACGGAAAAGCTGATGACCGAGGGGCGGTGGTGGTTGATGGCCAGCCCCAGCGGCTCGCCGCGGAAATTATTTTCGCCGTTATTTATGATCCGCACTTCGCCGGTCGCGTGCGCGCGGTGCAGCAGGTCAGGATGGCCGGCATTGACGTATTCGACCCTGTTGCCGGTCATCCGGACCAGGATGCTGGTCACGAAATTGTCCAGGCGGGACAGGTCGTGTGAAATATGGTCATTCACCAAGTTTATGATCTTTTCCAGGCTCTCATCCTTCATGGCGTTGAATATCCTGAACGTAACGGGCTTCACCATCATGGTTATAAGGGCGGATGAAACGCCGTGGCCCGATACGTCAAAGAGGGCTATGCCCTGGAGCTGCTTCCCCGAGTAATAAAAATCGTAAAAGTCCCCCGATGCCCCGTACTTCGGCACGAAGGACATGGCGATGTCCCACTGTTCTATGCCAGCGGGCACCGGCGGGAGAAGCATTTTCTGCATGTTGGCCGCCAGCTCCATCTCGATGGCGGCGATCTCGTTGCTCATTTCCAGTTCCCGGTGGGTTTTCAGGAACCGGTTGGCGAGGATCAGGGTTATCCCCATGGTAAAGGCGAAAAATCCGTACTGGGTGAGGACGACATCGTAGGCCCAGAACATGGAGTCGGCGATGTCAAAGATGGAACAGGCCGCGAGAATGATGGCCCCCGACAGGATGTTCCCCGCGGTGGTGGAAGTCAGCGTCCGTTCCGCAGTCTTCATGACCCGGTAGGGAAGGCCGTGGGACCGGTAGCGGCCGTAGATTCTTTTCCACTCCTCGTAGACCTTGCCTCCTATCCTGACGAACAGGTAATAGAACAGGGGTATGATGGACGATACCTGCCACACCCGCAGTATGTCGATGGCAAACACATTGGAGACCGGCATGACCGTTATGATGATGAGAAGGGCGCAGAACGCGCTGCAGATCTTTGTCAGGCGGCTGTAGGTCCCGGTCAGGAGCAGGTCCAGGAAGGCGCCGATGAGGGGTATGAGGGTGTAGAGCGAGCAGTACTCGATGCGGTGCAGTATGGTTGAATCGCTTATGATTTCATAGATGGCATGGGTGCGGGAAAGGATGTAGACGAACAGGAGGATGGAAAACAAGGCATAGAACAGGTTGAAGAGCTCGTCACGCCTCCTGATGAATATGAAAAGGTGGTAGATCCCGAAGAACAGGTAGAGGAATACCAGGATCAGGGTTGTCTGTTCGGACCGCTGTTTTTCTATCTGTTCCATGGAGTCGATTACAAAAGGCGTGCTCCGGTGGAATCCGGAATCTATGTTGGTCGGGTCCCCGATGATCCGGGCGGCGAGGATATTGATGCCGGGCCTGAGCAGCCGCGGGTCTACGGGTATGGCAACTTCACGGGAGTGGCGGTAGTCCGTTATCTCTCCCCGGTCGTTGACGTGGATCTCGGAACGGACCAGGCGTCCGTTCAGGTACACCGCCCAGTTCTCTCCGATATTGGCGAAAAAGATGCCGAGGCGGCTGCCCGGTTCGAGGCTCTTTTCGTCAACGGTGAAGGACGTCATGAAGGTGAAATTCTCCGGCGGGTATTCCTTCAGGGAGAGGAAGGGGCGTTGCGGCATGCCTTTCAGGGGCAGTTCTTTCAGGACGACTTTCCTGGTTCCCGATGCCACGCCGGGAATAACCAGCCATCTGCTGTCGCCGGGAGAGGGGAGGCCGTTAACCCAGGCTGCGTCAAAGCCTTTGCGGACGTAAATGGCCTCCCTGTCGAGATTTATTACGGCAGCTGCAGCGGGGATTGAGCTTAACAGGATGATCCCGGCAGTGATGTTGAGCAGGATTTTTTTCATGTAATACACGTGACGCGAATTGCCGCACAAACGGTAAACTGCCGGGTATAATGAAGATAATTATGAATGTATATGGCAGAAACCTATTAGCTGAACTCTATATGTCTGTTTATGAAAGGCCTGTCAATTGATTTTTATCCCTGTCCAATTAAATACCGGATGCCCTGCGGCTTACGGCCGGTTTAATTCATTATGCGATGGCAGGGCAGCTCCTGCGCTATCATCCATTTCATTTGTAAAAAACACTTGATAATATCAACAGGCACTACTTAAAATTAAATACGTATCCGGTTGAGCCCTCAGGCTGCCTCAGCTTTTACCATCTTTGCACGCGCGGCCATTAAAGGGGCAATTAAACCTGGATATACAGGTCAATCGAATGTTTAAGAATATTAAACCCGGCAGAATGAAATTTCAACCTGACCTTGAAAGGGAATTCATCAAGGATTACAACATCTCTTGCCGCCATGGGCTTTGTCACGGCCTGTTACGGCATCCTTGACATGCCGTCCATGGAGTTCACCTATGCCCGCGCCGGCCATCCATGCCCGATACTGGTAAGGAACGGGCAGCCGATCCACCTGGAGTCGCGTGGAGGGTTTATCGGACCGATGCAGAAGAATGATTTTGAAACGAGATCGGCACCCCTGAAGCAGGGAGACCGCATATTGCTATACACGGACGGCCTCATAGAAGCTAAAAACGGCGATGACCGGATGTTCGAGAAAATCCTGTGGGAAGAAGTTCTTCCCTCGGCCGGCGGCCCGGGGGCGGATTTCCTGGATGAGATCTACAGGAAGCTCGTTTCGTTCAAAGGCGGCGACCATTTCGAAGATGACATCTGCATGGTCGGCATCGAGATTATGCGGCAGCAGGCGGATCGGAGCATATAATTCAGGATGCCGTGCCGTCGGACTGATCCGACAGGATGGTGTCTATAATGGCTTCGGGGAGTTCCCCGGTTGCGCCGGATTCCATCCTTTTCCCCCGGGGCGGAGGGCCCAATTTCACAAGGTATATGGTTGTCATTCCCATCAGCTGCTCCTTGACGTAGCCCGGCAGTTCTTCGGAAGCGAACAGATCTTTCAGGTGCCGGGGCATGCGGCTTCTAAACATTTCCATCAGGCGCCATTCTTCAACAACTGATATGCCGGGACTATAACCTTCAAGCTCACGGGCGCTGTTGACGCTCCATTTCCACAGGGAGCACATCCTGTTCAGGAACGGGTATGGCGTTCCTTCCCTGGTGGCGGTGTTGTAGAGCGTGGTGGAGGCGTCCAGCACCAGCATCGAACCCGGATATGCGCCGGATAAAAATGAAAGCAGGCTTTTGACTTCGTCAGGAGTGAAATACATGAAAAGCCCTTCCGCGATGAACAGCACCGGCGGCTTGCCGGTTACCCGGGACGACCAGGCAACGTCCAGCGCCGAGGAGGGAATGAAGTGTTCCCGTTCCGATTGTGTGAAGATGGCCCGCCGTATCTCAAGGGCCTCGGGGAGGTCGATGTCATACCAGTGGATGGTTCCATTGTCCACCCTTTCGAAGCGGAAGTCGAGACCTGATCCGAAGCTGACGACGGTGGCCAGGGGATTGGCGGCGATGAATAGCTTCGCCGCATTGTCGATTATCACGGAACGGCAGGCAAAGAACAGGGGCGACTCTTCAGGGTGGGGCTCGAATGCCGATAGATCAAGATGTATGCGGCTCAGTATTTCCTCATAGCGGGGGTCGCTGATGATTCCATCTGGACGCCGGGATTCCAGGTACCTCATGTAAAAGGTGTAGAGCATTGTCTCGGGAACGCCGCCCAGTTTTGTAACGTCGGTTTTCATGATACTACCCTTGTTCCATAATATCAATCCCGCCGATAAACCTGGCCCCGGAGCCATTGTTCAGGCGCCGGAGGCAGGACTGTCAGGTGCATAATTTTTAATTCTATCTGAAAATAATTAAATGAATGTGTTGGCGATCATAGGAACCTGCACATTGGACAGGTGTCAATACATTTACCTCTATTTTTTCGCGTTATTTCTCAGTCAATCATGATATTGATTATAATTTCCAGTTGTTTAAGGATCGGCGATTGTTATCGGCACTATAATTTTTATTGCCAGCCGGCCATAAAATGTATATTATATAATGAGAGATGAGTTTCTATGAGGGGACAGACCCGGATTAAAAATAAAGTCGATGTGATAGTTATCGGCGGCGGGCCGGTGGGATCATATTTTGCCGGGCAGATGGGCTCCCGCGGTCACACCGTCCATGTGTTTGAAAAAAGAAAGCGGGACCATGTCCGGAAAGAGCTCGGTTACATCCACTTCGACGTGCCCTGCTACGGCGAGCTCTCCCTCCCCAGGCCCTTCGCGGACAGCCGCATACTCAAGGGGACCTTCACCGAAAACTGGCAGATCCCCCTGTCCGAGGAGCTGAAGTTCCAGGTGCCCTGCAGCACCGACATCCTCTCCATGAACGGCTTTTCCCGGTGGGTCGCCCGCCACGCCGAAGGCTCAGGCAATGTGGTGTTCCATTACGAGGCGCCTTTCGTCCGTCCCATCATCGGCGGATCGAGGATAGTGGGCGCCGAGATCGAGGGACACGGCGAGGTCTACGGCGGGATCGTGGCTGACTGCACCGGCCGGGATGCCGTTGTGCGCAATTCACTGCCGCCGGAATGCGGCGTCTCCCCGCTGTCGGCGCGGCCCCTCCGGACCTTCACCCTGCACATGGAGCGGTGGCGCTGCCATGGCGCGTTCCCGCAGGGAAGCAACACCTATGTCTGCTATAAGGGGTTCGCGAACCAGGTGGGTCCCTCGGACATACTGGTGGGGCTGTCTACCTTCGGAGACCTGGCGCATACCCGCGATGTCCACCGCGAATTCGTCAGCCATCACCTGGCCGGAGTCGAGCACCGGGTGGCGTCGGTGTACACCGGCACGGTGCCCTTCGACTTTCCCCCGGTGTCCCTCGTGGGGGACGGTTTTGTCTCCCTGGGCGACGCCGCCTTCCAGAACAAGCCCTTCAACGGCGAGGGCATAGCCTCAGGCATGGAAGCCGCCCGGATCGCCGCGCCGGTAATCGCGGAGGCGCTCCGCGGTGGCACCGTCTTCCGGAGACACCTCTGGCATTACAACGCGGCCTATTTCAGGGGGATCGGCGCCGGCTTCGCGAAGCTCCGCGGCATCTGCGAGATGCTGGTGGACCTGTCGCCCCGCGAATTCGACTGGCTCTACCGCATGAAGTTCATCACGAGGAAAGACATGGCGGCCATGTGGCTGAAACAGAAGTCCTCCAGAAACCCGTGGGAGATCATCCGGATGGCCCTGAAGGGCCTCCGCAACAGGGAGATGTTCAGAAAACTTATCGAGGCTTTCCGCCTCGGGGCTTCCCTCGGGTCATTGTACCGCATCTATCCGCTCCTCCCGGCGAAAATCGGGGAGTGGGAATCGCGCCTTGACGCGATTCTGCAGAAATATGGCATAAACCTCAATTCAAACCGCACAGCATAGTCCATATCCAGCGCCCTGTATAATAAAAAAAAGTATACAAAATGCGATATTGGTGCGATATAATATCGGCATAGGGAGGCGATCCGATGAAAAAAAGACAGCGGACCAGGCTTGCGATGATTTTTACTTCTTTCCTGCTTTTTCCGGTGACCATGTTTTACCTCTCCCCGGCACTGATCATCATCGGTGCGGCCCGGGGGGTCGTCACCGGGAGCCTTATAGCCTTTGGGGCCATGTTTGTTCTTTCCCTGGTCGCCGGAAGGGCTTTCTGCGGATGGGTCTGTCCCGGCGCCGGAATCCAGGAGGCGTGTTTTATGATTCAGGACAGGCCGGTGAGGAAGGGCAACTGGATCAAGTATCTCATCTGGGTTCCGTGGATCAGCGTCATCCTGGCGATGTTCGTCATCCATGGGTTAAACGAGGTGGACCCTCTCTTCGGTATCAAGTACGGCATTTCCATGGGAGAGCCTCAGAATTATATTATATTCTATTTCTTCCTTGCCCTATTCATGATTTTATCCATTGCGGTGGGTAGAAGGTCCTTCTGCCACCATGTGTGCTGGATGGCGCCCTTCATGGTCCTGGGAAGAAAAGCGCGCAACCTTTTCGCGTGGCCTTCATTGAAACTAAAGGCTGAACCGGCGGTATGCAGGCAATGCCATCTCTGCGACAGACATTGTCCCATGAGCCTCGGGGTCGAATCGATGGTTCTGAAAGGGGACATGGAAAACAGCGAGTGCATCCTCTGCGGCTCCTGCATTGACCACTGTAATGCCGGCGCCGTCAGGTACGGCTTTTTCCGATAGCCGGGGCGTTGACGGCCATGGAAAGGCACGCCACGGGCCCTTGCTGCTTCTTCCGGGGAATTGATGGTTGTAACGGGGTTGAATCAGCGCGGTCATGCCGGTTCCACGTGGGGGGGAGCCGGTCACCCCTGCTTTTCTTTGGGGCACCCCACGACATAGATTATGCCGGCGGCGCGGTCTTCATAGGTGGCGACGCTGTTGATGTTGTTTTCCCAGTAGCGGCAGTAGATCTGGCCGCGGCTGTATTCTGAATGAAATGAGCAGGCTTTGCAGTCTTCAAGTTTCATGCGCGATAGTGACTCCTGATAGTTAGACGGCTTCTTACAGCATATGTGCGCAGCAGTCAATAAAATTTTTTCAGATAAATTCCTGATCAGGGGAAATGATTTTTTTACTGGATGCATCAACGGTGCGCCTTCGCGATAAGGGCGATGCCGGTATTATCGATAATTATTATTAAAGAATTGCACTGCCATATTCTTGTAAAGCCTTCTGCGATGGCGGGAAAAGTGAGGGTCCTCTCCAATACGCCGTTGGAAACCGTCGATGAACCGGCGCACACATATTGCCGTTAAGCCCGGCTTGCATAATATTCAGTAGTCCGGTTGCTTTTGTTGATTTGTCATTTCGAATCACGCTTGCAGGGTGAGAAGTCTTGAATTGCACATCCCTGTAAGATTTCTCCTTGTCCCGGAAAAACGGGATCCGTCGAAATTACAGTTTTGCAACTAATCTGGTTTTATTCCTGTAACTATTATCCTGCGAATCCTGTTGATCCCGTCAAAATATCCATGGTATCAGTCTGGGATGAAGCGCTTGCTCATTATAAAATATTTAGATAAAATCGTTTAAAAGCCTTGACGATCGTCAATAGATTTTGTATTATTTCGATAGTTATCGAATTAACAAATATTCAAAATATATCTGTTCCTGAGAGGTTTGCCGTAAGTTATGAAATACCTTGTTTTCATCTTTTCCCTTGTGGCTCTGACCCTGTTCGTTTCCTTCAAGTTTGCGTCATCCCAGGATGATGGTGAATCCGAGCAGAAAAAAAACAGGTCGGTTAATTGGTACGGCACACTGTTCCGCAACCAGGTCGTCACCAGCGTCGGCTCTCCCGGATCGTTTTTAAACACGATCTGGCTCTACATGTCCGGCAGGGAGGAGCGGCGGCCCCCGAAGCATATCGAATTCCCCCCGGTAGTGGCCGGCGGGGTTCAGCCACGCTGCAGCACTGACCTGCGCGTCACCTGGCTCGGTCACTCCACGGTGCTCATCGAGATAGACGGGAAGAGGTTCCTGACCGACCCGATATGGAGCAAACGCTGTTCCCCCGTGCCGGGAGCCGGGCCGGCGCGGTTCTTCGACGTTCCCCTTGCCCTGGAAGACGTACCGCCCCTGGACGGCGTGATCATCTCCCATGACCATTATGACCACCTGGATGAGGCCACCATCAGGAAGCTTTCCGGCCGGGATGTCGTTTTCTATGTTCCCCTCGGCGTCGGCCGCTACCTGAAAGAATGGGGCGTCCCCGCGGACCGTGTCCGGGAATTTGACTGGCGGGACGAGGCAGTTCTGGGCGGCGGCCACCGCCTCATCGCGGCCCCGGCCCGTCACTTTTCCGGCCGTCTCGGGCCCATCCGCAAGGACAACACCCTCTGGGCCTCGTGGATCATTGAAGGCCCGCGCCACCGGGTATATTTCGGCGGCGACAGCGGTTATTATGACGGTTTCAGGAAGATCGGCGACGAGTACGGGCCCTTTGACCTTACCATGCTGGAGATCGGCGCCTATCATCCCAACTGGGGCGATATCCACATGGGTCCGGAAAACGCGCTGCGGGCCCACGGGGACCTCCGGGGACGGGCCCTCCTGCCGATTCACTGGGGCACCTTTCAGCTTGCCCTTCACGGCTGGAAAGAGCCGGTTGAAC
>DAONAJ010000078.1:0-18376 GCA_035400945.1 Spirochaetota bacterium
CGCCCGGATGGGTAATGTACTCTACGGAGAGCCGGACTTCAATGTCGTCGCGGTGCTTGACTGGGAAATGGCCTTTCTGGGGGACCCCGTGGCGGACCTCGCCTGGTTCATTTTCATGGACTGGTATCTATCTGCCGAATACAGCCTGCCGCGGCTTCCCGGGTCGCCGGGTCGGGATGAGACCGTCAGGCGGTACGAGGAACTGACCGGTTGGAAGGTGAGGAACTTCGAATACAACGAGGTCTTTGCGGCGATGCGTTTCGGCATGATCCTCATTTCCGTCCTGAAAAAGATGAAACGTCAGGGTGTCCCCATAGCCGATGACATGTACAATAACAACTGCTGTACACGGCGCATTGCCGAAGTCCTGGGCCTGGAAGCACCCGGGGAGCATAAAAAAACGGTGAATGTCAAGGAAGATCTGGTTACCATACAGTTCAATTTTACCGGGCCGGGCGGATCTGACTGGTATATCGTCTCTGAAAAAGGGGTGGCCAGGAGACATGAAGGCTCGGTTAATAACCCCACCTGCACGGTCAAAGCCACGGCCGAAGACTGGCGCGGCCTCCAGAACGGGACGCTGAACCAGCTCGAAGCATGGAAAACAGGCAGGCTCGTGGTGGAAGGCGAGTTGAAAGTGATGATAGAGCTGAAGGACGAGATTTCCCGCCTCCAGTCCGTGGAGGCGCCGGTTTAAACGGTCCGGTCAGGAGCGCTTTTTGCGGTAATACGCCGGAGAGATTTTCATGATTTCACGGAAGGACTTGTTGAAGGTCCTGAGACTGCCGAATCCGACCGAAAAGGCGATGTCGATGATCTTTTCGTCGGTTTCCTGCAGTTTGCGGGCCGCCTCTTTTATGCGGAGTTCATTGATATAATCGCTCATCTTCTTGCCCTGGTAAAGCTTGAAATACCTTCCCAGGTTGTCATGATGCAGCCCTATGTGCGAAGCCAGGCCCTCTCGCGAAATCTCATAGGCGTAGTTCTGGTCGATATACTCGACCGCCTTCTGGATCTTCTCGTTGATGAGGGGGGATTGAAGGGCTTTCTTGTCCGTATTTTTTGTGCTCTGGTACCTCTTGTGGAGGAATTCAATTTCCATTGCAAAGGCGACATGGGACAGGAACGTCAGCAGCAGGTTTGCTTCTTTTTCAGTGAAGATGCCGCTGGTAAGTGAATTGTCAAGATAGCATACGCCGACGGTCTTGTCCCGTTCCTTTATGGGCACGCAGAGAATAGATTTCGAATGGGGACGCGCTGCGGCCTGGTCGTGGGCCGGCGGCATGGCGCTGGCGTCGCCGAGTATGATCATGGTCTGCGTGTTGTATACGGCCTTGATGATGTTCATTGAATACTGGTCGATTACCGTATCATACCCCAGCACGGAGAAGAACGCCTTTTTTTCGAGCCGGTTCATGTCGTCCGCAATGAAGATGGCCCCCCGCTGCGCGCCGGTGATTTCGACAGCCTTGGCCAGTATCATGTCCAGCAGGTTTTCCGTTTCCGCTATATTGCTTATTTCTCGGGCCAGCTTTATCACAGAAGAGAGCCGTTCGTTGTCGATGCGTCGTTCGATCGAGGATACGCTGATGTCCTCCTCCTTGATTCCGAGGAGGCTTCTCAGTTCATCAATATACCTTTTGGCGCCGATTTCTGTGAAAAGGCTGTATGCGGACTCAAGGTTTTTCTTCGCGGCTGTACCGCTGTCCGTCTGGGACAGAAACAGGCCGTATTCATAATAACTGCGCGCAAGCCAGTACCGGCGCCCGATCCCCTTGTTGTGTTCGATGCTTTGAAGGAAGAGTTTTTCGGCCTTCTTTTTATTGCCGCAGATCGCGCAGTATTTTGCGTTCACCAGGAGGGCCAGGCCGTAATACGTTGGCCATCTCCGTGTCTTGGAAAGCGCTTTTCTCGAAAATTCCCTCGTCTTTCGCAGATAATGGTTTGCCACCTCGCTGTCTGAATCCTTCCCGGAGATATACCGGTAGAGGTAGGACTCGGCCAGTGCGGGGAAGATGTGAACCGTGTACTGCTTGAGGAAGCTGTTGTTGCGGTAGAGCTCGTAGGCTTTTTCGAGGTAATTCAGCGACTGCTGGCTGTCCCGTTTTTCAAGATAGACCCTGCCGAGCTCAATGCAGGAGGTGCACTGGGTGAAAAGAATGTTGGTGTCAAGGCTGTAGTTGTACGCGGCATTGCCCAGCCATTCGGCAGTGTCGATGTTTCCCGTTTCTAGGAAATACGGCGTGCTGTATATCCATGCTTCGTTGATCCCATAAAAGTCGTTGGTCTGGTTTGTTATCATGTAGTATTGGTCAAGGTAATGTTTGAGCTTTTCGAAATCTGCCAGAAAGGTGTAATCCAGTACCAGCCCTGCGTATGAATTGCCGAGTTCATAGATGTCGCCCATCTTTTTGAAGCGCCTGGCAGATTCCTCGAAGCATTCTATGCTGGAACGATAGTCTCCCTTCCACTGGTGGCAGTAGCCCAGCCACTGGTACGACTGGGCAGCGCCCCACTGGTCCTGGAGCTTCTCCCTCATGTCCAGGGCCATGGTGAGGTATTTCAGCGCGAGGTTGAACCTCGAGTTGGCCATGAGGATGCTGCCGAAGCCGCCGATTGCCATGCCCAGCTCGGGTGATTTGCCGATTTTGCTGATGGCGATGTTCAGGGCCCTCAGGGTGAACCTGGTGAACTTGAGGGTGTTGCTGTAGATGTATGACCAGAGCACCGGGACGGCAAATTTTGCCTTCAGCTTGTTGTATTCTACGAACTTGCTTCGCCTGAAACGGACCACTAGGCGGGGGAAGAGCGAAAAGAGTCCCAGCAGGGCCAGCTCCTTGACAAGGGTCGCGATGAGGACCACCTTGTTGTCGGTGAAACGCTCTCCCAGTAGTTCGCCTGATTTCACGGCATACTCCTCGCATTTCTTCCAGTCTCCTTTTCGAAGATACGCGGCGCAGATGTGGCTGTAGATGTCGGCCTTCTCGACGTCGGAATCCATCAGCGGCGCTATTTCGCTGAGTATCTCGATCGCCCTGTCGTAGCTGCCGATGGTGAGGAACACCCGGCTCAAGTTGATCTGGATACGGATCCACTGGATGCTCCCGCGGTGGCCTCCCTTCTCAAGAAGCTCTAGGGCGGTGCGGAAATATTTGAGGGCCTCCTCGTTGGCGTATTTGCCCATCGCCATGATACCGGCAGGGAAGGCGAATATGATGGCGCGGTCGGTGTCTCCCCCTTCAATGAAGTGGTGGGCCAGCTCAAATATAGCGGGGGCCAGATTGTCCCTGTTGTTCTCCTCGATGGCATTCGCTATCCCTATGTGGAGCCCTTTTCTTTTTTCAGGATCAAGGCTGCCGTAGAACGCCTCCTTGATCCTGTCGTGGGCGAATCCGATCTCTCCCCATGCCGGCAGGTCGATCAACAGCTGGAGGTCTATCGCCTTGTCGATGATTCTGACGATTTCCGTGCGGTCGAGTCCGCTCACCTTGAACAGTATCCGCATGTTGAATTTTTCACCCATCACGGATGCGCACGAAAGGATGTCGATTTCATTCTGCGTCAGCTTGTTCATGCGCTTCAGGATGATGTCGACGATCGAAGCCGAGATCTCAATGGCGTTGAGCTTCGAGTCGTCGAAGGTCCACCGGTTGTTTTTGTGGGTCAGGGCGCCCTCATCGATCAGCTGTTTCAACAGCTCGATGGCGAAAAAGGGGTTTCCTCCGGTTTTCTGGTAGAGGAACTCCGAAACAGGCTGGATCTGGCCCTCGGGTTCCATGAGAAGGCCCGCGGCGAACTTGTTCATGGCGGACGGGTCGAGCTTTTCGATGTGGATCCGGGTATAACGTACTTCTTTGCTGGCGATGTCAAGGTGGAATTTTTCAAGGACATGGGTTTCGGGAACCTCGTCTTCGCGGTAGAGACCGATGATGACGAGAGGATGGCTGTTGATTTCATTCATCAGCTCATGCATGAGATTCACGGTGCCTTCGTCGGTCCACTGGAGGTTCTCAAGCACCACAACCAGGCCGCCGGCGAGGTTGCTCAATTTGAGTATGAACTGGCTCACGATCATCAGAAAACGCTTGTACTCGCGCACGGGTTCCAAGGCCACCAGGGGCGGACACGGGCCGAAGATTTCCTCCAGGGCAGGATTGAGCTTTATCAGTATCTCGCCGAGGTCGCCGAATTCATCCCGCAGGGATTCAATGATGTTGCCCCGTTCCTCCTCTGACAGGTTATGGAAATTGACCATGAATTCGTCGAGTGCTTCCTTGATGGGGGCGTTGGGGATCTTGTTGCTCTGGATCGAGCAACTGCCGCTTATCAGGATATAGTCGTTGGCAAAGACCGAGCTTTTCAATTCCTCGATCAGACGCGATTTTCCGCAGCCGCCTTCACCGGTTATGAGATACACGCTGCCCGTGCCGCCGTCAAGGTCGTTGATGATTTCGCCGAGCTGGGTCATCTCGCGTTCGCGCCCGATAAGCCTCGTGCGGTAGCTGAGCCTGGTGAGCCGGTCATCGAGACCGAGAATGAATTCCTGCTCGCCGGAGAGATAACGTTCGAGGTCGGAAATGACGCCCCGGGCGCTCTGGTACCTGTTTTCCGGCTCCTTGTCCAGGAGCTTCATAACGATCCGGTCCAGGATGGGCGGAACATCTGGATTCAATGATCCCGGGGATTCCGGGACCCGGGCGATGTGCTGGTGGATAATTGAACAGATGTCGTGGCCGTCGAAGGGGACCCGGCCGGTCAGAAGCTGGAAGAAAATGACGCCCAGGGAATAGAGATCGCTCCTTTCATCGACCGGCCGCTTCAGTATGCCGCACTGTTCAGGGGAAAGATAGAGGAAGTTTTTTTTGATTTCCTCGAATGGTATCGATTCGTTGAACTCGCGGATGTGGGAAAGGCCGAAACCGGTAAGCTTTACCGTCTCGTTGTCCACCAGCACATTGGCCGGTTTCAGGTCGCGGTGGATCATGTTGTTTTCATGAAGGCATTCAAGGGCGCTGCAGATCTGTCTCACGCAATCGACGCTCTGGCTGATGGAAAGGCCCTGCTTTTTAAGGGCCTCATGAAGGCTGATGCAGGGAAAATATTCCATGACCAGGTAGATGACCTCGATGAGCTCCCCGGTTTCGATGATCCTGGTTATATTACGGTGGTTCAACGCCGATACGGCGTTAACCTCAATCCTGAAACGGATAAGGTCCTCTACGCGATTGGATATGACGTTGTTTTTAAGAAAACGTATTATGAGAGGCTTGCGCTGGGGCGTGGTGTCATATGCCAGGTGCAGGTAGCTGACGGTGTCTTCCCATATCTGCTTGTCCACAAGATATTTGTTTTGAATGATTTTTCCGCTAATGTCCATTGATTGTCTATCAGCAGTCCTGATACGGCCGGCATACTATTTTACGGCTTATAATAAACCGGCCAGTCAGTTTTTCAACTTAAAAAATAAACTTTTTTATTGAACAGGAGTCAGATAGCATCCAGTGATGATACAGAATTTATCAAGATAAATATAAAAGATTAAATATGTCAAGATTGATTTCACACTGCCTGGACCCGGAATAGCGGCAGATCATGGCGCTTATTGCATGTTTTCCAGTACTGTTATCTTGATCCTGAGGTTCTTGACGTTGAAATAGGTGAGCTTATCGGGTCTTATCTTGATCAGGTCGACATCGATATAGGTCGTATCGTCAACATGGGGCGGAATCTGCACTTCCAGCTGGGAGGTGGTATGGATCCTGCCGACTCCGTTGCATACATGGCATTTTTCCTTTACCCGGGAATGGCTGCCCATGCAGAGCGGGCAGGTCATACGCGCCGGGAGTTCAATATAGGCGAGGGCTCCCTTGCGGGCCTCAAGGGGGGTAATGAATATTTCGATGTCCTGGCCGAAATTGTACAGTATGTCCTTGTGCTTCATCCCCTTCGGCATCAAGCGGGCCTTGAGCATTTCCCCCAGCGTGGCAGAATACTTGATCCTCTTCTTGGATATGATGGCGTAACCGCGCTCATCGGCTTTCCTGCTGTGAAAAAGGACACGGTCATATTCCATGCGGAGGTCCTCGTCGATGAGAATGCGGTACCCGCGGATTATCAGATCCAGCTTTTCAGTCAGGTTGGCTGTCTTGACCGATGCCGTATCGGGATGGTACCGTTTGATCAGGTCGCGGAACGCGGACTTGATTTCGTCCGTGCCCGCGGTCCCGGGAAGATTGAAAATGGTGTAAAAGTCGATGATATTGCCGTTCTTGTCATAACAGGATGGCAGCATGGGTTGTTCCTTTGCCTGTAATGTAGGCATTGAACCGGGGCCGTGTCAAATATAAAACGAAAGTGATTTCAATGCATGGGGACGGGAAGGGGGCCTTCCCCGGCTCAGCAGCATGTGACGGCCGTTCCCGGGATATTGTTCATGGCAAGGCTGTAGGTCTTGTAACCGCCGGCAAGGTTGCTGACATCGCTGAACCCGCTCTGGAGCATCATCCTGGCGGCGACATGACCCCGCAAACCGACAGCGCAGAAGATCACGATTTTTTTATTCCTGGGGATGCCGTCCAAACGCCCACGGAGATCATCCACCGGGATGTTTATCGCGCCCGGGATTGTCCCCATTCTGAATTCGCCGGCGGTGCGTACATCTATCAGCACGGTCGATGAAAGGTCAAGACCGGTCATCTCGTGCCAGTGTATGATACGGGAGAGTCCATCAAGGATGTTTTCCGCCGCAAACCCAGCGATATTGACCGGGTCTTTTGCCGACGAGTAGGGAGGGGCATAGGCGTGATCGAATTCGAGGAGGTCGCGGACGTTTCCGCCGCGCCCGATAACGGATGAAAAAACGTCTATCCTCTTGTCAACGCCGTCATATCCAGCGATCTGCGCACCGTAGAGGGTCCCGTCCGACGGCGAAAAAAGAATTTTTACCGACATCTGAGTGGCGCCCGGGTAATAGGTCGCATGGGATGCGCTGTGGGTGATTGACGCCATGTACGGTATGCCTGATGACTTCAGCATCTTTTCGTTTGCGCCGGTGGAAGCAACAGTGAGGCTGAATATTTTTGCAACCGCGGTGGCTATGCTCCCGCCGTACTTCTTACTGTTGCCGTTCACTATGTTGTCCGCCGCGATTCTTCCCTGTTTGTTGGCCGGCCCGGCCAGGAAGGTTATGACCGGCTGCCCGGTGAGGGGATGCGTGAATTCAACGGCGTCGCCCACGGCGTAGATGTCGGGATCGGAAGTCTGGAGGAACTCGTTGACCGCAATGCCGCCGCGGGGGCCCAGTGCCAGGCCCGCTTCCCGGGCGAGCTTCGTGTCAGGCTTCACGCCGATGGAAAGTATGACCATGCCGGCCTCAATTTCCCTGCCGCTTGAAAGGCGGGTCATGATTGAATTGCCCGTTTTTTCAAAGGAGATGACCCCGTCTTTAAGAATAAGTTCCACACCCTGGGACGCGAGCTGCTGATGCACTTCAGACGCTATCTCCCGGTCCAGGTTCGCCATGACCTGGTCCGCCATCTCGACAACGGTGACGTCGATGCCGAGACCGCGGAGGTTCTCGGCCATTTCGAGGCCGATGAAGCCCCCGCCCACCACCAGGGCCTTTTTCGGCCTCTTTTCATGGAGGTGTTTCTTTATCCGGTCGGTGTCGGCGACGTTGCGGAGGGTGAAAATGCCGTCGGTATCGATGCCGGGAATGGGCGGCCTCACTGGTTCGGCGCCGGGAGAGAGGACAAGCCTGTCATAGCCGCTGCTCGATATTTTTCCGGTTGCAAGGTCTTTCACCAGGATCGATTTTTCTTTCTTGTTTATGGCGGTTACCTCGGTCCCGACTCTGGCCTCAATATTAAACCGGTTTTTGAAACCCGCCGCGGTCTGGACGAAAAGCCTGTTCCGTTCACGGATCACATCGCCAAGGTAGTAGGGAAGGCCGCAATTGGCGTAGGATACGTGGCTTCCGCGTTCGTAAATGATAATGTCGGCTTTTTCATCAAGGCGGCGGAGGCGCGCCGCGGCAGTTGCTCCGCCGGCGACACCGCCGATAACAAGATATCGGGCCATGGTCTTTCCTTTCTTATTGAAATGCAAAATATAATCATGATACGGATAATTTGATTGTGAATCATGTCAAATATTAATTCTCGTACCTGAAGGTAACTTGACATATTGTGAGATGCATGGTACCGTACAAGAAATGCAGGAGGATGCCATGCAGCATGAGATAACAGCGCCGCTTGATCTTCTCGACAGCGAGGGATTCATCATTGAAGAAGGCTGGGCCCGGAAGCCTTTCTGGAACTATGACAGAAAACGGATCGTTGCCCCCTGGCACCGCATCAAGGAATGGGATTATTACGCGGTCCTGTCCCATGATAAGCGTTACGGGATAACCTTCACCGTTGCAGACCTGAGCTATATCGCCTTATGCGCCGTTTGCTGGCTTGACTTCAACAGTAAAACCTTCGTTCAGCTTGATACCATTAAACCATTGACGCGGGGAAGGACAGGGTTCCCTTCCAGCTCCGCTTCCGGCGATCTTTTTTATGAGGATAAAAAAATCAAGCTTGCCTTTGTGGTGAAGGATGCCCGGAGGATCCTGTCTGTCAGTGCGCCTTCTTTCGTATTTCCTGACGGGTCCCATGGCCTTACTGCAACCATTGAGCTTGAACAGGACCCGGATATGGACACCATGGCAATAGCAACGTCCTGGAAGGAGAACCGCAGGGCCTTTTATTACAACCAGAAGATAAACTGCATGCCAGCGCAGGGGACCGTGACAATCGGGAGCAGGTCGTATCAATTTTCGCCAAAGACCGATTTCGGGTGCCTTGACTGGGGGCGCGGCAACTGGACGTACCGCAACCGGTGGTACTGGGGCTCGGCCTCCGGTCTTGTCAGGGGAGATCCCTTCGGATGGAACATTGGGTACGGTTTCAGCGACAGGACGCCTGCCTCTGAGAACATGCTGTTTTACAAGGGGAAGGCCCATAAGCTCCAGGAGGTCGTTTTTCATATCGATACCGGCGACTACATGAAGCCGTGGAAATTCACGAGCAATGACGGACGCTTCGATATGGACTTTGTTCCCATCGTCGACAGGTCGAGTTCGATGAATCTTCTCGTCATGAAATCTATTCAGCACCAGGTATTCGGGACCTTCAGCGGGCGCGTCATCCTTGATGACGGCAAGCGCCTGGATATCGAGAATTTTCTTGGTTTTGCGGAAGACGTCCTTAATTGGTGGTAGTGACTAGGAACCAAGAAAGTCGGCAATGATCCGCGCTGTCTCGGAAGGACGTTCCTGCGGTATCAGGTGCCCTGCCCCGGGGACCAGGCGATAATCCCCCTGCGGAATGGATGAGGCGATAGCGGGGAGGTCAATGAAGCTCCGGTTTTCGCTGGCTTCACCCTCGATCACGAGCACCGGGCACCGCATCAGAGGGATGATGTGCCATGGATTGAACTGCATCCCCCCCATGAACATTGCAGCTTCACGGCGGGGATGGCAGGCAAGAACGAGCCCGCCTCCATCGCCGCACACCATGCCATAGCGGATATAGAGGTCCAGCATTTCATCGTCCCACTTTTCGAACATCTTCCGGGAGCGCAGATAGTTTCTTGCTTCATCTTCGGTAGCCCACTTATTCCGGCGTTTGATGGAGCGGGATGCGAGGGGGTGCGTATCAACCGTAAGGCCCGATTCATAGATTGACCGGGGAAGGAATATCGGCTCGATGAGGACAATTTTTTCGGCCTGTAGACCCTCTGAGGCGTGGGCAATAGTCACAACGGTTCCTCCCATGCTATGACCGACAAGATATGGGCGCCGCAGAGAGAGTCTTTCACACAGTGATACGAGGTCCTTCGCGAGGATTTCCCAGCTCAACCCGCCTTCCTCGGGCTCACAGGTCCGGTGATCGCAAAAATAGGGCGCTATGATACGGTAACGTGATGAAAGGTCACGCGCGATAGGGTGCCAGAGCCAGGGCAGCAGGCCCGTGGCATGGAGTAATACCAGGGGAGGACCGTCAGAAGGGTAATGGAGATACTGAAGTTCAGCATCCTCCAGTTCGAGCTTCTTGATTTCCGGCTGGAGTTGACTCATATCAAGGGTTGCCGCGGAGGTCCCCCGTCAGCGGTCGGGAGCCATTTATTCTGAAATGGACAAGGAAACGGTCTTTTCCTTCTGCATCCTCAAGGGATTTTTTCTTTCTGCGTATCTCATCTATGAGGGGGCTGTTTTTTTCTTCTCGGGTTTTTTCAATGTAAAGCCTTATACCCTTGTAGCCGGGACCGTCTTCCTTGAAGAGATAGGCGGCTCTGGGATTGGACAGAAGGTTCCGGCGGCTGAGGCTGTCTGTCATGATGAATGCCACGGTATCGTCCTCCATGAAGTGGGGCCGTGAGTAAATCGCAAGGTCGACATTGCCTTCGGAATCAGCCGTTGCCAGTATGCCGAGACCGGCGGCTTTTTCAAAATATTCTTTCATCTCCATGTCGGTATCCTGTTAGATTTACTATAGTTAATGCATACTGCATTATTTTGTCAATAGCATTTGTATTGTCCCGGTCCATGGCGGCAAGGTTTTTTCTAGCATTGGGTCATGCTTTGCGCACTTTTGAAAAAAGAAAATTTTTTTATTGAAGTAAGAAGGATTTGCTGGTACCTTGTTTTAATCAATGTTACATTTATGATAGATTCCATGGCCCGTGATAAAAGGGGGGAGAATATGAAAGAAATTTTTTCGATGGACAGCGCGATTGCGTACCAGGAGAGCAACTGGAAGCGCAGAAGAAAAACCGTGGACATGGGCACTCCGGCATCATTGCCGTTCCTTACGATATCCAGGGAATACGGATGCCTCGGGTACAGCGTCGGCGAAGCCATTGCGCAAATATTCAATAAGGAATACCGGCACGACCCGATGTGGTCTGTCTATGATCGCGGGATCATCGACCATCTCATGAAAGATATGAATATCTCCTTTGAACTGGCTGAAACGCTGACCGATAAGGCCCGGAACGCAATGGACTATTTCTTCAAGACCAGCTTCAGAAAATATCCACCGGAGGCAATGGTTTACCAGAAGCTTGTAGAAACGATCCGTATCCTTGCCGCGAATGGCCACGCGATTATCATTGGTCGTGTCGGCAATGTTATCACAAGCGATCTGCCCAGGGGATATCACGTGAGGCTGTTCGCTTCCCATGAAAAGAAAGTGGAAAACATAAGCAATCATTTCAAGGTAAAGAAGAGCGAGGCCAAGGATATTCTGGCTAAAAAAGGCGAAGTACGGGAGCAGTTTCTGCTCAAGCATCTCACCGTGGACCTGAACGATCCCTCCATTTATAATATAATGATAAATACGACCAATCTCTCGATAGAGGATACGGCCCGTTTTATCATTAAAGGGATGGAATACACGGGATTGATAAAACTATAGCGGCGTATTTGCTGGAATTCATGCCCCGGTAGGGCGTGAATTGCTGGTGATTGGAGCTTCGATATGTGCTTGCCTTCGGCAGCTGTTATGGCAATCTTGCCGACATCCATGAATTAAAAATCTGACGGTGTTGATGAATTGTTGATGGGCAAATCAAATCATATATTAACGGTATGTGCCGCGCTCCTCCTGATCCTGCTGTTGCCGCTGATCGGCTATCCTGAAAAAGGTGAATGCCTCAGGAAAACCGTCATGGTCGGCTCCTCGAGCAGGGGCTACATGGTCTACCGCCCGGCCAGCGCCGCTTCCGGGAAGCCGCTCCCCCTGGTAATTGTGCTTCATGGCATGAATGGAAGCGGTCTTGTCATGAGCATGTTTTCCGGTTTCAATGAACTGGCTGAGAAGAATAATTTCATTGTTATGTATCCGGACGCATTCGGGCCTCTGTGGAATGACGGCCGCGTTGACATGGATTCAATCTCATTCAGGACAGGAGTTGATGACGTGCAGTTCATTATCCAGCTTGTTGACTCCATGGTCGCCATCTCCGAGGTCGACCCCAAGCGGGTCTATGCGGCAGGATTTTCAAACGGCGGCATGATGGCACTGAGGCTCGGCATAGCGGCATCGGACAGGATCGCCGCCGTTGCAAGCGTGGCAGGGCTGATGCCGAAGCACCTTTCGCTGGTCCGGCCGTCCAGGCCGGTGCCATTTCTCATGATACACGGCACAGAAGATAAAACAGTCCCCTGGGGCGGCGGCGTCCTGATGAGGGGGAAAAAGAAAAGGGGCGAGGTCCTTTCCGTCCTTGATACGGTATCTTACTGGGTCAGGAATGACGGGTGCACCTCGCAGGTCTCCGTAAAGATCCTCCCCGACCGGGAAACCAGGGACGGGACCGTGAGTTTTCTTGTAACTTACGGGTGTCCTGACCCGGACAATGAGGTCCTCCTCGTTTCCATACAGGGCGGCGGCCATACATGGCCGGGAGCTGAAAAATACCTGCCTGAACTAAACGCGGGCAAGATAAGCCGCGACTTTAATGCGTCTCAGTTCATCTGGGAGTTCTTTTCGCGACACAAGCTGCCCTGAGGGCGCTTATTTGCATTCAGCTTTGAGCATCCCCTGGCTGCGGAACCATTCAAGGGTGTCCTTGATCGTTTCTTCAATCGGCCTCGGCATGTATCCCAAGTCCCTCGTCGACTTTTCATGGGATATATGGCGGTGCCTCTGAAGGGTCTTTATGGCGATAGGGGTGAATTTCGGCGTCACGTTGCGCATCCTGGAAAACGCCAGCACGCAGTAGGACGGCAGGCTGCATAACCAGACGGGCGTTGCAAAACGGGGCGTTTTTTTGCAGTAGATCTCTGATATGATCCTGGCGATTTCGCAGACATGGTACCAGTTTCCGCTTGCCAGGTAGCTTTCGCCGACCTTGCCTTTTTTCTCGGCGGCGAGGGCGCAGGCAACGACATCCCGGGCGTCCACCCAGTTGTATCCGCCATCAATGAGAGCAGGGTAGCGGCAGTGGTAAATGTCAAGGAGAGCTTCTCCCATCCGTGAAGGTTTATAATCATACGGGCCAAGTACCGCTGTTGGGTTAATGATGGTGGCGTTAAGCCCGCGGTCGACGGCCTTGAGGACTTCAAGCTGGCCCAGGGCCTTTGAGCGGTCATAGGGGAAGTCGTTCTTGTCGAGGGCGAGCTTCCTGGTTTCATCGATCACCCCGTCTATGGGATCATGGGAAAAAGCGTGGATAGAGCTGAAATGGATGAGGCGCTTGACCCTGTTGCGGAGGCACGCCTCGACGACGTTCCGTGTCCCCCCGACGTTTATTTTTTCAACCATCCCTCCTTCGGACCCGACAATGGATATTTTTGCCGCCACATGGAAAACGGTGTCAACTCCTTTGCACAGCTTCATGAGAGAGTCGGGATTAAGCACGTCGCCGTCGGTCGTCTCCACGTTGAGGCCGTCTATCCCGCGGAGGTCTTTCCGGACCAGGACACGGACAGATCTGCCCTGGCCGAGAACCGCCCGCACCAGATTGGCACCCACATGCCCTGTTGAACCGGTAATTGCCACATCCATGATAATATTCCTCGCACATGATGAGTAATATACGCTGTAAAACAGATTGACAGTGTTTCTGCTACAATATCTGTCATATCAGTGGTAACTATTATAATGCGGTCTCAGAAATCAAGTGAAAAACATGCACGAATAACGTGCAGAATCCGGTCGAGGCGTCTGAAAGCAATGGGCAGGTACTAAAGGAAGATTTTCGGGAAACTCGGCTTATTCGGTTTTTATTACCGATAATATCTCTGAAATTTTTTGGGAATAGCCGGTGAGTTTCTCAATTATAAGCACAAACTGGTTTATGCTGCTTGCCGTTTTTTGGATTGCATCGTTCATCTGGTCTATGGCCCCCAGCACTTCCTTGGCAGTGTGGAGCTGTTCGTCTGAAGCCACCGCGTTCTCGTTGGATAGTTCGGTGAGGGCGCTGACCTCCTTGAAGACATTCTGCGCCGTCTCCATGAATGATTTTGAGTTGTACGCTATGCTGACGATGATGTCCGAGGTGTTCCTGACGGAAGAAGTCATTTTTTGAATCGACCCCGATATATTCGAGATAAACGAAACGCCTTCCTGGACCCTGCGGTTGCTTTCCTGGACGAGGCGCTCTATTTCCTTCGCCTCGGAGCTGGTCTTTTCGGCGAGCTTGCCGACCTCGTCAGCGACAACGGCGAAGCCCCTTCCAGCGTCGCCGGCCCGGGCGGCTTCGATGGAGGCGTTAAGCGACAGCAGGTTAATCTGGTCGGATATGTCCTGGATGACCGAGAGTGTTTCCGCCACCTTATTCGAGCTTTCCCCGATGGCCTTGATGCCGTCAACGGTGGTTCTCAGCTTCGATTCAATATCCGTCACGCTTGAGTACGACTCTTCGGCGATTTTCTCGGCCTTGTCTGTTTTAAGGGTAATCTGCTCCATTGATTCTTTGAAATGGCGGATCGCGTCAAATACTCCCTGGGTTTTTTCATACTGCTTTTTGATGTTTTCGGCGATGAGCTCTATGGACGATGTAATTTCCTCGACGGACGCTGAAAATTCCTCTATGGTACTGGCCTGGATACGAGCGTCATCTGATATGACCTGGCTGGTCGCTGAAACGGTTTGGGCCATTTCGTTGAGATCGACCGAAGCCCCCTTCAGGTTGACCGAAATGCCCCTGAAAATAAAGGCGACATTTTCCACGGCCTTTACCATGTCGCTGATCTCGTCGCCTACTTCATATTTCCCGGAGATCCTTGTGGATGTCAGTTCGCCCTCGGAAAGCTTTATAAGAAATGACGACACTTCATCAAGGGTGGTGAATTTCCTTGTCGCCGTGTACAGCGAGTACATTGTTATCCCTATGACAAAGACAATGCCGATGAGGACCATGAAAATGGCAAGTCTGTTGGTCGGCTGGAAGAATAGACGCGACGCTTCACCGGTGAGGATATACAGGTCGGTGCCGGGGAGGGGGGAATAGTATGAATAGAATATCTGGCGCTCATAAAAGATGTCGCAGACGCCCTGCTTGCCGTCCAGGAGCTTCTTCGCATTTGAAGTAAAAAAGTCAGTTATTTTCCAATCTCTTTCTATGTCGGTCAGGGCATTCTTGCCGATGGTTTCCTTGAAGCTCGAATCGACAATGATACCGGAACTGTTTAACATAAAGTAAAAATTGTTATTTATTACATTGTCTTTTAATAATCTTGAAGTGAGGAATTCAGTTTTATCCATTTCCGGCCCGGCAGAATATTCCTGTTGAAGGCCCTGGATGTTCAGTTTGAAGGAGAGCAGCTTGTTGTTCTGGTTCAATGGCTGGAACAGTCCCAGCGCTGTTTTATAAGCATAGAGGGACAGTATGATGAGAAGGATGAGAAGCATATTCATGATCGGTAAAACGATTTTATGTTTGAGCTTTATCCTTTTGAAGTGAATTTTATAACTGAACAGGACCTTTACGATTATGGGATACAGGTACGTATAATACAGGTTTCCCGTGATGACGGCGATAGCAACGAGGCAGAAGTTGCCAACGGCTATATTGCCCATTGAGGCGGGCATGCCCTTGATGGTCTGGATGATCATGTAAAAGGCGGGGGCAAACCCGAAGATGGCCAGTGCCATGATGTACAGTTTGGTCGTATAGAGCTGGAGCCGTCTGGTCGTGGCTTCATCAATAATGTCATTGTCGGTTTTCGGATAAAAGACCGATTTGAACCTCATTACCAGGATCAGGTTTGTTGCAATAGTGACGAGTGATATGGCGATAAATATCCCGATGGCTGTGAGGCCTACTGTTTTCACCTTGGCGCGTTCAGCAAGGATAATGGTAACTGCAATGGCTGACAATTCACAAATAAATGTAATCGCCAGATGTGTCAGTATCAGCTTTCTGAAGGCTTTCTTTCTGTCCATCATGCCTCTTTCCCCGGAAATATGTGATGAACCAGACGGTTGTTATTATAAAAATATCTTTTTCCCGGTTGTGTCAAGCATAAACACCCGCTGAGAAAAAAAATGATTGGATGCTCGACCAAAAATCTGATCAAGCATTAATGCCGTGCGGTTAGTATCGCATAACAACAGCCTTCGATTCCATTTATAACTGATTCGTATTGCCAGATATCATTGCAACTGGTAACACGTTCCTGCTGAAGATGATCCTGCCTTCTTTGATAACCAGATCTGGCGCGCGGTAGGCAAGGACATTTGTCAGCGGGTTTGTCGGCAGAAGAACAATGTCGGCAATCTTGCCTTTTTCCAGCGTACCGATACGGTCCTGCAGGCCGAGGATCCTGGCACCGTTGATGGTGGCGATCTTCAGTATTTCATCGTTCTTGAACCCGGCCCGGGAAAGATATTCCATTTCCCTGTACAGACCGCCGAAGTAGGAGAGCGGCATACCGGCGTCGATGCCCAACCCGATTGTTATGCCGGCGCTCCTCATCTTCATGAGGCTCTTGGTGCCATAAAGGACCATCCCGAAGTACAATTCAGGGTCGACGAGGAATTTCTTTTTTTTCCAGAGGTTGTCCCGCCCGATGGCCTTGTAGTCCTTGAGCGCTTCAAGGTTCTTTTTGTGGATTACCGGATCGCTGTGTTTGTAGGCTTCGCCCGCCATGTATTCCCGGCGTATATTCAGCTCGTTCATCATGAAATCATTCCTGAACTGGACCGGTATCTCATCAAAGGCCTCTTCCATCATGTAGGCAAGGCCGATGGTCATGGTGGGAACAATGGAAACATTCTTTTTCGCCATCAGTTCGATGTCCCGGTCGTCAAGATATGCGTCTGAGACGATATGCTCGAGGGAGTTGATGGGATACTTGAGGGCCCTGTCAAAGCCGAATTTTCTGTGGACATGGCAGGATACCGGAAGCCCCTTTTCACGGGCATAGTTGAAGATATAGTCCAGCATCTCATCCGAATATACCGGGATCGGTTCTTTTTTGCAAAACACGGACCGGTTGTCCATCGTGAGCTTGATGAACGACGCTCCCCGGGCCGTTTTGGGCAATATTTTTTTCAGCTCGTCAAGGTCCTTGAAATTGGTCATGACCATGCCGGTAAATAACGCTACGAACTCGGCAAGCGGGTGGGCGTCTGTCGGGGGGATGTCAGGATGGCCTCCCTGCATATTGAGCAGGGAATTGCAGTATATGACGCGGGGGCCTATCATCTTGCCGTTATTGATGTCATCTATAATGCCGTGAAGTGTAAGATTGAAGGAGCCCATGTCGCGGTATGTTGTAATGCCATACTCGGCAGCGATGGTAAACTGCCTCTTCTGGAACGCCATGTGCCGTGAAAGGTCGATGGTGTCCACGGAGAAGGCCGAGGTTATGGTCGGATGGCAGTGCGCATCAATAAGCCCGGGTATTGCATAGGTCCCGGCAGCGTCAATGACGACGGCATCCGCCGGAATGCTGTCTCCATCGTATATTGATTGAATTATTCCTTTCCTGATATGGATCGCTGATCTGTCTCTTTTCCTGCCGCTTGTGACGTCTATGATAGTGCAATTTTTGATAACCAGATCCCGGGAATAATCTATCGAAGGGACGTTCTGTATCCTGGCTGATGAGCATCCCGGGAGGTTCGGAACGGAAAGAAAGGCCGCCGCTGCTCCCGAAAGCTTGATGAAATCTCTCCGGGTGATGACATGATTCGTATCATTATTTTTCATAGTGTAATAGTCCCTCCCGGTATATATTTGGATTATGTATCTTTGATCATATTTATTACAGTTGATGTATTTTGTCAATAAATTAACAAATGTTAACTTTATGATAGTATTGAATGTCAGCACCCAATTATCATCACCCGGGAAGAAATCAAGAATGGATAGCGGAATATTGAAGTCATGATATTGGGTCTTTATTAAAATAGAATTTGCAAGACTGATGCAATAATTTGACTCTTTGATAAAAAATTACTTGCAAATCAAGATATGAAAAAATCTAACATAACTTTACATTTGAAGCTGGAGGCACGGTCATAAGCGTTCTCGATGCAATAGGCAATACCCCGCTGGTTGAGATGAGCAGGATCTGGGACCCGAAGAAGTCCGGCGTGAGGATTCTGGCAAAGCTTGAAGGCGCGAACCCCGGCGGTTCTGTCAAGGACCGTCCCGCATATTACATGATCAAGAAGGCCATTGAGTCCGGGGAGCTGACGAAGGACAAGGTCATTCTTGAACCGACGTCGGGAAATACCGGCATCGGCATGGCCATGATAGCATCAGCCATGGGCTACCGGATCAAGCTGACCATGCCGGCTTGCGTGAGCGAGGAACGCCGGTCGATCCTGATAGCGATGGGCGCGGAGCTCGAACTCACGCCGGGCTGCGACAAGAC
>DAONAJ010000079.1:0-18295 GCA_035400945.1 Spirochaetota bacterium
CTTTGAGTTGATCATTTTCATAATGGATATTTTTCTTATGCCGGTGTTGCTGTTCATCGCGGCTCAATTTATTATTCCTTCTCTGAGGGCGAGATCGGCGGCGGGATATGTAAAAAAAAGATTCCGGCGCCTGTTGATTCCGGTCTTTGTTTTTACCTTTTGCGCCGGTGACTTTTTCCATCAGTTTTTATTGATGCGTCTGGGGGGAACAGTCCCGGATTACACGCGGATTTTCACTGAATACTGGCGGGATTACATTAATTCCGGCGCGGTATCGTATATCGGCTGGGGAGAAACGCTTTTCCGCGTCGGCTTCAATATGCTGCATACCTGGTTTCTGAGCTTCCTCTTCTTTCTGACGCTGCCGGTTGTTGCCGCTGTCACGGTGTTCCGGTTAAAAAGAAAGGAACAGGAAGAAATCGAATCAAGAAATAAGATTATCATTAAAACGGTCCTCTTCGCTCTGCTTTCAGGAATTTTATTTTGCATTTTGATGATCTTACTGACAGTAAATGGCGTCAATCTGCATGCCTGGATGCGGATCGCGGGTATTATACAGTTTCGGATCAATCAATTTTTCATGCTTATACCTCTATTTTTCTTCGGACTTTATGTATACCGGAAGGATTGGCTCACGAGGGGTGATATTGGAAACTGGAAATTATGGGGGGCCCTGGCGGTTTTATTTCTCTTGCCGATTATCTATCTGGGCTATACGAAGTACCTTCCCGGAATTGAGCCTTTCATCAGGACGGCTGAGCATAACATGCTGACGGGAGATAATCTCCCCGACCCGGAGGTTTCAAAGGAATTCGGGCAGGTTTATACGCTGATCCAATTTACAATGTTGCCGGCATGTATTTTTCTTTTAATGTTTTTTATTTCCTTCGCGAAGCGCTTCGCGAACAGCCAAAACCCGATAACGGATTTCTGCTCGAAGCACTCGATAAATGTGTATATCCTTCACTACGTTCCTGTCATTATGCTGCAGTATGGTTTCATGAATCTGCATCTGCCGCCTGTCATCACGATCACGGCAGCCATGATAATAGTTGTTCCAGCTTGCCTCTGGCTGAGTTACCGCCTGGTGTATCCATACCCCCTGGTGGCCATAGGCCTTTTCGTTTCCCTCAAACTGATTTCGCTCTATCTTGGTTTCAATGTTTACCGCGGCGCTCTGCTGGTATTGCTTGCAGTTTCATGTGCCGGGGCTGCGGTTGAATCGGTGAGGCTGGTCATTGCCTCCAGAAACGGCGGATGGAATCTTAATCCGTCTTCGCGCTATATCCCGCCGGAGGGGTAGTCACAGGCGTAGCCTTGCGTCTGCAGATGCTTGGGCATGTTGAATTTCTTCAATTTTATAGCCCCAGTCCAGTACCTTTCCTGTAGACAGATGCCTTTTTGCTTCATATAAACGTCATTGTGTCCCGTGCTTCCTGGTGGATCAATGACCTTTTTCGTGGATAATTAAAGCAAAATTGCCTTGTCGTGTTGTTCCTCGCAATTACAAAAATTAAAAAACTTTATGCCATCGCATCCGCTTCCACCTTCACGATGAAAGAGAAGATAACGGTGACTGCCCCCAGTAACAGGAAGGCCGCCGCAAGGGAATGGTCCGCCAGGAGGCCCGTTACCGGGTACATGACCATGATGATGACCCGCTCGATCATGGAAACGCCGGAAAGGACCGTAGCCCTGTTTCCGCTCCCGATATGGCGGTTCATGTAATCGGAGAGGAGGGGCGAGCGCATCTGCCTGAGGCCGACGACCAGGAGAATGGCGGGCAGGGCATAGGCGGCATGGGCCGGGAAATAGAGGCCGCAGTAGAGAAGGCCGGGAAAAAATGCCGTAAGGAAGAGAAGCCGGTTGACGCCGATCGCGGCTTCTATCCTGCCTGCGCTGTTCATTAATATAATGCTGAAGATGTTGAAGGCTGCGCCGACGAATCCGTAGTAGACCAGGCCGATCCCGGCGGATTTGAGCAGCGGCTGGTAGAGCCAGAACATGAAGAAGGTCGTGGCCGAAATGAAGGTGTAGTTAAAGGAGAAGGCGCGGAGGCGGCCGTTCCTGAAAATGTATCGCAGGCCATTGATACCCTGGCGGAGGAATTTTTCGTCGATTTTTTTCCTGGCCGGCTCCCGCAGCGTCATGGCGGTGATGAATACCGCCAGCAGAACGGCGCCGGAAAGGATGAAGGTCAACGGGAGCCCCGAAGGATAGGGGAGGCAGGGTGAGTCCGCTATCATCGAACCGCCGATCAGGCCCAGGATGATGCCGGTGATTCCCGCTGTCTCATACCGGGAAAAGTAGCGCGCGCCTTTCGCCTCCTCGCCGATGGCTATGAGGGTGTCGTAGAGGAGGGCCTTGTCAGCTCCCGACAGGAGCGTTGTGCCCACTGCGCAGATGAAATCCGCCAGGAAAAAGACCCAGTAATTGTTGACCAGGCCGAAGAGGATGAAGGAGGCGGCCCCGAAGATCCCTCCCAGAGCGAGAGAATACTTCCTTCCGTATTTATCGGCGATGATCCCTGTCGGGATCTCAAGGACGAACATGAAGAAGGAGAAACTGGCTTCCAGGATGAATATTCTGGTGTAATCGATCCTTGCCCAGTCCAGGAAGAAGGGCACGGTGACCGAGCTGAAAAACATCATGTTTTTCACCAGGTTGATGATGTACATTTTGTATATGTTCGGTTTCATGGCGCTGTTTCATGTGAAGTCAGGGGTATAATCAGCGCATGACCCGACTTCCTGGATAAAGCCGTTTTCGAACCCCAGCTCATCAAGATAGCCGAGGCATTCTTCGTATTCCGTGACGGTGATGGCCCGGTTGATCTCGGGAAATTCGCAGGAGCGGTGGACCGGGTAATACTGTCCCATGAGACTGATCCAGGTTTCGTTCCCCAGGGCGTCGCGTATCCACGCGAGGATGTCCCGCACCGATTCGTGAAGACCGGGTATCACCAGGAGGCGGATGATCAGCCCCTTTACCGCGGTATTATCCCTGACTGCAAGGTCCCCCGCCTGCCGGTGCATTTCCATGATTGCCTTCTTCGCCCGCTCGGGATAACCCGGGGCTTCGGAATAGCGTTCTGCCGTGGCTGAGTCAAAGTACCTGAAATCGGGAAGATAGATGTCCACGAGCCCTTCCAGCATGCGAAGGGTCTCCGGTTTTTCATAGGCGTTGCTGTTCCATACGACGGGCACCCGCAGGCCCTTTGCCCTGGCCAGGCGGATAGCCTCTGCCGCCTGGGGCGTGAAGTGGCTCGCAGTCACCAGGTTCACGTTGTGCGCGCCGGCCTCCTGGAGGTCGATCATCATGGCGGCAAGCTCTTCGGTGGACCGCTCGGCGCCGCGGCCCTCGTGGCTGATGCGGTAGTTCTGGCAGTAGACGCACCGCATGGTGCAGTGGGAAAAGAAGATAGTGCCGCTCCCCCCCGTGCCGGAAAGCACCGGTTCCTCCCAGTAGTGGAGGCGGTGCAGGTTTACCCGCGCGGCGGGGCCTCCGCCGCAGTAGCCGGGAGCGATGCTCCGGTCAGCGCCGCATTCGCGCGGGCAGAGTTTGCAAAAGCTCATGGAGCTATCAATATAATCGGACATCTTCACAATGTGGGATGATTGTTGATGAACGTCAAGTGCAAAAGGGTGTTTCAACGGCATTACAACAGACCGAGTCCGGTGAATTCGTTAAGTGAGTCCGCTGTGAAATGAAAAGAAGGATGGAATTGTTAGAAGGTTATATATGCTTCAGGATTGGGAGGGTAGCCCCAGATTAGTTTCCAGCAGATGATAGTATCGGATACTTCCTTGGCAATAATGTAATTCTGAAATGACTGATAGTTATCGGTAATTTTTTTCTTAATAATTTGTCCAAGATAAAGCTTTACCGCATATGCCAATATTAATGAAACAGACATTTTAAGAATCTTTCTCAAGTCCAGGAAATACTCATATTCGTCAAACTTCAACAACAGGTGAAAGGTCCGCCAGCTTTCGGGTGTATTCCTCTTCTGGTATTGCACCATCCTGCCGATGCATTGCGGATCCGGCATATCTTCCATCACTCGTTTTATCAAGCATGCAATAAGCCGGGAGCGGCTTATCCCCTGTGACCGGGCCGCCAGGGTAATTTTTTCCAGTATATCGACCTGTATGTTTATTGTTGTTTCCATTAAATAATAATCCCCCTGTTCCTGTTTTATAATGGATATACGAACGGGGAATTATTATTATGAAAATAAATCACCGGATGCATCGAAAAAGTTGTAAAGGGTCACGGATGGGGTATTCTGCTGTCAGTTTTCAATGATGATCTTATTGAGGATTGCGATGCGGTGCGACAGGGTTTCTGAAATCTCCACCACTTCCATGGAGCTCTGTATGATCTTCAGCATGATGGTGTTGAGGAGGTTTACCGTTTTGATGACTTCGTCCATGCCGTTCTTCTGTTCGGCGGTGGCATTGGTGATGCGCGCCGATCCTTCCAGGATCCGGTTCATGTAATCGTGGACTTCCCGCGTCAGTTTCTCCTGGTTCACGCAGAGCTTTACAATGGCCTCGCTCGCGGTGCTCAGGTTGTTCACCGACGCGTTGATGTCGGTGATTGACTGGGACGACTCGATGATGAGGTTTGTTTTGCCCTCGATGTCGGCAACAATGTCCTTGACGATGTCCTGTATCGATTTTGCCTGACGCACGGAGCTGTCGGCAAGCTTTCCGATCTCGTCCGCGACGACCGCGAAGCCCCGTCCGTGCTGTCCCGCACGGGCCGCTTCGATGGCTGCGTTCAGGGAGAGGAGGTTCGTCTTTTCCGCGATCTCGTTGATGATGGTGGCGATCTTTTCGATCGACGACGATGAATCCTTGAGTTTTATCATCCCTTCCTTGATCTCGTCAAGGCGCACGGTGATCTTGTTGGTGTCCTCCCGGTTGCGCTCGCCCAGGGACACGGCATACTGCGCTGACTCGGTGATGTACCGGAGGGACGACATGTTCGTGTTCAGGAGCTCGCCGCACTTCCGTATGATCCCGTCATGTTCCACGGCCCGCTGCGCCACAGAGTCGATGGAGCTGGATATCTCTTCAATTGCCGAAGATGTCTGTTCGAGGCTGGCCCCCTGCTGGTCCATTTCGTTTTTGAGCGTGGATGAAGTTTTCTCGACGGTCAACGAAATCTGTATAAGCTCGTCCGTCGAGTCCGCCACCTTGTCGAGGACGTTGTTCAGCCTGGCGTTTTTTTCCTCGATGAGACTGGTTGATTCCGCCAGTTCCCTGCCCATGGCGGTGATCCGTATGACGATCATTATCGCGAACGATATGAAGAATCCGGGATATCCGAAGTTGATCATGAAGTTGTCGGACATGATGAGGCGGTTCATCATCAGGGCGTCGTGCACCATGGTGCCCATGAATATGATGTAGCCGATCATCATGATGGCCGCGTCCTTCTTTTTCCGGATGATGCCGAGGATTAGCAGGTAGCCCCAGATCATCTGGCCTATGACGCCCAGGGGGCCTATGATATTGAAACGCCAGCCGGTGATGGGATCCATTTCCGTGGCGGTAACTGAAAGGCCGACGCACAGGATCATGCAGGCAATGACCACGATCCTGGCCCATTTTATCCTGAGACTGAGGGCTTTTTCAATGAACCAGTAAATCCATAACATCATCAGGGAAGAAAGAATGTAAAAGGACTGGTCCTGGGTGTTCCAGGGGATGCTGCCGAAATATGGAAGCCAGAAATGAGTCGACAGGACGAACCATATCACCGATATCCCGCCGATGTGAAGAAGGAGTTTATTGTTCCTCCCCGTGGTGAAAAAGAGTGCCAGGATGCCCAGGCCGATGAAGAAAGTGAGGACGCCGAAGGCCATGGGAAGGTATTCCGCCATGAAGCGCTTCCAGAAGGTGTAAACGCGGACTTCAAAAGCGCGGCCGATATAGGGGTTCCCGTTGAAATTAGCCTGCTGGTTGGTGAACTGGCGCACCGCCACCACGTTCGGTTTGCCGTAGCGTATCAACCCGTCTGGGAGGAAATGGTATGCCGTGACGTTCCAGTCCGAATGGAAGTCGGGATATTCCCTGCCGTAGGAGCCTATTTTTATGCCGTTCAAATAGGTTGATTCCTGGTCCCAAATCCTGCCCAGGTAGATGGCAAGGTCTTCGTTCCTGTAAGATTCTGGGATAACGATGGTCTTGCGGAGCCAGATTACGTTCTTTTTGCGCTCCATGGTGATGGCAGCGGGCAGGGAATGAACCACGCGCCAATCGCGGTCGTCGAAATTGGTTGCCGCCGGTTCTTTGTCAGCGGGTTTTCCCTGCTCCCATTCGTATGTTGTATATTTCCAGTCCTTGGAAAGATCCAGTAAGACGTCCCGGGTGCATCCGGTGAGTGTTAATAACAGTGCTGCAAAAGCGAAAAATGATCTTATAAACACTTCAGTTTTTACCACCTATGGTCAGGGTAAAATGTCGGGTATATTAATCAACATTTTTTTGACCTTTGTTCAATCATTAGATCATTGTTCGGAAATTTTAAGACTTTTATTATCCTGCATTTGAACCGGCATTATCAGGCTATCTTAACAGAGGAATTCATGGTATTTCGCAGGAATATATCCAAAATTATGCTTGCCTAAAAACAGGAAGGTTGTACTTTTCTGAGCCCAATAGGCCGGCAGCGGCCTTTTCCCCTTACTATCCGGATGGAGGCTCCCATGATACGGGTCAACGAACATTACCTGAAGCTCAAGGCGTCATATCTTTTTTCCGACATCGCGAAGAGGGTCGCTGATTTTTCAAAGAAAAATCCCTCGATGGAGATCATCCGCCTGGGTATCGGCGATGTAACCCTGCCGCTTCCGCCGGCCTGCATAGAGGCGCTCCACCGCGCCGTTGACGACATGGCATCGGAGAAGACCTTCCGCGGCTACGGCCCCGAACAGGGCTATGACTTCATCCGCGAGAAGATCGCCGAATTCGATTTCCGCTCCCGCGGCGCCGCCATTGCCGCCGATGAGGTCTTCGTAAGCGACGGGGCCAAGTGCGACACGGGAAACTTCCAGGAGCTCTTCGCCGGCGACATCGCCATAGCCGTGCCCGACCCGGTCTACCCGGTTTATGTCGATACCAATGTCATGGGTGGCAGGACCGGCGTGAACCGCGACGGCCGCTACGAGGGGCTCATCTACCTTGAGTCTACGGAAGCGAACGGCTTCGTCCCCGATGTCCCGGAACGGAAGGTCGACCTCATCTATCTCTGCTTCCCCAACAACCCGACAGGGGCGACAGCGACGAAGGAACAGCTGGCGAAGTGGGTGAAATACGCGCGGGATAACAGGGCCCTCATCCTCTTTGACGCTGCCTACGAGAGCTTCATCCGCGACGAGTCCCTGCCCCACAGCATCTACGAGATCGATGGCGCCGACGAGGTGGCCGTCGAGTTCCGCAGCTATTCGAAGACCGCCGGTTTTACCGGGACCCGCTGCGCCTATACGGTGGTGCCGAAGAAGTGCCGCGCCTACACCCAGAAGGGCGAGGAGGTCAATCTCCACCCGCTGTGGCTGCGCCGGCAGACAACCAAGTTCAACGGCGTTTCATACCCGGTCCAGCGCGCCGCGGAAGCCGTCTATACTGACGAGGGGCGCCGGCAGGTGCGCGAGATGGGGGATTACTACCTGAAGAACGCCGCCATGATCATCAAGGGCATGGGTTCCCTCGGCTTTTCATGCACCGGCGGGGTGAACGCCCCCTACATCTGGGTCAAGGGCGACCGGGATTCCTGGTCCTTCTTTGACATGCTCCTGGAGAAGGCCGGGGTGGTGGTAACGCCCGGGGCGGGTTTCGGCGCCTGCGGCGAGGGCTACATCCGCATCAGCTCCTTCAATTCACACGAGAACGTGGAGCGGGCACTGGAGAGGATTGCGAAGGCGTTGAAGTGATGCGTCCCTAGTCGCAGAATAAATCGTCAGCCACATTTGTCCTGGTCCATACCGGCCATTCAGCTGAGAGGCCGGGCCGGTACAAGTCCCATGCATTTTCGGCGAAACGCGACCAGGACCGCGTCCAGGCCCCTTTCCCGTTGACCGCCAGTTCCACCGCTATGTACCGGTCCATGTAATCGAAAATCACGTCGTGGTTCCATTCCTCACGCTGGCCCATGATGAGAGCTGTCGGAGGCGGCGTATTTAAGCTCGCAGGCCCGGTCGTCGGGATGATGGTCAAGGGTGCTATCGGCAGCGGTGACGTAGAAGGTCTGGTCGTCCTCGCCGAAATGGACATGGCCGGCGCCGCCCTCATGGGTGTAATCGCCGCTCCATAGGCCGATGCCTGACATGGAGAGCTCGCCCAGCATGAGCCCCGCGAAGATGACGGGCCATTTCCTGCCGCTGGCGTAGCCGCCGTTATTGGGCCAGTTTTCCTCCCCGCCGTCCTGGACGATGCCGTAGAGATCAATGCCGAGCTGGACAAGCCTGATGAGCAGCGTGCGTTTTTCCTCGAGGGTGAAATCCAGGTGCGGCACCAGGGCGCCTTCGCCGGCCTCGGAGGCGAACTCCCTGCCGTAGTCGGGCATGTTGCCCGCGGGATGGATGTAGCCGCCGACCCAGCCGGGGACGTGGTCTATCCAGGGCCGCTCGAAATACCGCTCGATATCCGCCATGGCCGGGACCCCCTCGATCACGGAGCGGTCCAGATGAAAAATTCTTGTCGGCTTGTCATTGCGAGAAGTCCCGATGTAATCGGGAAGACGAAGTAATCTTTTTCTTTTATCTTTATGTCTATGCCAGACAGTTAAGTTAATAAGTACACGATTGCTTCGCTTCGCTCGCAATGACCGGTGTCATATTATTGTTTTGTGTTACCCTGTATCAGAACGCGCCGAGCTGGCACGGCTTTATCTTTATTCCCAGCGTGTCGCAGGCGGCCGATACCTGCATCTTCGCCACCTTCAGTTTTTTTGCGATTGACCAGGCGTCGGCGCAGGAGAGGAAGCCGTCCTTCAGACAGGCAGATATCTCCCTGCTCATCTCCTCCGATACCGTTTCCGCGGGCTTGACTATTTTCTTGTCCGGGCTGTAGCCGAAGAGGCCCAGCTGGCATTTTATGATGGAGATTTCCATCAGGTCGAGGGAGCGTCCCGCTTCGATCGGCTCGATCTTCAGTTCGTCGATGACCGTGAACACCGCCGCGCACGATATGGCGCCGGCAATGGCCTTTCCCTGGATCGCTTCTACGAGTTGTTCGTTCTGCCGGTGGACTGACATGATGCCTCCTTTTCACTTCTTTCCCAGAATGAGGGTTTCGACCCAGTTCCTGAACTCGCACTGGCGGATGTCCGCCGACAGGATATCGTCGTCGATGCCGAGCTGCCAGCGCAGGTCCTTCCGCTGCGGCTCGGCGTTAAGGGCCTCCAGGCGGTCAACGTACTCCTGGAAGTCCCCGTGGCCCCGGAAAAAGCCGAGCTCCGTGAGCTTTTTCTCCCGCGCGACCATGAGCCGCGCCATTTCATGGAGGTCGTACTCCGGGTGGTACTGGAGCCCCCAGAACACGCCCTTCTTGTATCTGATTTCCGCCGCCTGCACATGGGAGAAGTCGTTTCCCGACAGCAGCACCGACCCTTCCGGGAGGCGTGTCACCTCGTCATCGTGGCTCACGAAATGGTTGTAGACCTCGGGTTTTCCCTTCATCATGGGGTGCTTTTTCCCCGCCTCGGTGAGGCGTATCTTCCGGCCGATCCCCATCTCGCGCCCCTTCGGGTTCGCCTTCACCTCGCCGCCGGCCACGAAGGCGGGAAGCTGGATCCCCCAGCAGGTGCCGAACTGCGGGAGCCCGGCCTCGAAGGCCCGGTCGCAGAGGGCCAGCATCGGCTTCACCCGCTCGTCGTCGGTGTGGTACACGGTGAGGTTGCATCCCGGCCAGAGCACCCCGTCGTAGGCGGTGAGCTCCTGCAGCGACGGGATCGTCACGCCCGGATCGCTGGTGTGGAGGATATCGCAGGCCGCGCCGGGGAGGTAGCGCAGCAGCATTTCCTCATAGAGCTTCCCGGCGTACTTCATGCCGGCGGCGTCGAATTCTTCGCGGCTCGGCTTGGGGTATCCGTCGATGATGAGTAAGCGGTACTGGCGTGCCATGAATATCTCCTTGCTGTCGCTTGTGTGATCTATTTCAGCTGGGCGATGACGCCCGGAAGCTCGGCGTAATCGTGAAAGACCCCGTCGGCTTTCGTGGCGCCGCTGCCGCGGTCGATGACCGCAGTGCAGAGCACTCCCCGGGCGCCGACCCGGTGCGGGCCTTCTATGTCGTTCTGCTCCCGGTCGCCGATATGGACCATCTCCCCGGGCTTGACGCCGAACAGCTCGGCAGCGGCCAGGAATACGGCCGGGTCAGGCTTGGACCGGCCGGCCTCGTCGGAAAAGACGAAGACGTCGAAGAACCCGATAAGCCCGGCCTCGGACAGGATCTGCCGCAGGGCCCTGCCGGGGGTGAAGATGGCGTCCGATATCACGCCCAGGCGGTATTTTCCGTGGAGTTCCTTCAGGGCCTCTTTCACCCCGGGGATGATATCGGGGCGGAACTCAAGCTCCATCTCCTCGTGGAGTCGCACCAGCTCCGCGAACTCCATGTCCGGCAGCGTTCGTCCCAGGCCCTTGAGGACTATGCCCAGGCGATCCGCCACGGTCCAGGTGATATGGTGTTCCTTCCAGACCTTGGAGAAGGCCGCGTCCGCGGTGTCGTACACGCGGTCGACCAGGTCCCTGCCTATCGATTCATGGCGCTTCAGGTAATCGTGGACCAGGGCGCGGCGCTCGATTTTTTTTGTGGGCCTGCCGGCCGCCTTGCGCTTCGGCTCGTCCGAATCGTCGTGGATGATGGTGTCCCACAGGTCGAAGGTTATCGCCTTGAGTTTCGCCATGATAGCTCCGTAACTGTCCAGATTTAATGCAGCCCAATCGTAGCCATCTCGGGGGAAATGTAAATGAAATTTCAGGGCAGCGGGATAAATTTTCCATCGTCATGAACCGCGGCATGACAGGCACCGGAACGGGTCAGGGTGCATCCTTAATCTTCCCCAGCCTCACGCTCAGGTCCCAGAAGCTCCGCGCCAGTGCCTCGTTCCTGGCGGTATCGGTGAGTTTCCCCTCTTTTCGGAGCATAAAGAATTTGCCGCTCACTCCCCCGACATCCGGCGATGTGGCGAGCCAGACCGGCGCGTCGGCGCCTTGTTCCGGTGTCGATGCGAATCTTTTCATGAGCCGTGTCAGCAGCCCGAGAGGTCCCGGACCGTCGCCCAGGCCGGTGCGGATGACGCCGGGGTGCACGGCGTTGATCGTCACGCCGGTGCCATCGATGCGCCGCGCCGTCTCCAGCATGACCAGGAGGCTGCAGAGCTTTGAGTCCGCGTAAGTGCGGGACCGGCTGAAGTCGAGTCCGCTGGGCGTCCTCTCAGGATCGGCCGTGCCGAACACGTAGAGGCCGGCGCCGATGTTCACCACCCGGGCAGGGGCGTTTTCTTTCAGCCGCGGCAGCAGTAGGTTTGTAAGGATAAAGGGCGCCAGGTGGTTCACCATGAAGGTGATCTCCAGGCCGTCGGCGTTGACCTCGCGGCGCTGCATCCAGATGCCGGCGTTGTTGATGAGGCAGGCAATGCGCTTTTGCCGCCTCAGCAGTTCCGCCGCCAGCCTGTGGACGCCTTCAACATCCCCCAGGTCGCCCTGGACCAGTTCCACCATACCAGGCGCCCCCGAGCTTATTTCCGCGCGGGCCTCTTCGCCTTTTTCGGGATTGCGGCACACCATGACCACGGGGAGGCCCATGAGGGCCAGTTTTCGCGCAATGGCCCTGCCGATCCCGGAATTGGCGCCGGTCACGATATAGACTCCCTTATCCGCTGCCATGCCGCGACGGTATGGCAGGTGAGCCTGAATGGCAAGTAAAATATTATTACCCCGGCGCCGCGGCGCGCAATTGAGTTGACAGGCCGCCCGCGGGAAGCTATCATATTCTATACAGAGAAAGGGGACGCGGCGGGACGGCATGTTCGGCAAAAAGAACAATTACCTGAAAGAGATCATCACGACGCTCAATGACAACAGCGTCGATTACATCATCTGCGGCGGCGTCGCCCTCGTGCTCCACGGCGTGGAGCGCATGACCATGGACCTGGATCTCTCGGTAG
This sequence comes from Spirochaetota bacterium, assembly GCA_035400945.1. GTDB lineage: Bacteria > Spirochaetota > UBA4802 > UBA4802 > UBA5550 > RBG-16-49-21. The sequence goes on from DAONAJ010000079.1 coordinate 12,178, forward strand.
GCATGGACGAGGGGAACCTCAGGCGGTTCCTCCATGCCATGAGGAAGCTGGGCCTTGCCCCCCGGGCCCCGGTGCCGGCCGAGTCGATACTTGACGGGGAGAAGCGCAGGGCCATGGTCGATGAAAAGAACGCGGTCGTATTCTCCTTCTTTGACACGAAGAATCCCTTCAGGCAGGTGGACGTGTTCATCACCGACCGCTTTTCCTATGAGAAGCTGAAGGACCACGCGGAAACCATGTCGGTGGGCCCCATGAAGATACGGCTGGTGTCCAAGAAAAAGCTCCTGGAGATGAAGAAGGCGATCAATCCGCCCCGGGACAAGGACCTGTTTGACATACGGCTCCTTGAAAAAATCATTGAGAAGGGCAGGGAATGAAAGAGAAGAAAGACAGCAGCGCTGACATGGAAGAATTCATGAAGATGCTTGATAAAACAACACCGTCGGATTTCGACGGCCACACTGATTTCGACCGCCTCACCCCGGAGCAGCGCCTCCTGTGGCTTTCCCAGTGCGCCCTCTTTTTCGCCGAGGTCAAGCCCCGGGAGTGACCCTCACTCAGCCTCCACCAGGATCCGCTCCACCTTCCCGGTCTCGGTGTCCAGTATCGCGACGGTGAACTCGTCGGCGCCGTAGAGGGCCCCGGGATTGATGACCCGCGAGGTCCCCGCCGTGTAATTTTCAAAGAGGTGCGTGTGTCCCTTTATCACGTAGTGGTACTTCCCCGATGCCACGGCCTCGCGGAACATCGGGACGTTGTTTCCGTGAAAGACGATGATGCTTTTCCCTTCTTCCTCGAAGACGCAGCTTTCCCCGATGGGCCCGAAGCCGAGCCTCCGGGACTCCTCGTTCAGGGCCTCGCTGTCGATGTCGCCGTTGCCCAGGACGAAACGGGCGGTGAACCCCGTGAAGAGGGATAGCATCTTGGGCGAGGTGATGTCGCCGGCGTGCACGACATGGCTGACGCCGCTGTCGCGCAGCAGGTCCAGGGCGCGGCGGACCACGTCGATGTTATTGTGCGTGTCTGAGAGGATCCCGAGTTTCATGCCCTAGCCCAGTTTCGCCCCCGCCGGTATGGAGTCGTCGATCTCAACCAGGACCGGCCTGTCGGAGCCGGGCGCCTTGGCCGCCAGGAGCATGCCGCTGGAGGTCCGCTTGAAGATGGTGGCCGGCTTCAGGTTCGCGACAAGGAGAATCTTTTTGCCGGGGAGCGTCTCCGGCTCGTACCATTTAGCTATGCCGGCGACGATGGTCCGCTCGTCCAGTCCCGAGTCGATCCGGAGCTCCAGGAGCTTGTCGGACCCCTCGACCTTCACGGCGGTGAGAATCTTCGCCACCCGGATGTCGATCTTCGCGAATTCCGATATGTCAACCAGTCCTTCCGCTCCCACTGCCATGGTTTTTTCTCCCTGTTTTTTGGTGTGGGTCTTTTTTGCCTCGCCGGAATCGGCGGCCCGTTTTTCAAGGCGCGGGAAGAGTATCCCGAGCTGCCCGACGGCGCGGCCGTCTTCCAGGTTCGAGAACGACGCCAGGGTCTTCGTGTCGCGGGGCTTGCCTTCCGCGCCAAGGGCCGCGATGATGGCCGCGCTCGAGCTCACCAGGACCGGCGAGAGGAGCACTGAGATGCTGTAGATCGCCTCGAGGAGGTTCCTCATGACCGATGATAGGCGAGTCGTGTCGTTGTCCTTCGCCAGCTGCCAGGGCTTGAGCGTGTCTATATACTTGTTCAGGTGGCGGATGAACTCCCAGAGCTTTTCCAGGCCCGCGCTGGTCTGGAACTTTCGTGCCAGGGCGATGTAGTCCGCGGACGCGGCGGTGAAACGGGCGATAAGGTCGTCGCGGTCGGCGGGTTCGGCCGGGTTGAAGGCCGGCATGGATCCATTGAAAAACTTGCCCAGCATGTTGACCGTGCGGTTCACCAGGTTCCCCCAGTCGTTGGCCAGGTCGAAGTTGATGCGGTCGATGATGACGTCCTCGCTGAATTTCGCGTCGTTGCCGAAGCTCATCTCGCGGAGGAAGAAGTAGCGCATCTGGTCGTTGCCGTAGCGGTCGGCGAGGTCCTTCGGCGTCACCACGTTGCCCAGGCTTTTGGACATCTTGGCGTCCTGCATGTTCCAGTAGCCGTGGACGTTCAGGTTCCGGTACGGCTCGATGCCGGCTGCCTTAAGCATGGTGGGCCAGAACACCCCGTGGGGCTTCACGATGTCCTTGGCGATGATGTGCTGCACCGCGGGCCAGTAGTCCCTGAACTTTTCCCCGTCCGGCCAGCCGATGGCGCTTATGTAATTGATGAGGGCGTCGAACCAGACGTAGGTGACGTAGTCCTGGTCGAAGGGGAGGGTGATCCCCCACTGGAGGCGCGACTTGGGCCGCGAGATGCACAGGTCCTCCAGGACCTCGCCCTTCAGGAGCGCCATCACCTCGTTCCGGTACCGTTCGGGGCGGATGAAGTCCGGGTTCTGCTCGATATGGCCGATGAGCCAGTCCTGGTACTTGCTCATCTTGAAGAAGTAGTTCTTCTCCTCGATGAAGTCGAGCTTGCGGTCATGATCCGGGCACTTGCCGTCGACCATTTCCTTCTCGGTGAAGAAGCGCTCGCACCCGACGCAGTAGAACCCGCCGTAGCTGCCGAAGTAGATGTCGCCGGCGTCATAGACCTTCTGCAGTATTTTCTGGACCACGACGACATGGCGCTTCTCCGTGGTGCGGATGAAGTCGCTGAAGCCGATGCCGAGGTCGGTCCAGGTCTTCCGGAACAGGCCGCTGATGCGGTCCGCGTACTCCTGGGGCGTGGTGTTGTGGGTCTTCGCCGCCTGGTCGATCTTGTCACCGTGCTCGTCCGTTCCGGTAAGAAAATACGAATCATAGCCGAGCAGGGCGTGGAGCCTGCTCATGCAGTCCGCGAGGACCGTGGTATAGGCGTGGCCGATATGGGGCTCTGCGTTGACGTAGTAAATGGGCGTTGTGACGTAGAATTTCTCTTTCATGGGATCCTGTTCTTTGACCCCCCTGTCCCCCTGAGGGGGCGCGCGGGATCATGCTTTATCTTGGTGTATAATCCCTCCCGTTACTGCTGTCATTTCGAACTCTTCGTCCCGGAATATCCGGAAGTCGTTGAAATGACAGGCATATAGAAACTATCATTCTAATTCATGCCCCCTCGGGGGGACAGGGGGGTCTACAGCGTGTACGTGTCTTCCTCGTGGTTGTCTTCCTCGGCGGTCTCGATCTTGGTCACGATCTCCTTCTTGAGGACGTAGCTCTTGCCGTTGATCTCGAGGTCGCTCTTGAATATCTCCACGGTCCGGTCCTTGTGGCGCATCCGTATCGTTTCCTTGAGGGTGTCGACGTTGGTGACCACATAGGTGGTGTCGCCCGCTATGATCTGCGCCCCCGGGTCGGGCATGTTTTCGTTGATTTCCTTGTAAAGCTTGTACTCGTAACCGAGGCAGCAGAGGAGCCGGCCGCACATCCCGGAAATCTTCAGGGAGTTCAGGTTCAGGTTCTGCTCCTTCGCCATCTTGATCGATACCGGCTCGAACTCCTCGCTCTGGTGGACGCAGCAAAGCTGCTTGCCGCAGGGGCCGTAGCCCCCCACGAGGCGGGCCTCGTCGCGCACGCCGATCTGCCGCATCTCGATGCGGGTCCTGAAAATGGACGCCAGCTCGCGCACCAGTTCCCGGAAGTCAATGCGGTTCTCCGCGACGAAATAGAAGATGATCTTGGTGCGGTCGAAAAGGCACTTGACCGAGATGAGCTTCATGTCGAGCTTCTTGGCCTTTGCCTTTTCCCGGCATTTGTCAAAGGCGTTCTTCTCGATGGCCGCGATCTCGGGGAGCTGTTTCAGGTCGTCCGGGGTTGTAAGGCGCAGCAGCTTTCCCTTCACCTCTATGCCGGATTCCTTCTGCGTCTTCCGGCACTTGAATACGTTGCCGATATCGATGCCGTGCTCGGTCTCGACCACGCAGAGGGCGTTCTGGTTCACGAAAAGGTGGTTCGTGTCCACGTAATTTATCTGATAGCTGTTCCGTAATTTTACCGCTGAAATTTCCATGTTGCTTCCTTGTCATTCCGCCCGATCGAGGCGCGGCAGGCCGAGCTCGTCGATGCTTTCAATGGAGTAAAGCATTCCCTTCAAAGCGCTGCGGATGTTTAAATTATTGGCAAGCCCTTTCCGCAGGGCAAGCAGAATTTTTATTAATTTGGCCAACTTTTCCCGGTCGTCCACCCGGATATCATCCAGGAAGGGATCAAGGGGAGCCCCGCCAATGGCGGCGACCAGCATGGTCCGGTAGGCATTGAGCATGACCGTGAGGAGCTGGTCCATGGTTATTTTTTTCTGGATCGCCGTCATGTCCAGTATCAGGCTTTCCCCCTTGTTGAGATAGGCGGACAGTTCCCTGCAGAGGGTGCCGATGACGGAAAGGATTGCTTCATCGGCAAGGAAAAGGGCCGCCTCCACGGAGCCGCCGGACAGGTCCGCGATGAGGCCGCTGCCGGGCAGGGTGGATCCCTCCGCTTCAAGGACCCGGAGCACCTCGGCGCTGCTCAGTGGGTTGAAGGACAGGTCCATGCACCGGGACAGTATCGTCGGCAGTATGAGGGACTTGTTGGCGGTAATGATGATGATGTGCGCCCCTTCCTGCGGCTCCTCGATGGTCTTCAGGAGCGCGTTCTGCCCGCCGGTGGATATGCATTCGGCGCCGTCGATGAGGACGCCGTAGCTGCCGGACACCGACTTCTTTGACAGCCGGTCTATGAGCCACCGGACGCTTCCGGCCTCGCTCCGGTCCGCGCTGCCGATGGGTATCGTGCCCTTTTCATCCGGCCTGAGCTCGATGAGGTCCGGGAAGGTGCCGCCGGCGATCTGCTGGCAGACAGGGCATGTCAGGCAGGGCGGATCGCCGGCGCCGCAGAAGAGCGACGCGAGGAGCCGCCGCGCGATCAGCTTCTTTCCAATACCCGGCCTGCCGGAGAACAGCATCGTCCCGGGCAGGCTTCCGCCGCTCCTGAGGAGTTCCAGGATCTTCAGCTGGCGGGTATGACCGATGATGCCGGCGGTGTTCATGGGGCGTGAACGATTAATAGACCAGGTCCAGTATCAGTCCGCGGATTTCTTCAATTGTTTTGAGGAGATTGAAGGCCTTGTTCTGCCTGGTGATGGCGCTGGTGAGGTCGAGGAGCTTCGTGTTGATCTTTTCGATGATGACGTAGTCCCCCCAGTTTTTCTTTTTACGCTTCAGCGTTTTTTCCTGCAGGCCCTCGGCGATGATCTGCTTGATTATCTTCTGCACCAGGGCCTTGTACCGGAGGAGCTCATGGTCGTTCTGCTTTTCGAGGAAGCGCTTCTCCTGGTCCTTCAGGTCTTCCATGAGTTCGTCGATGGTGCCCTCGATGTCAAGGGCCATGGTCTTGTGCAGCTCGGAGGAAAAGGTCTTGCTCCCGTGCTTCACCGAAGAAAGCCTCCCTTTTTTGGAGATCTTTTCCTTTTCGTCTTTTCGGGTGCGGGCCCCGGTTATCTCGATCATTGCATTTCTTCCGGACGTTTGTTAATGGTGCAGGTGCCCTCGAACTTGACGCCGTCCTCCATGATGAGGCTCGGCGTGATGATGGTGCCGTTGATGACGCCCGTCGACAGGAATATGACCCGCTCGGTGGCGAAAATGTTGCCGCGGACCATGCCGCCCACCACGACAAGCCTCGCCTTGATGTCGGTGACCGCTTCCCCGGTCTGTCCTATCAGAACCTTGCCGTCTGTCTCTATGGTGCCCTGGAAGTGCCCGTCGATCCTGAGGAGGCCGTTTATCTTGAATTCCCCCTTGAAATCCGAGCCTTCGCCGATGATGCTGTTAACGATATTGTCTTCTGCTAATTTTCCGTTTCGTGCCATTGGTCTTCAGTTCTCTCGTGTCCGGTCGGGTTGTATGCCTGTCGCGCTCCGGCAGCCGGCATCATCCCCGATGCGGCTTCTTTGACAGGTCATTATTCATAATTAATGACGTATGGCAAGAACATTTTTTCAGGGTTGCCGGGCCCATTTTTTCCGAATCTCGGGGTTTCCCATGATGTCAAAAACAATCAATCCGTGTATTGTTGTTAACATTATAATCCGTTCTCAG
>DAONAJ010000080.1:0-18148 GCA_035400945.1 Spirochaetota bacterium
AACATCCTCAAGCCGGCCCTGGCCCGCGGCGAGCTGCAGTGCATCGGCGCCACGACCATCAACGAGTACAAGATGTACGTCGAAAAGGACACCGCCCTGGTGCGCCGCTTCCAGTCCATCCTGGTTGAGGAGCCGGACGTGGACGAGACCATCAAGATACTGAAGGGCCTGAAGGAACGCTTCGAGAGCCATCACAAGGTCAGGTTTAACCAGGAATCCCTCGTAAAGGCGGCGGTGCTGGCGGACCGGTACATCAATGACCGATGCCTGCCGGACAAGGCCATTGACGTCATCGACGAAGCGGGCGCGATGGCAAGGCTGGAGAATTTTGACATGCCGGAGGACATCATAGCCCTGGAAGCGGAGATCGACGGCCTGATAACCAAGAAAAACGAGCTGGTGCTGTCGCAGGAATACGAGCAGGCGGCTGCCATCCGCGACATGATACACGACAAGCGGGAAATCCTCACTAAAAAGATGGAGAACTGGCACGACAAGAAGAACGAGTACGAGATCATGGTCACCCCGGACCAGATAGCGCTGATCGTGTCCGAGAGCACCGGCATCCCGGTCAAGAGCATCGAGGAGTCCGAATCGGACAAGCTGATCCGCATGGAGGAGGAAATCCACAAGAGGATCATCGGCCAGGACGACGCCATCCGGGCCGTTAGCCGCGCCATACGGCGGTCGCGGACCGGCCTCGGCAGCGGCAGCCGGCCCATGGGCGCCTTCATATTCCTCGGCCCGACCGGCGTGGGAAAGACCGAGCTGGCCAAGGCCCTCGCGGAATTCCTCTTCGACGACGAGCGCAATCTTATCCGCGTGGACATGTCAGAGTACATGGAGAAGCATTCCGTTTCCCGCCTCATCGGGGCGCCCCCGGGCTACATAGGCTACGAGGAAGGCGGGCAGCTCACCGAGAAGATCAAGCGGAGGCCCTATTCGGTCGTACTCCTCGACGAGATCGAGAAGGCCCATCCGGATGTATTCAACATACTCCTTCAGGTCTTTGAGGAGGGCGAGCTGACCGACGGTTCAGGATCGACCATAAGCTTCCGAGACACGATCATCATCATGACCTCGAACATCGGCAACCGCGAGTACCAGAAGATAGGCAAGATGGGCTTCGGCGACGATGAAAGCCGCGAAAACGGGGCGCAGGACAAGGTGAGCGACGAGCTGAAGCGCCTTTTCAGCCCGGAATTCCTCAACCGGATCGACGAGGTCGTGTATTTCCACAAGCTTGACCGCAACCACATCCGGAAGATCGTCGACCTGATGCTTTCGCGGATCAATGAGAAGCTGTGGGACCGGAAGATAGAACTGGTCTTTTCCTCGGGAATAAAGAAATACCTGATTGAAAAAGGATTTGACGAAAATTTCGGAGCAAGAAATCTTCGCAGGGTAATTCAGAGCGATATCGAGGATTCCCTGGCAAACGAACTGCTGAAGGGCGCGGTGCAGGAATCGGCCCGGCTGAAGGTCGTCCTGAAGGGGAAAGCGGTAGCGTTTAAAAATATCGGCACGGTGGCCCCGGGCGACGACGACGAGGGGGACACCGAGGGCGAGTTTCTTGAAAACAGCCCTCTGGAGATTAAAGGTATTCAATAAATGGGATATACGATAGCGGAAAAAATATTCAATTCACATCGCATTGATAATCCAACCCCGACCATACATGTTCTGACCCTTGACGTGGTTTTCTGCCACGAGATAACCACGCCGATCGCGATCAACGACCTGATCGCGAAGGGCAAGGACAGGGTCTTCGATGCGAAGAAGATAAAGGCGGTGATAGACCACGTGACCCCCGCCAAGGACTCAAAAACGGCGGAGCAGGGGAAGATACTGCGCGAATGGGCTCGGCGCCACGGCATACAGGACTATTTTGACATCGGCCGCAACGGCGTCTGTCACGCCCTGTTCCCGGAAAAGGGCTTTGTGCGGCCCGGCTACACCGTCATCATGGGGGATTCCCACACCTGCACCCATGGCGCCTTCGGGGCCTTCGCGGCCGGCGTGGGATCAACGGACCTTGAAGTGGCCATCCTCAAGGGAGTATGCGCCTTCAATTCCCCCCGGACCATGAAGATCAATGTCACCGGGGAGCTCCCCGACGGAGTTTTCGCCAAGGACGTCATACTATCCATTATTGCGAAGATCGGCGTGAACGGCGCCACCAACATGGTCATCGAGTTCACCGGGCCGGTCATTGCCGCCTTTTCGATGGAATCGAGGATGACCCTCTGCAACATGGCCGTCGAGGCCGGCGCCACCAGCGGGATCTGCTATCCCGACAGGACCACGGTGGATTACCTCTGGGAATTCATCCGGGGGGACTACGCAACGCCGGACGAGGCGGTCAGGGACTACGCGAAGTGGATATCAGATCCAGACGCGCGGTACGAGAAAGTCATCGACCTTGACGTGTCGGCCTTCGAGCCGGTGGTCACCTTCGACTACAAGCCGGACCAGGTAAAGCCGGTCAGGCTCATGGAAGGTACCCCCGTGGACCAGATCTACATAGGATCGTGCACCAACGGCCGTATCGAGGACCTCAGGATCGCGGCGAAGGTGCTGAAGGGAAAGAGGATCAGCGACCGCGTCAGGGCCATCGTGTCCCCGGCGACGCCGAAGATATACCAGATGGCCCTCGACGAGGGGATCATAAAGATATTCATGGACGCGGGCTTTTGCGTCACCAATCCAACCTGCGGCGCCTGCCTGGGCATGAGCAACGGCGTGCTGGCCCCCGGGGAGGTGTGCGCCTCCACCACCAACAGGAACTTTCAGGGAAGGATGGGGGCCGGCGGCATGGTTCACCTCATGAGCCCGGCCACGGCGGCGGCATCGGCGATCGCCGGCGCCATCACCAATTCAGAACTCTACCGGGGACGGAAATAAGATGAAGAATTTCAACGGAAAGGTGCTCTTCCTCGACAGGGCTGATATCAACACCGACGAGATTATCCCCGCCCACTATCTTACCGAGATCACCAAGGAGGCGCTGAAGCCCCATGCCCTCGAAGGCCTGAAGCTGGAAGGCTTCGACTACCGCCGCGACATCCCGGGGAAGAGTGTCATCATCACGCGGTCCAATTTCGGATGCGGCTCATCGCGGGAGCACGCCCCGTGGGCCCTGGAGGTGAACGGCATCAACATGGTGATCGCCGAAAGCTTCGCGCGGATATTCCGGCAGAACATGTACAACGGCGGCATGATGGCGGTGGAGCTCCCCGGGGAGACCATTGACCATCTCTTCAGGGCCGCCGCGGGCAAGGACGCCGAGATCGAGACCGATTTCGCCATGGGCCAGTTCATCATACGGGTAAACGGCGAGGAGGAGAGGATAAGCTTCACCATCTCCGATTTCGACCGTGAGCTTGTCAAAGCCGGCGGCTGGCTGGAGTACGCGGATAAAAAGTATTAAGTAACTATTCCCACAGAGATATTCTTTTCAGTTTACCCTTTTCACGTTGCTTCCGTTCATCATGTCGCCTGTCATGGAGAAGGGCATGATGTACCATTCTCCCCGCAGGTATTTGTTGAGCCCGATGGTTATAAGGCCCGGGAGGTCCTGGATGAACGTCCTGGTGAATTCAAGGGTGATGTTCAGGGGGCTCGCCACGAGCTTGTCGTTGAATACGCCGGTGATCTTGAGACGGACATTGTTGGAATTGAAGATGAAGGAGTTGACCAGGTAGGTCGTCCCCTTTATGTCCATGTTGCCGTAGATCTTGTTGAACTCCAGGTCCCGCAGCTTGTACTTGAGTTCGGACAGGAGGAGGCCCAGGCCGTTCTGGATCCCGGTGTCTACCAGCTTGCCCCTGTCTATGGTGAACTCGACATTGCCCCGGGCCGTTTCGAGGATTTTGCCGCTCAGCTCGAAATCGATCTTCGATTTGCCGTTCGCCACCCCGAAAAGCCTGTTTCGTATCTTTTCATTGGTATCGATGGCTTTCTGCGTCATGATCGTGCTGAAGTTCAGCGACAGGGACGCCCGGGGCGCGCCCTGGCCCATGGTGACGGCGCCGCTGCCGGAAATGGTCCCCTCGGCGAAATTGAACTGGAAGCCCTGAATGCGGGCGGTGCTCCCCGCGAGCAGGTACTGGAGCTGTATGTTGCTGATCCGGTACTGGCCGTATGAAAGATGGCCCACGTTGACGATGCCGCTTATTTCCCTGGGTATGTGGATCGGCGCGTCGCCCCGGGAGAACCTGTTTTTCTCGGGATCGATCACGATGGTTTCCGCGCCCACGTTGATGAACAGCTTCGACAGGGACGAATCGGTCGAGGCTATGGAGAGCGCGCAGGGATTCCCGTAGAACTTGAAGGGGATCCCGGTCTGCTTGAACCTGTTATCGGTGATTGTCAGGGATGCATGAAGCTCGCTGACCAGGCCGGAATCCGGGTCGTAGCCGCAATTGCTCAGCCTGAGGTTTCCGTTGTACAGGCCGCCGCCGTAATTCAGGTCGCCCTCGACCCTGCCGAAAAGCTTGGCCGGCAGGAAGTTCAGGACGGCGGCTGCGTCCTGGACTGTCGAATTGATGTTCCTGAACCCGAACCGGATAAGATTGCCGTCGAACGTAAAGAGCAGGTTGTCGATATAAAACGTGGATTTATCAATCCCCCCCTGGGTCCGGCCGATGAAGACGGTCCTGCCGGGGATGTCGACCCTGCAGAAGCCGGCGGCGCTGATCAGTTTGTTCGCGGTCAGCAGGGTCGACGTGGCGATGACGTCTCCCTGGACATGGTTCTTTGTAATGACAAGGTTTTTAACCGTGCCGTTGACAACATTGTACGGCAGCCTGACGTCCTTACCCCACTGGTATACCCACAGAAGAGAGGCGTTTTCCAGTTTCACGGTGCCTGATATCGTAAAGCCGTCTTTCCCGGTCTCGATATCCAGCTCCGGCTGAAGGGTCCCCCGGCCCGGGGGCAGCCTTACCGAGCAGTCGCGGATTTCGATATTCTTCCGGATCCGTATGGTGGCGTCTGCGGTATAGGTCCCGGTCAGGGGGGCCAGGTATGCCGGGGGATTGGTCAGCGTCACGGTCGCGTCGATCAGCTTTATTTTTGATATTTTAGCCGAGACACCGGAGCCGCCTCCTTTCGTGAGGCCGGTTACGAGCTTTCCGATATTTGATTCATTGGTATCGTCAAATACTATATTGCAGCGGGCTTTTGTAAGGGTTATGGAGCTGAAGTCGATCTCCATGCGCAGCAGAGAAAGCAAGGAGATGCGGAGGTCCGCCTTTTCAACTCCGGCCAGGACGGGTGATTTCTCGTCCGATTCAAACACGGTGACATCATCGAGGACGATGCCGCCGATACCGTAGCCGATATTCTTGATCAGGACCTTTCTTCCCAGGGCGCTTTCAGCCTTGTCGTTCACCAGCGCCAGTATCCGCCCGGCCGGATAAAAGGTGACCAGGAGGGTGACGGCGGCGGACAGGACAAAAACGAGGGCGGCTAGGACAATGAAAAAGACTTTAAACGTTTTTGCTGGCTTCACGTTTTCTTTCCATGGCGGACTTTTTCTTGAAGAATTGCACGTTCTTTTCCAGCTCCAGGATGTCCGTGCAGACTATCTTTCCTTCCACCAGCTGGAAATGCTTGTCCTCGAGGAGCTGCACGACGTACATGTCGCCCTTTTCCGGGGGCAGGCCCACCATGTTGATGAGTTCCTTTGTGCCGAATTCGAAGTTGTGGGGCTGCTTGGCTTCGATCCTTATTTTCTGCTTCTCAAGCTGTATGAGCAGGGTATCGTAGATGCGGCCCAGGGGGTCATGGATCATCAGGTTCTCAAGCTGCCGGTAGGCGGTCCAGATGCGCTCGCTCAGGAGCTGGATGAGGCGCGTCGCCAGCTGGGGCTGCGCCTGGACCATGCTCTCGAAGTTGGACTTGTTGATGGCCAGGACTTCCACGTCTCCGAAGGTGATGGCCGAAGCGCTGCGCGGCTTGTTGTCGAGGATGGCCATTTCGCCGAAGATGTCACCCTGCTTGAGCACCGCAAGGAGCACTTCCTCGTTGACAATCTTGGTGATTTTTACCTTGCCCGACTGGATGATAAAGAGCTCTTCGCCCGGCTCGTATTCGCAGAATATCATGGTGTTGTCGCGGTATTTGCGGTTCATGCCCGCGCGCTGGCCGACGTCGGATGATTTGAGTGGCGCCTTAAGGGACTGGAGCCGCTGGATTGCCGTATCGCGGTTTTCCCCTGTCGGCCGGTACTGCAGGTATTTCTGGTACGCGTATATGGCATGGTTGAAAACTTTCTTCTTCACGTAGTATTCGCCGATGTTGAACAGGTGCGACGGATCCTCGGTGGCCACGTTCTTGAAGGTAAGGTTGGTTATGGCCTGGTCGAAATCGCGGAGCTGGCGGCTGAAAAACCTGATGATTTTCATGGCCACGGTCGGGTTTTTCTGGATCAGGAGGCCGAATTTTTCCCTTTCGACCGAGATAAGTGAGACATTTTCAAGGGCAACGGCTGACTCTATCCTCGCATGGGCGCTCATGCATGATACAACTCCGAAAAAATCGCCGGGACCAAGTATGGAATACGGTTCGGTCGACATCACCGGGTTTTCCTTGGCAACCTTTACCTTTCCCTTGAGGATAATGTAGAAATTATTGGCGTTCTTTTTCCCTTCAACAATGACAAAGGAATTGGCGAGGTAATTTTCGACTTTAAACTGTAGGTCAGACATTATTCCTCTTGGTTAAACAATGATATATTAGCACTATTAATAAAATCGGCAAAAAATCAAGTAATTTCTATTATTTTTGTCCGGCCTCTGATTTTTAACAAGGCAGTTGAACGGAATGTGACGCTATTTGCTCTATTCGATCAGTTTTTTAAGGCGGTGAAGCTCGTTCAGGGCTTCAATGGGGGTCAGGGAGTCGGTATCGATGTTTTTTATCGCCTGGATGACCAGGTGGTTGGAGGCGTTGAATATTTCGAGCTGTTCCGACTGCTCTTCCTCATCGGGGTTCAGGGGCCTGATGTTTTTCCTTCCTTTTTCGAGGCGCTGCAGTATCTGTTCGGCCTTTCCTATGATCGGCTTCGGTATCCCGGCCAGGTTGGCGACATGGATGCCGTAGGACTTGTCAGCGGCCCCGCGCACCACCTTGTGCAGAAAGTCGACGCCGTTCAGGTGCTCCTTGACGATGACGGTGTAATTGACTATGCCGCGGCGGCTGCCGAGCTGGGTGAGTTCGTGGTAGTGCGTGGCGAAGAGGGTCCGCGCCCTGAGGTAGCGCTGGATGTATTCCACCACCGCCCAGGCGATGGACAGGCCGTCGTAGGTGCTGGTCCCGCGGCCGATTTCGTCCATGATGATGAGGCTCCGTGACGTCGCGTTGTTGAGGATGCCGGCGGTCTCGTTCATCTCTACCAGGAAGGTGGACTCGCCGCGGGAGATGTTGTCGGAGGCCCCGATCCTGGTGAAAATGCGGTCGGCAATGGAGAGGCGGGCCTCCCGGGCCGGCACGTAGGACCCGATCTGGGCCATGAGCTGAATTACCGCGGCCATGCGTATGTACGTGGACTTGCCGGACATGTTGGGGCCGGTGATGATCTTAATGATGTTCTCGTCGGCGTCAAGGTTGATGTCATTGGGGATGAAGACCTCCCTGGCGTAGAATTTTTCCACGACCGGGTGCCGGCCTTCCCTGATATGGGTTATGCCGTCGTCGCTTAAGGTCGGCCTGACGTAGCGGTTTTCCACGGCCGACCGGGCAAGGGAGCAACAGCAGTCGAGGTCGCCGATGATTTCCGCCGCCGCCTGGAGATCGCCGCGGGCGGCCAGGACCGATTTCGTCAGACGGTCGATCTCGTCGTTTTCGATCTGCAGTATTTTTTCTGACGCGGAGAGGATTTCGGTCTCGAAGGCCTGCAGTTTTTCCGTCGTGAACCGCTCCGAGCCGACCAGGGTCTGCTTGCGGTAATACGATTCGGGGATGCCCGAGGCCTGGCCCTTGCTCACCTCGATGTAATAGCCCAGGATCTTGTTGTAGCGGATCTTCAGGGTGGACATGCCGAGGTTTTTCTTTTCCTCTTCCTGGTACTCGACGATCCAGTTCTTCGCGTTGGTCTTGAGTTCGTAGATGCGGTCCAGCTCGGCATTGAACCCTTTCCGTATCACCCTGCCGTGTTCCGGGGAGAGGGCGGGATCGTCGTCGATGGCGGCCCTGATCATGTCCGCCAGGCCGCTGAGGTCCGGCATGCGGCCGGCGATCTCCCTGACCAGGTCGTGCGGCTGCTCGGCAAGGAGCGTCCGGATTTTCGCGGCGGCCCGGGCCGAGTTCATGATGGCAATGAAGTTCCGGGGAAAGGTCCGTCCTACGGCGAAGCGGGAGAGGAGACGCTCGATATCATGAATCCCCGACAGGTGCTCAGCGACCTGGCGGGTGAGCTGGTGGAACTCGTGAAAATACTGTACTATGTCAAGTCTCCGCTCTATGGCGCTGACATCCAGGAGCGGCTGCAGGATGCTCCGTTCGAGGGCGCGCCTCCCCATGGCGGTGCAGGTGTAGTCAAGGACGGCGAAGAGGGTGCGGTTCTTCGTCCCGTCCTGGAGGTTTCTGACCAGCTCCAGATTTGAAACCGTCGCGTCGTCCAGGGTCATGATGTCCCCGGAAATTATCTTCCGGGGGAACTTGAGGTGGTCGAAGCTCTTCTTGTGGGTCTCCTTGAGGTACTGGAGAATAGACCCGGCGGTCATCACGTCAAGGTCGTCGGTTATGCCCAGGCCCTTGGTGCCTGCGATCCGGAAGGTTTCGCATATGATGCTGGTCATGTAGTCCGCGTCGTAAAGCCATTCATTGATGCGGTAGACCGGGATGTCCCTCGTCCTGATAAAATCCGCGTAAACAGCGTTATCCGGGGAATCGCCCTCGTACAGCACCGCCTCGCGCGGGTTGAACTTGATGATTTCGCTGCGGAACAGGTCCGGAGATTTATCGATGGATGACAGGAAGAAATCCCCGGTCGATATGTCCACGAAGGAAAGACCGATCGCTTTTTTGTCGATGATGACCGAGGCGAGGAAATTGTTCTCGTCCGACTGGAGGAGGTTGGCCTCCACGACGGTGCCCGGGGTGACGACCCTGACCACCTCCCGCTTCACGACAGTGCCGCTCGAAGGGACCGTTTCCATCTGCTCGCAGATCGCCACGCGCTTTCCCGCCTTTATGAGGCGGGCGATATAGCTTTCCGCGGCGTGATAGGGTATGCCGCACATGGGGATGTCGTTCTGACGCGAGGTGAGTGCGATGTCCAGGATCTTGGAGGCTATGCGCGCGTCCTCGAAGAACATCTCGTAGAAATCGCCCATGCGGAAAAAGAGCACTTCCTCGGGGTACTGCTTTTTCATGTCCAGGTACTGCTTCATCGCAGGAGTGATCTTCGAGTCCATCGCTATTCCCCGTATATATAGGAGCGCTCGCCGTCGCCGGAAATGCGCACGATGCGGCCGTTGATGCCGTATTCTTCGGCGAGGCGGACCTTCATCCTCAGGGCCGACTCTTCATCGGTCCCCTTGCCGACATAAAGGGCGAACCCGTCCCTGAGCTTCACCGTCCTGAGAAAATCGAACTCTTTCAGGAGGACCTTCAGTTCAGCTGCCTTCTTCGATGAAACGAGGGGGCCCACCGAAATGGAGTAGAACGCCGCAGAGGAGTCGTCCTCCGGCAGGTTCTTTTCAGGATGTATGTCTATCTTCTCTGTGCCATCAAGCAACTTTTTATCCGGCAGATAGGCCACCCGGCGCGGGTTGTGCTTCATGAGCCCCTTCATGCGGCGGGACGCTTCCGCCGCTTCGGGCGAACCGGGGTATTTCGAAACGAGGTCATGATAGGCGGAGTAGGATTCATCCCACATCTGCCGGTTTTCGTAAAATTCGCCGAGCAGGTAAAGGACAGCCTGAATGGCGTCGGAGTCGGCATAGCCGAGTGCTATGTCCCTGATGGTGGCGATGTACTCCCGGGAAAACCCCGAGGCTGACCGGAGGATATGGGACAGCAGGAGCAGTGACCGGGCCATGGTGCCGTATTCATGGTCGCTGTCGATGAGGCGCCGGCACTCACGCTCGGCGCCGGCGTAATCGCCGGTATGGATAAGGGCGATGACCAGTAAGCGGCCGAACTTCCCGTCATAGGCGCTGTTCCCCACGCGCTGCCCCTCGCGTGCCTCCCGCGACAGGAGTTCCCATTTTGACTGAAGAAACAGTATTTCGCAGATCCGGTACCGGGCATAGTGACGCCTGGCGTAGTTACGGTACTTGCTCGCGACGGTCCTGTATTTTGAAATAGCTTCATCCGGGGACGGTTCGATTTCGGCGAGGATGAGGCGCACGTCGGGGACAAGGGCGCTGTCTGGATGGTCGCGGAAAAAGCCGGCCGACTTTTTTTTGACATCGCCGTACTTTTTTTCCGCCGCCAGCTTCTGTATGGTCCTGAAGTCCTGTTTGTCGGAGTTGCCGGGCCCGCGGGCGGCGGAAAGGCGGCCCTGTTGATGGGCGGCAAAGACCAGCAGGCAGGCCGCGGCTATGACCGCAACGCTACGCAATTCTTGTCCCCTGCAGCGTGGAGCCGAGGACGCCGGAGATCTTTATTTTCATTCTCTTGCCGATGTCATCCCGGGTGCCGGAAGTTATCACCACGTGGTTCAGATAGGTCTTTCCCATGACCCGGTCCGGCGATTTCTTGCTGAGGCGCTCGATGATGGCTTCCTCGATGCTGTCTATCTGCTCTCTCAGTTTCTGCTTGGAGATGCCGCGCTGCAGGGCGATAAGTGTTTCGAGACGGGCATTCTTTTCCGCACGGGAGAGGGACTCGGTCAGGGACGCCGCCGGCGTCCCCCGGCGCGAAGAATAGGCGTAGGTGAAGGCGTCGTCGAAGCGTATTGTTTCCACGGCCCGAAGGGTGTCGTCGAATTCATCCCCGCTTTCACCGGGGAAGCCGACGATAAGGTCTGTCGATATCGAACTGCGGTCCAGTATTTTCCGTATCTTCCCGATGATGGCCATGTAATCAGAAAACGTGTACCCGCGGTTCATCAGCTCAAGGACCCGGTCTGAACCGCTCTGGAGGGGGAGGTGGATCGAACGGGATATGTTCGGCATGTCCCGTATGACATGGAGGATGTCATCGGAAAAGTCCTTCGGATGGGACGTTATAAAATTTATCCGCTCTATGCCGCCGATGGCAGCCGCCGCTTCGAGGAGGCGGTAAAAGGGGATATCGCCGCTGTCCGATCCGTACTGGTTCACGTTCTGGCCGAGGAGCGTGATCTCCCGAATCCCGCCGGCCGCCAGGGTCCGGATATAGTCGAGGACCTCCTCAGATGGGAAGGATATGAGCCTGCCGCGCACGAAGGGGACAATGCAATAGGAACAGTAGTTTTCGCATCCATGGGTGATGGTCACCCATTTATGCCACTCGGGAGTGTCGTTAACTTTATACAGGTCATGCTTGATCCTGCCGGAAAAGTCACTTATATCCTGGGAAAGAAAGGTTCTGGCCGCACGGTCGTCGAGGTGGCGGCGCAGCAGCCTGCCTATGTCGGGGGACTGGTAAGGGCCGATCACCATGTCTGCAATGCCGGTTTCAATAAGCTCCTGGCCGAGGCGCTGGGCCATGCACCCGGCCACGACGATAATACCGTCCCGGTCGCGTAGCCGCTTGCGGTGGGACCGTATCCGCGAGAGAACCCTGTTCTCAGCATGTTCCCGGACCGAACAGGTGTTGTAAATGGTGATGTCAGCCGTGGCACCCGCGGGGGCGCTCTGGAAGCCGTGATCGGACAGTGAAAGGGCCATCAGCTCCGAATCGTTCTTGTTCATCTGGCACCCGAAGGTTTCTATGTGATAGGTATGTTTCAAGGCGATATCCGAGTCGTTAGAAATGCCCCTGATGGCCGGGCGGAACCCATAGTCGCACGGCATAGCTGAGTAATCAAACAATTTTTATGCCATAATAAATCAACTCTATTTTGCTTTTCGGCGCTCAAATACGGGGGATTTGCCCCGTTTTCATGACTTTGAATGCGAAGGGAAAAATAATGTCCGGTAGAGTTTTTTTCTTGAATATTAGGGGGGCTCTCATTAAATTATTACTATTCAAGCGGATTTACACGTTGCAGAAACGGACAATGACCTGCGTGGGCGCGCAGGGAGGATGCAGCATATAAAGGGAGGTTTATATGGCCATACAGAAAGTAAACGAAAGTTCCATTTCCCGCGGGTTGATCGAGAGCATGAAACAGCAGGGTCAGGAGACGGCGAAACCTGAGGCTTTGAAGAAATCATCCAAAATGCAAAGTTTTAAAGAGGCCTTCAAGGGAAATAAAATAGACACCAAGGCCTGATTCAGTAAGCGTGAAAGATGGAAAAATGGATGCGGCGGGCATCCATTTTTTTTGATGGCATGACCGTTCACTATTACCCAGGAGGGCAATCCAGATGTCCCGGGACGAAAGCAAGAGGGATTTTGTCCGCATCAACAACCAGTTCAACGTGAGGATCGTTGCCAGGGATGAAACCGCGCGATACGGGACCCGCGAGATCAATACCTCCCGGTCGATTAACGTGAGCGCCAGCGGATTGCTGGTAAACGCCGCCGAGCACATCAGCAACGGATTGATCGTCAACATTACCTTCATGAAGCCCAATACCTTTGATTTTTTCAAGGGATCGGGAAAGGTAGTCCGCGTGGATGAAAATGCCGACGGCACCTACAAAATAGCCATACATTTCACCAACCTTTCCCAGGAAGACAAGCAAATGCTCGATTATTACATCCGCCTCGGCACGCACTAGGCCTGCTTCCGGCCGCGGATCCTTTGTATGGGCTTCATTAAAATTGCACGGTGAATTCAACCAGGGGAACCGGCAGGATTATCCTGTCGCCTTTTTTCTTCCTCATGGTGTACGTGGTGACAACCCCGTAGTCATAGTTAAGCCACAGGTTGATGCCGACCTTGAAGCGGTCCGCGAACTTGAAGAGAAAACCGATCCCGGCGCCGAAGGTGAAATCATGCAGGTTCCCTTCCCGGAGGGTGCGGCTGCCGCCCAGGCCCAGGCAACTTGTTTTTGATTCCCAGTGATGAAAAGAATAGACAAAGCCCAGCATGAGAACCATGTCCAGTATTTTCAGCTCCGGGCCCAGGTGAAGAACGGGAGTGGCTATGGCGGACAGGATGTATTCGTCCCTGTTCATGGAGTTGAAACCCGCCCCGAAAATGGCCAGTCCAACGGCCCTGATCCCCACGTGGGGAACAACGGTGTATTCTCCCTGTACGCCGGTCATGGTAATCCCCCCCATGATGCTGGCGGAGCATTGATACGATTTCCGCTCGGGAGGTTTTGCCGTTTCCTTTTTTGCCGGAGTGATCTCCGCGGCCTGGGCGAATGCGCCGGATAGGACCGCCATGGCGGCAATGATCAGTACTATATCTTTCATGGTGTGTTGACCTGGGGGGCTGATGATGGTGGCGTCATTACGGCTGTGGGGTATGACTCCGGGTAGCCGCGGGACCGGCTATTTTTTATCAGCCCCGATATTAACGCGTTCGTTGATGCGGCCCATGATGTCCTTGATCGCCTCTTCCACGTCGCTGACGGCAATGGTTATTATTTTTTCCGGGCATGCCGCTGCGCAGTGGCCGCAACCCTTGCAGAGGCCTTCGTCCCAGTAAACGCCGTCGTCGCCGAGGGAGAGGGCCCGGGTGAAGCATTCGTTGACGCAGATGCCGCACCGGGTGCAGGCGCTCTGATCGATGGTGACCTGCAGGCCCTTGAGGCGGACCAGGGATCCCTTGACTTCATCGGGGAAATAGCGGGTCGATTTGAAGATGGTGCAGCAGCAGGGGCAGCAGAAGCAGACGGTGAGGGACCTCCCGGTGTTGGGAGTGCCGTAAAAAATATCATCCATCCGGACCCTGCCGATCATCGGGATGAGGCCCATGCCGATCATCTTCCGCATGTGGGCGATGGCGCCTTCGACCGACCGCGGCGTTGCGATATGGGGGTCGAGATAACTGGTCCCTTCGCCGAGGTGCAGGCACGCGTCCTCGATGGGGTAATGCTGGCACTTCTCCGAATCGCGGCAGTGGCAGCGATTGATGGTTATCCGGTGCGCCGATTGCCGTATAAGTTCTTCCAGCACACGCTCCGGAATGTGGGTGCTTCCTCCGCCCTTCACATTCAGGTTGATCGGGATGTGGGTGACATGGAAGTTTTTACCGACGAAGAGGGGCCGCACCAGCAGGGTGAGAAGGCGTCCAATCACCGGCCACTGGGTCATCCTGGCGCTCACGGTCGTCAGGGGCCAGACTATTCTCAGGAACTCAAACCACCAGGATGGACGCTTTTTCATTGGCCTCACCTCTATTGCTCGAAACTGGTAAGCGCTGGAATAACCTTCATTGCAGGGATGATCCCTGCAATTCTTGCTCTGTAAATACTTGCAAAATGCAAGAATTTGTCAATCTGAATATTGCCTGCGGGAAATTTTCAGATCTGCTCAAAATATCGTGACCGTTCCCAGTCGGTAACGGCCTGGTCGTAGCACCGCAGTTCGGTTTTGTAAAAGTGAAGATAGTGCTCTATGACTTCCCGGCCGAAGGCCTCCCGCGCGAAAGAGCTTTTCTCGAGGGCGGCAATGGCATCGCGCAGCGTTGCCGGAACGCGGGGGAGGGAAGAAGCGGAATACATGTCGCCCTCGAAAAGGGCAGGCGGTTCAATACTGTTCCTGATGCCGTCAAGGCCCGAGGCCAGGGCAGCGGCAAAGCCGAGGTAGGGATTGATGTCCGCGCCGGGAATGCGCGACTCGATGCGCAGCGATTCCCCGCTGCCGACGATCCGGAAGCCCGCGGTCCTGTTGTCGTAGCTCCAGGCCAGGGCGGTGGGCGCCCATGAACCGGCCTGGTACCGCTTGTAGGAGTTTACCGTCGGGGCGTAGAAGGGCATCATCTCCGCTGCGTGGGCTATCCAGCCTCCCAGGAACCAGCGGAAGGCGTCTGAACCCGTCACGGGACCGATTTTTTTATCGCCGGCGAACATGCTCTTTTTGCCTGCCGTGTCCCACAGGCTCAGGTGCATGTGGCAGCTTGACCCTGCGAGGTGCTCGTCAAACTTGGCCATGAAGGTGACCGAAAACCCCAGGAGGTCAGCCACCTCCTTGAAACATTGCTTGTACACGAGCTGGTTGTCCGCCATGGTGAGGACATCGGTATACCGCGTGTTCAATTCGTGCTGCCCGGGTCCCCATTCGCCCTTGCTGAATTCAACGGGCACGCCGCTGTCGGCGAGATGCCTGCGCACCGCGGCGTTCAGCGGCTCCTCCCGGGTGCCCTGGAGGATGTGGTAGTCCTCGACATAGGAGCCGAAGGGTTTAAGGTCATGGTACCGTTTCTCCCGGGCGGCTTCATAGCTGTCCCTGAAGATGTAATATTCCAGCTCCGCGGCTCCCATGGGAAGGAACCCCAGGTCAGCCGCGGCACCGATCTGTCTCTTCAGCATGGTCCGGGGCGATATCGGGGTGAGTGAATCGCCATGCTCATTGTAAACGTCGCAGATGACCAGGGCGGTTTTATCGAGCCATGCGGCGTGCCGCAGGGTTCCCATGTCCGGGACGCAGTGGAAGTCGCCGTAGCCCGTGTTCCAGTTGGCGTAGCGATAGCCCGGGACCGGGTTCATTTCCATGTCCACCGTAAAGAGGTAGTTGCAGGCGTGCATGCCGGACTTTGCCACCTGTTCGAGAAAAAAATCGGGGGCTATGCGTTTGCCGAAGAGGCGCCCGTACAGGTCGGGAAAGGCCGCAATGACGGTTTCAATTTCCCCGGTGCGTATTTTTTCCTCCAGCTGCTGGAGGGTGAGCATCCCTTTGAGTTCCTTCTGTTTCATGGTGACCGCCTCTGTCGTGGAATGGCCTTCCTTCAACCGAGCTCCTGGATGCGGAGCAGGTCGGGTTTGCGTCCGAGGAAGAGGATCTCGGAATTATCGGGAATGATGTCGTTTGCCGTGGGGGCTATCCTCATGTTTTCCCAATCCTGGGAACCCGGTTTCCATTTCTCGTTTCCTTCGAGGTACCGAATGCAGAGGATCTGACACTGGAAGCGGGCCCCGATCTGCAGGTCCCGGATGCTGCTGTCGATGAAGCTTTTCGGGGGCCGGATGGTCATGATCATGTAGTCGCCGCCGTACTCTTTCAGCGATTCAGCCATTTGCGATCCGAAGCTGCCAAGACTGATGATGTCGTTTTTCGTCATGATGGTCCCTCCGGGGAATTTTTCTTATGGTGATACAATAACGAATACAGGGCGGGCTGTTCCAGGAACATATAGGATTCTGTTTTGCAGAGACATTCCTATCATGCAAATTAGATTATTCATTAAAAATGAAGCTGTCAAGCGGAAAAAGAGCCAAAATTGACCCAGGTCAATGCGTGGAATCCTGGTTGGTGATACAAATAATCCAGTGAAGCTGTTACCGGAAAATCCTTAAGTTTGATGTTCCGGTCGATTATCGGAATGTTGATTTTAACAGCGTCATCTATCTATTAAATTAAAAGGAAGGAGTTATGGTAGATTCAAGCTTGGTTCTTTTCGGTCAGACCCTTGCCTATACACTCTATGCCGTGGCGATTATGGCGGTAATGGGGTGGTTCGGCTACAGGGTAACTAAACAGGGAAAGGGCAGGGAGATCAAGCCCGCGCTCTTTTACACGTTTGTCGGGTTCCTGGTCCTGGCAGGGGTGTCGCTGCATATCATCACCCATGAAACAATTCCATGGAAGCCGATGGATCTTAACCGGTCGGCCATCAAGGCCGATAAGACTTTCTCAATCAACATCGCAAACCAGAAATTCATCCTGCCGGCGGAAAAAATGGTTATCAGGAAGGGTGAAACGGTCCGGTTTAACGTCACGTCTGAGGACCTGACCTACGGCTTTGGCCTGTTCCGCGCTGATAATTCGATGGTTTTCCAGATGCAGGTGTTGCCCGGGCATATGAATGATATCCTCTGGCGCTTCGACAGGGTTGGCGTGTACACGATACGCTCCACCGAGTATTCCGGGCCGAAGGGCATAGGGATGATTGAGAAGAATGCGGTAGAAGTTGTCGAGTAAACCGGCCGCCGCATAACTATTATATGTAATAAGGAACGTAACAATGAACTTTATACAAACACTCCTGAAAGGCGAGGAGGGATTGTTCAAGCCTGATACCCTTACGCCGATGCAGAAAATGACGTTGCGGTTTGTCGTGGTGGGTCTCCTCTATTATGGCCTCGTGGTGCTCGAGGGCATGATCATGAGAGGGTACCTGGTGAAACCTGTAGTCGGTCTTATTCCGCCGGCCCAGTATTACGCTATTTTAACGGCGCACCCCCTGGTGGGAATTTTCGGATCGACCTATTCGATAGTGTTCGGCGCCTTCCTCTTCCTGGTGCCGTATCTGATGAAGAAGCCCCTCTGGAGCATCAAGATCGGCAACTGGATCTGCGGACTGGTCGGAGGCGGGACTTTCGTGTTCTGGCTTTCCGGCTTTATCACGCACTACGCGCCGCTGTACACCCTCTACTGGCCCCTTCCCGCTGATTTCACCCAGTTCAGCCTCTGGGGAGGGATATTCTTCATCACCGGCATAGCCCTGGTCATGGTGGGGACTGTTCTGTTCGTCATAAACATTTTCAAGACCATTACCTACACGCCGGAAGGCATGAAGAAACAGCCCGCGGGGGCGCTCCTCGGCTCCGCCCTGGGCCTGAGCGGCTTCAGGAATCTTTTTACCAGAAACAAGAAGGAACACCTGGTGTCGCTGCCGGTGGCGGCCATTGCCCGCGGCACCATCGACGCGGCCCTCAATTCGGGGATCATACTTTTTACCGGCGTGCTGATCCTGGTGTACATGATAGCCGCCGTGTTCGGCGTCAACCTGAAGCATTCCGCCGTGGACGCCCTGCTGTACAAGAACTGGTTCTGGTGGGGCCTTGACCTGATCGCGGACGGCCTGGTACTGATCTTTGTCGCCGGCACCTGGTATCTCCTCGCGACGCTTATAACCGGGAAAAAGCTCTTCATGGAGAACATTGCCCGCGCTGCTCTCTACGAAGAGCTGGTCGTGTCGTGGACCGTATGG
>DAONAJ010000081.1:0-18048 GCA_035400945.1 Spirochaetota bacterium
CGGGGAACATTGCTTATCACCTGGTCTGTCCGGGCGAATTCGATTCCTCCATGGTCAAGGAGCTCAATACCTACCGCACCGCCGAGAACCGCGTTGTCGCACAGACCGCCCCCGTGCTATCCCTCGAACGGATTGCCGATGAAACGGTCAGCGGCATAGTCAGGGGCCGCTACCTCATCATACCGGGACGGATCGCCAGGTTTTTGGACCGTATTAACCGCTTGTTCCCGTCGATCGGCAGGACCGTTGTTGACCGGAGGATACAGAAGGCATACCGCGGCCCGGATCATTGAGTTTCGTTCCCTGCGGCAGATGCAGAGGACCCGTATTACAGTAATTACATATTTTTGCTTGCGAAATATATCTGATATGTTGAATATACAACTGCTGTATAACAACACGGACAGGGGGTACTCATGAAGGCGGGCGATCTCCTCGGAAAGTACACGTTCAGGAAAATGCATATCCTCTATGCATTGATTGTCATAAGCATAGTATCCTATATCATCATCGCGGTCCCCTTCGGCTGTTATGATATGAAGCCCCGGAAAGCAGTGCCGGCCGCCGGCGGGACCTTTTCTTACGGAGTCCCCCTGGACCCTGAAAGCCCCTGGCCCAAGTTCCGCGCCAACGAGCTCCAGAACGGCCGCAGCCCCGTGGAGCCGAAAACCGGCGGCGGCATGCCGTGGGAGTTCAGGACGAAAAAAGGCATCTTCAGCTCACCGGTGGTTGACGGCGAAGGGACGGTCTACATCGGTTCGGCAGACCAGCGCTTTTACGCGATCAGGAAAGACGGCAGCCTGGCATGGTCGATCCAGACCGGGGAAATCATTGATTCCGCCGCGCTCCTTGACGACCGGGGACGCGTCTATTTCGGCTCCGGCGACGCCCATGTCTACTGCGCCGACCGGCGGACCGGGAACGTGCTCTGGAAATCAAAGGCCCACAGCGTTAAGGAAGTGCTGGAGGTCTTCGGCCTCAAGACCTATAACGTGAACTGGTTCGAGGGTAACATCGGCATCCTGAAGGACGGGACCCTGCTGGCGCCGAACGACAATTACCTGGTCTATTCCCTCAACCGGGATACCGGGAAGAGGATCACTCAGTATCCTGCAAATGAAATGATATGGTCGCTTCCGGCGGTGAATACCTCCACCGGGCTGGTCTACTTCGGCACGTGCTTCATGGCCGTAAAAAACGTCTTCTGCTACGATACCTCCACGGGGAAGCTGAAATGGACGGCCGGGGGACTGGGCACCAACGCGGCATCGCCCCTGCTGACGTCCGACCGTGGGAATGGCGCCCTGGTCATCGGCGGCTTTGACGGGTTCCTGCGCGCCTATGCCCAGGACTCTGGCAAGGAGCTGTGGAAGTTCGGCGCCCGGGACCATATCTACGCGAGCGCGGCTCAGCTCTCCGACGGGACCATCATCGTGCCTTCCGCCGACGGCAGCATATACGCCGTTGATCCCGAGACGGGAAAGCGGAAATGGGCCTTTGACACCCTGGAGCCGATACGGTCCTCGCCGGCGGTTGACGCGAAGGACCGTATCTATGTCGGGTCAGGCGAAGGCCGCCTCTTCTGCGTCAACCCGGACGGGACCCTGCGCTGGGCCTACCGCTGCATCCTTGATGACCGCAACGACCTGAACGCTTCGCCTGCCCTGGGAGCGGACGGCGTGTACATAGCCGGCGAGAACGGAGGGGTGTTTTTCATCCCCTATGATTATCCGTTGACGCCTGCCGGCAAAGTCGATAAGCGCTGCACCCTCGGACCCGGAGAGGACCTCCCCGATGAAGGAGTTTTCATGATCTATACCACTCCCTTCGGCGGCCTTCTGAAAGAAACGCCGAAGACGATCAAAGCCAATGAGCCGGTGACATTTTCACTCTTCGTGAGGGAAAAGGGCGACACCGTGCTGTCTGCCATCGACCGGGACACTCTGAAGATTTCAGTTTCCGGGAATCCGAAAATGACGGTCAACGTGGCCGCGAACCGGCGTTTCGTGACCATTTCACCCCGGGAGACATGGATCGGCCCGGGGGGAGGAACCATGCGGATGGTCCTCCGGGGCACCTATACCGTGAAGATGTCGCGTTTCGGCCTGAAGTTCTTCGGAGGTAGCCGGGGCGGTGAGTTCAGCATCGCGTACAGTTTCACGGTGCCCGCGCGGCCCGGCGGTCCCATGCCCTACCGGGCGCCCCGCGCGCCGGGGGAGCCGTCGTCCTGCTTCGAGTTCAGCCGCCTCGCGGCGCCCAACCCCTCCATGCTCCCCTCGTGGAACCAGATAGGGTTCGACTCGCTTCATTACCTGGCCGGCGCCGTTGAAGGCTCGGGGAACCGCGCGGTATTCTGGGTCATAGGCGGCCGGCTGGACGGCGCGACGGGCAGGGCCGTGGTAAACCCGGAACTGGAGGCGCGCTATCCCCTGATACTCGACTATGACGGCGGGCTCGTCACCTTCAGCAACTATGACGGGTTCAAGATAAATTTTATTGGGTCGTGGGACATGCCCTTCGGCCTGTACCGGATTGCGGCCGATGCCGACCCCGCCGGCGGAGCGGTAAAGGGCCGGGCCGCCTTCAACGCGGTGGCCCTCTGCGACGAGATCGAATTTTACGGCAAGGGACTGAAGCTCATGGGCATGTCGGAATTCGACACCGGGCGCATGGCCGTGTACGGCGGCCTGAACCTGGGACTGTGGGGGAACGGGGCCGCGGCGATGCCCCGGGGCGCGGGCAGCGTCACCTTCACCGCCGGGGAGACTTCCGCTTCGGCGGCGATTGCCGGCGGTTCCCTCAGGAAAGGCGACCATGTGTACAGCCTGCTCCTCGTAGACGATGCCACCGGGAAGCCTCTGCCCCTGTATTACACCAAGCGCACGGCCGTGGAAGCCGGCGGTGACGGCGCCGTCACGCGGGTGTCCGTTGCCTATGAACGGGGAGAGGTGAGGGGGAAGGTCCGCGCTTACTACATGGTCGACACCTACCCTGCGGCGCGGGGAACGGTGAACGTGAGCCCGAAATAACAACAATCCGCCAGTGCGAGGAGATGACCATGGAACTGACATCACCCCCGGAGATGACCACGGCAATAACGGACATCCTCCTCGGATGCCTGGTCCTTGTTCTCTTTTTCCGGGTCCGCGCCCTGAAGACAAGAGAGCCGGTAAAGGCCGGGTTATGGTCCTGGACCCTGGGCCTTCTCGCCTTTGCCTCGTTCTACGGCGCCATAGCCCATGCCGTGGTCATGTCAAAGGAGACGCTTGCGCTGTTCTGGATGCCCCTTTCTTTCGTTCTGGGAATGATGGTTTCCCTGTTTGCGGCCGCCATGCTGTACGAATGGAAAGGGACCCGCATATTGAAACGGGCGATAGCGGTCATGCTTTCGATGGGCGCCCTCTTTTTTGCCGTAATGCTGGTCCTTTCCCGGTTTATCGACCGGTATTTTATCGTTTTCATCGCGTATTCGGGCCTGGCCATGGTCTGTTCCCTTCTCCTCTGTCTCGGCCTGGCCGTGTCACGCAGGGACAGGGCGCTGTTTCTCATGGCTGCGGGTATAGCAGCGATCATCATTGCCTCGATAATCCAGGCAATGCGCACTGTCAGCTTCACCCTGTTATGGGAATTCGATTACAACAGCGTGTATCACTTCATTCTCATGGTGGCGGTGCTGTTGATCTATGCAGGAGTTAAAAAAAGCATACCGGTATGATGTTCAGCACGGCTAAACATTGATAACTGATTCAGTAATGTTATCCGTTTGTCAGTCTTTTGCTGATGCCGTTGTAGTGGTATTCCCCTATAAACCTGCAGGATATTTCTTTTTTCTTTAGGTGTAATTGAAAGTATATTGAAAGTTTTTTATCTTATTGTAAGAATGAATTTTTCCTGTTGCATACATAAAGAAATAAAGAATAGAGTGATTAATTGTTACTGCTTATAGTGAGGATTACATGAAGGAAAACAAGAGGAGCCGTATCCGTGATTTTTTTCTTTCCCCATATTACACTCAGGATTACCTGGATTTCAAGAAGGCGCAGTTCGTTCTGAACTTCTGCATCATATTCTTTATTCTCCTGATCATACTGTTTGGCACCGTGGCGGTTGTGGCGCCGGATAAATTTTTACGATATACCACCATGATCCTGCCTTCGATCGGTATTGCCGTCACGAGCATCATATTGATAAAATACGGCAAGGCACACTATGCCATCAATCTGCTGGTGGTCTCCTCCTGCATCGTGATAATAATAGGTTTCAGCATCAGGCCGCCCCATATCGCCGGCGTCTCCCTGGGGCTGTTCATGTACATGAGTCTCATTTTTGCAACGCTCTTTTCGACCACGAAGTTTTCCCTGCCGGTTTTCATCGCCTTCATCATCACCCATGTCGCATACTATTTTCTGCAGGCTCCCGGTATCACCAGCGAACAGGTTGCCGATATCGCCAAAACCGCCATGCTGGACAGTGTCGTGTCCCTCTCCATGGTTTATGCCGTAGCTATTTCCGCCTCGCGCTTCCTCAACCGGGCCATCCTGCGCGGCAAGGATGAGACCGAAAAGAACAGGAGGCAATACCTTGAAATCAGCGACCTCAACAAGACGATCCGCAAGACATCAAGCGAGCTCACCGATTCGATCCAGGTCATGTCTACGGTCATCGACCGCTACGCCATCACCTCCCAGAGCCAGGCAGCGTCAGTGGAGGAGCTGACGGCCACCATGGAGGAGATATCTGCCAGCATCAACAATGTCACCAACGCCACAAAGGAGCAGAACGAATCGGTCAAGAACCTTATTGCCAGCATCGAGGTCATGTCGGGGTCGATCGACGTGATGGAGCGGTACGGCAAGGAGATAGCGGGGCTCTTCACGTCCTTCATGACCCAGGCCGAGCAGGGCGGAAGGGCCTCCGAAGAGCTTGACGCCATCAACAACAAGATCTTTTCCAATTCCAACAATATCATTTCGGTCGTAAGCATCATGGAGGACTTCTTCGAAAAGGTGAACCTCCTGGCCCTCAACGCGGCCATTGAGGCGGCCCGGGCCGGCGATCACGGCCGGGGGTTCGCGGTCGTTGCGGAGGAGATCGGGAAGATGTCCGATACCTCGGCCCGGGACCTGAAGCAGATTTCCACCCTCCTTGAAAGAAACAAGGAGGACGTGGAAAAGGGGAACCAGATAATAACCGAGATCATCGGTTTCATCAGGGTACTCCTGGACAACATCGCCGTAATCCAGAAAAAGACCGCCGAGGCCAACATCGAGGTGAACACGCAGAAGGCCATCAAGGACGAAATGAACGAGAAGACCGGCGTTGTGAAGACGCGTGCCGAGCAGATAGAGCATTCGATGATGGAGCAGAAGTTAGCCATTGAGGACGTCGTCAAGTCCATCGACGAGACGAACAAGAACGTGCAGCTTAACACCCAGAGCACGGAGGAGCTCCGTCACAGCGCCGCGAACCTCACGGCCCTTTCAAATGAACTTAACTCGGCGTTCACCGATAAAAAGTAGCGACACCGTCGGGTGAGGCCATGTCATCTGGTGCACCATCGGCGCGGGTCCTTCTGGTCTCGGCCAACAGGGAAGAGGTCAACATGCCGGCCTGGCCGCTGGGGCTGGCCTGCGTGGCCGCGGCGGCGATTCATGCCGGGCATGACGTGCGCGTCCTGGACCTCCTGAAAAGCGACGATGTCCGCGCCGGCCTGGAACAGGCCATAGGGGACTTCGGACCGGAGGTGATCGGCATCTCCGTGCGCAACATCGACGATCAGCGCATGGAAGGCACGACCTTCTACCTTGACGGCGTGAGGGATATCGTCTCCCTCTGCAGGGAGCGATCATCGGCTCCCGTGGTGCTGGGCGGCGCCGGCTACAGCATTTTTCCCGAAAGCGCTCTTAATTATCTCGGCGCGGACTTCGGCCTTCCGGGCGAGGGTGAAGCCGCTTTCCCCGACCTGGTCTCGCGCATCAAGTCGGGTTCCTGCCTGGAGGGCCCCTATGTCCTTCACCGCGCCGGCCTGCCTCCCGCTGGAGCGCGGCGCTCCATCAAATCCCTGGATGATTTCCCGCTCCCCGATATCGATCTGCCGGGCCTGTCAGGATACGGGAGCGGCGAATTCTGGCTCCCGGTGCAGACCAGGCGGGGGTGCGCCATGGAATGCAGTTACTGTTCCACGCCGGCCATCGAGGGCACGCGCTTCAGGAAACGCACCCCGGAGGAGGTGGCGCGGTGGCTCGGCAGGCGAGTAGAAGCGGGGATGCGCAGGTTCTATTTCGTGGACAACACCTTCAACCTTCCGGGGAGCTATGCCCTGGACCTGTGCAGGGCCATAACCGCCGCGGGCCTGGCGCTGTCATGGCGGTGCATTCTCTATCCATGGAAAATGGACGAAAATCTGGCGGAGGCAATGGCCCGGGCCGGCTGCGTGGAGGCGAGCATCGGCTCCGAAAGCGGCTCCGGGGACATGCTCCGGTCGATGAACAAGCGTTTCGCCGTTGAGGATGTGCGGCGGGCCTCAATACTCCTGGGGGCCGTCGGCATACGGCGGATGGGTTTCCTGATGCTGGGAGGACCGGGAGAGACCATGGCGTCGGCTGAAGAGAGCCTGCGGTTTGCAGACTCCCTCGGCCTTGAATCGCTGAAAATAACTATCGGCATCCGGATATATCCCCGCACGGAAGTCGCCCGGAGGGCTGTAAAAGATGGAATTATCGCCCCCGATGATGATCTTCTCATTCCGCGGTTCTACATGGCGCCGGGCCTGGAAGAACCGCTCCGTGAAATGGCAGGGAAGTGGAAAGCCTCGAGACCGGGCTGGATCGTCTGATTTTCAGTTCACCTTTGTCCCTGCCGTTCCATTTTTATATTGACACATATACCCGCGCCCTGTATCACCTGAATGAACCTTGATTTTGATCTATTTCTCTGCAAGGCACCTTTCCCGGAAACAATACATGTTATGATTTTTCTTCGCCGCAATTTCAGCGCGATATTAGGCAGATACGGTGCCGCCTTGGTCCTGCTCTGTGCCATGGTCTCTGCCGGCGCAGCCCTGCATGCCGCGGGAGCCGTTACGGTATCGGATGCGGCTGAAAGCTATCCCCTGGGCCTTCACCTTGATTACCTGGAAGACAGGGCGGGGAATCTCACCATCGATGACGTCGCCGGCGGCAATTTTGACAAAATGTTCGTGCCCAGCAGGGAAGACATTCCCAACTTTGCCTTTACCGATTCAGTGTACTGGGTCCGCTTCACCATCGCGGCAGGGGCCCTGAGCCGGCCTGACTGGATCCTTGAGTTCAGCTATCCCCTTATGGACCAGATCAGTGTGTACGAAGTTAAGAAGGGAAACAGGCCAGTATTATTGAAGGAAACCGGATTCGCTCTTCCCTTTTCGACTCGGGAGATCGCCCAGCGGTTCTTTCTCTTCAATATCAGGCTGGCGCCCGATGAGACAAAGACATACTATCTCCGCCTGGTCAACCAGGACCGGATGGAGATCCCCCTGAAGCTCTGGTCTGCCAGGGCCTATTTCGCGCGTGACCACAACGAGCAGTACCTGCTGGGCATCTACCTGGGCATCATCCTCTTTATATGCATCTTCAATATGTTCATTTTCGCGTCCATCAGGGACCTGTCGTACCTGTATTATATCCTGTTCGTCCTCAGCTTCGGTTTTTTCCAGCTGACGCAGAACGGCACCCTCCAGGAGTATTTCTGGCCTTCACTGCTTGAAAATTACAGCCATGTCATACCCTTCTCAATTGCCGTTACGCTCCTGACCCTGGTCCTTTTCACGCGCTCGTTTCTTGACGCGAAAAAGCTCTATCCCGCGTTCAACAGGTTTTTCGTGGTCCTGGCCTTGTTCATAGCCGTTTCCATGACCTTCCAGCTCTTCGTCAAGTATTCCG
Source organism: Spirochaetota bacterium (assembly GCA_035400945.1). GTDB lineage: Bacteria > Spirochaetota > UBA4802 > UBA4802 > UBA5550 > RBG-16-49-21. Next base: position 7,920 of record DAONAJ010000081.1, read on the forward strand.
TTGCGGTGCAGGTGCAGGTCGGCCTGGCCCTGGTCACCCTCATCTCGGTTTTCAGCATCGGCACGCTGGGGGCCTTCAGGAAGTCGCGGCCGGCCCGGTATTTCATCGTATCATGGATGGTCATACTGACCGGCGGCATGGTCTATGCCCTCAAGGTCCTGGCTGTTCTGCCGACCAACCCCTTTACCACCTACGCCATCCAGTTCGGGTCAGTGATACAGTTCACACTCCTTGCCCTGGGCCTCGGCGACAAGATCAACTTCATGAAGCTGGAGAAGGACCTGGCCCAGCAGGAGTCGATCAGGTCCCAGCAGCTGGCCATCGACAACCTGAACAAGGCGGACCGGCTGAAGGACGAGTTCCTCGCTAACACTTCCCATGAGCTCAAGACGCCCCTGGTCGGGATCATCGGCATGGCGGAGTCCCTGGTCGACGGGGCGGCGGGACCGGTGTCGATCGAGATGAAATACAACCTATCCATGATCATTTCAAGCGGCAAGCGCCTCGCCAGCCTCATCAACGACATCCTCGATTTTTCAAGGATGAAGAACAGCACCATCGAGCTGAACCAGCGGCCGGTGGACCTGCACCAGCTGGTTGACCTGGTCTATATCATGGCCAACATGCTGCTCCACGGCAAACGGATACAGCTCCTGAACGAGGTGCCGGTGAGCCTGCCCCTGGTGAACGCCGACGAGAACAGGCTGCAGCAGATCTTCATCAACCTGGTGGGGAACGCCGTCAAGTTTACCGACCGCGGCTACGTGAGGATCACCGCGCGGCCCCTGGGGCCGGACCAGTCGCCTGACATGGTTGAAATAACCGTGGAGGACACCGGCATCGGGATCCCGTCCAACAAGCTGAAGGAGATATTCAGGTCCTTCGAGCAGGTGGACGCGTCCATTTCAAGGGAATACGGCGGAACCGGCCTGGGCCTGTCCATCACGAAGAAGCTCATAGAGCTCCACGGCGGCGGGATCAGGGCCGAATCAGATCCGGGGAAGGGCTCCCGGTTCATCTTCACCCTGCCGGTGTCCGTGAACCAGTCCACCCTTGCCGATGAGGGTGCCGCCGCCGCGGCCGGCGCCGAAGAGGTGATGTCGATGGCGGTGCCCCTGCCGGCGCTGCCGGCCGCCGGCGGGACCAGGATCCTGGTCGTCGACGACGAGCCGATCAACCTGCAGGTACTCACCAACCAGCTCTCCCTTGAGCGCTATTCCGTCATGATCGCGACCAACGGCGAGGACGCCATCCGCATCGTCAACGACCACCTGCCTGACCTGATGATCCTCGATATCATGATGCCGCGCATGTCCGGCCTCGAGGTGTGCCGGAGGCTCAGGGAAACCTACAGCCTCCACAAACTGCCGATCCTCATGCTCACGGCCAAGAACCAGCTCACCGACATCATTGCCGGGTTTGAGGCAGGGGCCAACGATTACCTGGCCAAGCCCTTCGACAAGCGGGAGATGATCGCCCGGGTCAACACCCTCATATCCCTCAAGGAGGCCATTGACAAGAACAACTCCCTCATCGCCCTCCAGAAGGAGCTGGAAATCGCCAACCGCATCCTCCAGTCGATACTTCCCGACGTGATGCCGGAGATGAAGGACCTGCGCATCCACGCCCACTACCACCCGATGGACCAGGTGGGGGGCGATTTCTACGATTTTCATGTCATAGACAACGACCGCATCGGCGTGCTCATAGCCGACGTTTCCGGGCACGGCGTGCCTTCGGCGATCATAGCGGCCATGATGAAGGTGGCCTTCTCCCTTCAGAAGTCGATCGCCCACGAGCCGATGGACGTCCTGAAGGAAATAAACCAGATCCTCCGCGGTAGATACGGGAAGCAGATGATCACCGCGATCTACGCGTATCTGGACCTGAAGACCGGCACGCTCCGCGGTTCGAACGCCGGGCATTTTCCCATCATAATTTTCCGCAAGGCGGAGCAGACGATAAAAGAATTCATGCCCCGCGGATGGGCCATAGGCCTGCAGCAAGACATCAAGCTTTCCGAGGAGGAGTACCCCCTCCGGGCCGGGGACCGAATCATATTCTTCACCGACGGCATCATCGAATCGAGGAACAGGGAAGGGGAGCTCTTCGGGTACGACCGGTTCCTTCAGCTCGTCAGGGAGAAGCAGGGCCTCACCCCGCGGGATTTTTCCGATTACGTCCTCAGGCGCCTGTCCGAATGGAGCCAACAGGGGAGGCGCTTTGAGGACGACCTGACCATTATCGTGATGGATATATCGGACGATTACGCGATTGTCTCCAGCGGGAACTGAATGCCCGGCCACGCTCGGGTGCCCGCCGCGTCCGTGGTGCCCTTCACGTCGCCGTTTTTCGTTGCCCGCACCAGGTCTGAGACTGCCGCAGCCTTTTTGCCGGCATCTTCGCCACAGTCCCATGATCAGAGAACGTTAAACCATTCTGCAGGTTCCAGAGATTTCGCCAAGAAATAGTGTGCATGTGTTAACATCAATCGGCATGACGCCTTTCCGGCGGCGATGCATGGTGTGTCCATGAGAAGTGTAAATAAATTCAAAAAATATTGTCATGTACAGGATAAGTTCAACACTAATAAATAGTATAATCAATTGATTAATGGGGGAGATGCTTCAATGAGTAACAGATTTGTTGTGCTGCTGTGCGCTCTCGCTGTTTTTATCTCTGTTGATGTGCGTGCTGCCGGCATTGGTATTTACGGCCAGTTCGGGTATGGTTCGACATCTCTTGATAAAAATATCAAGCCATTGCTGTTTAACAGGAAATATGGCAATTATATTGCCGGGGGAGGACTGGTTATTGATTCGAATTGCTCTGGTCCGGGCATTTTCAATTACCGTATAACGATAGGGGCTATGAGGACATTTGATACCGTGAAGCGTGAAAGCGTCATACCGAATATGACAACAAGGACGCAGGTTGTCAATACCTTCGGGTTGGGCTTAGTTCGACGGGAATCCTTCAGGTTGTGGATGGGACCCCAGGTTGGGTTCGCCATCCTGAACGGGACATATAAAGGGAACAGGAAAAATATGTTAGCTGTGTACAATAACTGGATTTCTACTAATCTGGAATATATTGATAAGCTTCAGTATTTAATGATCGGAGGCACCTTCGGCCTTGCCCTGGGAATGAATGTAAATTTTAAAAAAAATTTAACTATGCTGATAGAATGCTCATGGCGGTATGATGTTTATTACGGCATGTATCGCAGGGAATATTTTATGGGTTTTGAAAAAGTTTCCTTAAGCAAATGGGTGGATGGGTACGCAGACGGCCTGTACCTGTCCCTGGGGATCATGTACAGGATGGGAGAACCTGGAGCAGAAGTTGTTGAAAACAGTACAGGCGGGCAAAAATGATAAAGCATTTCATGATAACTATTAATAGCTTTACATGGATATTCCTATCCATACTGGCCACGATAAGTATGGTTATAATAAATACGGCGACGGCTTCGGCATCCGGGGTTGGTATCCAGTTGGTCACGGGGGGGGGCGGTCTTGTGTATGAACAATCGGAATTTTTATTTTCCAATAAGAATACTACCGGGAGCAACATGACAATAGGGTGCGGGTTCGTGGCTGACACCAACCTCGGGAAAAAATCCATTTTCAATTATCGCTTCAGGGTGGGGTATGACTACCAGAAGTCGGATAATGCTGATATACAAAAGCTTCACCGCGTGACCATGACCCATATATTTGGTGCCGGTATATACTCCGATGATGCTATACGTTTATGGATAGGCCCCCAGGTGGGATTCGGTTATCTGTGGGGGAGTAACAGGTATATTAATCCGGATTATAACAGCAGCTATTCACTTGGGGATGATTCTTACTGGAAAACCTTGAGTTTCAGTACCGCCAATATCCATGTCGGCATGACTCTGGGCTTTAATATTAATATCAGCTCGTCTGTCACAATACCGTTGGAAGTGGGTTTCAGATTTAATATGTATACTGATTTTAAAAAAGAAAATGAAGAGGGGATTCATAAAAAACTTTTCAACGTCATGGGACCGGAAGGCTATGCCGCTATCGGGATTATGTACCGGTTCAACGAGAAGCCGGAATCGGGCGGTCAGGATGAGCAAATAAAATTATGACAGGGCTGATGTGCGGGCGCGGGTTTTTCAGTGTCCGCACGTCATCCTTAGAAATGAAAGCCCACTGACACTTCCGCGCCGAGCTCGTGGTGGGCCGCCTTCCGGTCCGCGTCAAAATAGGCCGGGAGCGGCCTGGACAGGGTGAAGTTCGTGTAGGCGTAGGTCAGGTGGATTCCGAATATCAGCGGCACCCATTTGTTCAGGCAGATCTCCGGCCCGAAGCCCCCCCGTATCGTATAGCCCTTTATCCGGATGGAATTTATCTCGCCGGCCTGCAGCGCCAGGAAGGGCGGGGGCAGTGTTGCCGAGGGAATGCCGAAGTACCCGGCGGTGAGGAGCCAGAGGCGGGACGAGCCCCGCAGCACCGATCCGCCGGTAAGCCTGCCGCCGAATACCTGCCCGCCCATGATAAAGCAATTGAGGATCACGTTGAAAATATTGCTGCGGGGGCTGAGGATAATGTTCATCGCCGGGCCGGCGCTCCAGTATTGGTAGGTCGCGAGCCTGCCCTGGAGCAGGTTGTTCTGGGCGTCCCCCTGGTCGGCGGTGCCGACGAGTATGGTCTGGGACACCTCGTATCCGTACCGGGCCTTCACGCCGAACTTGATCCCCTTCAGGTCGAACCGTCGCTTTCCCGGGAGCCTGATCGCCGGTGCCATGATGTCGATTTCCGGCCCGATGTTGAGGAACAGGGGGGCCATGGTATAGTCCATTGGCTTGAGGTAGGCGACGGCCAGGTACGGTTTGAAGGCTTCGACGCGGCGTTTTTCCTTGGCCGCAACGCCTCCCTGCCAGACGCCGATTCCGCCGTAGAGCGAGATCCTGACCCAGGAATCGATGAAGCCTCCGGGCTGAACCGTGACCTCGGCGCCTGCGCTTCCCTGGTTTTCCGCGGCGCCGCCGTCCGCGTCATCGCCGCTGCCGTCGCCGCGGGACCGTGTTGATTCACGGTCCACCACGGCGAAGCCGCTGTAGGTGAGGGTCTGGCTGCCGCCCGGCGCGAGGTTCACGCTGGCCTCGTAGAGCCTGCCGTCCCTTTCGTTCACGACCGTGTAGGCGCCGCTTTCAAGGCCCAGCGTCACGGCGCGTCCCGCGCCCTTGTTCAGCTCGGCCACCAGGGCCTTCCTGCCGTCGCGGAGGAAAACCCTGCCGTGTATCGGCTTCGAAAGGACCAGGGAGCTGGAGCTCCTTCGTATCTCCGTGAGGACCACGTCGCCCGAGCCGGACATGGTGATGTAGTAGTTCGGATGCTGGGGCCCGCGCAGGGTCTTCTCGGTGCGGGCCAGGGTCTCCGCGTAGGCGTACTGGTACGCCTCGTTCAGGGTGATTCTCCCGTCGCCGATCTGGTCGGCGGCCCCGCGGAGGCCGGTGAGGAGCGAGTGCGTGAAAAATGACCCCCTGATACGGTCGGATTCCTGGGACGCCTCGTCCGAGGAACTGGACGTCATGAAGGCAAAGCCCTTCATGGAATGGGACCGGTCCACCAGGAATGGCGAGCGCATCCTGCCGCCCTTGACGCTGGTAAAGGCTCCGGAGGAGCATGAATCGAGGATCGCGATGCGGACATCGGCGGGGATGTTGATGACAGCCTGCTTGATGTCCCGGTAATAGATTTTCTCGCCCCCGGGGATGATGCCTTCCTCGTCGGAGTGGCCGGAATAGTAGAAGATCAGCTCGACCCGGGTATAGGTCTTTTTCGCAGTGATGACCCTGCCGCGGATTTCCGAGATCGAATCGATAAGGCGCTCCTTCCGCGGCTCCACGAGAAGCACGGCGCTGTCCTGCTCTACGCCGCCGAGCTTCCGGAGGACATCCATGACCGCTTTCGCGTCGGTAACGGCGTAGCGGAGCTTCACCCGGTCGGGGCCGCCGTTGTTCGACCCGATGATAATGGCGTAGCGCTTCAGCACGTCCTGGCGCGCCGCGTTGCCGGTCCCGGCCGTTAAGGCCAGGGCCGTAATTAGCAGTGCGGATATAAACTGGATGTTCTGCATGGCTGTCAGTCCTTGAGAAGTACCAGTGATGTCTGGCGGCAGTTAGTGTCAATTGTTAATTTGTCCTTTTCAGCGCTGTCCGGCTTTTTTGCCAGCATGTGCGCGGCGCGAAGGACCGTCCTTATGTCCAGGGGCTTCCGGGAGGTCACGAGTATAAAGCGTTCGAAGCCGGGCGCGTCGTCCAGTTCGTATGAGCTGGGCAGGAGTATCTGCCTGTTCTTTTCGATGGCCGTATTGGACGACGGCGGCGTAGGGTAGTGGAGGGTGACGGTGCCGCGGCCGTCCAGGGACAGGATGACGCCGTGGGTGTCCTCCGCCGAAAAGTAGGCGATCTGGAGGAGGTCCTTTTCCCGGACCCTGCGCCTGTTTCCCAGCAGCTCTGCGCTGCCGCCTGTTTTCCGATAGACGAATAGTTTCACCGGCGCCCCCTTTGCGCGCGTAACATCGGTTATGTAAGGATCCAGGATGGATTCATATCCGGTCCTGAAAAGCGGGACGAGTACGACGAGGCACGCAACGGCGGCCGCGGCCAGGGACGGGATGAGGAAGAGTTTCCACGGCGGTCGTTTCGCCTCGGCCAGGCGGGCGGAGGGGTCCCCGAGGGAGGCACGGCGGAGTATCCGCGGCACCATTGTATCGGGCGCATGGCGGCTCAGGATGCTGTCGTTTGACTCGTTGATTTCTTCCACGCGCTTCCGGAGGGCCGGGTCGTCCCTGATCAGTTTAGCGATCTCCATCATGCGCGCTGCCGGGAGTTCGTTGAGGATATAGCGCTCGAGGGTGATATCGGGTATTCTCCCCGCGTTCATGACAGCACCTCCCCTGAAGCCAGGGTCCGGGCCGTATCCTGAAGCTTCTTGAGTCTCTTGCGGACGCCCGACACGGAAAGACCGGCCTCCCGGGCCACTTCCTCCAGGGTCATCCCGTCGACGTAGTGCATGACGGCGATCTCCCGCGACGATGCCGCGCCGCGCTCGAAGATGCGGTCAAGGAGCTCGCCGGCCTCCGTCCGCTCCTCCGTATCGTCATACCGGGCGATCATGGCAAGGGCGTCGGTATCATGCGTCACCGGCTTCCGTTTTTCCTCTCTGATCATGTTCAGACACATGTTGGTCGCCATTCGGTAGAGGAGGCTGGACGGATACGCGCCGGTCAGCTTTCCGCTGTTTCTGATCAGGTTCACAAATACCTCCTGCATCGCGTCCAGGGCCCGGTCCTCGTCGCCGAGGAGACGACGGCACCTTCTCAGCACCATAGGCCCGTATCGCCGGTAATAGTCCTCTATATCTATGCTCATTAATAACAGTCCCGGTAGAGACGAACGCCCCGCTCCGCGGTGCGGGGCGTTCCATAAGCCCCGTTAAATATGGATGCCCACGGATATCTCGCCGCCCACTTCATGATGGGCAGCCTTTCTGTTGCCGTCCATGTAGATGAGCGGCGCCTTGCCATAGGTCAGGCTCGTGTATGCATAGGTCAGGTGGAGACCGATGACCAGGGGAAAGTACTTGTTCAGGCTGAATTCCGGTCCGAAGCCGCACCGGATGGTGTAACCCCTGACGGTCGTCTTGTTGAACGGGCTCAGCGAGTAAAGGTTGGCCCAGCTCATCAGGGGCTGAAATCCCGTCGAGCTCCAGACACCGGCCAGGTACGCCGCCAGGTTTTTCGACTGGCGCAGGGAGGTCATGGGATTGAGATTGCCGCCGAAGACCTGGCCGCCCATCCCGTACAGGCTCAGCATGAAGTTGACGATATTGCTCCGGGGGCTGAAGATGAAATTGATCACCGGTCCGGCGGTCCAGTAGTGGTACTTCATCAGCCTGCCCGAGTAGATGTCTCCGGGGCCGTCGTAGTAGTCAGAGCTGTAATCGGGCGTGATGACGCTCATGATATGCTCGTAACCGTAGCGGCCCCTGATGCCGAACTTGATGCCGGTGAAGTCGAAGGCCCGCTCCTGGGAAAACCTGATGGCGGGCGGCATGAATTCCATCTCGACGCCCCCGGTGCCGAAGCCGGCATACTGGGCGCAGTCATTCGGGTCCAGGTTGGACACCATGAGATCGGTCCGGTAGGCCCTGAAAACGCGCCGTTCTTTCTGTATGGTCCCGCCGTCCAGCAGGCCCCCGCCGCCGAAGATCGACATCCTGAAGATCGACGAGTGGTAGCCGCCGGCCGGTTTTTGCGCCGGCTGGTCCGGGACCACGGGTGACGTTTTTTTCTCGATGTCCACGCTCCTTCCGTCGCTGAAATCAAGCCGGGCGACGCTGTCGCGGCCCAGGGTTATTTCTTCGCCGGCCCCGTCCTTACGGTAGACGATGCTGTCTTTTGTGACCCTGACAATGGAGCACTTGATGGTCTCGCCTCCGGTAAGGGTTATGGTGTCCAGCAGGAAATGCTGTTCCCTGCCGCCGGGATATATGATCTTCGAGATGCGGTCCCTTGACACGGTGTCAAAGGGAGCCGGGCCTTCCGGGTCATATTCGACGGCGCTATCGGTGACCTGTATGACGGTTCCTTTGAGGACCGTGCCGTCCTTCAGGATGATTTCATCGGCATAGATGGCCTGTGCGGCAAAAAGCGCCAGGACGGTAAAAATGAGTTTTTTCATGGTGAACCTCTCCCGTCGTATATTAATACTGTTTAAAGATACATGAATCTGAGACTATTATCCAATCAGCCGTTCAACTGATATATGTAACACCATTAATTTGACAAAACGTCACCGGGGAAGTTGAATTTTTTTATATTTTTTCATCAAGAATCCTCCATGCGGCCCCGGCGTGCGGCAGAAGAAGGATTATTGCCGGTCCTTGTATTCGGAGGGGGTGATGCCCATTATCTTGAGGAATGTCCGGTTGAAGGTGCTGAGGCTTTCAAATCCGACACTGAAGGCGATATTGATGATGGTTTCCTGCTTCCGTTCCCTGAGCTTTTTTGCCGCGTCGCGGATGCGCAGCTCGTTGATGTATTCATTGATCTTCTTCCCGGTTTGCACCTTGAAGAACTTGCCCAGGTGGTTGGGGCTTATGTCCAGGGACGCCGCCAGGCCCTCACGGGAGATGTCGCTCGTATAATTTGCATCGATGTACTCGATGGCCTTTTTAATCTTTTCCTCGGTGACGGACGTAATGGAATAGGTCCTGGCGGTGTCCTCTCCGTGCATCTTTTTCCGGTACTGGAGGGCATTGTCAAAGACGCCGACGATGTTGGCGGCGAAAGCCATGAGCAGGAGGGAATCCTTTTCGGTGAATCCGAAGTCCGATGGCGCTTTCTCGAAGTAGCATATGCCGATGGTGCGGTCGTCGGACTTGATCGGGATGCACATGACCGACGGCGATTCCTGAACGCCGTCGGGGGAGGTAATGACCGGCGAACCGCTGGAAAGCACCTCCTCGACGATGTCGGCCGAATAGCCGTTGCGCTTTCCCTCGATATCATCGATGAAAGTCCGGAGCTCCATGACGCCATGCTCGTCGATCGTGAAGAAATACACCCGCCGGGCCTGGGTCAGTTCCTTGGCCTTCTGGATGGTTTTTTCCCTGAGCTCATCAATGTTCGAGATGATGCTGATGTCCTGGCTCAGCTTCGTTATGGCAAGGTCGCGCTGGTTCTCGAGGATGGTCTTGATGGACGGAGCGTACGCGGAAATCCCGTCGCCGGACGAGGCCTTTTTTCCCTTTTCCTCGGTGATCTTGGACACTATTTCGCTCAGCAGGAGCTCTATGCTCCGTTCCTTTATCTCGTTTTCGAGTTTTTTCGAGACCATCTTGAGGCCTTTCCTCATAACGTTGATGCGGTCGACCATGGCAATGGACATGGTGATGAGGAAGGTGGCTGACCCGATGACGATCGACCATGTTGTGAGGAAGCTCCCGGCAATCAGTCCGAAGCTCCGGAGCACGTACAGGACCGATCCCGCCAGGAAGCCCATGCTGATAGGGGCGAAGATATAGGCGTTTCTCTGCCGCCGCCACACGAGGTAGACGCCCGCGCAGAAGGCCGTAATGATCGA
>DAONAJ010000082.1:0-17764 GCA_035400945.1 Spirochaetota bacterium
GGCGATACATCCATGTATCGCTTAGCAGTTTGCTGTTTTTCAGCAAACTGCTAAACCCTCGGCAAAGAAATTGTTTTTTTTTCTCTGATCCTACTAGTAAAAAATGACAATTTTTTACAGAATATTCAGATTAATATGGGGGAAGAAAATAATAACGCAGAAAAAAGAGGGGCTGGTATTGCACCAGCCCAACAAGAAGTATTACCTTAAAATTTGCCAAGGAAAATCCTTAGCACCTAAGCTGAATAAAGTGATTAAACATATTTTAGGAGGATTTGCCTAAAATATACACAGCTAAAGGCTAATTCTGAATTTAACCTAGCACAAAAATACCTTGAAGTCTCGTATAGTTATAAATTTGTAACAAATTCTTGTTTCAGATTTATAAATCAGCAACTTGTTTTATTATAAAAATGCCCCTCATGCTTTTAACATAAGGGGCATTTTGAAAATAATGGCTTTAGATTTCTATAAATATATAATCAATTGTTAATTATTTCCGTTTTGTACATGTTTCTTTCTATATTCAGCAGGAGATATCCCGGTTGCTTTTCTGAAGGCTGAATGAAAGGCGGAATAGGAATTAAATCCCACAGCAAGGGCTATGGAGAGGGTATTCCGGTCAGCTTCATCAATAAGCAGTTTCTTAGCGTCCTCAATGCGAAAACCGTTAATATAGCTGTTGAAGTTCTTGTTGTAATACTGGTTAAGGAACTGGGACAACTGGTGCTGTGTCACACCCAGCGACTGGCTGAGACGGGGAAGAGTAAGGTCCTCATCGCAATAGAGCTTTTCCTTCGTCATCATGACATTCAGCTGCTTTCCAAGATTATCCAGGTCAAGACCGTTGAGGTATGACTTGGAATATGATTCAGACTCCGCGGTTGCCACATGAACGGTACCGTACTGGACAAGATACGGATACCGCTGCCCCAGGAGATAGAAACACAAGATGACCATGCTCACCAGCAGGTTGATTATCTTGAGCGCCGGCAGGGACAGCGAAATGGTCCCCCCCAGGCCGATTATGCCGGTTATGACCCAGATCACCAGGAAGGAAAAGAGGAGGACTATCTTCTTTTCCGCCGGGTTTCCCTTCTTGAGCTGGAGAAGGATACGCACCATCGGCGCGGCTATGTAGAGTATCGGAGAAAGGACGCTCCCGGTGAAGATGATCCTGAGCATTATATGCTTGTTCTGGTTGATCAATTCATAGACGACTTCGCGCTGGATATTGGGCGAATACAGGAAATAGGACAGGAGGTAGAGCGTCACCACCAGGAGAGGCACAAAATGAAGGATGTCCTTTCTGTGAAGCCTTTCCCTGTCCCCGGTCAGGCTCTCCAGGTAAAAGAAAAGGAGCGGCCCCATGCAGAGAACCACCGGCACTTGGAAAAAGAAAAGTATCGGGTAATCATAAATCTTCTGCGAATGGAGGAGATAAAGGGAAAAGGTGATAAAACCCATGAGGGCCAGGATGACCGCCAGGACCATGTTGCGAAAATCAATGGGACGGACGAGAAACCCCAGAGCCATCACAACGGAAAGGCCGCTCGCGAAAATGATAATCAGATCAATAATAGTCATCGTTATTTATGGATTCTTAAAATTGTGTTATTTTCATATAAGGCTTAAATTATGCAACAAAAATTAGGATTTTCCCGCCAATACCCGGCTTTCCCTGTCATCCCCGCTTCCTAAAATCCGGCGGCCTGATCATTTTTTTTGTTAAACCGCGATAAATCAGACCAATGGGACCATGCCGTCTGCGCTGTTCGTCTTTGCGAGGTTGACATGAAGGGTAAATCCTCGGGGGCTCCGGTAAGCGCCACAATCAGCGTTGGCGGCACAGCATCAACCGGAAGCGCGACGGTTTTTGATGAAGGGCGTACTGTTCCGATAACGAACGGCCGGATCAAGGACATCTTTAACATCAACGCTGTGCATATTTACGTATTACCGTGAAACCAGGCTCATCACCGCTTCATAGATGAACGTGCCGCTGAAGACGAGGAGGATAACGCCGCTTACGGCAAAGACCGCCTTCTGGAACCTGTCGCCGAAGAAACGGCCGCCGCGGTAGGAAAGGGCTGAAAGGGCCCAGCTCCACCCAAAATCGCAGAGCCAGTGCACCGCCATGAAAACCGCCATGCCGGCGGGGCCGAAGACGGAGGCACCCATTACCATGGAAGCCCCCACCGTGGCCCACCAGACAAGGAAGTAGGGATTGGCCGCCGTAAGGACCACGCCTGCCGCAAGGGGGGACCGGCCGTCGCTCACAGCCGTCACGGCACTGCCGCGGAGGCCCCTGAACATGCCGATTGCCATGAGGAGAAGCACCGCGCCCCCGGCAATGTCGACGGCGGGCCTGACGCCCGGGAGGGTAACGACATATCCGAAGCCGAAAAGGACCGCGGCCATGAGGGGGATCTCGACTATGCCGTGGCCGATGACGATGAAGATGCCGGCATGGGGCGATTCGCTCCCCTTACCCACCGTTACGGCCGAAAGCGGTCCCGGGGCCATGACCCCGGAAAGGGAAATGAGGGCCGCCCCGGCGAGAAATTGCGCGAAAGCAGTTTCCATTTCTATTCATTCCTTTTCTCACATTTGTTGATAACGGCACGATTTTGGAAGTATTTTTTCGATAAAAGCGGTTTAAAATATTATTAATCATTTGACGGAAATTCTCATTATTGTATACAATCAAATTAAATTATCGGCGAGGATTACATACCATGTTCAAACGATTTAATCATTTCATCCTCTACAAATTTGATGATAGCGATTATCTGACCAGAAAAAAAGCTTCCCTGGTCATGTTTTTTGCCCTGTTCCTCATCGTACTCCTGAATATTGGTGCCGCCGCATCCTTCACGGTAAGCCTCGAACGGGCCCTCCAGTTTTACGGAGCAGCCATACCGGCGTCGCTTTTTTCCCTGCTGACGCTCGTTTTTCTTCGCCGGGGGAAACTCCAGGTTGCGGCCAATATTTTCGTTATCCTCACCTCAGGCGTCGTTTTCGTCATGTTTCTGGCGAAAAAACCGGAGGTAGCCTACGTAAGCCTTTCATACTTCATGTTCGTCTGCATTCTGTTCGCGGCGGTCTTCTCCTCGCGCATCGTAACGACCCTGATCTTCATCTTTTTCGTAGCAGCAGACCTGGCGATGTTCATCATGAATAAGGATATCGTCGACGCGGCCCTGGTCCCCATGATCAAGACCGGTCTTATCGACAGCCTGGCGGCACTGACCATCGCCTATCTCATCGCCATGCTCTCCATCACGGTCCTGGAAAACTCGATACGCATCATCAAGGATGAAAAGGTCAAGAACGACGAACAGTTTAAAAAACTTTTTGATATCCATACCATCATAAAAGGCAGCTCTAATCAGTTGAAGAAGGTCGCGGCAGACATGCGGCAGACCACGGCCTCCTTCTCCGGGAACATCGAGGAGCAGGCATCGACCATCAGCGGCATCGCCGCGACGGCCACGGGCATATCCGGCGGCATCGCCCAGGTTAGCTCCAGCACGGCAGACCAGTACGACTCCTTCGTGACCCTCATCGATTCGATCAATAGCCTCGCTGTTGAAATCGACGTCCTCAAGGCCAGCTCGGAGGAGATCACCAACCTCTTCACGTCGGTCATCGCCATCGTGAAAAACAGCGAGGGGGCCATTACCCTGATCGACCGCAACTCGAACGAGCTCCTCGAGAGCTCCCGGAAGCTGTCGAGCGTCATGGAGATCCTCGGCGAGATCTTCGACAAGATACAGCTGCTGGCGCTGAACGCCTCGATCGAGGCGGCCCGTGCCGGCGAGCACGGCAAGGGCTTCGCCGTCGTCGCCCACGAGGTGAACAAGCTCTCCGACCAGTCGGTGGGGAGCCTCAAGGAGATCACGGACCTCATCCAGTACAACAACCAGATGTCGACGGAAAGCATGAACAGCGTCGCCTCCACCGTGACGATGCTGAAGGAGATCGTCGGGATCGTCAACACGGTCCAGGAAAAATCGCGGGACATCTTCCGCCACATCAATTCCCAGGAGCAGATCAAGGTCGACATCCAGGAGAAGGTCGATATCGTGCAGAAAAAATCAATCGACATTAAGAACGCCGCCAGGACGCAGGACACGGACATGAACGAGATAACCAGGAACCTCGGCAGCATCAGCACCCTGATACAGTCCAACATTGACGCTGCCCGGGGGCTCTCATCCACGGCGGAGAAGCTCTCCCTCATGGCCGACGAGCTCTCGGAGCTCATCGGCGGCAGCGAGAATATGAACCAGGTCATCGCCTAGGCCGCCGGGCCCGGGTCCGCGGGAAGACACGCGCCATGAAAAAAAGCCAGACTGGCAAGATAGTCCCCATCAACCGCATCGGCGACACGGAAAAATACATCCTCGTGCCCCGGCTGGAGCGCAGGCGTGTCGTGAAAAAAGTAAAGCGCCTCATCAGGGTAAAGGGAGAGTGTTATTTCACCCTGGGCGTCCCCCTGTCCCTCATAGATTTTATCTATCGGGCGGTGGTCAAAATGGGCCTCCGGGACCGTAAGCTCATTTTCTCAAGGGGATCGGTGAAAATAAACAACCGTCCCACCAGCAACGTCGTCGAGGTCCACGAGCTTGACTGGGACCTGGGAACGTCCATGATCATCCCCATGAAGCGGAAATACGCCACCATGCTCGACTTCGAGGTCGGAGGCTCCAGGCACACGGTCCGCCTCATGGAGATCATGGTGCTTTCCGCGCTGCTGAAGCTCGTATTCAGGGACAAGTCGGAAAAGTGGCGATCGGCAAAGGCGGTGACGATCATCGTCCGGGGCTGGGGCTCGATGAACGGGGAAAACCCGCCCGACATCTCCCGCGTCAGCGGCGGCTGAAAACGGACAGGATTGATCTATCCGAGCACTTCCCTGAGCTTCGCGGCAAATTCCTCGAAATGGTACGGCTTCTGGACAAAACCTGAAACCGTGTTCCCGGCGAACCGTTCCGATATCTCGTATTCGCTGTACCCGCTGGAGATGATCACCTTTATGTCCGGCCTGACCTGTTTCAGCTCCCTGAAGGTCTCAACGCCGTTCATCATCGGCATGGTGAGGTCGAGGATGACGCACGCGATCGACGCGCCATGCTCCCTGAAGACCGAGAGGGCCTCTATGCCGTTGGACGCCGTCAGCACCGAAAAGCCGAGGAGCTCCAGCATGCGCCTCCCGACCGAAAGGACCGTTTCCTCGTCGTCAACCAGGAGCACGGTGCCGGACCCGTGCCAGGTCCCGGACGGCTCCTTCTTCTCCTCCTCGCGGGCGCCCGAGCCATGCAGGGCGGGAAAGAAAACCCTGAAGGAGGTGCCTTTCCCCGGCTCGCTGGAAATCCTTATCGCGCCCCGGTGGCCCCTCACTATCCCGAGGACGGCGGCAAGGCCCAGGCCCCGCCCGGTGAATTTTGTCGTAAAGAAGGGCTCGAAAATCCTGGCAACGGTCTCGCGGTCCATGCCGACGCCGGTATCGGTCACATCCAGGTAGGCATACTCCCCCTCGGGCAGGTTGTCGTCCAGGTAGGTGCCTTTGAGGTCGGCCCGCGACATGGGCGTCGAGCCCGCGGCGATCATGATGGCCCCCGTCTCGTCACCAATGGCCTCGGAGGCATTAATGACAAGGTTCATGATGATCTGCCTCACCTGAACCGGGTCCCCGTATATCAAGGGCATCCGTTCGGGGAGCTCGAAACGGATGGCGATCTTCTTTGATATTGACACCTCGAGGAGCTGGGTGATCTCCTTCATCGCCTCGCGGAGGTCGATGGGCGCAAGCTCGAACCTTCCCTTTCCCGAATAGGCGAGCATCTGGCGGCACAGCTCCGCGGCGCTGAAGGACCCCTTCTGGATCTCCTTCAGGTTATTCCAGACCGGTGAATCGGGGCCTATCTTCATGAGGGCCAGTTCGGCGTTGCCGAGGATGCCGGTGAGGATATTGTTGAAGTCATGGGCGATCCCTCCCGCAAGGACGCCCAGGCTTTCGAGCTTCTGGGTGTGCTGCAGCTGCATCTCGAGGCGGCGCCGCTCATCCTCGATACGGTGACGCTCGGTCACGTCTATCATGATGCCGCTGATGCCGGCGACCTTTCCATCCTCGTAAATCAGCCTGCCCGAGGTGCGCACATGGCGGACATTCCCCCCGCTGTCTATCGCGCGGAATTCGCGCGGCGGCATCTGCTCCCCGGAAAAGAGCCTCAGGACATCCTCTATCATTCTCGGCTGGTCATTCTGTTCGACAAAAAAACTGAAATGCTTTCCTATCACCTCTTCCGGCCGGTACCCCGCGATCTGCTCGATAACCGGGCTTATATAGGTAAACCGGCCCTCCAGATTCACGCTGTAGATGACATCGGAAATATTTTCCACCAGGAGCCGGTATTTATCCTCGCTTTTCTGAAGCGCTTCCCGGGCCTTCTTGTGCTCTGTTATCTCGCGCTCGAGCATTTCGGTCCGCATCCGCACCCGCTCCTCGAGGGTCTGGTTGAGGCGGCGCATCTCCTCCTCAACATTTTTTAGCGCGGTGATGTCATGAAAGACGACGAGTCTCCCGATAAGCCGCCTCTGCTCATCGAACAGGGACGAGCGCCGGACATCATAGACTGCCGGATCCACGCCGGAACTGTGCATCTCCTCGCTCGTGTCGGTTTCCCGGTCTGATGAAAGGAGCAGTCCCGAAGGGAATCTCGACGAGACCACCTCCTGCGCAGGACGGCCCAGTGCCGAAGACAGGTCGGTACCGAACAGCCTGCAGGCGGCCGGGTTCATGTCCGCTATGGCATCCCTGCCGTCAAGGACCAGGACCGCGTCGCCCAAGTTCCGTATCAGCATGTCGCAGGCGACCGGCACGATGTCCAGCAGCCGGTACCTGATGATGCCCCACGCCACCGAAATGCCGGTTATCATGAAGGCGAAGGGGGTGATGTCAAGGCCCGGGACCGGCGTAATACCAAGAACATAGGCCAGGCTCCCGATCCACGGCATCATGATGCCGATTATGAGCACAACGGTCTGTGAACGGTACAGGTCCCTTGAGCGGAGGGCCGTTCTGAACAGGACAACGGTCGCAGCGGCCAGCAGGATGTAGCAATAGGCGACAAAGAACCAGTACCAGGAGCCGTGTTCAAAGATAGGATAGGGACCGGCGGTAAGATTCCCCGATGCCGCGGTCCCCGGGGTGACCTTCGTCCACACGAGACCGTGCAGATCGTTCGTCAGGACAAGGATGAAATTGACGACGGGAACCAGCCAGATGAGAAGAATTCTTTTTCGGGTGATCCACTGAAAGGGCCTGTTGAATTCCAGCGCGACCAGGAGCGTGAGGACAGGGACGCTGCCTATGCCGATATACTCCATCCTTGCGCACCACACCTTGGTACCGAAATCCGCCGAGGCGGCTTCAATGGCGGCAAAGAAGGCCCATTCTGCAATAGCGGCCATGAAAAAAGTAAAGGGGACGGCGGCCTTTGACGTAGCGCGGTGATTAAAGGAATAGACCGCCAGCATCAGGGCGCAGCAGGCGGTAAGGATCATGACGCCGCTGATTAAAGGAAATCCGAAATTCATTTTCTCCGATCACCAAGGAGTTTATAACGCGGCAATGGCTGGTCGCGGCCGGCTGTCCACCGCCGCTGTTCACGGAACCTGCAAGCACCCCCGATATCTACCGAAGCCGACAGGATATGTCAATTATTAAATAACCGCGCCGGAATAATGTTGCCGCCCGGCGGCCGTCTCACCTGGTCATTACCCGGTTAACTATTTGACAATATCAGCCCCGGGATGTCATGGATACACCGGATCCCGCCCCGTGCAAGGGATATCCGGCGATGCCGGCGGGACAGTTAAGAGGGAACAACAATGGCGGAAACCATAGAAAGCCTGTATCGAAAACTTAAAAAAGAGGTGAATCCGGCCCGGCTGAAGGAGATAACCGTGGACATCATAGGCCGGTACCGGGCACGGGACCTCGACGGGCTTTCATTTTACGCGGAGCTCCTGGATATTGACCCGGCCGGCAGCAGCCTGAGCAGGATTTTCGCCCGGGTCATCCAGCACTACCACCCGGATAAGCTGACCACAATAGAAAACGAGATCGAGCTCCATTACAGGAACAGGAAGCTGGAAGAGCTGGCACGGCTGAAAAACATCTTCATTTTCGAAGGTCCCGCTCGGCCGATCGCCTGCCGGGATGACCGGCCCGTTGACGAGAGCTACGAGTACAGCGATGACGATTTCGGGTATGATGAGAGAGCCGCCTATGATGAAGACGCCGCCGACGTGACGGAGACCGATGAATTCGACGAAGCATACGATGATCATGAGTACGGATTCATCGAGGCCCTCACCAGGCTGATACTGGGGAACCTGGATTTCACCATCACCATTGAGGACGTGCAGTCCCTCGAGGGCGAACTCGACCTGTCCGATTACGATATCGTCGACCTGAAGGGAGCCGAGCATTGCATGAACATCAGCAGCCTGAACCTCTCCGGGAACCACATCAGCGGCATCGGCCCCCTCTCGCGCCTGACGCAGCTGGAGTCGCTGTTCCTCTCCGGCAACCGGATCAGGAGCATCGACGGCCTGTCAGGTCTCGCCAATCTGAAAGAGCTGGATCTTTCCTTCAATGAAATTGAGGATATATCGGTATTGAAGACGCTGGAAAGCCTTCTCTATGTCAACCTTCTGGGAAATCCGGTGAAGGATCCTAGCGTGATTAAAGAGCTGACTGACCGGGGCGTGCTGGTGGTGTATTAAGTTAAAATTCGTTAAAATTGATACATGCGGCGCAGTTCAATCACTTCATTCTTCATAAAAAAATTGATTATTAATTTGACATGGACAAACAAATATGATATTATTATATGGTTGGCCATGAAAAAGATTCTAATTATTATACTGCTATTAGGAACAACGGGGTTCTTCTTTACCTGTGATAACGAAGAAATATTCTTCAATGCTAAAGATGAACCGTTGGTTTTATTGGGTGTTAAACCTAACACTCCCCCTGTGCCCACCCCACCGGATGCTATATATATCTACAGCGCCGGTCAACAGCCAAACGGCAACCTGGGCGGCCGAACCGGTGCCGATGCGATATGCGCAGCCGCCAATCCCACGGCCGGGACCACCGTTCACGCGTTTTTATCGGTAGACTCTTCCGACCAGATCACAGACCTTGTCCCCCCGGCATATCAGACCGGGATTTCCGTTGTTGATGGCGGAGGGGCAAATATCATTTCCACTGACTGGACCAGCCTCTGGGATGGATCAATTGACATGACATTGAGCGCCGCAAGCGTTCTGGGCGTCGGATTGGAATGGTGGAACGGCAGCAATGCAGACGGAACGTCAAACAGCAATAATTGCAGCGGATGGACATCCGGCTCATCGATAACCATCGGCCAGATGGGAAATTCAAATTTTGCCAATGCCAGCTGGATTACCTGGGGCTCTCTTATATGCAGTTCAGGCAGCAACTATCTTCTCTGCGTGGCCTACTAGTTTTAATCGCAACCGGCCATCTGCCATCATACAGATAGTTTCCGCAGCACTATCTCTTTATTTAACCGTCAGGTGACGGATGATGACGGCGACACCTTCCGGCATTCCCGTGCGGCAGCATGTAATTATCCTTCTTTATTCCCGCATATTAAAAATCACGGGATCATCGGGTACCATGACGATGCTGGAAGAGGAATAGGGTCACAACCGGAGGCGTCATCAAGTCAACGGAGAGCGCTTCCCATCTTTTGCATCCAGCGTGGATAATTACCAGCGTACATTTTAAGAACCAATCAGGTAATTCTTGTTGAAAAAATGAACCAGCCCTCCATCAATATGACGCATAGGATCTATTATGCTCTTCTATAAATAGAAAACGCATTTGCAGGATGGTTCTTTCTGGCGATTGTTTCGGACGCCACCAACAGGCGCACAGCCACCGAAGAGGAGATAGCAAATGAATCCATCAACCACCGGAAATGACGGCTCCAGCATGAAAGCAGCGGTCTTACTATTCTTTCTCATCATGTCCACAGCCGTCCCGGCAACTTCACCTGCGGCGACCATCAGCTTCGGTCCCTACTTCTACTACGCCGCCTGGGAACCCTTCTACAAAGACAATCTTCTGAGCAAAAACAACAGCCAGTCCTATACCTGGAAACACAGGTTCACCATGGACCCGGCGCCCCTCTACGGGTTTTCCCTCGGATTCAGTTTCGCGGAACGCTGGAGCGCCTCAGCGGTCTTCGTCACCGGCAGGTACGTTTCAAGATTTTCCTACCTGGCGGCATCCTACCTGGCGCCGCTGTTTGTGACGCTGATGGGGGGCAGCGGATTTGTCACCCCGACAGAAATATCTTCGCGGCAGGGCACGAACAAGTACGACCTTGACACGACCCTGAGCTGCGCCGTAACCTCGTTTATGAAAGTATTCATCGGCTTCAAGTACCAGCGCTACACCATCTCCGAAGGCCCCTATAACGTGCCCATGAGGCTCATCGGCCCCGACGCCGGAAGCTACTGGATATACAACAATACGCGCATCATCTACAACGGGTACTCCGGCGGTATCGGTGTAAGCTTCAGCGCCCATGTGGTCGAGAACCTCTTCTTCTTCTTCAATGTATCGGGTCTCTACCAGTATCCCCAGATGAATTCCAACAACTCGTTTTTCATAGCGTTTTTCGGCGACGGAGGAGGCGGATTCATACTGCCTCTTAATTTCAAGGATGCCCTCAGCAACCAGAGGAAAACCAGGCTGGTCTATAACGCCGTAGGCGGAAATGTCACGACCAGCTTCGCCTATCAGATACCCGCGGCGCACCTCACCCTTTCCCTGGGGGCCCGTTACCAGTACCTCTATTTTATGGGGTCGGATGCCGGCGGCTTCAGGTTCAACGGGAAATCGGACCATTACTACGGGGGGACCTTCTCGGCCATATTCAGCTTTGATCTTAACAAGGAAGCGAAGCCGTCCGACGGCAAAGACCCGTATCATACATCGCTGAATTATTAAAACATCCGGTACGATGCGATGCATGCGGCCCCGGGCCGGGATACCGATTGGCTCTTTCCAATGCAAAATGCCGATTTTTTCAGAACCGCGGTGTTACAGGGGCGATGGGAAATCACTCCACAGACCATTAACAAAGATGGATGTTCATTTATCCGGATAAATCTGCCGCAGCACGACCTTCCCGCTGCTCAGTACCTGGAAATCGACCGGCGGCTGGTCCTCGGCAATGTCCTCCAGCGTCATGGCCTTTTTCCGCAGCGCCGCCTTTATTTTCATGAGGAGTTCCCTGTCCGGGGTGAACTCTGTTTTTAAATCCCCCACCAGCCGGTAAAATCTGCCGTGGACATATTCAATCTGATAATTATCGGCGGCTCCGGACTGCCCCTTGCCGGTTGAGATCTGTTTGCTTGTCTTGCCCTTCCCGTAGCTGCCTTTCATTACCGATCTCCCCAGAGCATTTTCCCTCCAATGACGGCGTCCCCGCGCCGGCTCAGCCGAGGGCCCGTCCGTCACCGGCATAGCATAGTGTCATCCATCAGGTGTTTATCATATCACGTGGTTTAATAATTGCAAGATAATTATTGACGCATCCCGTATTATTCAGAGCCAGGGCATGAAAGCCGGTTCCGGACCGGCAGGGCTGCGGGGTTCAGTTTGTGGTGAGGCACATGGGGAAATTGTTAAATATTGAAATGATGCTTGCCATGACCGATAGATATCGGTAAACCCGGGGTCAGAGCAACTTCAGGACCGATAGTTATCGGCACTACCCGGGGTCAGAGCAACTTCAGGACCGATAGTTATCGGCACTACCCGGGGTCTAAACCCGGGGTCAGAGCAACTTAACTGCCGATAGTTATCGGCATGTGGAAGACATTATAGACAAAAACAATTAAACGCACAGGAGCAACAACATGTCCTGGATATATCTGGTTTTAGCCGGATTCATGGAGATCGGGTGGCCCCTCGGCTTCAAGCTGGCCCAGGCATCGAACCACCGGGTGCCCTGGATCGCCTTCTCCGTGCTGAGCATGGCGGCCAGCGGGCTTTTCCTCTACCTGGCCCAGCGGACAATACCCATCGGCACCGCCTACGCGGTATGGACCGGCATCGGCGCCGTCGGGACCTTCACCCTGGGCATCCTCTTTTTCAGGGACCCCGCCACTGCGGTCAGGATAGCGTCGGCGGGGCTTGTGGTTATCGGATTGATCGGTTTGAAACTTTCACATTCATAGGTCCACCCCCCATCCCCCCAAGGGGGGCTTATTGACCTGTTACTGATCATATAAGTCCCCCTCCGGGGGATTCAGGGGGTTTTCAGATCGGCCCTATCGGGCACAGGGGCGCCTTTATATCCACCCCAGAATGCCGCCGAAGACGATCAGCATGACGGCATTCACCGCGAACATCGAACCGATAACTATCTTCTGCACCTTCGGCTTCCAGTCGTAGCAGTACATAGACACCACCCAGAAGGGAATGTACACGGATATGAACACGGTCAGGGCGCCCCACCAGGGATAGACCCAGACGAAGGCCGGCGTCTTCACCAGGAAGATCTCGAATATCGAGTAGAACGCCGCGTTGAAGATCGCGATGACCAGGCGGTTGTTCACGCCGAGGATCTTCATCTTCGGGTCCTCGGGGAGTATCTTGCTGAAGATGAGGCCGGAGATGGAGAACATGAGGCTCAGCTCGACCCCCACCCCGATGAGAAGCAGGAAGGCCGTCCCCGTCGGCACGGTCCAGAGGGCATGGCCGGAAAAGTGCTGGATCAGGGCGTTCACGATCTCCACGAACCAGTGCACCATGTACAGGGAAAGGCCCGCAGCCACCCCCTTCCAGTTCTTCTTCGAAATTTCATTGAAGTACACATACACGACAAAGGCAAGCATCGGTATCAGGTACCACTGGAACGTTGCGCCGCTGCGCAGGATCTTCAATGCCTGCTCGGTCGCTTCCGGGTTGTTTAACATAGGCATCTCCTGTTGGACATTATTTCTACGCGGTCATGCGACCGCGCCTTTTATGACTTCGTAATCATGACCTTCTTTGAAATCAAACCAGCCTCGATGGCCTCTTTTTCCAGGCTTTCCCGGAAATCGGGATGGGCGATCCCGATCATGGCGCGGGCGCGATCCTCGATGCTCTTGAGCCAGAGGTCGGCTATGCCGTACTCCGTCACCACGTACTGGACATCGGACCGGGGCGTCGTCACCACGGTCCCGGGCTGAAGCGTCGACGTGATGCGGTTGATGGGACCGCTTTTGCCGACCGACATGGAGTTGAGGGCGATGAAGGATTTTCCTCCCTTCGACCGGTGCGCCCCGCGGACAAAGTCAAGCTGGCCGCCGGTGGAACTGAACATGTTGAAGCCGATCGATTCAGAGCAGACCTGGCCGGTCAGGTCAACGGTCAGGGCGTTGTTGATCGAGATGAAGTTGTCGTTCATGGCGATGTTGTTGATGTCGTTGATGAAATGGATCGGCATCGATTCGAGCATCGGGTTGCGGTGCATGAACTCGTAGAGCTCCCTGGAGCCCACGCCGAAGCCGTAGGTTATCTTGCCCGGGTAATATTCCTTGTACTTGCCGTTGATGACGCCCTTCTTCGTCAGGTCCATCATCGAGTCGGTCAGCATCTCCGTGTGCACGCCCAGGTCCTTCTTGTTTTCAAGGAAAAAGCCGACCGCGTTGGCGATTCCTCCGAATCCGAGCTGGACCGTGGCGCCGTCGGGGATGCGCTCCACGATGTGGGACGCGATCTGCTTTTCCACGTCGGTGATGGGGATGTTCGGAAGCACCGGGACATCGTAGTCCTGCTCGCAGATGCAGGTGGCCTGGTCGACATGGATATGGGCATGGGTGCCGAAGGTGTAGGGGATCTTCTTGTTCACCTGGACCACGACGTCCCGCGCCGTCTTCAGGATGGAGTAATTCACCGACGCCCCCCCGGGCCCGAAGCTCATGTAGCCCCACTCGTCCGGTTCGGAGCAGACCATGAAGAGAACGTCCGGCTTGAGCTCCTGGGTGATGAGGTCGTCGAAGTTCGAGAAGCTGCAGGAGTTGACCCTGATGTTTCCCTGGGGCATGAAAATGCGTTCCAGCGGTCCCAGGAACAGGGCCAGGTGTCCGATATGCCCCTGGTATTTCGCCTCAAAATGCGGCATCGGGCGCATCATGAGCGCCGATGAAACCGTCACGTTCTCCAGTTCTTCATAGCGCTTAGCCACCTCGGCCACGAGGTCATAGGCGGCGCAGGGGCCGCCGGGCGTGCATATAAAATCGCCCGACTTCACCACCTTGACGGCTTCGCTGATTGAAACAAGCTTCTTATTATACGTTTCTTTCCAACCCATTGACTCCTCCAGATAGTATCGTTAACCCGTCAGTAAACACGGGAAAGCGTGCCACAGAAATTCCGGTCAGGCTTGATATAACGGCGCAGATGCTTATTAGTAAAGCCATCAGGCCGTAAATGTCAATACTTTATACCGGCATAATTATTTTTGGAGTGGCATTTCACAAATTTTTTCCCGCGCGGGAGCCGTGCCATCCATAATGATTGACAAAGCTGTTCAAGATCGTTACTTTGATCAGAAAATTCCCGGGGGAAGCGGCATGAAAAAGTTCATCGCGCAGGGAAAGCTCCTGCCCGCGCTGGTCATAATCAGCGGCCTGTTATATGTTATCTCACAGGCCGCGATTCTCGTTATACTTGAACCGCTGGGGTTGAGCCCGCTGAAGTTCCAGCTCTCCTTTGACAGCAAAAGCCTGGCGGATAGTATCGCCGCGTGGGGCGATACCGGCGTGGCGCTGTTCAGGAATCATTTTTACATCGACTTCCTGCACCCGGTCGTCTACAGCTCATTCATGTTTTTCCTGCTCTGCTACCTGAGAAGCAAGCTGCCGGAGCCTGAAATCTCGCAGGAGATCCCGGTGTACTTTCTGCTTCCATTCGCCGCCGCGGCCATTGACCTGGCGGAAAACTTCCTGGAGCTGGCCATTATCAGGCAGCAGGCGGATATCCCCCCCTGGATGGCTCTCATGAACGGGTTGCTTTCATCGTTAAAGTGGGGCCTATCAGCGGCATGCGTGGCGATCATCGCCCTGTTTGCCGCCAGGGCGGCGGCCGGGCGGATGAAATCCGGAAGGAGCAATCAGGCTTAAGGAACCTTCACTTCAGACATTCCCACGAATCAACAGCCACGTGGTATTCGGTGCAGGCGTCCTTGCGGCGCGGGTTCTTGGACGATCCCTCTATCCTTACCACCGTGCCGGTGGCGCGGACCGTGCCGTCGCATTCTATCAGGTCCTTCGAGTAGATGACAATCTGGAACTTGCCCATGTCAAAATACGTTTCATGGCCGTACCCTTTCGGCGCGGCAATCATGTGCTGCCATATCTCCCTGGCGACCTTTCCCTCAATGGTGACCCTGGCCCCTTCGCGTCCCCACAGGGCGCCGGCGTCCCTGATGATGCCCCGGTCCTGCTTTGCGGCATATCCCGATGCCGCGCACCATGCCGCGACAAGAACTCCGACCATTATCCGTTTCATGGCTTCCTCCCGCTCAGACGGTCTTCGGTTAATCCAATCCTGTCCTCACGCACTGTTACTGATACTTGATGTAGCGTATCCGGTTCTTCCCTTCGGTTTTTGCCTGGTACAGGGCCTTGTCAGCCAGGGCGATGAGCTCCTTGCTGTCGCGGCACTCGGTATGCTCGTCCAGCATGGCAATACCGAAGCTCCCGGTTATTTTCAGGTCCGGATAATTCTTCAGGCGGATCGCCTCGATGCTCCTGCACATGCGCTCCGCAACGATCATGGCCTCGTCTTCCCCGCAGTGGGGCAGGAGCAGCACGAATTCGTCGCCCCCGTACCTGCCGACGAGATCGTAATTCCTGACTATCTGCGCGGTTACCCCCACCGCCTCCTCCAGGAACTTCGACTTGGCGTCGTATTCACGCAGGCCGGACTTGAATATGTCGGCGATCCGCAGGAGGATCTCGTCTCCCAGCTGGTGGCCGTAGTTATCGTTGAAGACCTTGAAGTCATCGATATCGATCATCACCACGCATATCGAAAAACGGTGGCGCTTCGATTCGTTGATCAGCTCCTGCAGCCGGGCATGGAAGGCGGCATGATTATAGAGGCCAGTCAGGCTGTCCCGCAGGGCGACCTCGGAGAGGATCCTGTTCTTGTCCTCAAGCTCCCGGGTGAGGACTTTCAGCTGGAACGTCCTTTCATCGACTTTTTTCTCGAGGTTGACGTTGAGGTCCTCGACCTCTTTCATCATCCTCACGAACCTGACCGCGAGGATGAGGGCCGTACCGACATAGAGCCCCGCGGCCGCGTACGGCAGGGCCATGACCTGAAAGAACCCGGCGATCTCCCTGACATCCAGGAAGTACAGCTTCAGGAGATAGGCCCAGCCGTCATGGATCGCCCCCAGGACCAGGATGATCCCGAAAAAGCTGAACATCAGGGCGTAGGGGTGCCTCTTCACCAGGGCGGAGACATGGCACGACAGGTTGTAAAAACCGATAAGCTGGGTGACCGCTATCATGGATATCGCCCCGAGGCGGATGTTGGAATCGTCGATGAAAAACAGGGCGATGAAGACGATGACCGCCAGGTACGCCCACAGGAGCGCTTCAATCTTTTTTCTTTTGAGATCATATATGCGGTGGAGGAAGATGGGGTGTGTGACATTGACCGCCGCCCAGGCGACCCCCAGTATCTTGAACCGGGTCATCATGGAGCCGTAGAAGTTCCAGTAGGTGCAGACTTCCAGCATCATGAAAAAGCCGCACAGGAGCTGCAGGCAGTAGAACAGGTATTCCTGCGACGAGGGCTTCAGCATGAATATGAAGGAATACACGATGAGCAGCGCGAACCCGATGGCGAGGACTATGTAACTGAGATCGATGAAAAGGAATCTTCCCAGGTTCTTTTCCCTGTTCCACCGTTTCATGCCAGATATGGCAATGGTTCCCAGTATCTCGCTGAATAAATAGTAGGAAATGCGGACAGCGATGACGTTGTCCGATCCGTAACGGACAAAGGACCGGTTGACCTGATAGTAACGGGGATGGTTCCACATGGAGTGGGCCACGGGCGGGAACTCTCCCATGCCTCCCACCCTGATACCGTTAAAATAGGTTTCGTCGGCATTGGCGATCCTTCCCATGATGAGGCCCAGGTCCTCCCGGGACAGGTCACGGTCCACGTAAACCGTTTTCCTGAGCCACAGGACGCCGCTGATACGGCCCGTCCTGGGAAGTATATAGGGCATCAGGCTGCCGGGCATGGTTACCGTGTCCCAGGAGGAATCATCGTAGCCCGGGTCAGCATACCGGGCGTCGTCGCCGAGCATGATCTTCCATGGACCGGCAAGGGAGAACCGCTCTTTGAGGGATTTCATTTCGGCGAGTGAATCGGCTTCCCTTTCGCCGGCGTAAACAGCGGGAAGAGACATGATGACCAGCGCTGCGGCGATTGAGAATTTTAACGTGAATGTATGGCCCATGGCATTTTTGAATATAATGCATGAAGATGGGGTTTTTATCAAGATAATAATTAGACAATCAGGGGGTTTTTTATATAATAAGCCAGGGAGGGGGGTGAGGGGTCAGAGCACCATGGTCACTCTGACCGCTATGAAGAGTAAATGTCAAATTAACAAAAGCTGCCTTATAGTTA
>DAONAJ010000083.1:0-17010 GCA_035400945.1 Spirochaetota bacterium
CTTAACCATGCGCGGACTGTCAATGGATTCATCAGTCACATTCCGTATGTATATACCGGCAACCTGACCGGGGCTCATCCGCGCGCACTCGCCGTATAGCTCGGGGTCCTGTTCGCCGGAATCCCCAAAAAAAATGAAGCGGTGACCGGGGAATTGTTTCATCAATCCTTCTATAAACGGTTTCTTTACCGATTCAGACGACTCGAAAAGGGCGGATAGATTTTTGCTGAATCCGAAATATCTCATACGGAAAAGGCCATCGGGAAAGCCCTCGCGCCGCAAAAATTCAGCAAGGGGGGGATACAATTGCCAGGGTCCGGCGCTCACGTAATTAACAACGGCGCCGTTTCGCGCCATAGTTGCATAAATCACTGCCATTCCCGGCACCGGGACGAAGGGCCGGAAAAAAGTGTTCTCAATGAGCATGGCGCGATCCCTCACGCCGGTTATCCTTATGGTGTCATCAATATCCGAGACAACAAACACCTCACCCTTTTCGATGATACGGGCCTTTCCGTAAAATCGCCGCTTCGGCTGTGATGAAGTGTCCGCGTAAAACATAATGTAACGGCTGCCGTTCCGCCGTACCATGCTGGGTCCCAGCGCTTTTTCTTCTATGATAATTTCCGATTCCGCATGGCCGTTTTTATTTGTTTTACCGATACCGTAATCGGTACCGCCGACAGTAACCGAAATATTCATCGATCCTTCCTGATCAACCAGCAGGTATGCCGCCATGGATTCAAAATTCCTTGATGCCGCGTCTCTCTCTTTAAGACCGAGATCTTTCCTGGCCATATCCACTAACAGTTTTCTCTTAATGCTGTCTTTCTCCGGCTCATATACCCAGGCATGGATGCCGAGCTTCCATAATCCCGGTCTGCCTCCGGGAACGGCGTAGGTGGGCAAGAACAATAATTCAGCATCCCCGTCAACAGCGTTGCTTGAGGAAGAATCATCGCTGGGTTTCATTACGCCCTGGCCGGGTAATGTCATCAGGCACAGCAGGCATGGAATAATCGCCAGGAACGATCTGTGTAACTTTTTCATGCGTGTCCCCTTCTTATGTCTTTGAGATTGAGAAAACCTAATCCTGATTTTGACGGGAAGATTTCAAAATTAAACAGGATACCGGCTTAAAACAAATATAAACATTATAAAAAATCACCATTTACCGATGAAAATAAGAAAAACTTGACATAAATATACCGATAAATATTATAAACAAAAGCCTTTTATCTATTAATTTTTTTTGAATATTTTTTCGTTTTTTTAGAATTGATAGAATCATTTTTTACCATAACTACACGGTACGGTAATACGGAAAGCTAAATCCGGTTTGTCATGAACCTTAATCCCTTTAAAGAAACAAATCTGTACGATCTGCAGAAAAACATACTGCAGTTCCTGTCAGACCATTTGAGCTCCAAGCAGGCGATGCTCAAGGACTGGTGGAATCGCTTTGTAACCAAGGGCAAGGAGCGCATTACCATCATGTTCATACCGCACTCCGAAAAGCGTATCATCAACTTCCATGTTTCCATTTTTGCCATTGCCATAATTGCCGGCGCCGTCACCGCCACGGTAACGGTCACGTCGGTGCTGATCATCAACCATTCATCGACGATAAAGGAAGTCTCAAAGCTTAAAAAGTACGGATCCAATTCGAAGATCCAGATAAAAAAATACAAGGAAGAGATCAACGAGCTGTATGATATTTTCCAGAAATTCAAGCCTGAAATCACCCATCTCTATTCATTGACTCCGGGCAGCGATATTGATTCACTGTGGGCCAAGGGAGGAGTTCACAACCCGGAGGCACCGGCATTTGACAACGGCGAAGCCGGCGACAACCCCAATACCAGCGTGACCGCCCCTCCCATCGAGATCCTCAACATACAGGAAATCGAGCGGGAGCTGAAAACAACCAGGAAGGTTCTTTCGAAAATCAAGGTGTTCCTGGAATACCGTAAAAAGATAATCGAGACCACCCCGTCGATCTGGCCGGTCAACGGCTACATCGTTTCCCGCTTCGGCCAGCGCAATTCGATATACGCGGCCGAAACCGAATACCACAACGGCATCGACATCGAGGCGTACCCCGGCTCCGAGATCAGGGCCACGGCGCCCGGCAAGGTGAGCGAGATCCGCTGGGACCCGATCCTGGGCCTCGTAGTATCGGTAAAGCACAAGTATGGATTCACCACCTCCTACGCCCACTGCCAGAGGGTATCGGTGGAGCAGGACCAGCAGGTCTCCAAGGGAGAGGTCATTGGATACGTGGGGCGAACCGGCAAGACCGCCCGCTATATCTGTCACTATGAAATTATCATAGGCACGGAATTCGTCGATCCCATGCCATACCTGAACAAGATCGCCCGCCAGTAATTTCAAGAACATTCAGTAAAAAAATTATCGGACCAGAGCATAGACAAGGCCCCTGTTTTCCCAGGGGCCTCTGCAGAAAATAAAGTAAACTTCTGAATAATCGTTAAAAGTCTTCGTCGCTTCTCTTGGAGATCAGCAGTTCGTCCGGCACTTCCTCGATGCGCTCGCCGATCTTGATCGCCATGCGGCTTGACACAACGCCGGGCCGGCACTTGAATTTTTTCCGCCCCCCAATCTTCAGGGTCATGTCCGACCCGACCTTGGTGTCCGGCAGCTTGATGACATCGCCGACGGAAAGGCGCAGCACTTCCTGAACCGCTATCTGCACTTCACCCAGCTCCGCCACCACCGGGAGGACAACTGTTTCGAGTCGCTTCTGGATAACGGAGAGGTTTTCGTCAGTAGCGCCTTTCCTGATGCTGGAATACATATACTGCGCGGACAGCTTCGAGATGACCGGTTCGATGGAGATGTAGGGAATACAAAGGTTCGTCATGCCCTCCACTTCCCCGACCTTGGTCTCCAGGGTTATGAGAACGACCATGTCATTGGGAGGGACGATCTGGGCGAACTGCGGGTTTGTTTCTATGTTGCCGAGCCTCGGCCTCAGGTCGATGACGTTCGACCATGCCTCCCTTAAATTCCCCAGGATGCGGACGATGATGCCTTCCATGACGGAAAGCTCTATGTCGGTGAGCTCCCGGCTGATCTTCGTGGCCTCCCCCATGCCGCCGAAGAGCTTGTCGATGATGGTAAAGGTGATGGAGGGGTCGATTTCGAGCACCGCTGAACCCTTCAGGGGGTCCATGTTGATGACCGCCAGGGTCGTCGGGTTCGGGATCGAACGGATGAATTCCTCGTAGGTCAGCTGGTCGACCGACGCGACGTGAACGCCCACCAGGGCCCGGAGCTGGGCCGACAGCGCCGTCGTGGTCAGACGGGCAAAGGTTTCATGCATCATCTGGAGGGTGCGAATGTGGTCCTTGGAGAACTTGTCCGGGCGGCGGAAATCGTATATCTTGACCTTCTTCTGCTCCTTGGCGGCAGAATAGTCCGTGGTGTCCACCTCGCCGGTTGATATGGCGGTCAATAGAGCATCTATTTCGTCTTGGGATAAGATTTCTGTCATTTTCTAATACCCTTCATTACCGTGGCTTCCTCATCGGTGATAAGCCACAGGTTTTTATACTGCTCCAGCGTGAACCTATATTTATACCGGTGGGTATACCTGATACCGAACCGCTCCTCTACAACATCAACATAGGCGATTTTCCGGTCCTTTTCAACAGACTCACGTATTATTCTGAATTTGACAAGGTAATCATCCCTTTCTCTTGTCGCAAATTTGATGAATTCCTTTTCCACCCGGGTTTTTTCTTCAAAATTTGCCCGAATATATTTCTGGACAAATTCCGGATAGGCGTTGATATATTTTTCCACATTGATATACTTGATCCAGGTATCCCAATCCCTATCCTTTTCAGCCTTCAATGTCAACAAAATTACTTCTTTGGGTGATATCGACCGTTCAATCGCATCTACTTCGCTCGGCTTGTTGTGCCTCTTGGGCTCAATTATTTTGAAGGTAAGTTCGTTATCGCTCTTGACGACGGTATTATCCTCAAAGGACGGATAAAAAATACTCTGTATCCTGTAATTGGTGTTCAGATTCAGATTGAAAAGATCTTTTACATTAATGGTATGGACAAAGGATTCCCCGGGGGCAAGCTCCACCATGCGCTTTTCAAGTCCTCTGATCAGGTCATTGATGTCCCGCCTTTCTATTTTGTACGGTACGGTAACTTCAGCCTCCCGTCCTGTCATGTCAAAAACCAGGGGCTGGAATGTCGTGTAGTTTGACGACTCGTTCTCGAGGGAATCGTACACCTCAAAATAATTCTTTTTCTCGGATATATTTTTTACGTAAACATGGAGGGTGACTTCTTCATCGGAATAAAACACTCTTTTATCCATCCGCAGATGAACCCGTAATTTATCAGGCTCAAACGCAGCCGGAAACACCTCTGCCAGGAATATCATCGATATCTGGATAATGATCAAAACAGGATATATAATTGCTTTATTCATTTTCGAATTATTCATATTTTTTTTCTTATTCATTTTCCCCGGATCCTATATCGCCATCTGCCCCGCTCTCTTCAGGCGATGCTTGAGACACCATATTATTGGACAGGCCTATTGATTATAAAAAACTTCATCTCTTATACAATTTCGGTATAAAATGATACTTTTGTTATTAAAAATGAGCAAATTATAGAATAAATTTATAGGCTGTCAGCGAGAATTTTATTGTGACAGGGAAACTGCTGTGACATATGGGAGCCGGGTAAAACTGGCCAGATGTTGGCTAGTCAGATAGATAGGGTGTGTCAGAAACCGTGTGATTATGGACGGCTCATTCTCGGTAGGTGCTAAAAATGAAATCAAGAAGCACTTTTCTGTCTTTTTCATGCGTGCCGGCAAAGAGGACATTATAGATTCCCTTCGATTCATTGAGCGAATCCACCATGCCGACCAGTTCCACGATCTGGCCGTTGATGACAATATGTCCCTTCAGGAACCTGGATCTGCTAATGTCATCTTTCGTCTGTATGGTTGCTTCACGGTCGGAGAGCAGGATTACCGCGCCTTCATGATATACGATTTCCTCGGAAGTTATTCCCTTTTCCGTGTCGCCGGGATCAAACATAAAGAACTTGAAAGGAATATGCACTGTCGCGGTCAGGCATTTCCGTTCATTGCTCCTGGCAATCTCTTCGGTATGGCTGAAAAAAAATATCCGCGGACCTGAGATGATCCGTCCTATGAGCTGCAGCCTGAACTCATAGGATGCCACGTCCTCGACCCAGATATAGGCTTCAGACCATTCCCTTTCATGAAAGGCATTGAACAGGTCTTCATCGACCATGGCCGCGAGGTAGTAATCAGTGTTGTCAACAACGGTGATCTTCGAGTATCCGAATCCTTTTTTGTATATCCGGATGACGCTACCGCTTATTATTTTTCTGGTCGAATCCAGTTTTTTCATGACTCTCCGGCCCTGTCACCTGCAAACCATGTTGTTCTTTTGGAAAACCATCATGCCGATTGCCGGCCCAATGTCAATTATTTAACAAATCGCGCTGCTTCACGAAACGTCTCACCCAGGAGAGACCAGCCCTGCCCATGGAGTTGAAAAGGAACAGGCCCAGGGGAAGTATCCGCTCAATGAAGGGGGTGAAGTAGCAGATCCGTATAAGGCTCAGGTAAAGCTCATCGAACACATCGGTCCGCAGATGCAGGACATTGCCGGACCTGTCGATGCCCCATCGGCGCGCTATGGTCCGGGCCGCTTCTTCACCGTCGCGCATGGTCACCTTTGCTTCAAAGGGCCCCGCCGGCCTGAAGGGAACCGCCGAAGATTTTTCCAGGGATTCCACGGCGGATTCCGACAACCGTTTTCTCCATTCAAGGCGGTCGAAGTTTTCCATGGATCCTGCCTTTTCAATAGCGCAGGTCCTAATGCCCGGCAAGGCTTCCTGCGCCTGCCGGCATGCCACGGGACATCCTGAAAGAAAAAGCGGCCGGAGGCCGAATTCAGCCAGCGACGAGGAAAAGAACTCAGCCTCACACATGAGCCTTCCGTTCACCTCGAGGCGCGCGATCCGTGATGTCAGGGTATGGGCCAGGAATCCGTCGCTCCCCGATGCCGCATGCATCCCGATCATGAGCAGCGAATCGGTCCCGAAGGTCCCGCCTATTCCCGGCACCGGCCCGCGGCGATAGCCGTGGATAACACGGGCCCGGCCGTCGATCAGCTCCGGGAGAAGGTTGTAGCCGGTGCGGTGAAAGTCCTTGATGAAGACGTTTCTTACGCCTGCGTCGAACAGCGCCCGGGCTACTGCGTGGACATCCCGGGACATCTCTACGCAGGCGGAGGCCCATTCCGCGGTCCTGAACTGCGAACCCTCATAGTTCCAGCAGCCCGAGCTACCTTCGATATCCGCGATAATGTAAACTGATTCAGGCATCACCTTCACCGTGCTTCAAAAAAGCTCTTGATCTCTTTCATGCGTTCCTCGAATACGATCGAAAAGTATATCTCTTTTAGAATGCATCTGCCGCCTTTTCCGAATTCGTACTCAAGAAACATGGTATAGAGCTGGTCATCCTTCAGGTCCTTCATCACAAAAAACAGGCAGAACAGGTCGTCCTGGCTGTAAAACCTGATCCTGTTAACCGCCACCCCTTTTTTTTCCATGTTGCTCAGGAAGAGGCCGAACTTGTCCAGGATCGGCATCCCCATGCGCCCCTCCAGGATCATGCCCTTCATGAACCTGCGAATCCTTGCTTCATATTCCGGGTTGTCTTCGATTACCCGGCCCATGAAAGCGGATTTAAATTGTCCCAAGGTCCGTTCCGATATTTTAGCTGATGAATGGGATGTGCAGCAAAGCACCAGAAGGGGTATTATCAGCGCCAGTTTTTTCAATATGTTATGCCTTCGTTTATGTTAAATTATTCTTTACTTTTGCGCGTAAAAGTACGCATGATTCACAGGTAGTTGTTTCCAGGCCATATTTCAAGAATTTTTTACGTATATAATGAAACAGATCAAAGCACTGCCCATAAAGATAATCCTCATCGCCGTCATCCTGCTTCCTTTTGCCTATATTCTTTCCGCCTATACCTACAGCTATTCGATACTGACGGGAGAACTGGCTTTTGACCCCGGCGTCTCGACTAAAATATACGACTGCAACGGCGACCTTATCTCCGAGCTTTACGAGGAAAACCGCACCATTGCAGCGCATGAATCAATCCCGAGCGAGGTGAAGCGTGCGTTTCTTGCCGCGGAGGACAGGAACTTTTACCTCCATTCCGGCTTCGATATCCCCGGCATCATCAGGGCCGTTGTCGTTGACATCCTGAGCGGCGGCATCAGGCAGGGGGGGTCCACCATAACACAGCAGCTGGTCAAGCAGCTCTACACCGGGAGGGAACGGACTCTGCGCCGGAAGCTCATCGAGATCTTCGTGGCCCGTGAATTTGAAAAAAAATACACTAAAGACCAGATCCTCGAGATGTATCTGAGCCAGATATATTTCGGTCACGGCGTGTACGGCGTTGATTCTGCGGCCCGTTTTTTTTTCGACAAGGACCTGAAGAGCCTTACTGCCGTTGAGGCCGCCCTCCTGGCGTCGATCCCCTCCGCGCCCAATTATTATTCCCCCCTCAAGAATCCCCGGGCAGCCTTTGAAAAGAGCCGGCAGGTACTGTACAACATGATCAGCGTCGGGGACATCGGAAAGGACGACGCCGCGCGCCAGTTCAACGATTTCTGGACCGATTATCTTAGGGCCATAAAAACAAAATTCCCCACCCTGGGGATCCGGAGTAAAAATTTTGACAGGGCCCCTTATTTTACCGAATTTATTCGGCAGATACTGATAGAAAAATACGGAGAAAAGACCGTCTATCGCGGCGGGCTGTCGGTCCACACCACCCTTGACCTCCGCCACCAGAAGGCTGCCGAGGATGCGCTGCAGAGCGGCCTTGAAGAGCAGAACCGGACGGCAGCTTCCTCCAACGCTTCCCGCTTTGAATCGGTTGAACGACTTATGACACGAAAGCTCCTCAGGGAAAAGCGGATAACCGCACAGGACGCCGCGCCCAGAAATGCATTTCTGGGCGCGCTACGAGACGGCGTCATCGACGAAGCCCTTATGGGTTCTTTGCTGTTCGGCGCCGGCGCCATGGAACAGGTCCTGGAAAAACATCTCGATACATACGAACAGCAGAAGCAGTTGTCGCGCGTGGAGGGAGCCTTCATATCCCTTGATCCCGTGACCGGCGGAATCACTGCCATGGTCGGTGGAAGCGATTTCAATTCGGGCAATCAGCTCAACCGTGCGGTGCAGTCTACGCGGCAGCCCGGATCGGCATTCAAGGCCTTCGTCTACGGAGCCGGAATAGAATCCAAAAGAATAACAGCGGCATCGTCGTTTTACGATGTGCCGGTGCTCTTCAAAGGGACCCGCACCGTCTGGAAACCGTCAAACTATGAAAAAACCTTCAAGGGACGGGTTCTTGTCCGAAACGCCCTGGCGGCGTCTCTCAACATCATCTCCGTCCTCGTTGTCGATGAAGTCGAGCCCAAGCTTGTCGCTGAATTCGCGTCCCGCCTCATTGGCATTCCCCTCAGACGCTTTTCCGTTGATCCGACCATATCCCTCGGCACCTCGGAAGTGTCCCCCCTTGAAATGGCCCGCGGTTTCGCCGTGTATGCCAACGGCGGCAGGGAGATAACCCCCCGCGCCATCCGCAGCATAACCGACAAACAGGGAAAGACTTTATTTCATATCGATGACACCGACGGAAGGGGTAAACGGCTGATCTCCGAGGAGACCGCCTTCATTATGACGAGCCTTCTCCGCAGCGTCGTCGACTCCGGCACGGCAACAGGAGGCATCAGGAACACCGCCGGCTTCAGCCTCCCCGCAGCCGGCAAGACCGGCACCACCACGAATTTCAAGGATGCCTGGTTTGTCGGCTACACCCCGGATCTTGTCGCCGCGATATGGATGGGATGCGATTCCCAAAAATTCTCCCTCGGCATCGGCCAGAGCGCTTCAGTCGTCGCCGCCCCGGTATGGGGTAATTTCATGAGCCGCGTCTACGCATTCCGCAAGCCGGGCCGTTTCAGGGGACAGCCGGACGGTGTCACGATGCGCACCATCTGCGCAAAGACCGGGATGATACCGGTTGATGGCTGCCCGGTGAAATCGGAATATTTCATCAGGGGGACCGAACCGCGTGAAAAGTGCAATTCAGATCATGACGAGATGACGAGCATCTTCGACCTGGTTCGGAAGAAAAAGCAGGATCTTCTGGAGAAAGAAAAATCAAAGATTTCGGATCATGAGAGAAACGAAAAAGAATGACACCATGATATCAACACATCCGGAATATCATCGTGTTTATGCTATTTATTTCCCGCCCAACCAAAAAATTTGCTTATTATCATCCCATTATTTTTGAAACGTCCCGCCGAAGACGCTATACTAGAATTACACCCATAGTTTTTTTTCATCGTTATTTTAAATTCAGCAACGTAGCCGAACTTCTGCTTTAATTCTTTCTTTATGTATAACCATACAAGGAGGAATCATATGCAATTTAAAGATTATCAGAACATCCACGCTATGCTGCAGGAGACAGTGGCAAAAAAGCCTGAGCATAAAGCATTTGCGTGGATTCCTGCAGCAGGTCAAACGGCATCAGTGAACTGGCTGGAGTTCTATCAACAGGTGACGCGGGCCGCAAAGAGCCTCATAGCCCTGGGCGTCAACAAGGGCGATAAGGTCAACATCATCAGTTACACCAGTTATAAATGGATCCTTACCGACCAGGCAATCATGAGCATCGGGGGCTGCACCGTCGGCATTTACCAGACCAACCTGGCGAAGGATTGTGCATACATCATAAACCATTCAGACGCGGTTCTTGTTTTTGTGGAAGACATCAAACAACTGAACAAGGTCCTGAGCATTCGGAATGAGATCCCCCGCAACAGGAATATAATTCTCATGAGCGGAGATTACGAGGGTGACGAATATGTCATGAATTACGATACATTTCTCGGCCTGGGAGAAAGCGTCCCGGACGAACTGCTCCAGTCAATGACCAGGGCAGTCCGGCCTGACGACCTCGCCACCATTGTGTACACCTCGGGAACGACCGGCGTTCCCAAGGGAGCTATGATCACCCACGATAACGCCACCTTCACTATCCAGTCCGTCATCATGAGCAGCGACCTGAAGGAGGGAGAGGAAACCTTTCTCTTCCTTCCCCTGGCCCACATCTACGCGCGCCTGATCACCTACACGTGCGTGTATCAAGGCATTGCAACCACCTTCTGCCGGAGCATGGACACCATCATCGACGACATCAAAGTCGCCAGGCCGCATTTTTTCTGCAGCGTCCCCCGGGTATACGAAAAGGTCTATTCGAAGGTGACGAGCGGGATTGAGGCAAGGGGCGGATTTGCCTGCAAGATATTCAAATGGGCCTTTTCAATCGGCTATAACGTGAGCGACCGAAAAACCGCCGGCACTCCGATCCCCCCGGTATTGTCAATGAAGTACGCCCTCGCTGACAAGCTTGTATTCAGCAAACTGAAAAACGCCCTGGGAGGAAGGGTCAGATTCTGCATCAGCGGGGCCGCCCCCCTGGAGCCTTCAATTGCGCGGTTCTTCCATGCCGCGGGGATACTGATTCTTGAAGGAATCGGCATGACCGAGAACATGTCCTATTCCCATGTCAACCGGGTGGACAACTTCCGCTTCGGCTGGGTGGGCACTCCCGGCGCCGGCATCGAGCAGTCCATCGCCGATGACGGCGAAATTCTCATCCGCGGTAGGAACGTCATGAAGGGCTACTACAAAATGCCGGCGGAAACCGCGGAGACCATAACCGCCGGCGGGTGGCTCCGCACCGGAGACCTTGGTCAAATCGATTCAAGCGGCTTTCTCAGGATAACCGGCAGAAAAAAAGACCTGATAATCACTTCGGGAGGAAAAAATATCGCCCCCGCCGCCATTGAAGGTCTCATGATCACGTCGAAGTACATCAACCAGTGCTGCGTGATAGGCGACCGGCGGAACTATCTCACTGCCCTGGTGACCCTTGATGCCGATAACGTGAAGGAGTACGCAGCTAACAACGGCATACCCTTCATGACAATGGATGATCTGATAACAAACGACCGGATCAATCTGCTGATCTTTGGAGAAATCCGCGAAAAGAACCGGTCTCTGGCCTCCTTCGAGACCATCAAAAAATTCACCATCGTGCCGGAATTCACCATTGACAATGATGAGCTTACGCCGACGCTGAAGATCCGGAGGAAGGCGATAACGGAGCATTACCATGACGAGATTGGCTCGATGTACGAGGAGGTTTTGGATCCCGAACTCGCCTTCATGATGGACAGGGCTAATGACAGGCGGAAGATCCCCGACAGGAGAAAAACGCTCTATGACACCAGGGGGAAGGGGTCCGCTGATCGCCGGATTGCACAGAGGAGGATGTCAACCGCTCATTGAGCTTCGGAATTGAGGACACGCACATAGCAGGGGGAGTAGACTCGAACAGCGCCGCATAAGCGGCGCCGTCGTTTTGTGCCGGGTTATGACGCAGTACCATCAGCGCTTCGGCGCATTCTGATCGTTGTATTTCTTCTTCATTTCCTCGTGAAGGTCATTGAAGGCCTTCTCGTCATCGAGGTTGAACCGCTGGAGCACCTCTTCTTCCAGGAAATAATAGTCATATTTCTTTTCTTCTATGCTGCACATCTTGTTGGCGAGATAGGTTAAATACACGATGTCCTGGTACTCCTTGTTGCAGTTCAGCGGCGCATGGTGCCACTGGATCGTTTCAACCAGGTACTCGGGCAGGTTCCATCTCCGGGCGATCTTTTCCCCTATGCTCGAATGACTGATGCCGATCGACACCTCCTCGATGACGGTGGACGTCCTCATGCCGCGGTTCCTCACGAGGGTGAACATCCATTCCGACAGGGCTGAGCTGGTGGACAGGAGCACGATTTTGCCGAGATCGTGCAGGAGCGACGCGAGGTATATGTTCTGCGCTATCTTGGCGCAGCCGAGTGTAAGCGCGAGCTGGCGTCCGTAGAAGGCCGTCTTGTTGCAGTGGTCCCATA
This sequence comes from Spirochaetota bacterium, assembly GCA_035400945.1. Classification (GTDB taxonomy): domain Bacteria; phylum Spirochaetota; class UBA4802; order UBA4802; family UBA5550; genus RBG-16-49-21. Next base: position 12,113 of record DAONAJ010000083.1, read on the forward strand.
CCTGCCGGAACGACGAGTATCTCTCGTCAAGTATGCGTCGCGCGCTTGATGCGATGATGATGGCCCTGAGATTTTTCATGCCGATCAGGCTTATCGCTTCGATAATCGTTTCAATGCGCCGCCGTGTTATGAAGGCGGCGGAGTTCGACAGCTTCAGAACCGACACGGAGAGGGACGGGTCCAGGGATATCTTGTCCGCGATTATCCGGTAATCCACTTCAGGATTGGCGCACAGCTTCTCCAGATCAAGAATGTTTTCCGGGAATGTCGGCAGTTCACGGACCTCGTTCAGGATCTGCTGTTGGATCTTGTTCATCACGGTAACCGGCTTGAGCTGGAACGGCACCACCAGCGAGGTATCCGTAATCCGGTCATTCGACGATATCTGCAGGGAGTTTACGCCGATACCGGTGTTTTTGAGAAACAATATGGTAAGAACAAGACCGAGCCCTTCCCCTTCGGTGTCATCGGTGACATCACAATACACTTCGGAGAAATCATTGTAGGTTTTTGCCTTCTGTATGCGCGTCTTTATGCGGTTCATTTCCTCCGGATGTATCGGCGAGTTGTTCTGCACATGGATGCTGAAGCCTGACTCGAATTTTTTGAGATACACCACGACCTTGTAATCGCTCTTTTTCAGCTCTTCTTCCACGAATTCCTGGTTGTCGATGATGAAGGACTTGAATCCCTCCATGCCCTGGAGGTATTCCTCTTCTTCAAACATATCGAGGTTCTGGAAGCTGAAATAGAGGCGCTTTGAGTTTGCCTTGACGGCATTGACGATGATTTCCCTGAGGATGGTTATGATGGCATCCTGCAGGAATACCATGTTGTTTCGGGCGAGAATTTTGGTAATAACCGAGCTGATAAAACGGATGACCGATTTATTATGGTAGCTTAAGGACAGCGCAATGGTTTCGCCTTTATCGAAATCAGAGGCCATCTTTGATGTTTTCGAAACGATCATAATTCCCCCCCGAGAATTATTGAACCATCATTGATGACTGATATGTATCTATATATAAATTCTTAAATGTTAACGGGTTTATATTTTTACAACAAAATATATCTGCCTATATTTTTCAAGTTTTTTATTAAAGACCTGTACAACTTATTTCATTTTGAATATAATACCACTATTGAACATGGTCCAATTATTAATGGAAAATCCTTCGATAAAATCCTTGTTTTTAACTAATACTCATAATAGTATATTTATCAAGTCATAATTCCGATATATATCATATACTTCGGGATTATCATGCGAATTACCTGTGCCAACTGCAAAACACCCTATACCCTAACCGTTGAACAGATACGGGTTCTCCCGTATTCGATTTTACCCTGCAACAATTGCAATAAATTCATAAAAATCGCCAACTGCCCGTACTGCAATTCCTATTATTCGATAACCTTTTCATCGGCTCAACAAACCAGGTATAACCTTACCTGCGAGCGTTGTTCAAAAACCTTCGAAATTGAATTTCCTGTAATAAAAGAGGCTGCCAAAGACAATAGCATAACGGTGCAGGACAAAGAATCCAGGGACGGAATCTCATTTTTCAAAAAAATTTTTTCTGAAGAAAAAGAAATTAAAGACAATGAAACCAGCCCTGTTCCACCGCCCCGGCAGGATCTGCCCGGTCTCAAAGAACAGACCGGTGAGCGGCCCGGCCAGGGAGCGCGATTCACCCTGCAGAACCTTTTCTCGATATGCGCATCCGCCTTTACCGTACCGAAGATGGTGACGGCCTCAGCTGTTATCACGGCGACATTCCTGTTATTTATGGCCGGAAATATGCTGGTACGCCAGGTTATTGCTCCGAAAGACGTCGCCGGAAACGAGATCATCAAATCACTTTTGAGCATAGTGCCCTTCGCCATCATCCTGTTCATGTATATTATGACTGCGGCGGTCATTTCCCGCCTTACTCTGGATCATCATTCATCGCGGCCTGTAGCACCGTCACAGGGCATGGGCCGTTTTATTGCCGGGGCGATAATCCCGATATTCCTTGCCAATGTCTTTATTTTCGTAATTATCGACCTTGTGTTCATTCTCTTCGGGAAAATCCCGGTCATCGGGCCCGTGCTCTTCGCGGTCCTCTTCCTGCCCATATACCTGACGTCGCTCTGCGCCGTGCTCCTCCTTGCCGTCGGCTTCTGGTTTTATCCGCCCATCATCGCAGCTTCCGTTCCCCGGGGTGCCTCGCCCCTCAGAGGCCTGTTCCGGTTCATCCGCGCGCAGAACTTCAGCCTCGCCTATACCATTCCCCTCATGACCATCATCACCGCGGTTACCTTCGCGGCCGTGTACGCGCTCCACTACGGCTCTTTCTCGCTTTCCATGTTCCTGTCAAAAGCCGTCCTGGGCGACGAGGACCTGAAGGTTTTTTCATCCATACCGTCGTCATTCCTCCAGATTTCCGACCTGGCCATAACAGGCTCCAATTCCGGGATCTACAAATCGCTGGTCAGCGACATCCTCATGACCCACAGCATCGGGGGCTTCATCATCGGGATCATTTTTTCAGTGATATCCATACTGCTCTTCGCGTCCTTCATCTCCATAACGGCCACCCTGTCAACCCACATCTACCTGATGCTTGAGAAGGGGACCGACATGGACGACTCCAGCAAGATCCGCCTCCTGGCCCTCCTGGTGCTCATCCTCCTCGGTGTTTTCCTGGCCAAGAAAATATTCCTCTAAGCGTTTTCTCTTGACATTTTTCCGCCATGGTTTAAACGACAGCACCATACGAAAAAATGATCCGGAGGCTCCATCCATGGCACCATCATACAACATCGCGGTCATTCCCGGCGACGGGACCGGTCCCGAAGTAATCGCGGAAGGGCTCAAGGCAATTAGGGCCGTTGCGGCCGTTGAAAAGATCTCCCTCAACTTCACGCCCTATGATTTCGGCGGCGAACGGTTCATGAGGACCGGCGAAGTGCTGCCGGAAAATGCCATTGCCGAGCTGAAGAAGTTCGACGCCATATACCTTGGAGCCATAGGCCATCCGGACGTAAAGCCGGGCATCCTCGAAAAAGGGATCCTCCTCAAGATCCGCTTTGCCCTTGACCAGTACATCAACCTCAGACCGGTGCGACTCTATCCCGGCGTCGAGTGCCCCATAAAGAACAAGGGTCCGAAGGAGATCGATTACTGCTGCATCCGCGAGAACAGCGGCGGCATGTATACCGGCATGGGGGGCCTCTCCCGCCCCGGCACGGACGACGAGATCGCGATCCAGAACATGGTCTACACCCATGAGCAGGTCGCCCGCTGCCTCCGCTACGCCTTTGAATACGCCCGCACCCACGGCAAGAAGGCCCGCGGCGTCGGCCCGGAGAACAAGCTCGCCCTGGTGGGCAAGTCCAACGTTCTTACCTACATGTATGAGCTCTGGAACCGCGTTTTCGCCGAGATCGGGGCCGAGTACCCGGACGTGAAGCGGGAATACTACCATGTTGACGCCACATGCCTCTACATGATCGCCAGCCCCGAGATGTTCGACGTCATCGTGACCGAGAATATGTTCGGCGACATCATCACCGACCTGGGGGCCATCACCCAGGGAGGCCTTGGCGTCGCCGCCGGCGGCAACATCAACCCGGAGGGCGTGAGCATGTTCGAGCCGATCGGCGGCACCGCCCCGATGTGGACCGGCAAGAACGCCATCAACCCCCTGGCCGCCATCCTGGCCGGCGCCATGATGCTGGAGACCCTTGGCGAGAAAAGGGCGGCTGACCGCATCGAAAAAGGCGTTATGAAGGTCATCGAGAAGGACATGAAGTCCATGGAGGCGGGAAAGATGGGTATCTCCACCACCCAGGTGGGGGACCGGGTGGCGGAGTACGCGTCCTGAATCTAGCAATGTAAGCCCTTCGAAGTAACGGAGGAACACCATCTCCCTGTCGGCATCATCCATTTTTTCAAGGCAACCTTGTATGGCGCGGTTCAATTCCCCGCCGCAGACCGCCTCAAAGGGATCCTCCGCCTCCCCGTCGCAATCCCGCAATTCCTCGCCGCAGGGACGTGATTCTGTTTTTCTTTTAAAATCGATGCAATGGTTCCGGGCTATGGCGTAGAGCCAGGCGTTTAAGGAGCGGCCGGTTTTATATGTTTCCAGATTATCATACACCTTCATCATTATCTCCTGAAGAAGGTCCTCGCCGTCCTCCCTTGAGCAGCGCATGGCAGCTGTAATGTAATAATAGAGCTTCCGGTACTTTTCCCATACGCGGGAAAACTGGCTCTCCCTGTCCCCGGACAGGACGCCGCTGAGCACTATCGTAAAAATTTCTGTTGTTTTCATTTTCTGATAATTACTACGTATAGGGATTGAAAAAAGTTTTTATTTTTTTCAATCATTCCTGAAATTTCTATGAATATACATTTTCTGGATGGGAAAAAGCACTGGTACCGCGAGATAAATATATCAAAGCATATCAGTTTAACAGAGACCACTCACGAAGGATCTGTGCCCAGACAGCCTGTTTCTTTCAGCTTGAGTATTTGATCCGTGCTGTACCCAAGCGATGATACTATCTCATTATTATGATGCCCCAGGGCAACGCCGGCAGCGGGCGCGTAGTAATGGCCTGATCTGAATTTGATCGGGTTCCCGATCTGTTTGATTTCTTTTCCCGATGCCGTCTTCACCGGCACCACCATGTCCCGCTCCGAAAGCGGCGGATTGGAAACCGCCTCGCTTATGGAATAGACCGGCTCCACACAGGCGTCGCACTTCCGGAACACCTCGCGCCAGTGGGAGAGTGGCTTTTCCGCGATGGCCCGCGCAACCCGCTCCTTGTTGTTCCAGTTCATGATGCCCGTGGCAGCGATGTCTCCGCACCCGATGCATTCGCAGAAGGCGGCGAAGAATTTCTGC
>DAONAJ010000084.1:0-16771 GCA_035400945.1 Spirochaetota bacterium
CTTCTGTCGGTCGAGCTCGGGATGAAAGGCGAAGTCGTATTCGTCGATAGACTTGGGTTCGCCCTTGTCTCTTTACAGCCTGAACCTCTTCACCATCTCCAGCAGGTCCTGCGACTGTTGGGCCATGGACGCGCTGGCGGAGGCGTTCTCCTCCACGAGGGCCGAGTTCTGCTGGGTCATGGATTCCAGCTCCATCACGGCGGAGCTCACCTGCTCGATGCCGCGGCTCTGTTCGCCGCTGGCAGCGGCTATTTCCGATATGAGGCGGCGCACGTCGTCGGTGGCGGAAAGAATACGCTCCAGGGCCTCGCTGCTTTTCTGCGCCAGCTCGGTGCCGCTCTTCATCTTTTCCACCGAGTCCTTGATGATGCGGCCGATCTCATTGGCGGCGTTGGCCGAACGCTGGGCGAGGTTGCGCACCTCGCCGGCCACCACGGCGAAGCCGCGGCCGTGCTCGCCGGCCCGGGCCGCCTCCACGGCGGCGTTGAGGGCAAGGAGGTTGGTCTGGAAAGCGATGTCGTTGATGACCGCGATGATGTCCGCGATCCTGGTGCTGGATTCGTTGATGACGCTTATGGCGGTGATAGACTGGTTGATGACGTTGCTCCCTTCCTCGGTGAGCCGGGCCATGTTGTCCGATACGTCGCGGGCGTTCTGCGCGTTCTGAGCGTTCTGCTTCACCATTGAGGACGTTTCCTCAATGGTGGCGGCGATCTCCTCGAGGGACGACGCCTGCTGGCTGGTCCGCTGCGAGAGGTTCTCGTTGCCGGCGGCTATGTCATTTATCTCCGCGGTCAGGGAGCCTGCGGCGCTGACCACCTGCTGCAGGAGGCCCCGCAGCACGTCTATGAACTGGCTGAAGCTCTCGGCAAGTATCCCTATCTCGTCGTTACGCCGCAGGCCGGGCTTCTCGGTAAGGTCGAGGTTGTCCGCCGTCCCCCTGATGCTCTCGATGATCGAGAGGAGGGGCCTGAGGATGGTTCCCTGGAGAATGATGATGTCGACCAGGGTGAGGGCGATGACCCCGGCGATGATGAATATGAACATGATCCATGCCTTGCGCTTGAGCTTCATGACCTCGCTGATGTCGAAATCGGCCCCCACGACGGCGGCAACGGCGCCGCCGACTTTGACAGGGTAAAAGGCGCTGAGGTAGGTCCCCCACTGGTCGGTGTACGGCTCCGTGGTGATCTTCAGCGTCCCGGTCCGAAAGGCCTGCTCCATCGCCGGCGGATAGTCCTTGTACTCCTTCATGAAGGTCGCGTCTTCCGCCTTGTAGTCCCTGGCAGCGGTGTAATTGGCGGTATCCATGACAAAAATGTATTTGCCTTCCCTGGGAACGGAAGCGTACAGGTATTTCAGGCCGAAGACCTGTTTCAGCTCGTACAGCTTCTCATGCGTCCGGTTGAAGTAGTCGGATTTGTCCGCCTCCGCCTTGAAAAGCTCCTCCGTCCTGGTGAAGTCGATGCTTTTTTCGATGGTCAGCACCGCGAAGGTGAGGCGCGCGTCAATGCCGTTCTGGATCTCGGCGGCATAACGGAAATAATAGACGGAGCTGGAAAACAGGGCGATGACGATGATGGATAAGCCGATGAAGAGGGAAAACCTGGTTCGCAATCCGAGTTTCATTGTGGCCTCCAGGGCATGGTGGTAACGCTGATTAAGGATTGAGACTGTTTTCCCTCAGGATACCGAAGGATATGAAAAAGGCAAGCAGTTTTAGGGGCCTGTCCTGAATGAGGCGGATACGGCCATAAGGCGGCATGGGCATTTTAAAAAGATAGCCTCGCGCCGCTAAAATCTTGACAAAGACCCCTCCCTCCGGTGACGTAACATAACGGCACGGCCATCAGATACGGCGAGGAGACATCTATGCACGGGACATCCGCAATCCTTTCATTGATTATATCCGCGGCGCTTTTCGCCGCCTGCGGCAAAGACGCCATCGACCTGAACGGCAGCACGGTCTTCAAGGCTGACGGCGCCGTTATCAGCTACGCCTCCTTCGGCAGCGGCGAAAAGCCGCGGTTTCACGCCATCAGGGCCCTGAAGGGCGTTGACACCGAGGAGCCCCTGGAGATCGTCGGCGTGTTCCCGGCGGGCCCGGAGGACCTGGTGGCGGTCACCAGGAAGCACGGCCTGTACCGGATAGCGGGCCTCGGAAAATCATGCGCGCGAATCGACCGGGGCCTGCCGCCGGAAGTTATCTATCCCTTTAAGAAAAAAAATGTGACCAAGCCGGTCTTCAGCTTCTCCGTGTCGCCGGACGGGAAGCGGGTCGCCATTATCGTCCCCAGCGACCTGTACCTTTCCCGCGACGGCGGGAGCACCTTCGATCGCCTTCCCCTGGCCGGGGTGAAGCGCTACACCGAGTACCTTTCCGTGGCCATCGGCCCGGACCGGGACGGCCCTATTCTTATCGGCACCTCGTCCAACGGCGTGTACGTATCGCGCGACGGCGGCGCCACCGCCCAGCGGATCAGGGGCGGGGTCCCCGGCGAGCCGACGCGGACCCCCAACTTCCTCGAGGAGGTCCGCTCACTCTGCTTCGGCGGCGACGGCGATACCTTTTACGCCGGCTTCGGCAACGGCGGCGGCGTGTACCGCGGCAGCGTCTCCCGGGGTATGATGGAGAAGATTGACATGCCGTCGCTCTTCACCTATCCCGACGGCGACTTTTACCGCGTCACCTCCGTGAACTGGGCGGAGGGCGAGCTCCTCATCGGCACCAACCGGAACTGGAGGAAGGCAGTAAGGGACGGAACGGCCCGGGGCGGCGCCACGGACGGGAAGGTGCGCGACCTCTTCCTCAAGGATGAATCGGTCATTTCCGCCCGCGCCGGGGGCCGGAACCTCTTCTTCCCCGGGGACTACCGGCCCGGCCGGGCCTTCGAGCCGGACAAACGCGCCCTGGGGAAGCGCGCCATGTACATCAGCTATTCCTTCACCCAGGGGGACAACTATGACCGGCTCCTGAAGCTCCTGCGCTATTGTAAATTCAACGCCGTGGTGATGAACCTCAAGGACGACTACGGCTCGATCCGCGTCCCCGTGACCGATCCCTTTATCAGGCAGGTGCCCGGATCGGTGAATCCCTACAAGAACGTGCTCAAGACCATAAAGAAGCTCCAGTCAGACGGCATATATGTCATAGCCCGGCAGGTCTGCTTCAAGGACGAAAAAGTATACCGGTATCTCAACAATAGATACGCGGTGAAGAACCCCGGCGGATTTCCCTTTCACAAGGGCCCGGAAAAGTGGGTCGACGGGTTCAGCGAGTTCGTGTGGGACTACAACATCGCCGTCGCGAAGGAGCTCCAGAAGGCCGGCGTCGACGAGGTGCAGTTCGATTACATCCGCTTCCCCGACGTAAGGGGAGAGATTGACAACCGCCGCTTCGATTTCCGGAAGGAGCACCAGACCATGCGGGAGGCCCTGGCCTCCTACCTGATAAAGGCCCGGGCGGCCCTCTCGGTGCCCATCTCCATCGACCTCTTCGGCTATAACGCCATCTACCAGTGGGGCGAGTGGATCGGCCATGACGTGACCGAGCTCTCGCGCTACGTCGACGCCATCAGCCCCATGTTCTATCCGTCCCACTACACGGGCGGGTACGCGGCAAGCTACGGCGACCGGCGCATCTACTACACCATTTACCTAAGCTGCAAGCGCGCGAAGGAGCTCGCCGGGGGCGTGATACTCCGCCCCTACATCCAGGCCTTTTATTACAAGGACAACGCGGACAAGTACTGCGTTGATTACATCGGGTGGGAGCTCGACGGCCTGAAGAACAGCGGCGTCACTGACTACATATTCTGGAACGACCTGTCGGAGTACACCATCCTGATACGGGGCCTGCGCAAGTACCGCGGCATGGGCGAGGGGCCGGTCCCGCCCGAGATAAAGGCGTCGATCCCGAAAAAGCTTTCCTTTGACGCGATGGTGGAGAAAAACAATTCTGAAACGGCGCCCTGATACGGGTGTATTGTTCTTGACGAAAACGGCTGATCCAATAAATTTTGATATATACGGGTAACAGGCGGTATGGCGGGTCCCTCCCGCGTGGGGGTGCCGGCGGCGCCGCGCGTTGAGTTTCACCCGACTGCGCGCCCCGCTTCGGGCGGGGGACAATCACTTCCCGGGGGTATGATATGGTTCTGGTTACGGGCAGCAACAGTCTGCTGGGCACAAATCTGGTGAAGAAGCTCCTCGAGAGCGGCGAACAGGTTCGATGTCTTGACCTGGAAAAGCCCCGGGACCTGCCGTCCGGCGTCGAGTTCATCGAGGGCGACAACCTTGACGCCCTGCTCCTCGGCAAGGCGTGCAAGGGCATCGACACGGTGTTCCACCTGATGGATGTGAAAAGCTCCAAGCACCGCGGCAGGCGCGTCATGAGAAGGATCAACATCAAGGGCACCGGGATCCTTCTGAAGGCGGCCCAGGCCGCTTCCGTCAAGAAATTCATATTCCTCTCATCATACGAAGTTTACGGCGCGGTCAAGAACCTGCCCGTCGGCGAAAGCGACCTGAAGGTGCTGAAGCCGGTAACGCGGTACGGCAAGGACAAGCTCAAGGCGGAGAAGATGTGCCAGGAGCAGATCAAGCTGAAGAAGATGGCCATAACCATCTTCCGGCCGGCACCCATCATCGGCGCCGGGACACATAACCCCATCGTACTGATCACGCTCCTCATGGCCATGGGCATGGAGGAGGCGAACCGCCTCTATGTCGCCGGCCACGGCGAGAACCGCTTCCAGCTCCTTCACCCGGATGACGCGGCGGCCGCATTGCTTGCCGCCCACAAGGGGAGCGCCTACGGCAAGATATACAACCTCGGCTCGGATGACGTGCCGACGCAGATGGCGCAGATCGAAGAGGTGAAGAAGAGGGCGAACCTGGACGCGACCATCATGCACATGGCGACGTCGAAGGCGAAATTCCGTTCCTTTTTCCTGAAGCCCTTCAAGATTGACTACCTGAACAAGGGCCACGTGATGTATCTCCTCACGGACCTCATCCTCGACTGCTCTCTGGCCAAGCACGAACTGGCGTGGCAGCCGAAGCGCGGCAACATTGACATCATCCTTGAAACGATCGAGTGGTACCGGAAAGAGAAGCTGTAGAATGCTCCGGATATAGAAGGCGCGGTCACGTGTCCGCGCCTGCAGAAAAAGCGAAGGCGATGATCGGTATCATCGCCTTTTTTATGGTCAGATGGCGTTTTCGTCCAGGCCGGTCCTGTCGCGCTCCTCTTCCTCGGCGCGTTTTTTCTTTTCCGCCCGCGTGGCCTCCCGGCCGGCCTTCGAGAATTTTTTCTTTAAAAATTCCCACAGTTTCACCAGGAGGAGCGTCAGGAGCTGGCCCCGGCTCCCCTTGCCGGTCTCGGAGGTGAATATGAGCTGGGCCTTCTTCATCTCGGCGATGCTGAGCTTGCGGTCGTCGAGCTTCATCTGCTTCAGCATCTGCTTTGCCTGCGCCTTGGCCAGCTTCATCGTTTCCTTGTCGTCGGTAAGCTCTTTCCGCTCGACGAACATGAAGACCATGTCCGGGTTCTTGAGCATGCGGCGCTTCAGGCGCACGAGGGTCTCCAGCGCCTCCTGGAGGACCGGGTTCTCGGCGTTACCGTTTTCCATCAGCATCTGTATGTACTGGTAGAAGAACTGGATTTGCCGGAAGAGCTTCTTTTTTTCAATGAGTGTCAGCTCCCTGATGTCGATGATGGAAAAGCGCTCGAGGGAGAACCGGATGAACTCCAGCTGCTCCGGCCCCACGTTGTAAAGGAGATCGGTGTCGAGGTCTCCTATCTGAATGTACTTGTTCGCCACTTCCTTGAGGTCGCTGAACATCTTGTCAGACGAGTCCATGATGCGCCGGAAGGCCGTTTTCTCGGCATAGGTCAGGCCGGCGTCGTTGCCGGTGGCCTTGTACTCATCCATTTTTTTCTTGATGGTGCGGATATCCATCGTGTCGCCGTAAACCTGGACGTTCTGGCTCTTCAGGTGGCCCTCGATCTCCATGAGGTCCGGCTTGGCGATGTCGTCGCCGATCTTCAGTACGTTGAGCTTGATGTCCCCCAGCTTGATGCGGAGCTCATGCTTCTCGATCTTGCTGATGCCGTCGGTCACCACCAGTATCTCGGATTTCGCCATCTCCTTGTCGAAGTTGATGTCGCTGATGGCCTGCAGGATCGCCTCGTGGATGTTGGTGCTGCGTCCGCCGGTGGTGGTGTAGAGGATCTCCTCGATGAGTCTGGGAAAATCCTGCTGCTTCTCGACCTTTATGAGGTTGCCCGCCTTTGAATCGAAGGGACGGTAGAAGATCTTGGCGCGGGTGTTGTATTTCCTCCTCAGGAACTCCGCGATGATGCACTTGGAGTAAAAGGTGCGCATCTTTGCTTCCATCGACTTGGAGCGGTCAAGGAGTATGAAGAACTTCTGCTCATACCGGTTCGCCTCCTTCCCCTTCTTGTCGCGGGACGTTGACACGGGCTTGAACCGGTCCGCTTCGGTTTCGTAATGCCGCTGCACCAGCAGCGTCTTGGTGTAGAGCTTTATGTTGAAGACTTCCTCTTCCTGGGCAAGCTCCCGGGGGAGGGCCTTCTTCATGTCGATGATGTTGCGGTACCGGTCGATCTCCATCCGGTCGGAGAGGGGAGATATCTTTTCCAGGCGGTTTACCTGAATGCTCTCCTTCCGGTCCGGTTTGTACTCGCGGTCCTCCCTTGATATTTCCTCGATGGCGCTGAAGGCGTCGTCCAGGCGCTCATCGGAAAAGATGACCCGCGCTATTTCAAAGAGTGCGAAAAACTGCGGGGGTAGGATCGTGCGGGAAAACTCGAAAAAGCCGAGGGAATCCCAGTATTCGAAGAAATCAACGTCCTCGGCGTCTGCCCGTCTGTGTTGCGCCGTATCGACAGTCACGGCCGGCCTCGCTTAATAAAGATCACGGTAGTCCTGCATGATGCCGTTCTTCAGCTCCTGGACCTCCTCCACGGCCGGCGTGAGGTCGAGGATGTTCTTCTTGAGCGACTCGATGGTGAGCTTCTGCTCGTCCTCGACCCTCCTGGTGGGGAATATCTTCCTCAGGAAATCCATCAGGCTCTGAAGCACGCTCTTGCGGGCGAGAATGGCGTCCCGGCGCTCGGGGTTCTGCCGTATCTCCTGGAAGACCTGGCGGATGCCCAGGAGCAGCTCGATCTGCTGGAACGCGCCGGTCGCCCGGTAATGCGCCATGGTCTGGTTGTACACGTCGAGATAAAGGTCGACCTCGGACTTGTCCTTCGCTTTCACGGAGATATAGCTGTTCAGGGTCGTGAGGCAGTGGTACATTTCCTTCAGGTCGTCGGTGTTGACCTGGAAGCGGTTGTTGAGCAGGGCCGACGCCCGGAGGAAGTCGCCCTGCTTGGCGATCTTCCGCGGGGACAGGAAGTAGTTGTAGTCGCTCTTCCGCATCTCGCTCATGAACTTGTCGATGAGGACGTTCTTCATGAAGTAGATAAAGTCCGGCGTTTCGATCCTGATGGTCCGGTTCTTGTTCTTGATGATTTCGTACAGGTAGAGGATCTGGTTGAAATATATCTTCTGTTCCGGTTCAACGGGCTTGCCGCCGCTCATCGAGTAGGTGTGGTCGATAAGGAGCTGGTGGTACACGTTGGTGTTTTCCGGTATGATTGCCTTGTAGGTGAAGCGGTCGAGGACCGCTTCCGTGACCTCGTTCATGCGCATGTAGTTCGCCGTCGCGATGGCGGTGTGCACCGCGGTGTCTATCTGTTCTGAGCCGTTTATGAATTTGCGCTCGTTCAGGACCGTGAGCAGGGACCGGAGCACCACGTCGCTGGCGTCGAAGAACTCGTCCAGGAACACCAGGTTCGCCTCGATGATCGAACCCATGATGTTGTGGCGGATGCGCCCCTTCTTGAATTCCTCGATATTGTACGGGCCGAAATAGTTGTCCGGCGTCTGGTCCTTGCTGGCCTGGGACGAGAAGATGCGGGCCCCTTCGAAGGTGTTGAAAATATACTGGGCGAGATACGATTTCGCCATACCGGTCCTGGAGAGGAGCAGCATGTGCTCGCCCGTGAGTATCGCGAAAATGGCCTGCCGGATGATCTCGGACCGGCCGATTACGTTCTCGCTGATGCGGTTCATGTGCCAGTTCAGGTTCCCCACGATGGTGGGGATGTCGAATTCGTCCGACTTGATGGACGCGAGCTCGCTTTTCTGGTCGGGAACCTTCTCGGTCGGAACAACCTGCGCCGGATGCTTGTCCTTGTCGCTTTTTTTCTTGAGAAAGTTGAGGTAATCCTTGGCACGGTCCGATTCCTGGAGGATGACCTGCTCCAGGGATTTCTCCGGGAGTACGGGCTTGTTGATTATGCCGTAGCCGTCTTCTTCCAGGATTTTATGTATATCTTTTTGCTTGTCCATGCCGGCACCTTTCAGGATAATTTTTCCACCAGTGGCAGGATGATCCGGAACGAAGTTCCCTGGCCCGGGGCGCTCTTGAGGCCGATGGTGCCCCCCAGGTTCTGGACTATCGCGGACGTTATCATGAGGCCCAGCCCCGTGGCCTGCTTGCCCTTGGTCGTGAAGAACGGCTGGAATATCTTCTGTAGATTTTCTTCGGGGATGCCGATGCCGGTATCGGTTATCGTCAGTATGGCGAATTTACCGTCGGCGGCCTGCACGGTTTCAACCGTTATGGTGATCGAACCCTTCTCGGGCATCGCTTCTTCCGCGTTTTCAATGAACTGTATGAGGAGCTGCTGGAGCTGGTTCTGGTTTGCCCGGATCAGGGCCGCCTTCGGGGCCGGCTCAACGGTGACGTCGAAACCCTCGCTGCGGAGACGCTTCAGCATCATGTCCACCTGGTGGCTGGAAAGGACCTTGTTCAGGTCGCAGATGTCCTTGTCCTCTTCGTCGGCCGTGGAAAGGCTTACCAGCTGCTCGGTGATGTTCTTTATCCTGCCCACCTCGTGATGCAGTGAATCGATGTAACCCGCCACCGGACTTCCGTCGTCCAGGTTGTTGTCCACGAAGTTCAGGTCCATTACCATTTTGTTGATGCAGGCCTTCAGTTCTGACGCAACGCCGGACGCCAGTATTCCCAGTGCTGAGAGCTTTTCCGCCTCGTACACGCGATTGGTGATAATGGACTGCTCGGTATGGTCCTCCACCATGAAGATGATACGTTCGATATTGTTGCCCGAATCCATGACCGGGACCACGGTGGCGTTGATGATGAGGTCCCGCCCGCTGGTTATGGCGCGGTAGGGGATGTTGAAGGCCTGGCCGGTCTTTTTGTCCATCCGGCAGCTTTCGTACAGTTTGCCGAATTCACTCTCGGTGAAAACAGGCTCGTTGAGGATGTTGACGCCGACCAGCGTTTCTCCCGGGCTGTGGCCCATGATCTGCTTCAGCGCGGGGTTTTCCGACAGGACAACGCCTGACGGGTCCATGACGAAAATGCCGATGGGGGCGTGTTTGATGACGTCCTCGTTAAAGTCGCGCAGGTTTTTCAGCTCCTGCTGCTGCTTCAGCTGCTCCTTGACCTTGATCTCGAGGATGCGGCTGTATTCCTTGGCTTTCTTTTCCGCCAGGTGCTTTTCGGTGATGTTCTTCATGATGCCGACGAGGCCGATGATCTCGCCCGTTTCGGCCTTGATCGGGGAAAGGCTGGCGGTAAGGTATACCTTGTTGCCTTTCTGGTTGTAGGTCTTGATCATCTCGTTTTCAAAGGTTTTCCCCTTGTTTACGATTTCATCGAAGACGAAGGCGGCGCGCTCATGCTCGATGGAGGGTATGCTCTTGGAATAATGTCCGCTTTCCGGCTTTTCCGCCGACGGATGGAAGAAGTCTTTCCACGATGAATTGATGTAGATGAGGTTCCCTTCCTTGTCGAGCACGAAGATGAGATCTGAAGATGCCTCTACCAGGGAATGATAGTCAATGGGGACTTTCTGGCTTTGTGCGCCGCCGGTGCCAACCTGGCTCTTCTGCCGGAGATCGGCTATTATCTGAATCAGCTCATCTTTGGAACAATTGTTCAGGTTCTTTTCATCCATAGGCGGTTGCCAATCAGTCACTATTGTTTTATCCCGGCGGTGTTTGCTTCAGCTTTTAATTTTCTCTGGAGCCGGTTGGCTGATACCAGGAACCATACTTCCACGAAGAGGCTGAGTATTGTGCCAAGGAGAAAGGAAGAGCCGAAGAATATCTGGTTCATGTCCAGCAGGAACAGGCCGCCCAGGGCAATGATGGCAAGTAAAACTATTTTGATAGGAAACGAGGCCAGCGTTACGGTGAACATGACCATAATGTTCGAGGTGATGGCTTTTCGCGCGATAAAAATCCACACGACGGAGAAAAACATGCTCAACATCGTCCCGAGAAAATAGCCTTTAAATTCAGGAATGCTCCTGTTGGAAAAGCAATACACGGTAATGGCAATATTGAGGATGATGGGCAGACAAATCAGGATGACCGATTTAATGAATAGCTTTTTCATGAACACTCTGTCAGATAGTTATAATTTTTGAATGATTACGTCTTTCAAGACAGCGCGAACGTAATGTATTGATGAGGGAGGAAGATGCGCAGTTCTCCTGAACATCCTCCTCCCTTCTGTTAACCTGTTTTGTAACGTCTTCATCTTAAGCCCCACCAGCCTTGCATAATTCAGATGTCATGTCAAGACTATTTGTGCATCACGGGGCTGGTCAATCTATCCTAGTTTTTTCATCAGCTCTTCGCTGACTTCCTTAACTCCCGGTTTGCCGTCCAGTTCAATAATGCGGGGGGCGCCGTTGTTTGACTTGGATAGCTTTTTGAAATACTCAACGGCGGCAAGGGTGCCGTTGTTCTTGTTATAGTAAATGTCATGGCGCTTGCCGATGGCTGCTTCGTCCTGGTCATCGGAACGGGCTGAAAGGGACCCGCCGCACACGCGGCATACTATCTGGCCGTCTTTCTCGACAGGCTTGATGGCATCGATGAAAATGTTATTGGGGTGGTTGTTGTCATTGGCGCAGAGCCTCCGTCCCATGATGCGGTTCTTGGCGATTTCGCGATCAAGGATGATTTCAATGACAATGTCAAGCTTGATGCCGGCTTTTTTTAACGCCTCATCAAGGGCCTTGGCCTGCTCGTCGTTGCGGGGGAACCCGTCAAGGAGCCAGCCTTTTTTGCAGTCGTCTTTCTGAAGACGGTCCAGGATCATCGGGATGGTGATATCATCGGGAACCAAGTCGCCCTTGTCGATATATGCTTTGGCTTTTTTACCAAGCTCGGTGCCGCCTTTTATGTTTTCCCTGAAAATCACACCAGATTCAATATGCGCTACATTATACTTTTTTTGAACTATTGCGCCCTGCGTTCCTTTGCCGCTTCCGTTGGGCCCGAAGATAAGAATATTCATAAAAACACCTCTCCAGAGATTTTTTTACAGGATGAAAAGTAGCTATATAAAAGTAAAGAAAGTTTTGGAAATATTACTAATTAATTGGATCACTGGATCCTGTGAAAAAAATATTTCAATCGCCGGGGAGGTAATCGTTTACTCAAGAAATCACTTATCCAGGAGAGCCTATGTTCATCAATACCACTCTTCATCTGAAAGCCGAAACAGTATGGAAAATTTCAAGGGCCGCCCGTCTGGCGGGCCGGTCCAGGAGTCAATGCCTATCCCGGCTGTTAAGCATCATGGCCGGTGAGAAAAATGCCTCGCCCGTGGCATGGTCGAGGATACGGTACCAGGGTCGGGACAGGAGGATGAAGTGGCATCGTTTACATGTCTCTCTTTCCCCCGCTGAATATGAACTCCTGCTCGATTTGAGGAAGGTGTATAAGTTGTCCGGTTCCCATATTATTGCTTTAGCCGTGGATAAGTATATAGATGGATTGCCGGGTGATATAAATAATATACCCGATAACTATCGATTATCCTGCTATGTTTTTTCCCGATTTATTATGGATGGAATTATATGCTGGGCGCAATACTGGGGGTTGCCAGGACGATTGCGTTCATTCCCGGATATGACCCTTGATCTTGGAAACCGTATCCCCCTTCAGTGTGATTGATAGTTATCGGTTTACTCAATATCAATCTCGTTCCATTCTGCCGGATTCGCTTCGCCATCCCCTGAGAGAATGCCCCGGCGGACCTGGGCAACGGTATAATGGCGGGCGCCGATTGCGGTCCGTATGTGGTTCAGGGCCGCCTTGTAATCGAAATCGGAGCAGCTGAAGAGATCCACTGCGGTGTAGCCATGCTCCGGCCATGTGTGGATGGCGAAGTGGGATTCGGCGATGACTATCACGCCGCTGACCCCCTGGGGGCTGAACTGGTGAAAAAATGGCCTGATCATGGTCGCTCCGGAGAGTTCTGTCGCGTCTATCATGATCTGTTCGATAAAAGCCGCGTCATCTATCCTGGCGCGGTCGCAATCGAAGAATTCAGCAAGGTAATGTATTCCCAGGTGCATGGATTTCCTTATTGATAATGCTGACTGGTTTGATGGCGCAGTGTAAAACAGGCGATAACTATCCGTCAATACTAATATGTTTATTATGGCATCATCTCACATGTTGAAATATCCTTGAATAAAAAAATGCACGATGGAAATATTGACATTTCATGCAAATACAAATAGAGCATGATGTTTAAATACTGCGTATTACCTGGAGCATGCCATGGTGGATAAGACTGTTGACGACCTCTTCAATTTCTATTCCCCGGAAGACAAGCAGAATTTTTTCGTCGCGTACCTGTATCTCAAACACATGGATCATTTCGCCTACTCCGTGCTGCAGACCCTGGGCATGCCCACGGCCGAGCCCCGGAACCATCCCGGCCCTTCCGTAGACGCCATGCTCAGGACCTATGTGAAGCAGATCGCGATGCTTGCTCCAAGCAGAGACACCAACATCTATCACGGGAAGGTCATGAAGCATGACGATGCCCGCAAACTGGTTTCCCTCAATGTCCCGGTAAGCTACCGCGTGCCGGAGAGGGTGGTTCCCTTCAGGATCGCCCGCGACGTTATCCTCGAGAACCCCGGTGCCATGGCGGTCGGCATCTGCGCATGCCGGCAGAACCAGCCGAAGCCGTGCGTTCCGGAATCGGAGATGGAGGCGTGCCTGATAATGGGCGACCCCTTTGCCTCTTTCATTGCCGCGAATAATCCGCGCTTCAGGAAATGCACGAAAGAAGAGGCCCTGGCGGTGCTGGAAAAGGCACACGCGCGGGGCGATGTCCATACGGCCTACTTCAAGATGGAGATGGGGAACAGGCTGATGGCAATCTGCAACTGCTGCAGCTGCTGCTGCATGGGCATGGTGATGTGGAACAGGCTGAAGGGTGCGGTGCCCTTTCTCGCTCCGTCGGGCTATGCCGCGCAAGTGAATGAAGATTGCACCGGCTGCGGCGTGTGCGCCGACATCTGCCCCTTCAACGCGATAACTATCGACGAAGGAACAGGCAGGGCCGCGGTGGATCATGCCGCCTGCATGGGGTGCGGCGTGTGCCAGGATTCCTGCGAGGCCGGGGGAATACGCCTCCGGAAGGACCCGATGAAGGGAGAGCCTCTTGATATTGATATGCTGGGGAAAGATTAAAAAGGCTTGCAATTAATTTTGCGATATGATATGCAGACAAAAATTTGTGAATGTATATTTTCACAGCCCGATCGGGCGGATAATAGTCTGCGATTTTCCGCGAGCTGCGCGGTCCCGCGCAGCGGACTGATAGAGATAGATGAGCATTATTGATAACTACACGGCGATTGAAAAGGAGATTGCGGCGATAGCCACGGCCTCCGGCAGGGGTCCCGGCGGCATTCGTATAGTCGCTGTTAGCAAAACATTCGATGAATCTGTCATCCAGGAGGCGATAGATTCAGGGATCAGGGTCTTCGGGGAAAACAAGATCCAGGAGGCCAGGAGGAAGATCCCCAGCCTGCGGGGGGATTTCACGTTCCACATGGTGGGGCACCTCCAGTCGAACAAGGCCCGCGAGGCGGTACAGCTCTTTGACCTGATCCATTCCATTGATAAGGCCGATACCGCCGCGGCTGTTGACCGTGAAGCCGGCCGGATCGGCAAGAAGCAGAAGGTCCTGGTCCAGGTCAACACCTCGGGCGAGGAAAGTAAAAGCGGCATCGTGCCCGCGTCGGCCCGGGACCTGGTGGCCCGGGTGACGGACCTGAAGAACCTGGACCTCCTCGGCTTCATGACTATGGCCCCTTTCACCGATGACGAGGGCGTCATCCGGCAGACCTTCAGGGCCTCCAGGGGGCTGATGGAGGAAATCAACGTGTCGCTGGGACTTGCCCTCGCCGAGCTCTCCATGGGGATGTCATCCGATTACCGGATTGCCGTGGAGGAAGGGGCGACGCTGGTGAGGATCGGAACAGCCATATTCGGACACAGGAACGTGGAATGACGGCAGGGAAAAAAAAGATAGGATGCATCGGTGCCGGCAACATGGGCGGGGCGATACTGTCGCGCCTGGCCGCCGGGGCGGACCCTCACGCCATTTCCGTGTATGATGCAGCTCCCGGCAAGGCTGAGGCGCTTGCCCACGGCACCGGCATAGCCGTGGCAAAATCGCCGGAAGATTGCGCCCGCTCATCCGAGATCATGATCATCGCGGTGAAGCCGGACGCGGTCGCCGCGGCCTTGAATTCTATCAAAGGTTCCGTCGCGGACGGTGCCGTCATCGTGTCTATAGCCGCCGGCATTACCATCGCCGCCATGGAGAAGGTCCTGGGCCGGTCCATGAAGATCGTGCGGGTAATGCCCAATACGCCGGCCATGGTGGGGGAGGGGATGTCCGTCCTGTCCCCGAACGGCGCCGTTGACGACAATGCACTGCTCGATGTTGAGCGGATATTTTCAAGGATAGGCAGGGTGATTGTCCTGCCGGAGAAGCTCATGGATGCCGTTACCGGGCTGTCAGGAAGCGGCCCGGCCTATGTGTTCACCTTCATCCAGGCGCTGGCCGACGGGGGCGTAAAGCTCGGCATACCCCGCGACAAGGCGCTGGTCCTCGCGGCGCAGACGGTCATGGGATCGGCGAAATATCTTCTGGAAAGCGGGGAGGACCCCATGGCGCTGCGCGGAAAGGTCACGTCGCCCGGCGGCACCACCATTGAAGGCATTCACGTGCTTGAGCGGAGCGGGTTTTCGGGAATCGTCATGGACGCCGTTGAGAAAGCAGCGCAAAAATCAGAGAAGCTAGGAGAAAAGTGATGTTACACTGGCCGCCCTTCAGCAGGTATCAGGTACGTCAGATAAAGTTCTATTCCATTATAGGCTCGATAGTGCTTGCCGCGGTCCTGGTCCTGGGCAACATCATAGCCGCCATTGTCTGCGACCATGTTACGGTCAAAAAGGGAAGCTATATTACCAAGCAGGGATTCCCACTCTTCACCGATGCGAAGGAATATATCCGAATGGTCAAGACGTATCCCCACAACCCCGGCGTCAGGCTCTTCACCCACCGCCTTGCCGGCGGCGAGTCATACTGGGACGTTGCCTATCAATACCATATCAATATCGATACCCTCATCGGGGCAAATCCCTTCATTACCTCCCTGGTGCCGAAGGACGGCATCGAGGTCGTTGTGCCTGCAGCGGACGGTCTCCTGCTTGCATTTGACGATATCCTCGATGTGCGCCGCATGAGGAACCTCCTGGAATACACGGGCGAGGTTCGTGGCGATTATCTTCCCACGCCTTTTAAGATAATATCAACCGACGACATCAGGCTGGTCTTTTTCAAGGGCGTAAAGCCCGTGGTCGTGAACAATTCCCTGGAAAAGCTGTACCGGATCAAGAATATATTTCAGTCCCCGATCCAGAGAGGTTTCTTTACCTCACTCTTCGGCGACAGGGTCCACCCCTTCATGCAGGACGGGGAAATGCGCTATCACAACGGCGTTGACATCGTTGCCGGAATGGGCACCCCGGTCTATCCGACGCGGGACGGCATGGTCATATTCACCGGCTGGCGCGGCGGTTTCGGCAACACGGTCATGGTCCAGCACCACGAGGGATACACCACCCTCTACGGCCATCTCGAATCCATCAACACGAAGGTCGGCGATTGGGTGACCAAGAAGGACATGATAGGCCGCGTCGGGTCCACCGGGTGGTCGACGGGACCGCATCTTCATTTTACGGTCATGAAGCATGGCTGGGACATTGACCCGCTCCTGTTCATCTGGTAGTCATCCTCGCCTGCGTTTTAACGCCGGCGCCCCGGAAGAATTGCTTTACAATTAAGCGATGATGCTGATATGCTCACCGGGAACCGGTGCGCCATGCTGCTCGTAATTGTATCCGCAATAGTATACATCCTCGCATTTCCCGTCACCAGTCATGACATCTCCCCATGGCCCTTCATCTTCTTTGCGCTGACGCCTTTTTTTCTTTTCCTGGAGCGTGAGGATTTATCCATAAAGACGTTTTTGGCCGGCAGCCTGTGGGGTTCCCTCATGTCCCTCGGCATGGCCTACTGGCTCGTGTATGCCATGATCTGGCAGTACGGCATATCAGTCGCCGTGACGATACTCATCATGGTCATGGGCCTGGTGATGCCCCACGCCGTCATATACGGGCTGTTCGCCGTCATGTACCGCTATCTTAAGGATACTATCCCCGGCGCCGCAGATGGCCTTCTTTTTTTCTGCATTGCGGTGCCGTCCCTCTGGGTTGTCCTGGAGTTCACGCGGGAGATCATTCCACTTCTGGTCCCCTGGGGTCTTGCAGGG
>DAONAJ010000085.1:0-16428 GCA_035400945.1 Spirochaetota bacterium
TCTCGTATGCTGTCAGCCGTCTCCTTGCATCGGGGGACGGGGCTGTGGTAAATGGATAGGGGGCTGAAACCGGAGAGGTTCCATCCCAGCGTAAAGGCATCTTCTTTGCCCTTGGCCGTAAGGAGCAGTTCCAGGGCATTCTCCATATTGCCGATAGGATACCTCTCGGCATGACGCACCATGATGGCGACGGGGGTGGAGATATCAGGAATGTTTAAAGGGTTTTGTTTCATGGATACACATCTGCAGGAAGTATCAGAATGAGTCAAGTGGTTATCGTGGCCCAATGGGCAGGAATCGATAAGCGGTTAATTTTTCTTGACTTTTTTATTGTTGCAAATTGTGGTGGGTTTGATCATTTGTTTTTAATTGTAAATTTCCAATGAATTCCATTTAAATGACGCAGGAACAAGGCGCTCATTTCAGAACAAGAAAATCGCCTGCAATGACATGGAATGGTATATGCACAGGAGTATTGAATGACCCGACAAGAGATAATAGATAAGATTCTGGAATTACTCAGAGATGAATTCGAAATTGTAAATCCGGATCTGGATGATAATCTTACCGAGAAATATGAGTTCGACAGCATAGATGCCATTGCACTGCTGGAATATGTTGAGGATTTTATTGCTTCTCCGTTGACCCAGGAAGAAAAGAAGCAGGCAATGGAAATCCGCTCAATCAATCATATTTGCGATTTTATCGAAGACGTATTGAAGAAAAGAAAATAGTCTGATACCACGATACAAACCAAACCAGATCATGGAACGAAGAGTCGTCATCACCGCTGAATCCGCCATAACGCCGATTGGTCATGGTAAAAAAAACATATTTGACAACCTCGTCAATGGCGTCTCCGGGGTCAAGAATATAAAAAAAGAGGATGACCTTCTCGCCAAGTATCTTCATTCAAAAGTATTCGGCGTCATTGACTATGAGATAGCCTATGACTTTTCCCGGAAATTTACCAAGACACTTGGGCCGGTATCCTATTATGCGTGCCAGGTGGCGAAGGAAGTCATTGAACAGGCCGGTCTTGATCAGGAACTTCTATCGTCGGGAAGGGTGGGCATAGCCTTTGGATCAACCCACGGGAGCCCGACCGTCCAGCGAAATATCTACGAGGCGTTTTTTGATCCCGAGCGCAAGGGATATGCCAAGATAAACGCCACGGATTACCTTAAGTCCATGGCCCACACCACGGCCGTCAACATCACGCGCATGTTCGGGATCACCGGCAGGGTAATAGCCTCCTGCACGGCCTGCACCACCGGCAGCCAGTCGATCGGCTACGGGTATGAGGCTATAAAGTTCGGGCTGCAGGATGCCATGATATGCGGCGCCGCTGACGAGTATGACACGACCACCATTGCGGTTTTCGACAACCTCCTTGCCTGTTCTACGGCATATAATGATAGGCCCCATCTGACGCCGAGGCCTTTTGATGTGAAACGCGACGGTCTCGTCGTCGGTGAAGGAGCGGGGGCTGTTCTGCTTGAGGAATATGAACATGCAAAGCGTCGCGGGGCCACGATACTGGCAGAGGTTATCGGGTTTTCGTGCAGCAACAATGGCGGCGACCTGATACTGCCGAATGCCGACGGGGTGAAAAGGACAATCCGCATGGGACTTGAAAACGCCCGCCTCAATCCAGGGGATGTCGGCTTCATCAGCGCCCATGCGACGTCCACCAAGGTGGGGGATATCGTTGAAGCCCAGGCGATACATGCTGAATACGGCGAAGTGCCGCTGGTTACCGGTTTGAAAAGCTATATCGGCCATACCATGAGTTCCTGCGGTGTCATTGAGACGATATTTACCCTGTACATGCTCCAGGAGGGTGTGATCGTCCCAACCCTGAACCTGGAAGAAATTGATCCCCGGTGCAATATGATACAGCATGTTACCGCGATGAAGGAACAGGACGTCAGCATTGCATCGATTCAGAATTTTGCTTTCGGCGGAGTAAACACCAGCCTGTTTATCAAGAAGTGGATATAACCTTCTATGTCATTGCCGGCCAGGATCATCAAGGCTCCTGTTGATGTCATCATAACATTAGTATGCTGGTCATATTTTCTGCTTGGATACATTCTTTTTTATATTCCCATACTGCTCCTGCTGAGTCCCTTCACCTCTGACAGGGAATCTCTCTTTGAAAGAATAAATCATGTTTTCTATAAGGTGTTTTTTTTATTAGTGGAAGTCATAACTCCGGGTCTCACCATCGATATTGCCCGGGAAGTATTTCAAATAAAATCCGCCGTTGTTGTGGCAAACCACCGGTCCTACCTTGACCCGATACTCTTGATATCCCTTTTTCCGGCCCACAGAACGATTGTGAAGGGAATATTTTTTAAACTCCCCATCATGCGCTGGGTCATGAAATCAGGAGGATATATTCCATATACCCAATCCGGAGATTCAAAGGATCTAATGATCGAAGGGATCCAGAGCATGTCTGAATTTTTTAAAAAGGGCGGCGTCCTGTTCATTTTTCCGGAAGGTCATCGAAGCCGGGACGGTAAACTGGGACGCTTTCAGAAAGGGGCATTTTCAATCGCCGGCAAATACAATGTCCCGATAGAGGTACTCTACATCAGCAATACCGACCGTCTGTTTACCCCGGGTAAATTCTTTTTTAATACCTGCATAACAAACCGCATCAGTATTGAAATCCTGGGCAGGATCAATCCCGGGGAAAATCTCCACCCGCAGGCAAGGGTAATCCGCGATAAAGCTTTGAAACTTTATCAGGAAAAAATGGGGAATATCCCCGGTTGATTGCATGGATCAGGAATTTCGCTGAAGTGTATCCCTGCGGGATTTCATGCCCCCAATACATGGTATCATAATGAAAAAAGGCATTGATTGTCATGAAATCAGCATCATGATTTAATGACAATTGGTATGCAACAAACCTAAATAAAATATTTTCAGAAACCGATATTATATATACCGGTAGAACTCAATAAACCGGGTAAGGAAGGTCAGGATCAGTGAGCCCTGGCGTTTCTAATGGTTTATAATTATACATGAATAGAACACTCATTATGAACGGCAAATCAATTCTGATCATGATTCTCATATCTGGTATCATGTTTTGCTCAACATCCGCCATGGCGGGGCAATTTCTGAAGATAGAAAAAATTGATGCGGTAAATGATTTCCCTAAAGTAAAGATTGATCTCATAGTCAACGGCATTGATGGATCTTTGGGAGCGCTGGATTCCGGCGATCTGGTAATAATTGAGGATGGTTCCAGAATCGGCGATTCTGTGACCATGATAAAGCATGCTGACATGGAGAATTGTTTGTACCTTGTGTTTTCCGTTGATTCGAGCAAAAGCATAAGCAAGAAATTTTTAAAAAGCATAAAGTCTTCGGCGAGGGAAATAGCCAGGAGCGTCGGTTCAAAAGATAAAATCGCCGTATATCAATTTGATGACAGTGTCATATTGCTCAATAATTTTACTCAAAGCAGCGATGAAATTGTAAAAAATATTAATGATATCGAACGGCATGGGAAAAAGACGCTTCTCTATAATTCCATATATGATTCAATTGAATTATTTGATAAGGTAAAACAGGCAAATAAAAAGGTCATTGTTTTCACAGACGGCAAGGACGAAGGGAGCAGCGTCAGTGAGGAGGATATAATTAAATTTGCCCGCAACGCAATGATACCCGTTTATTTTATCTGCTGCAGAGATTCAAAGAATCTCCGTTCCATGGGGCGCATTTCACAACGTACCGGCGGAAAATTAATTTACGGCAAAAGCAGCGATGTTTCCGGAATGTACCGGACAACGCTCTCGATGATGAAAAACAGGTACACGGTAACCTATCAGTCAAAACTAGGAATGGACGGGATGAATCATCGATTGGAAGTGAGGATAAAATACAAGGACATACGAGATCGTGATTCGGATATATTTTTTATAGAAAAAAAACGAGTCACAGGGTCCTTGCTATCATTCAGCAGTATCATCATAATAATTGTTGCCATCCTTGTTCTATTTATGGTGCTGATTGTTCTTTTTCTCTATTTTATGAATAGAGAGAAAGAAATATTGAAAGAGCGATTCGAAATTGAAAAGAAATACCTGATGAGCCAGGCTGCCGTTGAAGATGACCGCGTAAAAAAAAATGGTCTTGTAGAGGGGCAGGATGCGTTGTCCTTCGGCGAGGAAAAAACCTATGGCGACGCCTGGTTATTTCAGAAAAACGGTCCTCAGGTCGGGAAGAAATACCCTATCAATATGAGAGAGATCATTATAGGCAGCGGCAGGGATAATGCTATTGTTATTAATGATAAGACAGTTTCTGAAAAACACTCGAAAATCAAGATCATTCAAGGTATGCATACATTGTTTGATTTAATTTCTGATCAGGGGACCTATTTAAATGATAAAAAGCTGTTGAGGCCGAAGGTCCTCCATGATTGGGATGAAATTAAAATAGGTTCGATTGTATTGATTTTCCGGGCATCACAGTTGAAGAACAGTTGAATAATTACCTCCTGAAATATAAAATTCTTGACTTCTTCACATCCCTGACTTTTTGTTTATACCAGCTTGGATTCAATCTTGGCTCAGTTAGACCAGAGATAATCTGACATCAATGAAAATACATTCTTTGACAAATGATGATGTAAGTAAAATATTGATCGTTGATGATGAACCTTTCATAAGAAAGGTCCTGTCGAAATATTTACTTGGTAAGAATTATATAATTGAGACGGCTGATAATGGGGAAATTGCCATTGATAAGCTGAACTCGGAGCCCTTCGACCTTGTCCTGACTGATCTGCGCATGCCGAAAATGGGCGGTCGCGAACTGCTGCAGATAATGTCGGAAAATTTTCCCACTATCCCCAAGATTGTCCTTACCGGGTACGGCACCAGTGAAGACATCATACTGGCCCTGCAGACCGGCGCTTATGATTTTCTCACAAAACCAATCACGGATTTCGGAATCCTGGATCATTCGATAAAAAGGGCAATAGAGCGGAAAAAGCTGAACGATGAAAGGACCAGATACCTGGAGCAGGTCAATCAGATAAATGAAATAATCGCGATGTTAAACCGCGGCAAGAGCACGGATGATATCTTTCATTCACTCAACACCACGCTGAAGAAAATCATACCGTTTGATACTCTGGTTCTTCTTATCATAAATAAGGACCGCCGCTCGGTATCGGTCAAGCTTGTTGAATCCGACAGTGAGTCAATATTCAAAAAGGATTCCGGATTCACCATGGACGATCCCCTCCTCAAAGACGTATCAATGACCAAAGCGTTGCTATCCATAGATGATGTCGAGGATTTTCCCCAGGCCTATTCCGCTTCAGAATTCATTAAGCATTTCACCCGCGGGGGATATAAATCCCTCCTCATGCTTCCCCTGATCATGAAAAATGAGAGCCGCGGTTTTCTGATTTTCACCGCCCGGAGCGTGGAGGCCTTCGTAAAAAGTCATGTCACGTTTCTTGAATCGATCGGGGGGCAGATATCATTCAGCATCGAGCGGGGCGAGCTGATCGACGAGATCGAACAATACACCAAGAATCTGGAGCATACGATCGAGATACGCACCAAGGAGATCCTGAAAACGCAGAAAAGCATGATTTTTGCTCTCAGTAAGATAGCTGACACCAGAGACCGGACAACCGGGGATCATCTTGAGCGCATCCGAAGTTATTGCGTTTTGATAGCGCAGATATTAAAGTATTCGGGCAACGAGGAGATAACCAACCAGTTTATCAGGGACCTGTATGATTCATCAATCCTCCATGACATTGGCAAGGTTGGCATTCCGGACAGCATACTGCTTAAGAAGGACAGGCTGACCCCCGAAGAACTTCAGATCATGCTGAAGCATGCAACCATAGGGTATGAGGCTTTGAAAACGGCGTCCAAAGATCTGGGGGAGGATTCATTTTTAAAGATGGCACTGGATATCACCCTCTACCACCATGAACGGTGGGACGGCAGCGGATATCCCTTCGGCCTCAGGGGGACAGACATCCCGCTGTCGGCTCGTATCGTCGCCATTGCCGATGTCTACGATGCATTAACCACCTCACGGCCATACAAGAATGCATTTACCCATGAAGAATCAATTGATGTGATGAAAAAAGAATCAAATAAGTTTGACCCGACACTCCTGAAAATATTCATGGAAAATGCGGAAGAGTTCAATCAGATTCGCATGCGTTTCATTTCAGACTCACAATAACCGCGAGCGCTTACTATGTTAGGGCAGAATGTTAATATCAGGATCGGCGGCCCGTTGACGCCTGTTGTGAAAAGACTGATGATCATCAACGGGGTCATTTTTCTATGCCAGCAGATTATCGGGATTTTCTATCCAGGATACATCGAGCACCTCCTTGGCCTCAATCATGTCGGGTTTATCCAGGAGTTCAAGCTGTGGCAGATAATAACCTATATGTTTCTCCACGGCGGATGGTTCCACATTATCTTCAATTTGCTGGGTCTGTGGATGTTCGCCGGAGAACTGGAACAAAACTGGGGAAGCTCTCTTTTTTTTCGATATTATATTATAACCGGAATAGGGGCGGGATTCTTCATTGCCCTCATGAATTACATAATGTATGTCCAGAACGGCGTCAATCCGGTGACCATTGGGGCATCGGGCGCCATCTATGGCATTCTCCTGGCCTATGGCGTTACCTGGCCCAACAGAAAGGTGTTGCTCTATTTCGTAATACCCATCAAGATCAAGTACCTGGTGCTCGCCTTCGGGTTGATAGAATTCTTCGGCATGCTTTCCACGGCAACAGGGGCGGGGGGTAACGTAAGCCATATCGGACACCTCGGAGGACTTATAACCGGTCTGCTCTACTTTTTTCTCCGTATCAGGAGATCGAAATCGGGATATACCGCTGAAAAATCGAGCAATGAAAATGTTCTTTCACGGTTTTTTAAAAAAATCCGCCTTAAAAGAAAAAAGAAGGTAATTGAGGCCAGAATACAATCAAAGAAGATCATTGATGAGTTACTTGAAAAAATAGCAAGGCATGGCATGAGTTCGCTCACGGCACAGGAAAAAAAGGATCTTGAATGGGCGAGAAAACATTATTACCCGGACCGGGATGAAACATTGCATTGATTCAGAAAGAGCTCTATTTAATGTCCCCCGCCGCGCGGGGGACATGCTGTTTTCAGGCACCGCGATGGCACGGGCTTTAAAAGGGATATGATGCATGGAATGTTTTCCGGAGTAACATGATGGATCATGCTGAGTAAAACGGTAACCATAGATTATAAGAACAGCCGGGTAACGCTGGCGGTTAAACAGAGAATCAGCGGGAACGAACTGCTGTTTTTTATTCATGGCCTGGGTTGTGCAAAAGAGAATTTTGACAGCGTGTGGGACATACGGGATCTGGAATGGTATGCAATCATTGTCCCTGATCTTCCCGGATTCGGCGATTCACCCGGCCTTGTCGATTATTCGTATGACCTGGAAGAGCACGCCTGTATCTGTAAATCACTGCTTGATTGTTATCCGCGGCATAAGGTGCATGTTATAGGCCACAGCATGGGCGGCGCTGTCGGCCTTATTCTGGCGGAAAAAATACCCGAACGGCTGGCATCGTTTATTAATGTTGAAGGGAATCTGGTCGGACGTGACTGCACCGTGAGCCGTAAAAAAGCGTCGGTAAGCTTTGAGGATTTCAAAAAGAGGCAGTTGCCGGGAATGATCCTGGCGACTGCGATGTCGGCAGAACCGGGGAGAAGGCTCTGGTCCGTCCTGTTGAACAAGGCTGAAAAAGAAGGATTATATTACAGTTCTCGATCGCTGGTGGCATGGTCAGACAGTGAAGTGCTTCTAGAAAAATTCAGGAATATAAGATGCAAAAAAATCTACATTCATGGGGACATTAATTCGTCCATGCCGGTATTACGCCAACTTGAAGGAATACCCGTGCGCAGCATTTCTAAAAGCGGGCACTTCCCCATGATTGACAACCCGGAAGAATTCTATAATTGCATATCAGACTTTATCAAGGAATGATCATTGTCATTCAATGATGATGAATTCAACCCTCCGGTTTAATGATCTGCCGGCCGGGGTGGTGTTGCTGGCCACCGGTTTGCTTGAACCATACCCGGCTATCTCGAGATGTTCTGTTTCAATACCTTTCTTCACCAGATATTTTTTTATAGATTCTGCCCGTTTAATGGAAAGCGTCTGGTTAAAGGAAGCCGTGCCCTGGTTGTCCGTATGTCCCTCTATCCTGACCCTGACATTCTTTTCCTTTATAATTTTTATGATTTTATCAAGTTCGGCATATGAATTGGGAAGTATCGTTGCGCTGTTCACTTCAAAATTGATTTTATCTGAAATAAAGAGAACCTCTTCGGTATGAATTGAATTAAGAACGGAACGCATCCTGGAAATTTCATCATCAGTCATTTTTTCCGGGTTTGATGGCGGCTCGTTTTCCTTGATGGTGATCTTGTTCTGATATGAAAGGAGGACTTTCTGGTCTTCATATTTCGGATTGTTCAACTCGGTAATACCTGATATTGAATAAACAGTAGAGCTGTAGAGCGTTTCAACCTCCGCCGGTTCCTCGTACTTCTTTTTTGCCTGGCGCATTTTCATTTGTTGCTTTTTCATCTCTTTTAGATCTTCATTTATTTCAAAACCGAGCTCGGTGCCCCGGATAGCCGCAACCGTCGTGGGTGTTTTTACTTTAATGTCGTAATCCTTGAAAATTTTCTCAAATTTTCCGTAGATCTAACCGTTGTTCAATTTTAGCATTACTTTCCTGACGGACATGTCATCGATTCTCATCATGCTGTTTTCTGAAACGCGGATTGCCATGTCGCCGTGAAAACGAATGTCCATCTGGGTATTTTGTTCAGTTTTAACTTCATACCCCGGCTTTAAAACCTGACCAACAATGGCCTGTTCCCACTGGTCGGAAGGGGTTTTTCTATAGAAAGCGTTTCCCAGTACAAAGGTTATCTTTGGATTTTTCTGGATTAATACCGGGAGCTGAACCATTACCATGTCAGTGTACAAAAGAAAACTGACAGCTACACCGGCAATAAGTATAAGTAACAATACTAGTATCTTTTTCATGATTCCTCCCTCCATGTTCTGGGGGTATTTTGACAGTGGACATCGGGAAGTCAAGTCATATCGGAAATAGAGTTAATATCTTTTGTCGGTAGGGAGCCTGAGAAAGGGTATATCATGTATTTCTTCATTCTCTGGCCGATAAAAATAGATGCCGGTACTGGAGTTGTCGTGTTCCATTCCTCTGAGATACAGATAATATATTCCACCGAAGTGATTTTCATAATTGTAATCAGGAATGATGTTGCGCAACCAGCGGAGAAGGGCCTGCAGGTATATCTTCATCTGCAAATCGTAATGCATAACAAGGATATTGCGTCCGATCAGGTCCCGCGAATATCCTTCATCAAGATAATTTGATTTCCAGTCTATTATAAAGTATTTATGCTGATATAGGAATATCATATCTATAAAACCGTGCATGAAACCATCACGGTATATTATTTCAGGGACAGGGGTGGTGGGTTTTTGGGTGAAAGGATAATAGAATTCTACTTCATGTATTTTTTTATCCACCAGTTTCAATCGCAAATCCGATCCGTTTAGGGGAGCATTCAAAGTATTCCAGATAATGTCTGCAATCTGGCTTTTAATTGAATCCCTATCCGATTCAGCAAGGAAATTCAAATGATGACGAATGGCACTGTCAAATATATCCGAAGACTGTGTGCCGCGCTTGATTAAATCCGATGGGGAAGCAACATTTCCCGCACGTTGAAAATCGATATGCTCAAATATTTCGTGCAGCATAATGCCGGTTTGCCTCGAATGAGGCAAGTCCTGCCGGAGGTCATTTTCTGACATCGAAGGAGCGGTGACCGTATACTGTTCGTCATCCTCATGAGGTTGCGGGCCTTGGTCGCCGAATTGATAAATGTCAGGATTATCATTTACTGGATCATGAAGCCTGCTTTTAATACCGGAGAACGAATCGATATGTATCCTGCGGTCGGTGAAAGAGGAGGATATCGTGGGAAACAGAGGGTCTGGCATGAAAAAGCGATCATCAGATGTCACTGTGTTGCAGTATACAGGATCATTTACTTCCTGCACTGAATTGATATCCAGCCAGATGACCTGTTTTTCCTTGCGGATTTGTTTTAGTGCTGAATTCAGTTTTGTTCCAGCAATACCGGCGGTGCTTGATGCCCTGCTCCCGGGGTCAAAGACCGGGACATAGAGCCTGTCCTGCGCCCTCGTAAGGGCGACATAGAAGAGGCGTTCTTCCTCACTGGCTATTTCAAGGTTGTAAAGATCCTTATTGGCTTTGTTTCTGACGAGGTCAAAGACCCTGCTGTTTGTGTCATGGTATGTCCAGAAATCTCCGGCGGCTTTTTTTGTATATCCCCCGGCAATAAATACCGTTTTAAACTGAAGTCCCTTGCTGGCATGGATGGTAAGGATTTGTACACCGGGCTTATCCAGGTCAATGTTCTGAATATTGTAACTGTCATGGGAATATGATTTTCTCTGCCTTAGATTGTTAAGATAATCAATGATCTCCTGGATGCAGAAATCGTTCCGGTAAGCCTCAATTTCAAGATTTTGGATTACCGTCCGGTAATTGATCAATGCGCGGTCATGATCGTCGATGTCCTGTCGGAAAGGGATTCCGGTATCTTCAATAATGGATTGAAACAGAAGCGGCCATTTCCTCTGATCAGCGAGAGTAATCCACCGCTCAAAGAGGCTGTCAGCCAGGTGGTTATGAACGGTAGCGGTATAATGATAAAGCTGCCGGACCGGGATTCGGAAAAAACGGGTGACCAGGGCTTTTTTCCGCGCCATGATATCGTCAGGGTTTGCAATGGCTGTCAGCAGTATCAGCAATTCAAGAACTTCCTTGGACTGGTACAGCCCCTCCTTTTTATACAGCGAGTAACTGATGGCATGGTGTCTTAGAAACTTTTCGATTGTTTCGGCTTCTTTCCATTTGGTGACAAGTATGGCTATATCGTTAAGATTGAAAGAGGGGTCTTCCAAAATAAATCGTTTCAATTCGCTGGTTATGAAGTATGCCGTCTTGTATTTCGCCATGGTTCCGGTGCACGCGCCGCAGTCCATGACAATCAGGGATTTATCATCCTGATGCTTCCCGGGGTCCTGTCCGGCGGGGTAATGACTGGGAAGATAATGGATGTTGCTGTCGGAAAACCAGTTGGTTCCTGAAAAGAGTGAATTGAAGGAGGCGATCAGGTCCCGGGAGGACCTCCAGTTTTCGTTAAGGCAATAATAACGGGCGTCGTGAAAATGTATCATTTCGTCCCGGGCCAGATAGTAGGCATACACATCGGCGCCGCGGAAACCATAGATGGATTGTTTAGGATCTCCAATGATAAACAACCTGTTAGTTTTTGATCCAAGAAAAAGGGTACTGAATATTTTCCATTGGAGCATATCGGTGTCCTGAAATTCATCCACCAGGGCATAACGATATTTTTTCTGAAGCACTTTTTTCAGGATTGACTTTTCGGGGGCCAGGGCATGGTAGACGCGGGTTATCATGTCGTCGTAGCTTATAAGTCCCCGCTCTTTTTTGTGTTGCAAGGCGTGCCGCTTGAGATCATGAACAGTAATGGCCGTAAGCGTGTTCCGTATCATCTTTATATCAAGGGTTCTCAATTTTTCAAGAAGCTCGATTATCTCCGGTAGTCGCGGCAGTTTTTCCTCATAATCCGGCCCTCCCTTTTTCCATCTGGTGTTGAATTCATTGAAACCGTCCTCATGCAGGTCAAGGTCTGAAAAAAAATCATTAAGCTCAACAAGTTCAATGGCCCTGGTGTCTCGTTCAGACAGAAGTTTGAGCAGGTTTTCGATTATACGCAGCCGTTTGCCCATGCTGGTCTTGTTAATATTGAGGGTTGCATATCTGGCCGGGAAATCGCTTCTGCTGAGGTCATTCCTGTCAATGAACCCGATCAGACGTTCCAGTTCATCGAGGTATAACCGGCAATCGTTTTCAGTTTTCAAGATCATCCCAGGGAGGTCAGATCCTCCGTCGGGAACGAGCGTGTCGTTTCCGGAAGATTGGAAGCGCAGGGCAACATCCAGGACGCGGTTGACCCAGGAGCTTGTACCGCCAGCGGTTGTGCCTGGATAACCGGAAAGGGTCAAAATTTTCTGGAAGTCCCTGCCAAAGCGTGAAGGCCATTCGTTGCGCATGATATCATAGAGAACCTGCTCGTAAACAGCCCGGTCATCGGTCAACTGACTCTGAAATTGCTCGCCATTTTCAAAGGCATATTCCTGGAGGGTCGCGTTGCAGAAGCCGTGAATGGTAAAAATCGATGCGGAGTCAAAATTCTCAAGGGAAACCTGGAGGATTTCGGACTGATGCCGCGTCAGCTCGCTTTGTATATTTTGCCGGATGCGGTCCTTGAGCTCGCCGGCGGCTTTTTCCGTGAACGTCACAACGAGGATTTCTTCAAGACCGGGGACTCTTCCGCTTTTTAAAAGCTCCACAACAAGATGTTCGATTGTATAGGTTTTACCCGTACCGGCAGATGCTTCGATCACCGCATGCGAATCAAGATCGATCTGTTCAATTGCGGATACGGGTATGGGATCGGAGACATTACGCGCCATTATTGCTGATCACCTCCTGAAAAAGGTCTGAAAAGCATCCCAAGACGGCTTCTTACCTTGGAATAAGCGTCATCAGGAACCTCCGGGTTGATGAGCTGAAGCAGAGACATGGGCCGGTAGGCGGGATTCATTTTTTCCGCATCATCATCGATCAGGGAAATGAGAAGTCGCCGGTATTCTTCTTTTTCGGCCTCGGAAGGATCATCCTTCATGCACGAAGGAGCTTTAAGTTTTTTATCACCAATTATCGCAAGTGGTAGCAGATCAAATGATTCAGGATCAAGGAATTCATCGATGAGGCGTTGAAGGTATTTCCTGCTTGATGGCCCGTCCAGATGATACGGATATGAAGTTATTCCGGATTTGGTCGAGACATGAACCGTGAAAGGTCCGGAACCGATGAGGTCACTCAACGGCTTGTTATAGGTCGAAGCCGAGGCAATATAAAACAAGAAAGGATACACCAGGGAGGTGATTGACGGCTTTGAGCTGTTCATGATGACCAGGGTTTCGCATTCACCGGTTTCCGGGTGTTTCCATAAAACCGGCAGTGATCCCGTCAGCTCAACTGATACTGATTTATCGCGATGCACGACAGGAAATATAATCGATGGCAGGGAGAGGCCCGGTTTCTCGGTTGTAGGGACAAACCCGAGTGTAACGGTGTGATAGAACGCATGATCTTGCCGGTTCTGAAGAAATTCCGAAAGACTGTTCGGGCCCTGAAATCGCGCAATGATATCTGAAAGCAAATTCCGGTAATCGATTTCCGCATAAGTGCCGTGGGGGGTATCGCTCTTGAGAATGCTGTATTGATAATAGCGATCGATATACGATTGAATGTCAGAGAGGTTGCCTGAATTTAAACAATAGTTCAATGAATTGATAATAAACCTGTAATTATAGGGGTACACGGAGAAAAAGGGTTCATTCTCCTTCGATGCTGTATCTTCAGCATCATCATCATACAGGGAAAGATGCCATCGCAGAACTGATTCGACGGGGTTCAAAAGATAGTATCGCAAATCGTTCAGTGAAATGGATGCCGACTCTGAAATCTCACGTTCTGGAGGAGAGATCAATGAAAAGTCAGGCACCTTTCCTGTTAATTGTCGTGAAAATGAGACTGCAGCTGCATCAGGTAAAACCTTTGCGGCGGCAAGCTTTTGAAAGAGAACAATGCGGTCCGACTCATTGAAGTTAACCGGCTGAAATTTACCATTGATGACTGCGCGGACAAAATCCGCGACATCGGCATCTGGAGAATCCTGGCGCAGGTAGTCAACGCTGCTCCCGGAAGAGGGAACCTCTGATACAATAAAGCCTTTGTTGATGACATGGTTGTTCAAATAGGTTATCAGCTGACCTGTCACCGAGTTCGGATGAATATCGTGATCCTTCTGCAGATCCTTGGAAATGTAGGTAATATAGAGCTTTTCCCGTGCAGACAGGAGGGTTTCAAGGAAATGATACTTGTTGACATCGGGCCTGGATGCATCGCCGATTTTTCTCATGATCGTCATGAGATTGAGGGTTGACCTGTCGCTGGAGCCGGGAAAAATGCCTTCCTGCATCCCCATGATGTAGATGATCTTGAAGGGAATCTGTCGTTTGGGGACCAGGGCCGATATGTTTATTCCGCTGGAAAGATAGCTGCCGTGCGCGCTTGCTATGCCGGTCATGGTTTCAGCAATGAATTCTTTTATTGCAGTGATTGACAGTGTGCTAGCTGAGTCAGGGCCGGAAAGTCGATCGAGAATTATAAGGCGGCCAAGACAGTCCATGAGATTGACGTAGATGCTGTTTTCTTCGGGCTTATGGGCGGGTACGGCGAGAAATTCAGCGATAAGCTCTGAAATCAGCCGGACCCATTCAGATGCCGAAACGGCAAGGGTTCGAAGGCCCGCCGTCCTGGCATAAATCAGCTCGATGACGCTGCTGATGGTGTCGATGAGGCGCGGGTCGCCGGTATTGATGTCAGCATAAGGCACAACATTTTGAAATGAAATAAATTCCCCGTTCTGAACTGATGATTGACGCGTATCCATTATTCTCCCGAGACGGAGCCGCAGCAGGCCCTGTTGCCAGGTATGCATATTGCGCGCCGGATCCGGGTCGTCTGATTTTTTAAATTCGCGGAAAATATTAAGATTATCGGCCCAGTCAAGCCAGATAAGAACATCTGAGAGGGTCATGGCGTGAGCTTCATAAAAGCAGGGATTGCGTAAAAGTCCTGATATCTCTTTACGGGTAAAAGACCCGGTGGCTATCTCGAACAGCGATAGTACGGCTCTTGAAAACAAGCTATCGGCCGCGGCCGTGGAATCAATCAGGCTGTATGTCAGGCGCCGCGGTTCCCGGGAAAAAACCGAATGGATGACGGGACCGTAAAGCTCCATATCGGGAACCATGACGGCGATATCGGTCATTTTCAATGAGGCGTTGTACTCAAGATTGTGGAGTATGCTGTTGTATACCGACTCGACTTCCCTGAACAATTCAGGACATGAGGCAACCTGGATGCTGGTGTCCTGGCTGATTCGTGCCGAAGACTCATTCATGGTCGTTCTTCGCAGGATCTGGTCCTGAACGATGCCGAGCACCGTGGGTTCTGCCGGGGACCTGTCGGACGAAATCCATTCCGAAGTGCAGCGCTGTTCCCTGCTCCCCGCATCCTCAATCAAGCTCAACAATTTCATTGTTTCCCTTCCGGTCTTGCCCCAGAGCTTGAGTAACGGATTTTCATTTTCATTATAGCGTAATGAATCGCCGTCAGGGGTCTTTTCAATCTGTATTGACCGTATTCTCTGCCAGCGGTCTTCTGCGGGGGTGGTAATATCTTCCCAGAATTCCGAGCATGGATTAATCTGATAAAGGGAAATGGTGAGATAGGTGCCCAGCTCAAACAGCAACCGTGCATGAAAGGGGGAAAGATGTGATTCGCCAAAGATGATAAATTTCTGACTAACGCCTTGTGGGTGCTTGAGGATGGATCTGTTAAAGTACTGAGGCAGAGTCAGCCAGTTTTTATTGATTGAATCGCGGTATCCGTTTTTTTTAAAGATAGCATGATACAGATGCTGTTGGGCCGACTCCATTTCCGTATCAAGGGTGAGACGGCCATTCATCCAGGACTTGACCATTTCTTCCCGAAAAAGCTCATATTCAATGAAATACCGGGAAAGCCTTGACGACAGCTGGAAAAGCTTATGGTCATAATCTTCTTTTTTTATGTGCGCCCCTGCATACAGGTAATCCCTTATAAGCCGTACTGGAGAAGATTCATGGTCGATGGACGTTAGAGCATGATAGAGCAGCAGTTGAATATCGTTTTGTTCAAGAAGTGATGGCTTTTCATCATGGGAAGTGCAACAATCCAGCATTTTTTTCAATCCATCATTGAGAACATGGAAGTTCAAATTCATGGTAATGCCGTTACGCTCCGCGATTTTCATCTGTATCCAATTGCGAATGTACGGATTGGGCACTATGATGGTAACAGGACAAAAGGGATCGCGATGCTGTGAAATTTCATCGGCAAGAGAACGGCTGAGAGCCTCTATGGTATTGCTGAAAAAAAGCTGCATCGGCATAAGTAGCCAGAGCGACTCATTCCACCCGGTCTCTGCGGGGCAGGATTGAATCTGGGTCGATTTCACCGATATTTTTGAAGATATAATCCGGCTGATAGGGAAAACGGTGGGCCATTTCTCGGGTGGT
>DAONAJ010000086.1:0-16354 GCA_035400945.1 Spirochaetota bacterium
CCCGGCATCAAGCCTTGGACGGTCCAGTTCATACACCAAGTCTATGTGAAGTATGTCGCCGATTGCGAATTTCATGCCGGTGGCGCCTGCCGATCCCAGGTTGATTATTCGCGAAAGGGGGTACCGGTCGGCGAGGTCAGTTGCGGCTATGGCCGCGGAGGACTTGCCTATCCCGCATAAAGACAGAACGGCGGAGCCGTTGCCGTAGATGGGGACCGGTTTCTTTTCAATGAGGTCCAGCCCCAGTCCTTCGATGAAGGGCTTTGCCTCGATAATGGTTGCCATCAGGATGCCGGTCAGGGTGCCCATGGCTGCATGAACATCATGCATGGCGGAGCCGGTCAATAACTATTATGTGGCCGGAGCAATAAATCTGCTTGACGAATTTAAAGTAATTTAGTAAATTCTTAATAATCTGCGGCAGATGGTAAAGTATTTTCAATTGCTGTCCTGATGAGAAGATGGTACCATGAATTTTAACCTGGAATAATAAAAATAATCAAAACCACAATATTCAATTGCATTTTTTACTGATCTTTTTAATGACGGTTGTATCTGCCTGGCCGGATCATTTTCTTATAAGGAAATGGCGGGCCAGGGCGGGTGCCGCCTGATCGGTCATGGAGATAACGATGAAAAAATTCAATGTGCTCATTCTGATAATCACCATATTCTGGATATTCGCTTCCTGCTCGAAATCATCAGAAACGGAGAACGAGGACAAGTCGGCCCCGGCCAAGGGCGGGGCCACGGTGACCTGGCATGATTTCAACGACGGCCTGAAGCTCGCGGCGGAAAAGAAAAGGCCCGTCATCATGGATTTCTACGCCGACTGGTGCGGATGGTGCCGCAAGATGGAAGTGGAAGTGTTCGCGGACCAGGAAGTGGCCAGGAAGCTGGGCGATAATTACGTCTGCGTCAGGCTTCACACCGACAGGAACCCGGGCGAGACCATAAAGTATAAGAACCACGTCCTCACCAAGCAGGAATTTGCCATGATGCTCGGCGTCCAGGGGCTTCCCACCCTTGTGTTCATGGACCGCGACGGGAACCTGATCACGAAGATTCCCGGGTTTATCAACAAGTCGATGATGCTGCCGCTGCTGAGTTACATCAAGGATGAGTGCTATCTGAACAAGGTGCCGTTTCAGGATTACATGGACGGCAAGAGTCCCTGCGGCAAGAAGTAACGCGGGCCCGACGTCCCCCTGAAGGGGCGTGGTTCAGGAAACGAGGTCTTGAGACCGCGCCTCCGCGTCAGTGGCTGTAGAGCATCTGCCTTGAAATGATCCGCTCGAGGCGGTAGATCTTGTCGGTGTACTCGCCCAGTTTCGGGTCCCTCCCGACGTTGTCTTTCATGTTCTGGATCATGTCCCTGAGAAGCACCAGGTCCGACCGCCGGTCTATCTCCCCGCTTTCGATGATCTGCATCAGCAGGTCGAAGTTGTATTTGCGAAGGTTGATGCGGAAGAAGAATTCGACGCCGTATATCTGCAGGACCTTGGAGAGGGACTGCTTCGATTTGTCGTTTGAGTATTTCTGGTACTCGGGGGAGTCGACCGCCCGCTGGTTTTCCTTGCCGGCCTTGTTGCTCCTGGGGTCCTTGTCCGGGGCGGGAGGAGCGGCTTCGCCGAGGAGCTTGTTCTCGTTTAGCTTGAGGAGCTCGTTAAGCTTGGCCGTTTTCCACGAATCGGTGAACTCGTTGAAATTCCGCTCGATGTATCCCTCATATTCATCAAGCATGATCGCCTTGTTGCCGATCTGGCCGATCATGGTATTCTTGTAGAACTGCGGCCTGGAATACATGTCCTTGACTATCTGGTGGAAGAGGAGCCGCTTGTTGAACTGTTTCTCGTATTCATCCATGAGGAGCTTCTGGAAGAAGTTTTTGAGTTTTCGTATGGTCTGGAGGTCGGTCTCCACGTAGCCGTCGACCCGTTTAATCTCATTTTCCGGGTCGTCCTTGATGATCTCGAAGGAGAAGATCTTGTGGGCGTCCTTGAGTATCCGGATTATCCGTTCCAGTTCAGACCTGTCGATACCGAGGAGCGACTGTATTTCCTTCTCGAAGGTATCGGAATGAGGGATGGCGTCATGGTTGCCCTTTGCGTTATGCGCCACAATTTTCTTCAATACGTCATCTATGAGCTTGTCAAGCATGGCAACCGTCCATCCTTATCGTTGAACCGGAGGTATCATACCCCTGACTTGTTTAATTTCAAGGAATTTTTTCATTATGCATTAAAAAGCAGGTGTGACCCGCCATCGGGCCGCTTTTCAAGAAAAAAAATTGACAAATTTTGACACAGGACTGTATGGTAATCACTTTCTTTTCTATATTTACTTTTTCATCCGGGGTTTTCCGTGAAGATTAAAGGCGCTGAAATCATTGTTGAATGCCTGAAGAAGGAGAAGGTCGAGTGCATGTTCGGCTATCCGGGCGGCGTGGTAATCCCCATTTTCCACGCCCTGCACAACGCGCCCTTCAAGTTTATCCTCACCAGGCATGAGCAGGGGGCGGTCCACGCCGCCGACGGCTATGCCAGGGCCTCGGGCAAGGTCGGCGTCGTCATTGCCACGTCGGGTCCCGGCGCCACCAATTGCGTGACCGGCATTGCCACGGCCCATCTCGATTCCGTGCCCCTGGTGGTCTTCACCGGCCAGGTGACGCGGCAGCAGATCGGAAACGACGCCTTCCAGGAGGTCGACAGCACCGGCATCACGCGCCCCATAACCAAGCACAATTACCTGGTCCAGGACATCAAGGACCTCGCGGGCATTATTAAAGAAGCTTTTTACATAGCCTCAACCGGCAGGCCGGGCCCGGTCCTCATCGACGTGCCGGTGGACATATCCAAGGGCGAGTACAAGTTCGCCTATCCGGAGACCGTGAACATCCGCGGCTACAAGCCGGTGTACGAGGGACACCAGGGCCAGATCAAGAAGGCCTGCCAGCTTATTGAGTCGTCGAAGAGACCGGTGATCTACGCCGGCGGCGGCGTGGTGATATCCAATGCCTCGAAGGAGCTCAGGGACTTCGTGAAGAAGACGCAGATACCGGTCACCACGACCCTCCTGGGCCTGGGCGTGTATCCGGAGACGGACCGCCTTGCCCTGGAGATGCTGGGCATGCACGGCACCTATTACGCCAACCACGCGGTGAACGAATCCGATCTCCTTATCGCCGTGGGCGCCCGCTTCGACGACCGGGTCACCGGCAAGATCGCGGAGTTCATCCCCAACGCGAAGGTCATCCATATCGATATCGACCCCGCGTCGGTCAGCAAGACCGTTGAGGTGGACGTCCCCATCGTGGGGGACTGCAGGCACGTCCTCACCCAGATGACCGAGCAGATCAAGGCCCCGAAGATCGACGAATGGCTCGCCGAGATCGACAGGCTGAAAAAGGAGCACCCGCTGACCTACGAGAGGAACGGCGGCGACCGCATCAAGCCCCAGTTCGTCGTGGAGGAGATCTACCGCCAGACGAAGGGCGACGCCATCATCTGCACCGAGGTGGGGCAGAACCAGATGTGGGCGGCGCAGTTCTACAAGTACACCCAGCCGCGGACTTTCATATCCTCCGGCGGCCTGGGCACCATGGGATACGGCTTCCCGGCCGCCATCGGCGCCCAGCTGGCCCGGCCCGACAAGCGGGTCATAGACATCGCCGGCGACGGCTCGATACAGATGAACATACAGGAGCTCATCGTGGCGGTGCAGCACCGGCTGCCGGTCATCATCGCCATCCTCAATAACGGCTTCCTCGGCATGGTGCGCCAGTGGCAGCAGCTCTTCTGGGAGGAGCGGTACAGCCACACCTGCATCGATTTCGCGCCGGATTTCGTGAAGCTTGCCGAGGCCTACGGCGCCGAGGGGATGAGGATAGAGATGTACGAGGAGGTAGCGCCGGCCCTGCAGAAGGCCCTTTCGATAACCGACCGGCCCATCGTTATGGATTTCCGCGTCACCCGGGAGGAGAACGTGTACCCGATGGTGCCGGCGGGGCAGTCGTTCAAGGAAATCATCATGAGGGAGATGCTCGCGTAAGCCATGACAGCGCCCAACGACGAAGACATTAGACAATACGTGATATCGGTCAAGGTGGAGAACCGCTTCGGCGTCCTGGCCCGCGTCGCCGGGCTCTTTTCCGCGCGCGGCTACAATATCGACTCCCTCGCGGTGAGCGCGACCGAGCAGGAAGACGTGTCGGTCATGACCATTGTGGTCCGGGGCGACGACCGCGTCATAGAGCAGGTGAAGAAGCAGCTGAACAAGCTGATCGACGTTATCAAGGTGAGCGACCATACCGATCTCCCCACCGTCGAGCGCGAGCTGGTGCTGGTGAAGGTGAACGCGCCGCCGAACAAGCGGCCCGAGATCTACCAGCTGGGCGAGATATTCAGGGCGGACATCGCCGACATATCGCAGAAGACCATCACCCTGGGCGTGAAGGGCGACCCGAGCCAGATTCACAATTTCATCGAGCTGCTGAAGCCCTACGGCATCAAGGAGCTGATGCGCACCGGCCGGGTGTCGCTGCTGAAGGAGTAAGGTTCTCGGTGCGGGGCGGCTGCGCCGCCCCGCACCGGTTGATACATATAAAAGTATATAACAAGGAGTTCATCATGGCAAAAATGTATTATGACAACGACGCCGACCTCGGCGTATTAAAGAATAAAACGATAGCCATCATCGGCTACGGAAGCCAGGGCCATGCCCAGGCGCAGAACCTCCGGGACAGCGGCCTGAACGTCATCGTGGCGGAGCTGCCCGGCACCGATAACTATCGCCTGGCGGAATCGCACAACTTTAAGCCGGTGACGGCCCGCGAGGCGGCGGAGAAGGCCGATCTGATCCAGATACTGGCCCAGGACCACGTGCAGGCGAAGCTCTACAGGACCGACGTGGACCCCTTTATGAAGGCGGGCAAGACCCTGGTCTTCTCCCACGGCTTCAACATCCACTTCGGACAGATCGTTCCGCCGAAGGAAATTGACGTCATCATGGTCGCGCCCAAGGGCCCCGGGCACCTGGTCCGGAGCGAATACGAGAAGGGCGGCGGCGTGCCGTGCCTCATCGCCATCCACAACGACGCCTCGGGCAAGGCCAGGCAGACCGCCCTGGCCTACGCGAAAGGGCTGGGGGCGACCCGCGCCGGCGTCCTCGAAACGACATTTAAGGAAGAGACCGAGACCGATCTCTTCGGCGAGCAGTCGGTCCTCTGCGGCGGCGCCTCGGAACTCGTCAAGGCCGGGTTCGACACCCTGGTCGAGGCCGGGTACCAGCCGGAGATCGCCTACTTCGAGTGCCTCCACGAGCTCAAGCTCATCGTCGACCTCTTTTACCAGGGCGGCATCAACTACATGCGCTACTCGGTCTCCGATACGGCCGAGTACGGCGATTACATGAGCGGGCCCCGCATCATAACCAAGAAGACCCGGAAGGAGATGAAGAAGATCCTGAAGGAGATCCAGAACGGTAAGTTTGCCAAAAAATGGATCGAAGAGAACGAAAAGGGCCGGCCCGAGTTTAACAGGATCAAGGAAGAGCAGAAGAACCATCTCATCGAGAAGGTAGGGGCCGATCTCCGCAAGATGATGAAGTGGATCAACGCGAAGTGATTATGATATTTCCCCGCCGCCTCCGGCGGCGGGGAAATATGCACATATGATTTCTGATAGGCGCGGTTTTTTTAACCGGCGCCTGACTCTCAGATCGCTCCGGGGCCGCGTTCATTTGTCCGGATCCTGACTACCTGCTCAACCGGGTAGACGTAGATCTTGCCGTCCCCCGTATATCCGGTGTGAGCGTGTTTCTGGATCAAGTCGACAACCGCATCAGCCATGTCATCATCGACGACCACTTCGAGTTTTACCCGTGGTATAAATGATACCCGTTCATACATGATCTTATCTTTTGCGTTTTTAGCCCTTCCTCTACCGAACCCCTTGACCTCTGAAACGGAAACGCCGGGAAACCCTTCGATCTGCTGGAGCTTTTCTGTCACATCCCATAACTTAGACGAACGGATTATTGCCTTGATTTCTTTCATGTCCTTCCCCAATTGATGATATTTTTTCCGGTAATCCCTGTTTTAATATCGTCAATCTGACGAAACAGGTCTTTTGTTATCAGTCTGCTGGAATATCGTCAAGGTTTTTATTGATGCTGTTTGATTCCTCGTATTAGTGAAATTGCTTCTTTCCCGCTGGTGTCCATCAGTGACGAATGATATGTGTTTAAACTATGCATGGCACCGAACAACAACGAGGGCCTGTCCAGGGCCCTTATTGGGGAAACTTCAATCCTACCGCGCGATCATCCATTTCCCGTCAATGTAGCCCATGTACA
Organism: Spirochaetota bacterium; assembly: GCA_035400945.1. Classification (GTDB taxonomy): domain Bacteria; phylum Spirochaetota; class UBA4802; order UBA4802; family UBA5550; genus RBG-16-49-21. The sequence goes on from DAONAJ010000086.1 coordinate 6,355, forward strand.
CGCCGAAGGTGTACGCTCCCGCGTCCTTGGTTTCTTTTGTCCGGATCGGCTCTCTGCCGTCCCTGTCGGTGACCTCGACGAGCTTCCCGTCGGCTACGGGTTTCATGACCAGCTTGTCCGCGTCAAGGGGCAGGAGGATGAAATTCTTGTCGGCCAGCATTTCATTGAAAGACCGCATGAATTTAGTTTTCAGGTCATCGGTGGACTGGTGGCGCAGTTTCATCATGTCCGATGAGGCGAACCGGAGCAGGTTCCAGACGGCATTCGCGTCCTTCTTCTGCAGCGCGGCGTGGTAATCCCTGATGATCCCGGTTATCTGCCTGCGCGCTTCGTCGTCAAGTTTGGCCGGTTTAGCCCTGGACCACAATCCCGAGGGCGGAACATATGCCGGCTTGAAGGTTGCTGATCTGGTAAAGGCCGATTTGACATTTTCAAGCCGGTTGTCGCCCTCTTTTTCCGGGATCTTCAGTTCCATGAATTTCTTCCCTTCGTTGGTCATCTGACCTTCCTGTACGGTGGACAGGCTGACCTCTATGGCCGGCCTGCCGGACGAATCGATCTTTTTCTCGAGGGGCTTTACCGTTACCGTCATGGAATTCGGGCCGGGATAAATCCACATGCCGACCTCGGAAAAACCCGTTACCGTATAGGCATTGTCTTTGTCGGTTTTTGTTATATGTATGCCGTTCAGCTCAATTTCCGCGTTGCAGTGGTAGACCGAATAATTGATGATGATGAAGAGCTTCTCCCTGTTATCGCCGGCGCCGGCGGTAACGGTTGCCGCGGCGAGAAGCACGCCGGCCAGCAGTAATCGCGCCATCCCTTTCATGAACGAACCCCCTCTATATGATAATAAATTAACAGGAATTATTTGATGTTCCCCCATGTCCCCCGGAGGGGGCGCGAAGGATATAGATAATCATGGATAATGAAATAATTAATAATGCCATTATCTGAATAATAGTCTATCATATCAGCTTAATCATGTAAACGATAATAAACGCATGTATTGATTTTTATCTGACTGGCGGATCCATGATTCATCTATCGGTATAATGACACATGCCCCCCCCGGGGGACGGGGGGATTTGTGTTTGCAAAATGCCGGCGGTGGTAACAGAATAGCATTTTGGATTCCTTACTTATAAGGATGTTGCCATGGAAACAATAAAGAAGCTCCGCATAACAGGGATGTCCTGCGCCGCCTGCTCGGCCAGGATCGAAAAGTCCCTGAAAAAGATGGAGGGCGTACGCGACGCCAGCGTCAATCTGGCGCTGGAGACGGCCAGCGTCACCTACGATGACGCGGCTCTCAAGCAGGATGATATCATTGCCGCCGTTGAAAAGGCCGGCTACGGAGCCGAGGTCGAGGAACAGAAAAGCGAAGGCCAGGTTGACCTCCTCATAACCGGCATGTCCTGCGCCGCCTGCGCCGCCCGCATCGAAAAGGCCCTTGTCAAAAAGGACGGGGTAATCGAGGCAGCCGTAAATCTCACCACGGAAAAGGGGCGGGTTCGTTTCGACCCCCTGATGGTCAAGTCCTATGAGATAATCGACGAGATACGCAGGGTCGGATATGACGCGGAGAAGATCGAGGAGGAGGCCCCGGACCGAGCCGCGGAGCTCCGGCGCGGCGAGGTGCGGAAACTCGGCACTCTTGTCGCCGTATCCGCGGCGCTGAGCGCCCCCCTGATTCTCTCCATGATCCTGATGCTGATCGGCCTCCACGCCCCGGCGCTCCATCATCCCCTGCTGCAGCTGGCCCTGGCCACGCCGGTGCAGTTCATCGTGGGATGGCGCTTTTACCGCAACGCGTACCTGGGCGTGCGCGGCGGCAGCCCGGGAATGGACCTCCTGGTGGCCCTGGGGACCAGCGCCGCCTATTTCTACAGCGTGTACAACGGTTTCATTTTGCCGCTTACGGCCGGCGCCGCGGGGGACCTCTATTTCGAGGCTTCCGCCGTGGTCATAACCCTGGTCCTGCTGGGGAAGTTCTTCGAGGCCCGCGCCAAGGGAATGACCTCCGACGCCATCAAGAAGCTCGTGAAGCTCCAGCCGGCGACGGCCACCATCGTGCGGGACGGGCGCGAGATCGTTATTCCGGCCGCCGAGGTCGCGCCGGGGGACACGGTGACGGTAAGGCCGGGAGAGAAGATCCCTGTGGACGGCCGTGTCATTGAAGGCTCGTCATCGGTTGACGAGAGCATGATCACCGGCGAGAGCGTGCCGGTTGACAAGGGCCCCGGCGACACTGTCACCGGGGCGACCATCAACCGCTTCGGGACGATCTCCTTCAGGGCGGAGCGCGTCGGCAGGGACACCGTCCTGGCCCAGATAATCCGGACCGTGGAGGAGGCCCAGGCCGGGAAGCCGCCGATCCAGCGCTTCGCCGACAGGGTTGCCGCGGTGTTCGTGCCGTCGGTCCTGGCGGTGGCGGCCGTGACCTTCGCGGCACGGATGATCATTGCCGGCGATCTGCAGCTGGCGATCGTGAGCGCCGTGGCGGTGCTGGTCATCGCCTGTCCCTGCGCCCTCGGTCTTGCCACTCCCACGGCGGTCATGGTGGGCACGGGCCGCGGCGCCGACATGGGGATTCTCTTTAAAAGCGGCCCGGCCCTGGAGGCGGCATACCGCACGCGGGCCGTTGTGCTGGACAAGACCGGAACCATCACCATCGGGGACCTTTCTGTTTCGGACGCGGTTCCGGCGGGGGGTATAACGGAAGTCGAACTGATGCGTTATGCCGGCATAGCGGAAAAGAAATCTGAGCACCCGGTAGGCAGGGCGATCTACCGCCGCGCGGCGGAGACGCTTGACGTCCCCGACCCTGAGGAGTTCATGGCCGAGCCGGGCAGAGGTGTGCGGGCCCGGTATGACGGAACTGAAATCATAGCCGGGACCCTGGCCTATGTGCGCGAGTCCGGTATCGACGCGTCAAGCTGCGACGAGATACTTGCAGGGCTGGAAGGCATGGGCAAGACCGCCGTGATCATCGCGGCCGGCGGCCGGGCTGCCGGTGTCGTCGCGGTTTCGGATACCATAAGGGAGTCGTCCCGGAGGGCTGTGGCCGACCTGAAGAAGATGGGAATTGACGTGTACATGGTGACGGGAGACAACCGCCGCACCGCCGAATTTATCGCCGCGCAGGCCGGCATCGATGCCGGCCGGGTCGTCGCCGGGGTCCTGCCCGGCGGCAAGGCTGCCGCGGTGAGGGACCTTCAGCGGACGGCCGGGGCGGTGGCCATGGTGGGCGACGGCATTAACGACGCTCCGGCCCTGGCGGCCGCGGACACGGGCATCGCCGTCGGCACCGGCACCGATATCGCCATGGAATCGGCGGACATAACCATAATGAGCGGCGACCTCACGGGCGTTGTCACCGCGATCAGGCTCTCGCGCCGGACCATAAGGAAGATCAGGCAGAACTTCTTCTGGGCCTTCATATACAACTGTATCGGCATACCCTTCGCGGCGTCGGGGATGCTGTCGCCCATCATTGCCGGCGCGGCCATGGCCATGAGCTCGGTTTCAGTGGTTATTAATTCCCTGGTGCTGAAGAGATTTAGGTAGCTACTGGACCATTTCCCCGATGATACGGTCCAGTTCCGCGGTAAGCTCGTTGATCACTGTGGTGGACCGTGACAGCTTGAGGGCGATGGTGACGATCTCCTGGGAGTTCTGGGCGATATCGAAGGCGGTCCTGGTCGATTCGTCCGTGGCGATCTTCTGCTCCGCCGTCGAGTTTTCGATGGTCTTGCTTGAATCATGTATCTTGACGTTCAGGTTCTTGATGGTCTCGATCGTCACGCCGATGTCGTTGATCAGGTTACCCACCTCGGTCACCTCGACCTTGATGGCAAGTATTGCCTCGTTGAGCTTGTTCATCGTCTCCACGGACATGTTGATGAGCCTGCCGCTCTCGTCGATAAGCTTCAGGTTCTCGCTGATGATATTGCCGATCTCCTTGGCGTTCTGGGTCGTCGCGTCGGCCAGCTTCGAGATCTCGTCCGCGACGACGGCGAAGCCCCTGCCGTATTCGCCGGCCCGGGCCGCCTCGATGGCGGCATTGAGGGAGAGGAGGTTGACCTTGTCGGCGATGTCGTTTATGATCTGGACGAACCTCGCCATCTCGTCCGATTTGACCTTGACGGTGTTGAATTTCTCCTCGGTGAGCTTGATCTGGTCCGCGGTGGCCTCAGAGTAATGGGTCACATCGTTCAGAGAGCGGTTCATCTCCTGCGAACTGTCCTGCACCTTGTCGTTCACGGATTTGAGGTCGTTCACCGAGTCGACGGTGATGGCCAGCTCCTCGTAGAGGGAGCGGGCTATGTCGCTGATGCTGCTGGAGTTCGACGCCAGCTCTTCCAGCGAGGTCGTTATCTCCTCGAGGGCAGCCGCCTGGTGCTGGGAGATGTCGTTCATGTTCTTGGTGATCTGGTCGTGCTCCACGGTCTCCTTTTTCAGGATGTCCATGGAATGGGTGACGGCGACGGCCATGCCGCGGAGGCCGGTAAGGCTTTTCTTGGCCTCGTCATGCTGGTAGATGGCAAATTTCAGAAGACGCCGTGTCGCCCGGGAGCCGACAAAGGCGCCGAAGCCGACCATGCCGTACAGGATGTAGCGCACCGCCGTGTCCGAGACGGGCGGCGGCAGGCGCAGCTCCGGATTGATGATGAATATAACCGTCTGAGAAATGAAAACGATGATCGTGGCATAAATGGTAATGGGGGTGTTGAAATAAAAGATGCTCAGCGCGAGGGGGATATAGCGCGTGGCGAAGAGCTGTTTCGCGCCGTGGAAGGTGGTTTCAAACACGGATATGCAGATCAGGACGCCGGTTATCATGATGTAGCCGGAGGCTATTTTGCCCTTGAACCTGTTGGAAACGAGAACTGTTATGGCGAGGGTAATTGCGACAACGGCCAGTTCAATGATAATATGCTCGTATTCAAGGTATTGTGACCCGATCCCCGCGGCCTTGATGGCGGTAACGGCCACGTTTGCAAAGCCTACGATGAACAGGAAGGCATACAGCATACGCTTGTTGTTTTCGATGATGACGTCGGAAAAGATTTTTGACTTTTCCGCTTCGCCATGAAGATCTTTATCTTTCTGTTTTTTTTTAGAAGTCATTGCCCCACCCTGGTTTTTTGCCTCTTTATTAAAATGTCGGTTATTTTTGCTGAATTTTGCACATATAATCATATATTTGTCACTAAAAAATCAGGTCAATGATCAAAATCACTGCCAAAGATCCCCGGGAATCATCTTCCGGGCGCTTATCAGCCGTATCGGCAATACGCTGCGCAGTCTTTGATCCGGGATACTGCCGGCCATCCCGTCTTTATCCCATTCATGGATCATAACCGGTCCTGCGGCGGATGATTAAATTTCTTGACATGGTCTCGTTATGCGGAATTAGTATCTTCAATATTTGCAATCAATACCCAGAGGCTGATTTAAAATGACCGATAAGACCCTTCCCTTTACCAGGGAGCAGATAGAGCGCATCGTGAAGGAATATCCGACCCCCTTTCATATTTATGACGAGAAGGGGATGCGGGCAAACGCCCGGCGCCTGGTGAAGGCATTTTCCTGGGCCCCGGGCTTCAAGGAATATTATGCCGTAAAGGCATGTCCCAATCCCTTTATCATGAAGGTCCTGAAGCAGGAAGGCTTCGGTTCGGACTGCAGTTCCCTGGCGGAGCTGGTGCTCTCCGAGCGGACCGGGATCACCGGGGAAAATATTTTTTTCAGCTCCAACGATACCCCGGCCGCCGAATACAGAAAGGCCAGAGAACTGGGGGCCATCATCAATCTCGATGACATCACCCACATACCCTTCCTGGAAAAGGAGGCCGGCTTGCCCGAAGTCATATCGTTTCGATACAATCCCGGTCCCCTGAGGGGCGGCAACCATATCATCGGCCACCCGGAGGAGGCGAAATACGGCTTCACCCGGCCACAGCTCTTCGAGGGGTATCGCATCTTGAAAGAGAAGGGCGTAACGAGGTTCGGGCTTCACACCATGGTCGCGTCTAACGAGCTTGACCCGGACTACTTCGTCGACACGGCGGACATGCTCTTTAACCTGGTCGCGGAAATCCACCTGGAGGTGGGGATCCGCTTCGAGTTCGTGAACCTGGGGGGCGGCTTCGGGATCCCGTACCGGCCCGAGCAGAATGCGATCAACCTCGAATATGTTTCCGATAAAATCCATGAGCGCTACGATCAGATCATCGTTCCCGCGGGGCTTCATCCCCTGAAGATATTCATGGAGAGCGGCCGGATGATCACCGGCCCCTACGGTTTCCTCGTGGCCAGGGCCATCCATAAAAAGAACATCTACAAAAACTATATCGGCCTTGACGCGTGCATGGCGAACCTCATGCGCCCCGCGCTGTACGGCGCCTACCATCACATCACCGTGATCGGCAAGGAGGACCGGCCGTTGGACCATACCTACGACGTGACCGGCTCGCTGTGCGAGAACAACGACAAGTTCGCCATCGACCGCAAGCTGCCGGAGATAGAGATCGGCGATATCATCGTGATCCATGACGCCGGCGCCCACGGCTTCGCCATGGGCTTCAACTACAACGGCAAGCTCCGCTCCGCCGAGCTCATGCTGAGGGAGGACGGTTCGGTCGATATGATACGCCGGGCCGAGACCCTGGAAGATTATTTCGGGACCCTGGACTTTTCCCGCATCTGAGCCCTAACGTGTTATGACTGCCGGCGGATGAAATTCGTCGGAGATGTAGTCCAGGAAGCGTTCCGTCAGGACCCGTCCGCCAAAGGGGGTGTGATGAATCGGGTCATTCGGATACTTTACCGCGCCCGTCTGGCCTTTGCCGTCTTTCATGACCGCCACGAATAATCCCTTTTCACTGGTCATATCCCAGGCCGGTATGTAACGTACGCCGGCGTGCTTCCGGCTTTGGGCCCGGAAAACCTTGTTCAACACCGGGTAGCGCGTCTCGAAATAGGGGTGATTTGTCGATGGCTGTCCCACAAGGTAGACACGCTTCACCATCGGCGTGATATCGTCCAGGTAGCGGTCCAGCCGGGCGGCGTATTCATCGCGCCAGCCTTCCTGGGTGAAGAGCAGGAGTGTGCCGTCCGGCCTGCGAAGGGCGTAGCAGTCATTCCCGCCGAAGAGGATCACCACCACGTCGGGGCGGTACCATTTGATATACTGGAGCGTCTTGCCGTGCCAGTCAAAGCGGATGAATTCGCTGAGGCCTGTTGATTTCACCCCTATGCGGAGGACCTGCACGCCGGGCATTTCCCTGAGACGGTGCTCAAGCATATAGCCGAAATACCCCGCCATTATGGAGTCACCCAGGAGAAGGAACCGGAGCGGGGGATCAAGTTCCACCCTCGAATGGGTGGCGCAGCCGGCGGCGGCGAAGAGGGTCAGAGCAAGAGTAATTGACACAATTACTTTTTTCATTAGATAATAACCTTTATGGGCATGTTAACCATGCTTCACGGCGCTGATCATCCATAACGGCATGCCGGGAACCTGAGCAGACTTTATGCCGGATGCCGGCAGTCCGGTGAACAATGATTCGGCGGATTTCATCCGCAGCGATCGGGCGGCGATTTTCCACCTGAACCCCGCCATGGCCGCCGGTTTCAGGAAAAAGGGAACATGCTGACGCGCGACAAAGGCCCGCCTGTCGTCGCGACTGTGATCCGGGTCCACTTCCATCACAACCAGGGGGCCTCCCGGCCGGAGGACGCGCAGGCATTCCTTCAGACCCCGGGCCGGATCCGGCCAGTGCTTGATAGAGCAGACGCTAATGACGCCGTCAAATGAATTTTCTGCAAAGGGCAGGCTGGCGGAGGACCCGGCCATGAAATAAATTCCGGCGCCGGGGTCAGGGGAACGCCTCCGGGCGCGCCGCACCTGGTCCTCCGAGAGGTCCAGGCCGGTTATGTGCCAGCCAGGATTGGCGGATGCAAGGGCAATGGCCAGATGTCCGCCGCCGCATCCCACGTCAAGGAGGCGGCCATCCGCCGGCATCGCCTTCAGGAAAGGCCGCAGGATCTGGGGCCGCTCTTCGAGCATCTCAGCTATCGCGGGGGCTACGGCCCAGTCATAGAACCATGATTCGAGGGCGTGGTACGGCGCTGTTATATCGCGGAACATGACGCAGTGTCCAAAAATTCAAGTGACTCCTCCCGGAGCATGGGTTTCGGCGATCACCAGTTCAGATTGTCGGTGTGGGTAACCTGAAGGTATTCCCGTATCTTATCCCGTATCGATTCGGGCAGCTTGATACCGATCGACTTGAGGCGTGATTCATACTTGTCAAAGGAGCGCATATGCTGTGACGTCGTCGCGAATATCCGGAAATAGGACCTGATGCTACCCTCCATCTCCCGGCGGAACTCGATATCTTCGTTCAGGATGTCCTCGATCGGCGCTATGGCCTTGTAGTTGACCGGCCTGCAGATGGAGCGGTACGCCACGAAGCGCTGGGTCACCTCGCATTCATAATTCTTCGTTATGATGCTCCGCTCGACCACGTTCAGGTCGATGCAGTCGATGATCTCGAACTTGTACTTGTCGCCGATAATGGTTTCGAGCAGGGCCTTCGCGCTCTTGTAATAGTCACACTGTTCGTACATGTCCTGGCAGTTCCTGCCGCACCGTACGTACAGGACGATATCGATATCGGAACTTTCCTGGGAGATGCCCATGTTCACGGAACCGACGATGTCCATGGCTATATCGTCGAACTTGTCTTTTAATAGCTCAATGGCGTGGTCGAGCTCGTCCAGGCGCTCCTCGGTTTCCTGGGTGCGGAACATGCGGAAAAAGTTCTTAATCTCCTTGAAGAGCTCGATTTCCGGGATATGGTGGTACTTCTGCACCTCCATGTCGTAGTTCCGTCCCAGGCATCTGGCCTGTAAACGCTCGAAGTCAATGATGTCCTCGAGCCATCTGCCGTCGATGTGGTAATATTCAACGATGTCATGGATGCGGTGATCGCCGACGATTTTTTTCAATGAAATTTTTTCAAGGTCGGTTTCGTTAAACTCGATCTGATAGAAAAAGCCGCCCTCGGACACCTCGCCCTGCACGGTTGTAACCTCGCCGAAATTGGACGGGTTGAGATAAACACATCCCTCAACTTCTTTGAACCCCCAGTCATTGTGGATATGGCCGGTAAGGCACAGCTTGACGTCATTATTCTCGCAGAACGTCCTGAGGGCCGGCGAACCGGACGGCCCGATACGGGCGATGCGGTCATGGATGCCGTGGGCAGGCTGGTGTGCGACGATAATGTCCGGTTTCACGGCCTTGAAGAAATTCCACATCTCGTTGTTGCTGTCGTCGGTCCCGATGCCGCCGTTGTATTTAACGATATAACGTTCGGGAATGCCCGCAGTCCAGACATCGGCCCCGCCGTAACCTGCGATTTTGAGGCCGGCGATATTGTGCCAGTGGAGGTGAAGGTCCCGTTCATGGAGGGAAGTGAACTTGAGGTCCATGTCATAGTTTCCCGGGAGCGCAAAAACCGTGGATGACTTGAAGGATATCATGTTCTCCAGGACCTTGTATTTCTGCTGCATGACACGGCGGGCCCTGATGGTGAGCTGCTGATATTCGCTACCTTTGTCGATGATGTCTTCCGGGACATTGGGTGAATCCATCAGCTCGTTCACGAAGTCCTCCAGGATCAGTTTCTCCCGGCTCATCTTCTTCCTGAGGCTGTGAAGATATGTCTGGATATCATGGTATTGTATGGCTGTATTGATACTGTAGAAAGGAATATCGATGAGGTCTCCGCCTATAATATAAAGATCAGCGACTGATTCATAGAGGAGGGATGCGGTCTGGCTGAAAGAGCCATGGATGTCGGTCAGGAAAATGATCTTCATATATGATCCGGATATATTTAGTAATGATATAAATAAACTAGAAATTTTTCAAGAGATAATAATGATTTTTTGCTCTGACCCCCGTGTTTTATTCACGGCAATT
>DAONAJ010000087.1:0-16204 GCA_035400945.1 Spirochaetota bacterium
ACCTATAATCACCGCCACAAGAAGAGGGTCCCCCTGTGGAAGAACTTTCTCCTCGATATCGGCACCAGGCTTGAGGACGAGGTCATGAAAAACGAGATCGCCATGGTCGAGGCGGGCCTGGTCCCGTCGGTCTTTTTCCGCTTTCCCGGCCTGGTCTCCAACAAGGCCCTCTTCGCCGGGGTCAGCGGCTACGGGCTTATCCCCCTGGGAAGCGACGCCTGGCTCGGCAAGAAGCAGTGGCCCGTCGCCGGGAGCATTATCCTGATCCACGCCAACGGCCAGGAGCCGGTGGGGATCAGGCGCTTCCTCTGGTTCCTCGGGAGCTGGAAAAAGGATATTGCCGGGGGAAGGCGGTCCTTCGGGGATTTGAAAGAGGGCCTCCGGCAGGCCATGAAAATGTATTGACACGGCGCCATGGTTTTTCGTTCGATTAACATTGGAATTACTAATTAAATCCCCCCCGACCCCCGGAGGGGGTGCCAGATTAATGGCTATGGCCGAATTATTATAAGTCCCCCTCAGGGGTATTTAGGGGTGTCTTGAACAGTAACTCTTTATATATGGAATGAACCAATGGAACTCCCATCATCATATGATCCGAAACAGACCGAGGAAAAATGGTACCGCCTCTGGGAAGAGGGAAACTACTTTCACGCGCGGGAGGATGACGGCAGGGAGCCTTACTGCATCGTTATACCGCCGCCCAACGTCACCGGAACCCTTCACATCGGCCATGCCCTGAACAACACGCTCCAGGATATCCTCATCCGGTGGCAGCGGATGATGGGCAAGTCGGCCCTCTGGATGCCGGGCATGGACCATGCCGGCATTGCCACGCAGAACGTGGTGGAGCGCCTCTTAAAGGAAGAGGGCAAGAGCAAGGACGACCTGGGCCGCGAGGCCTTTGAAAAGCGGGTCTGGGAATGGAAGGAGCATTCCGGCGGGCAGATACAGAACCAGCTGAGGCGCCTCGGCTGCTCCTGCGACTGGGAGCGTGAGCGCTTTACCCTGGACAAGGGCCTGTCCCGGGCCGTGCACACGGTCTTCGCCTCGCTTTACAAGGAAGGCCTCATCTACCAGGGCTACCGCATCATCAACTGGTGCCCGCGATGCGAGACCGCCCTCTCCGACATCGAGACCGAGTACCAGGACCTGGAAGGACATCTCTGGCACATCAGGTATCCCATGGCGGGGTCGAAGGATTCCATCGTGGTGGCCACAACCCGGCCGGAGACCATGCTCGGCGACACCGGCGTGGCCGTGAACCCGGACGACGAGCGCTACAAGGACATGGTGGGCAAGATGGTGGTCCTCCCCCTGATGAACCGGGAGATACCGATATTTGCCGACCACTTCGTGGACAAGGAGTTCGGCACCGGCCTGGTGAAGGTGACCCCGGCCCACGACCCGAACGACTTTGAAATGGGCAAGCGCCACGGCCTGGAAGAGATCAACATCCTGGACAAGAACGGGTTCATCAACGAGAACGGCGGGCCGTACAAGGGCCTGTCCCGCTTCGACGCGCGCAAGAAAGTGGTGGAGGACCTGGAGAAGCTGGGCCTCCTCGTCAAGATAGAGAAGCACATGCACGCCGTGGGGCACTGCTACCGCTGCCGCACCATCATCGAGCCGTACCTGTCGAAGCAGTGGTTCGTCAAGATCAAGCCCCTGGCCGACGCCGGCATACAGGCGGTCGAGGACGGGCTGATCCGCTTCGTGCCCAAGAGCTGGGAGAAGACCTACTTCGAGTGGATGCGCAACATCAGGGACTGGTGCATCTCGCGGCAGCTCTGGTGGGGCCACCGGGTGCCGGCCTTCTACTGCGACGACTGCGGCCACATCACCGTGCAGGTGGAGGACCCCACGGAGTGCGAGAAGTGCAAGTCGAAGAACATCAGGCAGGACCCGGACGTCCTGGACACCTGGTTCTCCTCCGGTCTCTGGCCCTTTTCAACCCTCGGCTGGCCCGACAGAACCCCGGCCCTGGACAAGTATTACCCCACGAGCGTTCTCGTCACCGCCTTCGACATCATCTTCTTCTGGGTGGCGCGGATGATCATGATGGGACTCAAATTCATGGGCAACGTCCCGTTCCGCGACGTGTACATCCACGCACTGATCCGGGACGAGCACGGCGCCAAGATGAGCAAGTCGCGCGGGAACGTCATCGACCCGATCGTGATGATGGACCAGTACGGCACCGATGCCCTCCGCTTTACCCTGGCGATGCTGGCCGCCCAGGGGCGCGACATTATCCTCTCCGAGAAGCGGATCGAGGGATACCGCACCTTCTGCAACAAGATATGGAACGCCACGCGCTTCATTATGATGAACCTGGGAGAGGGCTTCAGGGAGCGTGACCTTGCTCCCGCCGAGCTCGAGGTCTTCGACCGGTGGATCCTGCACCGGCTCAATGAGGCGATACGCGGGGTCCGGCGCGGGTTCGAGGAATACAAGTTCAACGACGCGGCCCATGCCATCTATGCCTTCTGGTGGCACGAGTTCTGCGACTGGTACATCGAGCTCACCAAGCAGCGCCTCTATGACAAGGAAGGCGGTTCGCAGAAAAGCTCCGACGCGGCGCGGCAGGTGCTCTTCCATGTGCTGAAGAAGTCGATGCAGCTCATGCATCCCTTTATGCCTTTTATAACCGAAGAGATATGGGATAAAATCAAGGATGAGAAAGACGGCCTGATCCTGGTGTCGCAGTGGCCCGCGCCCCGTCCGGAGTTCGATTTCGTCGCCGAGTCAGAGGAGACAAGGCTCTTCCAGGAGATCGTGTACTGGATAAGGAACATCCGCGGCGAGATGAACGTGCCTCCAGACAAGAAGGCCTCGGTGGTATTCAAGACCGCCAGCGACATGATCGCGACAATCATAAAAAGGGAAGGGGTGCACATCAAGGCCCTGGCCAAGGTCGACAGCATCACCATGGATCCGGGCTACGCGCCATCGGGCACCGACGCATCCGCGGTCATGAACGATATCGAAATATTCATGCCCCTGAAGGGACTCATCGACTTCGACAAGGAGCGCGCCCGCATCGACAAGGAGATCGCCCGGGTCCGCGGAGAGCTCGACAAGGTGGAAAAGAAACTGGCCAACGAGAACTTCACCGGCAAGGCTCCGGCCGAGGTCATCGAAAACGAGAAGACGAAGCGGGCCGAATTCGCGGAATTGCTCCAGAAGCTCGAGCAGAGCCGAGCGAAGTTCAACTGATCCGCCTTACTGCTTGCACACCTCTTTCTGCTTCTCCGCGATGCGCTCGGCGAGGCGCCTCTTTCTCCGTTCCTGGGCCTCGCAGTTGCGCCGTTTTTCGTCTTCGGTCGAAAATTCTAACGGCGGCACCTCGACCGGCTTACCGTGCTCGTCGAGGGGGACGAAGGTGAGATAGGCCGACGCCGTGTGCCGGGTCTCGCCGGTGATGAAGTTTTCCGCCTCCACCCTGACGCCGATCTCCATCGACGTTTTCCCCACGAAATTTATCGTTGCCGTAAGTCGCAGCAGGTCGCCCACGAAGACCGGGCTGTGGAAGTCAAGACGGTCGATGGAGGCGGTGACCACGTTCCTGCCGGTGTGGCGCGCCCCCACGATCCCCGCGGTGTTGTCTATGAGCTTCATGATGGAGCCGCCATGGACGTTGCCGGCCAGGTTCGCGTCCTGGTGGGTCATGTGCTGAACTATGGTGATGCTTGAATCGCTGACTTTTTTCATTTCTTTCCTCCTTAACGGCAGCAGGTCCCCCCATCGGAACAGATCTTCGTGTTCTCGACCTGGAGGGTGGTGTGCCGTATTCCGTACTTTTGTTCCAGCATTGAATTGACGTTTCGTATTATATCGTCGGTATCGCTCCCTCCCGACCCGGCCGACACGCAGATGTGGCACGACAGGAAGACTTCCGTTGAATTGATCGACCAGATGTGAAGGCCGTGAACGCTCCCCACGTTAAGGACGGCCTCGATGTCGCGGTACACGTCATCCGCGTCGATATGTGCCGGGGTCCCCTGAAGGAAGATCCTCATCGAGTCGCGTATGATGGAGAAGGAGCTCCCGGCGATCATGGCGACTATGATCAGGCTTATGGCCAGGTCCACCAGGACCAGGCCGGTGACATAGAGAATGACGGCGGCGCCGATGACCGCCACGGACGAGACCGTGTCGTACAGGAGGTGCAGGAAAGCGGCCTTCATGTTCAGGGTCCGGTGGCGGTCCCTGAGGAGGAGGAGCATTGAAAAGAGGTTGCCCGCAAGGCCGATAAAGGCCACCGGCACCATGACCTTCAGGTTTATGGACACCGGATTGAGATAGCGCTCCACCGCCTCGTACACGATGTAGAGACCGATGACGAGGAGCGACAGGGCGTTCACCAGGGCCACGGCCACCTCGAAGCGCTTGAGGCCGAAGGAAAATTTCTTGTCCGGCCGCTTTTCCGACACCCGTTCGCCGGCGTAGCCCATGATCAGGGACAGCACGTCGGAGAAATTGTGCCCCGCGTCGGAAATCAGGGCCAGGCTCCCCGACAGGAGCCCGCCGGCGTATTCGGCGATGGTTATGATCGTGTTGAAAATGATCACCAGCACCAGCCGGCTTCCCGTGGCATGATGGTGGTCGTGGCCGTGGAAATCGTGACGGTGGCCGCTGTGATCATGGTTGTGAGATTGTTCTTTCATTTCCGCTTTCCCGTCATTCATTGATATGCTCAAATCCCTGGTTAATGATCTGCTTCACATGGTCGTCGTCCAGGGAATAGCAGATGGACCGCCCGTTTCGCCGGTACCTGACCAGGCGCGCCTGCTTGAGGATGCGCAGCTGGTGGGATATGGCCGACTGGTTCATCTCCAGGAGGGCGGTGATGTCATGGACGCAGAGGTCGGACCGGGAGAGAAGGTAAAGTATCTTGATCCTGGTCGGGTCCCCGAAGACCCGGAAGAATTCCGACAGGGTCACGAGGCTCGTTTCGTCGGGTATCGATTCCTTGGATTTCTTAGCGTCCCGCTGCTTTTTGCCCTGCACGGATCCCGCTGCCGTGTCCGGTGAATGATGTGTCCTGTTCATGCCGACCCGCCTTTAATAGATATATATGATCATATATTCATATATTCATAAAAAGTCAAGTAAAAATTCAATGCTGCGCGAATGATTCCTGCATGATTTTTACATTATAGGCCCTCCCGTTGAAAACAATGGTGGGGAACGGTAATTAAGGATGAATTAGCATGTCTGGGTATTACACGGTGCCTTCTCTGTCCATGTTCACTGAAAAGCCGCGGCATGATGTTTTCCGGTTTATTGAACAAGCCTCGCGGGACGGGCTCTGCCGGGGCCGGCTGTTATATCGAAGGCTGTCCCTAAAAAATCGCTGGACAGAACTCCGGCAATTGTAAATAGAAGACTCAAGAATAATAATTTGAGGAAGGGCATGATAAAGGTAATAACATATGGAACGTATGACCTCATGCATATTGGCCATATCAATCTTCTCAGGAGAGCGAGAGAACTTGGGGATCATCTGACGGTGGCTTTGTCTACGGATGAATTTAACGCCGTGAAGCATAAAACGTCCTTTTTATCCTATGAGCACCGGAAGGCTATTCTTGAGGCTATCCGTTATGTTGATCGTGTGATACCTGAGGAAAATTGGGAGCAGAAAATCAGTGATATAAAAAAATATAATATCGATATATTCACGATAGGCGATGACTGGGAAGGCAAGTTTGATTTTTTAAACGAGTATTGCCGGGTTGTCTATTTACCCAGGACAAAGAATATTTCCACAACATTGCTGAAGGAGATTATCAATCTGTCAAACGACAGCAAATGATCAATGTCCCACAGATGAAACGAATAGTGTTTTGCATCAATGCAGCCGTGATCGCGGCCTTTTTTTTCTCCCTTGAGGGGAATGCTTCTCCCAGGCCCAGGATGCGCCCTCCGGCAAAACCGCGGAACCGTGTCGCCGTCATCAAGAGCAGGTATGACGACGTGAACAAGGTCCTCACGGCCTTCCGCATACCCCATGACGTCCTGACGTACCGCGACCTGGAGACGCCGAAAAAAATAGAGCGGTACCGTTCGCTCTTTGTGCCCAGCGGCGTCGATTATCCGATCGAAGAGATGCTGGACGTTTACGCGAATAACTTCAGGTTCAAGTCCGTGGCCCTCAAGCCCGATTTTTATGAAGTCGATAAGGACAAGGTCGCCAGGACGCTGAGGCGCTTCGTGAAAAGCGGCGGCTCGGTGTATTTTTCCGGGTACAGCTACGAGTTTCTGCAGAAGGCCTTTGACATGCTCGAGTTCTTCAGCAATTTTCCCTACATGGGCATGCCGGCCAGGCTCGAGGCGTCGGTATTCAATGACCTCTCGCGCTTCAGCACGAAGAAACGGATGGCCCTCTACATGGACCACCCCGGGTGGATCGCCATCAAGGAAGTCCGCGACGCGGAAATCATCGCCTTCGCCACGTTTGAAACGCCCCGCGGCGTGCGCTCCGGCCCCGTGAGCTTCCTGGCCCGCCGGGGCAGCGGCGAGCTCCTCTATACCAGCTATGACAGCACCGTGTACAGTGATTTCCGGCGGTTCAATATCTACCGCGTCGCCGGGGCACATATCATGGAGAGGCTCGAGGACGAGGCGCGCCGGTGGGGCCAGGCCGTCACCGGCAGGATCGTCAATGCCATGCATGATGGTGAATACGCCGAGACGCACCGGCTGGACCTGGCGAAGGGGAACAACACGATATACTTTTTCTCGGAAAAGGATTTCTACCAGATTGATATCGTCGACAGCCGCCTGTCGCTGATCGAGTCCCGGGACCTGTTGCAGAGGGAGCAGATATTCACGGTGAAGTCGGCCGGCGACGATTACTGCTACATCAGGCTCTACCCGTACTCGAACGACCGCTTCGGCATGTACGGGGTCGTTTCCGCATCGGGAAGGAGGATAATCCCCTACCTGAACTACATCCTCGCGGTCCTGGGGACGATAGCAGCGGGCGGCATTGCCTTTGCCGTGTACCGCCTCTTTTTCACCCGGGGATATTCGGGACGGGGCCGGTTATAGGGGAGCCTACTTCCTGCCGATTTCATCGAGGAAGGCGATGAACTGCCGGTAGAATTCCTGGAATTCGTCGTTTTTACGAAGCTCGCGGAGGTTCGGTTTCCTGCCGTTCATGATGTCGCTCATGTGCTGCGTCAGGACATAGAGGGGACCCGACATCCTGTTTGTGAGGCGTATCAGGTAGAGAAAGAGGCCCAGGCCGAGGAGCACGCCGGTGATGATCAGCACCGTGAAGAGGACCCGGTTCAGGTTCAGTATCCTCTTCAGCTGCTCGACATTGGTGTGCATCAGGGCGATGGTCTCCATGTGCTCCTCGATGGCCCGGTCCTGGTCGCGGTATGCCGTGGAGTCCCGCCTCTGGGCCGATGATGTCATGAGCGTTTCTATGGTCTTCTTGTTTTTTTCAATCGACGCGTTGAGGTCGGTGATGGTGGCGGATATCTGCCTGTTGTTGTCGGAGGATATGATCCCCGTGACCGCTATGATGAGTATAAAGGCTATAATGATGATCCCGATAATGCGGAAGGTCGTTTTAAGCTGGAAATTTTTATCAATAATGGTTTTCCGTCTCGCCATGGCTTCAACAACTCCTGTAGGATAGAGCCCGGCCGGGTTTTCCCGGGGCCGGTATCGGATGGCAGTAAACCGTAAGAGTCTGGGGCTGGCCGGGGCTGCCTGTCAAGCAGAAATAGTTGCGACGCTTTCCAAGAAAAGTTGTTGCATTCAGGCCGGATTGCTAAAAAAGTATTATAACTATTCGGAGCCATTGCATGGGAAGAGTGATATCCGTCTCCAACCAGAAGGGGGGAGTGGGAAAAACAACGACCACGGTCAACGTCGCGGCCTTTATCGCTGACAGGGGCCGGCGCGTCCTCATCATAGATATCGACCCGCAGGCCAATGCCGGGTACGGCGTAGGGGTCAACGCGGTCGAGAGTGAAAAGACCGTATACGAGGTCCTCATTGGAGCGGTGCCCATCAGGGAGGCCATCATACAGACCGGCCTCCCCAACCTGGACCTGATACCCTCGAACATACACCTTGCCGGGGCGCAGATGGACCTGATGGACGTGGAAGGGAAGGAGTTCATTCTCCGGAAGGCCATGCAGGACATCCGGGGCGAGTACGACTATGTGCTCATAGATTGCCCGCCCTCCCTCGGCATACTTACGCTGAACAGCCTCGTGGCCGCGGACTCGGTCATGATACCCCTGCAGTGCGAGTATTATGCCCTGGAGGGGCTGAGCCAGCTTCTGCGGATCATCGCCATGGTGCAGGAGAACCTGAACCGGAGCCTTTCCATCGAGGGTGTCGTCCTGACCATGTACGACTCGCGGACCAACCTCTCGCAGCAGGTCGTGTCCGACGTGCGGGAGTATTTTTCCAGCAAGGTTTTCAAAACGATCATACCGAGGAACGTGCGCCTTTCAGAGGCCCCCTCCTTCGGAAAACCGATCGGTCTCTACGACAGGGGAAGCATCGGCAGCGTCATGTACGAGAATTTGGCAGAAGAGGTTATAAAGCATGGCTAAGAAGGTTCTGGGTAAAGGCCTGTCAGCGATCATCACGTCATCACCCACGCCGGTGGAGGCCCTGGAAAAGGGCATTGTTCAGAACGCCGAGCTCATCGTCGAGCTCGCAGTGGATTCGGTGCTGCCCAACCCGGACCAGCCCCGCATGACCTTTGACGAGCTGGAGATCAAGGGGCTGGCCGCTTCCATACAGGCGGTGGGACTCCTGCAGCCGATCATCGTCCGGCGTACCGGGGACAACTACTACGTGGTGGCCGGCGAGCGCCGCCTCAGGGCCGTGAAGCACGCCGGCATGAAGAAGATCAGGGCCATCGTCATCGAGGCCGACGAGGTGAAGAACCTGACCCTCGCCCTCATTGAAAACATCCAGCGCACCAACCTGAATCCCATCGAGGAGGCCGAGGCGTACAAGGTCCTCATTAACCGGTTCAGCCTGAAGCAGCAGGACATCGCGGCCCAGGTCGGCAAGGACCGGGCCACCATAGCGAACACGCTGAGGCTGCTGCAGCTTCCATCCGAAATCCAGGAGTCGCTCTCTTCCGGCGATATCAGCACGGGCCATGCGAAGGTGCTCCTGTCCGTGAGCGGCAGCCGCCAGATGGAGCTTTTCCGGGAGATACTCAACAAGGCGGTTTCGGTCCGGGCCCTGGAACAGCTGGTCCAGGAAAGCGAAAAGAAGCAGAAGCCCGGCAAAAAAAAGCCGGGCAAGGACGCCCATATCCGGAAGATGGAAGAGGAACTTGTGTCGATCTTCGGCACCAAGGTCGAGATAAAGCACGCCTCCGGCAGGGGCAAAATCGAGATCAGCTATTATTCGCTGGATGATTTTGACCGAATCCTCGACCTGATAAAGAAATAATCTTGACTCCGGGACGGTGCGCCGGGTATTTTTGAGCATACAGAAAAAATGGGGTTTGGGCCATGAACCGCGATGATGGGGCACGGCAGTATTTCGAAAAGCTGAAAATAATTGAGAAGTTTTGTGCAGGCGACACCGAGACGGCCAAGAAGATACTGAAGGGCGAATTCACCGATATCGTCGTCCTCAAGGGAAGGTTCAAGGACAACGAGGAAGAGAACTTCGGCCTCTTCATCGTCATGTTAAGCCGTATATCCCGCAGCGTGGTGCTGGCGAAGTCCGTGGTATCCCACACCGCCTCGGTCTTTCATCACAAGCCCTTTGATTCGTGGAAGGCATTTTTCGCCAAGCTGGAAAAGGAGATCAGCGAAGCCGAGATCGACACCGAAAAGATGCAGACCATCAACGGGGTCCTCGAACGGCTGGCGGAGCTCAGGTTTTTCCAGAGCATTTTCGAGTGGATCGATACCAACGATATCATGAACCTGACGGACAAGTTCCAGAAGATCATCAACAATGTCCTTGATATCGAGGACTCCCGCGTAGTGCTCGATTTCGAAAATATCACCTCCCTTGTCCTGTACGAAGAGCGGGGGATCAAGCCCGTATGACCGGCAAACCCCGGGTGCGGCCGGGCTTCGCCGGGATAGAGAGGCCTCAATAAAAAAGCCCCGCACAATCACGGGGCTTTTTTGATGTCATTGCCTGGCCGGCTGCAAAGGCGGTTCCTACCGGACCTGGAAACGGTATCTCTTGTCGACGGAGCCGCTTCTGCCGAAGTGGGCCCGTACCTCGTAGGTGCCCGGCGCCAGGTTCATGCCGGAAAAGGTCATCTGGCCGTTTTTAGCGCTGTAGGTCCACTGGTACGACTGGTACCTGCCGTCCCCGTCCGCTGCCTTTGATATGTCGATCCAGCAGTTCCGGTATTCCGGCATGTTCTTGTAATACACGATGATAGGGTCGGCCGTGCCGTACACGCTCTTGCTGGTCCAGAGAACTGTCTGCTTCGCAGCATCGTTTTCAGCCGGTTTTTCCTGATCCGAGGCCTTGTCGTCTTTCTTTTCCCGGTCTTTATCTTTTTTATCCTTATGATCACCGTCTTTGTCGATTACTACGGCTTTGTCTTTGTTTTCCTGGTAATCCACTTCCATCCGCCTGAGGTCCTCCTCGCTCGTGCTGTCCAGGTTCTCAATGGGGGTAATCCGGGCGAAGCGGTTGAATTCCTTTTTTTCTTCGGCGTTCACCGGCCTGGTCTTAATGGAGCCCTTCACCTCGGCGGTTTTGCCGTTTTCGACGGTCTGCTCCTCATTTGTTTCTTTTCCTTCAGCAACCGTGCGGACAGCAACGGATCCGTCATTCACGGCCACAACGGATTCGTCTTTGCGGGATGTGACGCTGAATTCGGTGCCCCGCACCGCCGCCAGTGACGTTTTGGTGTATACCCTGAAGGTCGAATCCTTACTGAGATGGCGCACCCTTGAGAACATCCGTCCCTGGTCGATATAGAATTGCGAGTTACCCCTTTCAAGGAAGAGGCCCATGCTCACGGTCGTGCCTGCCTCGATCTTGATGACCGAGTCATCACCGATCTGGACTACGAGCAGGGAGTCCGGTCCGGTCCTGACCACGTCGCCATGCGCCAGTTCCTCCTTGTGCCTGAGTTTTCTGGCAGGCTCGCCGGCCCGCTCAAGGGTGACAGTGCCGATAACGAAGGTGGCCATGGCGCGGACCGGCTTTTTTTCATTAGCTTCCTTCTGTATGCAGGATGAAAAAAAGGCGCCGGTAAGCACCAGGGCTATGCTCATATATAGGGAAGTAACGCGCGTGACAGCTTGAGGTTTCATCAGAGTGCTCCTGAAAATAAGATGATGGGGATACTGTAGGCAGGGCACGGTAAATAATCAACATGAAATTTATTAATCGGAGCGGCGGTGCGATGCGACTGTTGCCATGGGCCGGTCATGATCTGCTGTCAGCATCGCAGGACAGTTAAAAGACCGCCTGTTCAGGCTGGGAAAAATATCTGAATCTATTCTTAAATCAATGTCAATGGGCGGGATTTATATAAAAAAAATTTGAAAAACGACAAAAATAATTTGCCGATCAAAAAAAACTTAAATAACTTTATAAGGTTTTGGATAAAAATAAATACAAAGATAAAAAAAAGAGAAAAGGATATGGAGGGTTTATGAAAAGGTTTAAAGCGGGCCGTCCTGTGCCCGCGGTTGTTTTTCTTTCGGTAATTATTCTATTCTTCGACTGTAAAGATCTCATATCATCAGATAAAAGTCATGGGAGCGCGGAAAACCTTCTCGGCAGCGCGGTCATATATGCCGCGGCGGCAGGCCGGAACGGCGGGGGCCCCGGTTCTTTTGCCGGTGACGTCTTCCTGCCCTGGGAAGGCGGGTCTTCGTATTATTCAAAGTGGACCCACGGTCCCTCGTCTGACCCGGATTATTTCCCCATTGCGGTATGGCTTCAACAGCCATGCAACGCGGAGGCTTACCGGGCCATAGGCATCAATACCTTTGTTGGTCTCTGGGATGGGCCGACGGAAGGCCAGCTCAGCCAGCTTGCCGGGAGGGAGATGCCGGTTCTCTGCTCCCAGAATGCCGCGGGCCTCGGCAGTTCCAGCAATACGGTGATCAGGGCCTGGACCCATATTGACGAGCCTGACAACGCCCAGGCGGACGGCCAGGGCGGATACGGGCCGCCGATATCCACGGAAACGGTTGTTGCCGGATACCGGTCAATGGTTGCCGCAGATCCAACCAGGCCGGTATACCTGAACCTCGGGCAGGGCGTGGCCTGGGACGGGTGGTATGGCCGCGGCGTGCGCACCGGCCATCCGGAGGACTACGCTGAATACATCAAGGGCGCTGATATCATTTCCTATGACATCTATCCTGTCAACACGCAGGACGCGGCGGTGAAGGACAGGCTCTGGCTCGTGGCATACGGGGTTGACCGCCTGCGCCGGTGGAGCAATTATACAAAACCGGTATGGAACTGGATCGAGTGCACCGACTTCAACGGCTCGGGAAAAAAGCCGACGCCGTCGGAGGTAAAGGCGGAAGTATGGATGTCCATCATACATGGCTCCTTGGGCATCGGGTATTTCGCCCACGTGTTTTCCCCGACCTTCATCGAGGCCGGTCTGCTGAGCGACGCCCAGATGAGGTCGGCCGTGGCAGCGATCAATTCGCAGATAACGTCCCTGGCGCCGGTGCTGAACACTCCCTCCGTCGCGAACGGCGTGAAAGTAGCCAGCAGCAATGCCGATATCCCGGTCGACGTCATGCTCAAGCGCTACAACGGAGAGACTTATCTGTTTGCCGTGTCCATGCGGCCCGGCATCACGACGGCGACCTTCACCCTGAGGGACTTTCCGGGCGATGCCGAGGCGGAAGTGATCGGGGAAAACCGCGTCAAGATATTTACCAACGGCGTCATGCGGGACTCCTTCACCGATTATACTGTGCATCTCTACCGCATCACCTGCAAGTAGCCGAAGCAAGCCATGCCCGCCATGATGGGGAGGGGCTCCATTCCGGTCCCTCCGCCGGCTACATTATTTCATAGCAGGTTTTGATGTCCATGCCCGGTTCCAGAAGGGGGAACAGTTTTTCCATTGTCTTCGGCAGGTTGCCCGAATGGGTTTTCAGCGCGTCCTTGTCCTGATATTTTTCATAAAACAGGATTGTGTTCTCCTCTCCGCGGACCGTGTGTGGGATGTATGCGAGGCATCCCGGTTCGGACTCCTTCACTTTCGGGACGATCTCTTTTAAAATCCCTATGGCTTCATCCATTTTTCCTTCCTTGACTTTCAGCTTGGCGATAAGTGTGATCATGGGGCGCTCCTTGGGTTTTATTTATTTCCATTGTCATCGCGAGCAAAGCGAAGCGAATTGTATTACCCCCTGACCCCCTGAGGGGGCACGCGGGAGATAGTGTGACATGGTAATTCAATATAATTAATACTGACAAGTAATTTTATAAACAATTCGCGCTATGACACATGCCCCCTATGGGGGACAGGGGGTGTTAAGATCATATCTCCGGGGAGCTTAACCATGGCCTGTTGGGGATTTGTTTCAATGACTCGGTCGCTCACTATGACAGCGCCTTCGCCGCGGCCAGGCCGGCGCAGTAGCCGGTGCTCCAGCAGATCTGGAGGTTGTAGCCGCCGGTGGGGCCGTCGATGTCGATTATCTCGCCGGCGAAGAAGAGGTTGTCGATGATGCGGGAACGCATGGTGCGCATATCGATCTCATCGAGGGAAACGCCGCCGGCCGTGATGATGGCCTTGTCAAAGCCCTCGATACCGGCGACCGTGGCTCGCAGGTCTTTCAGAAGATGGACGATCTTCGTCCGTTCCTCCTTTGTGACATGGCTCACGGTCTTCTGCGGGTCCAGGCCGGAAAGACGCACGATGACCGGTATAAGGGAAGCGGGAAGTAGCCGTCCCAGGCTGTTCTTGAAAAGACGCGTGGGGTTTTCCCCGAAGTCCCGACGGACCCTTTCGTCCAGGGCTTTATGGTCCAGGGCGGGCTTGAGATCGATGGAGAGCTCCATGGGAGAGGGGAGGAGCCCGCCGACGGTCCGGCTCAGGTCTATGATCACGGGGCCGCTCATGCCGTTGGATGTGAACAGGGCTTCGCCGAATTCCTCGCCGGCTGTCCTGCCGTCATGGATAAGCCGCACCGTCACGTTACGGAGGCTCAGGCCCTCGAGCTCGCCTATCCACTTTTCCTTGAGGATGACCGGCACCAGGGAGGGCCGCGGATTTATCACCGTGTGGCCCAGGCCGCGACAGATATCGAGGCCGGCACCGGTGGAGCCGGTCGCCGGGTAGCTGAGGCCGCCGGTGCAGAGGATGAACTGCTGCGCCTCGAAGCCGCCGTCGCCGGTTGTGATTCTCGTTATATGGCTGTTATCCCTCACCACGCCGCTGACCTCACGGCCGTAAAGGGCCCGCACCCCGTGTTCCTTCATGTATTCCTGGAGGACCCGGAGCACGTCAGCGGCGCTGTCGGACTCCGGGAAGACACGGTTCCCCCGTTCGACCTTGACCGGGCACCCGCGGCCCGTGAAGAAGCTGATGGTGTCATCGATGCTGAAGGCGTGGAGCAGTGAATGAAGGTAGCGGCCCTTCTTTCCGAAGTGTTCAAGAAAGCCCCGGACATCCGGGGCGGCGTTGGTTATGTTGCAGCGCCCCTTGCCGGTGATGAGAAGTTTCCTCCCCGGCCGGCGGTTCTTTTCGATGAGGATCACATCCGCGCCGCTGGCCGCGGCGGTGCCGGCAGCCATCATGCCTGCAGGGCCCCCGCCGATCACGGCAATGTCGCAGTTGAGTGTTTGTAATGCATCTTTCAACGGTCGTTCAGACTCCCCTGTCCCCACGATGGGGCATGTGGCATATCAACTCACAGACCAATTAGTTGACCACCGGGATGTTAAGAAAACTTTATATATGTTTCAATCACTATTTCCTTTGATGTGTAGTTTCCATTCTTCCCTATGACCGTAATACGAAGGAAAAGACCTACGCGGAAAAGACCCAGGAGATCTACGATTTCATGGCCCGGATGCTCTTTTAACCTCCGGACAAGCACCGAAAAGTGATACGATATTACGGGTTCTACGCGCACGGTATTGTAAAAAGCTCGGTCAGATAGCACGTAAGACCTGGGCACTGGCCATAAAAAACTCTTTAGACAAATCCGGAACCATGCCCTGATTGCGGCGCGGAAAAGCGGGAAATTTCACGGCCCCTGTCCAGGACCTTTCCTGTATACAGATGCTTTTTTGCTTCACATAAACGTCATTGTGTCCCGTGCTTCCTGGTGGATCAATGACCTTTTTCCTGAATAATTAAAGTTCCGCGCCTTTCTCCGGCAGATTTCTCTATTAAGTAAGATTGAGAAATTTATTATGCACCCACCGTCATATCTCTGGTTTCTATAAGCCCCATAGTAACTTCGGCTCATTTTGCTACATTTAGACTGATATTATCATATTTTTTAAAAAAAACTTGACACAAATAAGTGATAAATTAATCACATATATATCACACAAAAATCAGGGAGATCAAATGCAAATACGAATGGATGTATCAGACAAGCTGTATGCCAAATATAAAGATGTGGCTGATAAAAAAGGATACGCTGTAACAAAGCTCAACCAGATAATCTTTGAAAAGGCGCTGCGGGACTGGATCCTTGAAATGGAAAAGCAGTGGGTCTACATATGCGATGTGTGCGGTATTCACACTGATAAGGCGTATTATATATACAAGTATAACCAGGATGCCTATGAGGAGTGTGAAACATTGTGCGAATCATGTTTCCATGAGCAACGCAAGGGAGTGCCGAAGGATTGATTGTGTGAAAAGGGATCAAGTACGGAAAGGAGCAGGCCGGGTGAACATGGCCTGCCTGATGTTGCTTCCTGGATGCTGATTACAGGATTAAGCGCATGAATCCGGAGAGAAATATGTCGTGTGGGGGTATCGGGTAGTGCCCGTGCAGGTCGGCATTGAAGACAAGGCACCCCTCTGACAGTGAGGCATAGAAGAATTTTCGTGCATAAGGAAATCAATATGGAGGGCGAAAATGGAAATACGTGAAAAACGTTATGCGTATCTGGACAACGTGAGAAACATGATGGTCTGTGCCGTCGTCTTATTTCATATCCTGTGCATGTATGCGTATCCGATGATTTTCTGGTGGCCGGTTGTCGACCGTGAAGGGTCTTC
>DAONAJ010000088.1:0-16168 GCA_035400945.1 Spirochaetota bacterium
CTTGCAATCTCCGGATCATAGTGCCGCGCATTATAGAAATAATACCCGCTCTCTTTATCCAGTTCCTGGGAGTTGTACTTCGGAGCGTTCTTGGTATTGCCCTCAGTGATCCAGTCCTCGCCAAAGGGCAGGTACTCGTGGCTCGTGACCACCATCCCCGAGTCATTGGTCACTGAAGCCAACCCATCCCAGAAACTCTATCTTGGTGATGATCGAAACCGTGAAATTATTTTCAAAGATAATATCGATTTCCTTATTTTCGTTTGAGAAAACACCGTCAAAATAATATATTACTATATTGGTGTCCAGGAGGTAGTTATTTGCCATGCCGGCCCCATTCCCCTCTCATGCGCTCCAGTTCCCGGTCAATCTCTTCTCTCGTTGCCTTGCCTGCACCCCGATACTTGCGCGGGTCGAATTTCTCTCTTTGGGACAGTGATATGCTCACCTCTACATCTTTGTGTTGAAATTCGGAGGGAATAGGGATAACTCCTTGAAGTTTATCTGCCGGTACCACTACGGTGTATTTGTTCATTTTTTTCTCCCAGATACCATTGATAACAAATAAGCAGGTATGAAGCAAATCTTTTTATTTATTTATTTATTTATTTATATAAAAAATCCTCAGCAATTAACAATTGGCAATAATAATGATATCTAACAATAGACGAAATTCGCACACTGCTAAATTAGACGACAGGGGCCTATGCGTTATCATTTATTAAAAACTAAACTAACTAATTTCCATTCATTATCTATATATTGAAACACGAAACAACAAAAATTGATTTTATTTTTAGGCTCCGGAATACCATCCCAAATAAAATTCACATTTACAGTAAATGGTTTTTCATGTATCACAAAAAACTGACTTATTGATAAATTTTTTAATTTTAAAATTTTCAACTGATCCTGCATACATAATATTTCTTTAAGATCACCCGTATAATTTTTATACTCGTTCTTTAGGTTTTTTGAATCGAATAAATATATATACTCATGCCCTTTTAATAAAAAGGAATTTTTTATTTCAATTTTTTTTCTATATACATCCCCTTCATTCACTTTCACATTATAATTATCTGGAAGCAACCTGGTGATGCCATCTATGTCCTTATTTATAATATAAGAAATTAAACTCTTTGTTCTATTTTCCAAATCAATTTTTTGGGGAATACTATTTGAATTTACTATTTGAATTGAATCAGTATTATTTTTACAATTTATCAAATTAAAAACAATAAATATTATTAGAAAAAATTTTACTTTCTTACGGTTCATATTCATCCTTGTTTACTTTTTAAAATTATCAGGATATTTATTTAACAAGTCAGATCTATTATCCCTATAATACTTTTCAATTTCCTTATTTTTAAATTCAAATTTAAGATCTGGATTTTGCTTAATTAAATATTCATCTGGCGCAATTGGATTATTGCTTTTATCTCTAACTTCCATATGTAAATGTAAAGTATCAGTTAATTTTTTTGCTGGTTCTCCAACAGCATGTCCCTTTAAAATTTTCTTTCCACTCTCGATTCCTTTTTCGGGATCTTGATGAACATATTTAATATTATTTCCAGACTTTAATCCTTTCATCTCAATTATGCCATTAGTCTTATTTGTGTTTGTTATTAGTACATCCTCAGGTGCTACTGTCTTATCTCCAGTTCCAGCTCTAATGTCAATGCCGCCATGATACCCTCCCTTTGCATAATTTGGATAGCAATCAGTAATTATCGCTACACCACCTTTATTTGTCGAAGGTGAGACAGCATTATAGTTTCCTTTTGCCATTTGTGACATTTTATTTGAATGTGCTTGTATTGCCTTATCAGTGTTTGCATTAAACATTTTAGGTGCTTTATCAAATGAAGCTATTCCTGAATTAGTCATTGTAGCCTTAACAGGATTCAAACTTGTAGCATTATTAACAGCAGTTTTTATTTCATCTTTAGCATGACCCGTGGGATCACGATACATTATGGGATTATTATGACAATAAGTATATCGATTCCATCCCTGCGTCGAATTCTCCCCATCAATCACCGTATCCGGCGTCACGTCGTATACCTAAACGTCATCCGCGCACATGCAACCCGCCGTATAAGGGGGCTTGGCAACATCGATTTTAAAGAGCAACCAACGTCGAAGCGCTCATATTTAATCCCATAGTATAATAAAATAACGTATTGTCAAGCAGTAGTAGAGGCTGTGGGTTTGTGGTCGGGTCTCCCGATCGCGTCAGGATCGACTCCAACGCCAGGGAGCCGTCCACAAATCCACAGCCTTAGTATTCAGGATAAATTCAATGGGTAGGATATAAACGGCTAAGCATGGCGCACAATTGCTGAGGCAGGCGAAGTGCGAGCTCTCGCGAGCATTTCGCTTGCCGTCAATTGTGCGCCGTGCGATGAGGCTGTCCGGTGTTCGCAACTTCAGCGATAAAATCGATTATGCCGCGTGGCTTCGCCACGTTCCCTCGGCCCTCCGGGCTTCGGCGCACATAATCAATTTTATCGTAAGTTGCGGGACCGTTCCGTGTCTAAAGCCTTGTGCTCTGTGGACATGATGGATAACTCGCCGCTTCGCTCCGAGTTACCCACATGCCCACAGAGCCTGCTGCAACTATGACAATTAATTTTAATATAATAATTTTCTCTCACCACTCCTCCTGTTCTCGTGGATGGCATCGCTCGTGCACTTCCTTGAGATCGGTAATCTCTATCTTCAAATACTTTTCCGTGGTTGCAATGCTCCGATGACCGAGCTGCTTCTGCACGTACCGGATATCGGCCTTTCCCTTGAGCAAATGCGTCGCGCAGGAATGGCGGAAGGTATGCGTAGTCACATTCTTCTCGATGTTCGCCTTTTTCGCGTACTCCTTCACGATCCGGCCCAGGGTCACCGGCGTAAGTTTCCGGCCGCCCATGGTTGTAAATACCAGGTCGCTTTCACCAGTATTTATGAGCGGACGGCCCTGTTTCAGATAGCGCTCGATCCAGTACCGGGCCGTCTTCCCAAAAGGGACCACCCGCTCAGTGCCGCATTTTCCCTTCCGGATCAGGACCACGAGCTCGTCATAATCAAGATCTTTTGCCTCAAGGTGGCAGAGCTCGTCCGCCCTCATGCCGGTGGAATATAGGAGCTCCAACATGGCACGGTCGCGCAAGCTTTTCAGGGTATCGCCAGTGCACGATTTAAGGAGCTTTTCCATCTCTTCCGGCGTGAGCACGTCCTTGATGATGGTTCTTCTTTCTCTCGGAAGGGCCAGGTTCGCCGTGGGATTGCGGAATATCTTCTCATCCCGCTGCAGATACAGGAAAAATATCCTGAGTCCGCACAGATACCGCTTCCGGCGCATCCTGCCCATCACCTTGCCCCTGCCGTCCTTTCGCGTGAGAAGGTGCTTCTCGTATGCGGTAATTACCGCTCTGGATACCTCCGTGATCTCCATAATATCAGGATAGGTCTCTTTTAAGAATCCAAAGAAGGCCCGTAAAAACACTTCGTAATCTTTGAGGGTTTTGTCAGCCAGGTGACGCCTCTTGCCATGCTCTAAAAAATCATACATCAACCGAATCATTGCCGTTTCCCCCTTTTCTCATGGTTGCAATCACATCATCCTCAGAAAGGTGCGTGTATATCTCTGTGGCATGCAACCGCTCATGGCCGAGCAGCCGCTGGATCATGGGAAGCGGCGCCCCATGCTTCAGCAGATGGCTTGCGCAGGAATGGCGTAACGCGTGGGCCGCACCGATAGCCGTTATCCCTGCGTCCCTCTTCCG
This sequence comes from Spirochaetota bacterium, assembly GCA_035400945.1. GTDB lineage: Bacteria > Spirochaetota > UBA4802 > UBA4802 > UBA5550 > RBG-16-49-21. The sequence continues at coordinate 3,789 of DAONAJ010000088.1, forward strand.
GCGCTTCACCACCTCCCGTATCGTCGACACGCTCATCCGATTCCCCCGAAGGCTTAAGAACAAGGCGTCATACTCGCTTCCCCGAAGAAAGTAATCACGCACGGCCAGATACTTCCTCACGGCCTTGAGCGCTTCGCTTCCGGCAGGGACCATCCTCCCTTTTCCAAATTTGCCCCGCTCGATGAAGACCTCGGCGTTCCGGACATCGACATCATCAACGTTGAGATTCGCCAGCTCAAAGAGACGCATCCCGGTCGAGTAAAAGAGCTCCACGATAGCCCGGTCACGCTTCCCAACCGGAGACAGTGACGTTCCCTCGATCATCAGCTTCACCTCTTCCTCGGAGAACACGCCCCGATGATGCTTTTCATAATCACACTTCAGATCGATTCCCACTGCCGGATTGGAGAGGACTTCACCCTGTTCAATCAGGAATTCAAACAACTGTGAGATATACCCGAGCTTTCTGTTGAATGAAGCAGGATACGGCGATTCGCTCAAGTACCGGATAATATCCTCACACGTCACCGATCCAAAGGGCTTTCCCGCAAACAGGGCGAAGGAATAAAGCTCACGCTCTTTTCTCTGCACCACCTTTCTGGTATGTCCCTTGAGCTTTTCATGAGAGATAAAGGCGTCAATGTGAGATTCGATTAGCTCTTTCATATGTTCCTCCCAAAAAGTTGTCTATATACCTTTCCCGTGAACAAGTGACCAAGTTACCTGTTTTTGAGGCTAATGTCTGGAACGACCAGGAGTTACACTTGGTCACAACTTGGTCATAACTTGGTCACCGGTGACCAAGTTCTTAAGCTTTATCTTAAATACCTGGAAATAAAGGCGGGTTCTATCGTATGATTACAGACGTTCCGGGTCCAATAGGCGCAGATCGTCTTTCCGTGCGCTCCGCTCGTTAAACGCGGCCAGGCGATAAAGAAACTGTGTTCCCTGCTTGTCTCCCCGGACCCTGCGAATATATTCAAGGTTCTCCAATTCGTCAAACAATCTTCTGGCTGTCGTGGGATCCCAGCGGGTGTTTTCCCTTATCTCCCGGCGGGAAAACTTGTACTCGTTCAGGCTGATCCGCTTCTCCTTTACCTGGCGCCGGCAGTGACCCTCGATTGATTGATATGCGTCAAATAATCTCTTGGTAAGATCGCCTCTGGCAAACTGGAACACGTAGTCCGCTATCTCATTCGCTGTTGTCACATCGTTCCGGTTCGCTTCTATGTACGTAAAGATATTCCCGAACCGGTCCTCGGCCTGCTTCTTCTCGCGTGAGTGCTGCCGCAAAAAGGCGATGTTGTAGATAAGCCTCAAATATTGCTCCTGTTTCCTGGTCACAATATGCAAATGGGGATTCACCATGATCTTTTCCGCAAAGGGATTCACCACCATTATGGATGGGTCTAATACCTTCTGCATGTCCCGATGCTTCTTCAAGTATCGGTCCCGCTGTTTCAAGGTCTTTTCCCCGTCCAGGGAATATTTAAAGCTCTGGCTTTTAAGGATACGCTCCATGTGCTTCATGGTCAGGTCGTTGTAGGTCAGGATAAACCTCGACAGTGTTTCTTCGTCAAAGAGATCACGCACGCCGCTTGACAGTATCGGAATATCCACTTTAATTCGTCTCTCAACCGTGCGGAGCTGGCCGGTGCGAGGGTCTTTTTCTACCACTGAGACTGCAAGCTCACCGGAGGAGAGTAGCATACGAATCGGCTCTAACGATTCCTCCATGCCCACCAGCTCCTCGATGTAGAGCACCCGGCCCGCAAGCTCCTCCTCGTTTTTGTAGTACAAGGCTTGCGGAGAAAGCCGTGAATATTTAAGCACTTCATCCAGTGGCATAAAATCCATGATCATGGACAAGCCGAAGCTTTTGCCTGTTCCAGGAGGAGAGATGTCAAGCACGGACAACGGCTTTCCTGTACGCCGTGACGATGCCGCGATATAGAAGAGCTTCTTGTTTACCTCTTCCTCTACAAAGCCGAGGCGCTCCGTGTCCTTGATCAGGATTTCATCCAGGATGTCGCGGCTTGTGAGACGATCTATCGCCTTTGACTCGTCGTCCCTGGTGAGGATATGGACATTCTTCTCCTGCAGCCCGATCTTCTCCTTGAACCGCTCGTCCTGCATCTTGTCCAGGGTCTTGTATATAAACGTGAGGTCGTTGCGGATAATGTCGGAGCTCATTTCAAATTCGGCGGCCGCGATGTTGGCGAATCGCTGGCGTGATTGGCTTCTGGATAAATCTACCTTGTCCGGAAAAGCGAATCCATCGATCTCTAGTGACATCTGCACGATCTTTTCAAATCCGTCCTTGTGGAAGCCCCTGACCAGGTACAGGCGATCATCGGTTGTAAATCTAATCTGGCCGGTTTCCTCGATGACCTTCATGTACTCCTTGACCGGCTCCGGGTCGCTGTTCTTCGCTTGTTTCACTATTTTCGCTTTCTCTGCCTCGATGTATGCGGTCAGCTTATTCGGCGAATTGCTCTCAAGAAACTGCTTCACGGTTTTGTTTTCGGGAAGCGTGATCTCGAATAATTTCACGTCGCTTTCTTTGAGCTTGTTTTTAAGTAACGGCCAGTAGGGCGACTCATTCACGAGCACAATTTCTTCCGTGCCCGATTGAGCGATCATCCCGGCCAGGTCGTCCGGCATCGTTGCAGATTGAATCAAAGGAACCACGTTTTCTTTCACTTGTTGGTAGTAGGCAAAGTAGTCGTTCATGGAGTCCACGATCACGAGCTTTTTATACACCGCAAAGGCTTTAAGGTTCACGATCCCGCCCTGGCGGATGATAGTATCATCCTTGTCATTGAGACTGACAAAATAAAAGTTCGCTATGCGGTTGTCTTTCTTCCGGAGCGGCACGCTCACCATGCCGGCGAGCTTCTCGCTCATGATGCCGAAGGATTTAAGGGAATGATATACTTGCTCGTGAAGATCGTCTTTTAATGGAACACTCACCAGGCCGAGCTCAAGGTCCTTGAATTTGTCCCGCCGGTTGATCTGGCGAAGCTCCTCAAGGAGTCGCACTGACTCTTTGCTCTCCATGAGCGCCGCCTGCCAGTTTACGCACAGCTGTTCGATTGCCTTCTGAGACATGCGCTTCTCCTTCGTTAGTCATATAAAAAGGGTTGACAATCCCGAAGGAGGCGATATTCTCAAGTTACCAAGTTAAGAATGGCTCTCCTTCGGGACTGCCTTTAAAACCCTCAGTTCTGGCCAGGATTGGGGGTTTTTTATTGCGCCCCGAGATTTTTCAAAAACGCGTCAAGACAATTATGATACGCTTTTAATATAACCAACCATACATTAATCGTATCATTTTTGTCAAGACTTTTTAAAGGTGTGATATATGTATTTCATGAAATTAGAAAAAAAGCATCGGCCCATCTTCAGCCAAAACCTGGTTAAGTTCAGGAAAGAAAAGGGATGGTCGCAGCAGGACCTGGCCGACCTCACTGGCCTCTCCCAGCGCATGATCGTCTATTATGAAAACGAGGCGGTCAAACCGCCCATCGATAAAATTGGCATCCTTGCGAAAACCTTAAATGTGGAAATCAACGATTTACTGGGGATAAACGAGGACACGGAGATTCAAAAAGAATTCGTCCAGATAGACGCGCGCACGCTCAAAAAACTAAAAATGATTCTTTCTCTCCCGAAACATCAGCGGCATATCATCTACTCAATGGCGGAATCGTTCTTGAAGCAGAACCAGGGGCAGTAATCCCCCGTCGCCTAATTTTCGGCAGCCGGCTTCGCCCAAATTTGCCTCCGGCAAACTTCGGCTGCCTTATAAATTAGGCGACAGGGATCTATACATTATTTTTTAACCTTACATTTTATGCAAAATGAATTGCCATCCCTATCTCTATAATAATGGCATAGCTGATTATCCTCAGTAAAATAAAAAAAGTCATAGGTGCCGCCACTATCATCTTTAAAAATTAAAACATTTTTATACTGATAAATACTTCCAATTTTATAACTCTCTTTGCCAGTATTATAGTCTTTATCTACTCTTCTATATTTTCCATTGTTAATAAATTCATAATTCATTTGCCAATCGCCGATAGTGCCTTTAATGGGACAGCCAAGATTATAATTTATTTTCATGAATTTAGAATAATCTGCTAAAAAATAATCTACAACCCAACCTTTTATCGAGTCCTTTTCTCCAACTTTCTTGTATTCCGTATCAATATATACCCATTCTCCATTAATAGTATCACTTTGGAATTTTATTTTTGATTTTTTTATTAACTTAACCATCGTAGCTATTTTAAGCTGGTATATAGATTTTGATTTAATACTCGGTTCATTACGTACATTTATCTTATCTCCAAGTACAATTAAGTTAGCATCTCTGCTATTTAAATCTTGTGCTTTAATACAATAAAATGAAACGAAACAAAGAATTATGATGAACATTATCTTTTTTTTCATATTTAAAAATTCTCCGGGTTTTAATCAGGTCTTATCCCAACATGTATATGATGTTTATGTTGTTGTTCTAAAGGTCTAATATTTCTATTGGGCTCTCCATCCATGCTCCAAGGTGTTAACACTTGATTTGTTCGAGGATCTCCTCTCAACCAATTCGTTAAATCTCCTGCTAATTTAGGTTCACTTTTTTGAACATGATCAGGCATATCTTTGAATCTTACCGATTCTATATCTTTCCCTGTTCCTCTACTTGCTGCGGTTATATCAATTCCTCTCCCTGCACTGTGAGGGATTTGATCTCCTTTAACCTTTTCATCTGGCCGATATAGACTCGATAGAGTAAGACTTGTCAACTTGTTACCTTTTATCATATCATGAACAACTTCTAAGGTTTTATCGTTGGTTTCACCAATATCACTCTTGGATATTTGGTTTAACTCAACCCTGACACCACCTATCGTTGTTAAATTTGCCGATTTAGTAACTCCATTTTCTTTCCAAGTTATAGTGCTAAAATTTTTCTCCATCTCTTTTCGAATATCAGCTCCCTTTGCCCCTGTTATATGATTCCCCGTTCCACTTGCTTTATTTTGCAAATTACCATTTAATTTATCTCTTAAAGCATTTCCGGCATCTCGTAATGGTTGAGTGATCTTTTCACCCACATTTCTTATACCCTCACCAACACTTTGAGCTTTACTTAATACATTATCCCTCCAATCATGTCCTGTCGGATCATTGTACCTGATTGGATTCCCCCGGCAATACATATAACGGTTCCAACCCTGGGTGTCCAGTTGACCATCCACCACCGTATCCGGCGTCACGTCGTATACCTAAACGTCATCCGCGCACATGCAACCCGCCGTATAAGGGGGCTTGGCAACATCGATTTTAAAGAGCAACCAACGTCGAAGCGCTCATATTTAATCCCATAGTATAATAAAATAACGTATTGTCAAGCAGTAGTAGAGGCTGTGGGTTTGTGGTCGGGTCTCCCGATCGCGTCAGGATCGACTCCAACGCCAGGGAGCCGTCCACAAATCCACAGCCTTAGTATTCAGGATAAATTCAATGGGTAGGATATAAACGGCTAAGCATGGCGCACAATTGCTGAGGCAGGCGAAGTGCGAGCTCTCGCGAGCATTTCGCTTGCCGTCAATTGTGCGCCGTGCGATGAGGCTGTCCGGTGTTCGCAACTTCAGCGATAAAATCGATTATGCCGCGTGGCTTCGCCACGTTCCCTCGGCCCTCCGGGCTTCGGCGCACATAATCAATTTTATCGTAAGTTGCGGGACCGTTCCGTGTCTAAAGCCTTGTGCTCTGTGGACATGATGGATAACTCGCCGCTTCGCTCCGAGTTACCCACATGCCCACAGAGCCTGCTGCAACTATGACAATTAATTTTAATATAATAATTTTCTCTCACCACTCCTCCTGTTCTCGTGGATGGCATCGCTCGTGCACTTCCTTGAGATCGGTAATCTCTATCTTCAAATACTTTTCCGTGGTTGCAATGCTCCGATGACCGAGCTGCTTCTGCACGTACCGGATATCGGCCTTTCCCTTGAGCAAATGCGTCGCGCAGGAATGGCGGAAGGTATGCGTAGTCACATTCTTCTCGATGTTCGCCTTTTTCGCGTACTCCTTCACGATCCGGCCCAGGGTCACCGGCGTAAGTTTCCGGCCGCCCATGGTTGTAAATACCAGGTCGCTTTCACCAGTATTTATGAGCGGACGGCCCTGTTTCAGATAGCGCTCGATCCAGTACCGGGCCGTCTTCCCAAAAGGGACCACCCGCTCAGTGCCGCATTTTCCCTTCCGGATCAGGACCACGAGCTCGTCATAATCAAGATCTTTTGCCTCAAGGTGGCAGAGCTCGTCCGCCCTCATGCCGGTGGAATATAGGAGCTCCAACATGGCACGGTCGCGCAAGCTTTTCAGGGTATCGCCAGTGCACGATTTAAGGAGCTTTTCCATCTCTTCCGGCGTGAGCACGTCCTTGATGATGGTTCTTCTTTCTCTCGGAAGGGCCAGGTTCGCCGTGGGATTGCGGAATATCTTCTCATCCCGCTGCAGATACAGGAAAAATATCCTGAGTCCGCACAGATACCGCTTCCGGCGCATCCTGCCCATCACCTTGCCCCTGCCGTCCTTTCGCGTGAGAAGGTGCTTCTCGTATGCGGTAATTACCGCTCTGGATACCTCCGTGATCTCCATAATATCAGGATAGGTCTCTTTTAAGAATCCAAAGAAGGCCCGTAAAAACACTTCGTAATCTTTGAGGGTTTTGTCAGCCAGGTGACGCCTCTTGCCATGCTCTAAAAAATCATACATCAACCGAATCATTGCCGTTTCCCCCTTTTCTCATGGTTGCAATCACATCATCCTCAGAAAGGTGCGTGTATATCTCTGTGGCATGCAACCGCTCATGGCCGAGCAGCCGCTGGATCATGGGAAGCGGCGCCCCATGCTTCAGCAGATGGCTTGCGCAGGAATGGCGTAACGCGTGGGCCGCACCGATAGCCGTTATCCCTGCGTCCCTCTTCCGGCGCTTCACCACCTCCCGTATCGTCGACACGCTCATCCGATTCCCCCGAAGGCTTAAGAACAAGGCGTCATACTCGCTTCCCCGAAGAAAGTAATCACGCACGGCCAGATACTTCCTCACGGCCTTGAGCGCTTCGCTTCCGGCAGGGACCATCCTCCCTTTTCCAAATTTGCCCCGCTCGATGAAGACCTCGGCGTTCCGGACATCGACATCATCAACGTTGAGATTCGCCAGCTCAAAGAGACGCATCCCGGTCGAGTAAAAGAGCTCCACGATAGCCCGGTCACGCTTCCCAACCGGAGACAGTGACGTTCCCTCGATCATCAGCTTCACCTCTTCCTCGGAGAACACGCCCCGATGATGCTTTTCATAATCACACTTCAGATCGATTCCCACTGCCGGATTGGAGAGGACTTCACCCTGTTCAATCAGGAATTCAAACAACTGTGAGATATACCCGAGCTTTCTGTTGAATGAAGCAGGATACGGCGATTCGCTCAAGTACCGGATAATATCCTCACACGTCACCGATCCAAAGGGCTTTCCCGCAAACAGGGCGAAGGAATAAAGCTCACGCTCTTTTCTCTGCACCACCTTTCTGGTATGTCCCTTGAGCTTTTCATGAGAGATAAAGGCGTCAATGTGAGATTCGATTAGCTCTTTCATATGTTCCTCCCAAAAAGTTGTCTATATACCTTTCCCGTGAACAAGTGACCAAGTTACCTGTTTTTGAGGCTAATGTCTGGAACGACCAGGAGTTACACTTGGTCACAACTTGGTCATAACTTGGTCACCGGTGACCAAGTTCTTAAGCTTTATCTTAAATACCTGGAAATAAAGGCGGGTTCTATCGTATGATTACAGACGTTCCGGGTCCAATAGGCGCAGATCGTCTTTCCGTGCGCTCCGCTCGTTAAACGCGGCCAGGCGATAAAGAAACTGTGTTCCCTGCTTGTCTCCCCGGACCCTGCGAATATATTCAAGGTTCTCCAATTCGTCAAACAATCTTCTGGCTGTCGTGGGATCCCAGCGGGTGTTTTCCCTTATCTCCCGGCGGGAAAACTTGTACTCGTTCAGGCTGATCCGCTTCTCCTTTACCTGGCGCCGGCAGTGACCCTCGATTGATTGATATGCGTCAAATAATCTCTTGGTAAGATCGCCTCTGGCAAACTGGAACACGTAGTCCGCTATCTCATTCGCTGTTGTCACATCGTTCCGGTTCGCTTCTATGTACGTAAAGATATTCCCGAACCGGTCCTCGGCCTGCTTCTTCTCGCGTGAGTGCTGCCGCAAAAAGGCGATGTTGTAGATAAGCCTCAAATATTGCTCCTGTTTCCTGGTCACAATATGCAAATGGGGATTCACCATGATCTTTTCCGCAAAGGGATTCACCACCATTATGGATGGGTCTAATACCTTCTGCATGTCCCGATGCTTCTTCAAGTATCGGTCCCGCTGTTTCAAGGTCTTTTCCCCGTCCAGGGAATATTTAAAGCTCTGGCTTTTAAGGATACGCTCCATGTGCTTCATGGTCAGGTCGTTGTAGGTCAGGATAAACCTCGACAGTGTTTCTTCGTCAAAGAGATCACGCACGCCGCTTGACAGTATCGGAATATCCACTTTAATTCGTCTCTCAACCGTGCGGAGCTGGCCGGTGCGAGGGTCTTTTTCTACCACTGAGACTGCAAGCTCACCGGAGGAGAGTAGCATACGAATCGGCTCTAACGATTCCTCCATGCCCACCAGCTCCTCGATGTAGAGCACCCGGCCCGCAAGCTCCTCCTCGTTTTTGTAGTACAAGGCTTGCGGAGAAAGCCGTGAATATTTAAGCACTTCATCCAGTGGCATAAAATCCATGATCATGGACAAGCCGAAGCTTTTGCCTGTTCCAGGAGGAGAGATGTCAAGCACGGACAACGGCTTTCCTGTACGCCGTGACGATGCCGCGATATAGAAGAGCTTCTTGTTTACCTCTTCCTCTACAAAGCCGAGGCGCTCCGTGTCCTTGATCAGGATTTCATCCAGGATGTCGCGGCTTGTGAGACGATCTATCGCCTTTGACTCGTCGTCCCTGGTGAGGATATGGACATTCTTCTCCTGCAGCCCGATCTTCTCCTTGAACCGCTCGTCCTGCATCTTGTCCAGGGTCTTGTATATAAACGTGAGGTCGTTGCGGATAATGTCGGAGCTCATTTCAAATTCGGCGGCCGCGATGTTGGCGAATCGCTGGCGTGATTGGCTTCTGGATAAATCTACCTTGTCCGGAAAAGCGAATCCATCGATCTCTAGTGACATCTGCACGATCTTTTCAAATCCGTCCTTGTGGAAGCCCCTGACCAGGTACAGGCGATCATCGGTTGTAAATCTAATCTGGCCGGTTTCCTCGATGACCTTCATGTACTCCTTGACCGGCTCCGGGTCGCTGTTCTTCGCTTGTTTCACTATTTTCGCTTTCTCTGCCTCGATGTATGCGGTCAGCTTATTCGGCGAATTGCTCTCAAGAAACTGCTTCACGGTTTTGTTTTCGGGAAGCGTGATCTCGAATAATTTCACGTCGCTTTCTTTGAGCTTGTTTTTAAGTAACGGCCAGTAGGGCGACTCATTCACGAGCACAATTTCTTCCGTGCCCGATTGAGCGATCATCCCGGCCAGGTCGTCCGGCATCGTTGCAGATTGAATCAAAGGAACCACGTTTTCTTTCACTTGTTGGTAGTAGGCAAAGTAGTCGTTCATGGAGTCCACGATCACGAGCTTTTTATACACCGCAAAGGCTTTAAGGTTCACGATCCCGCCCTGGCGGATGATAGTATCATCCTTGTCATTGAGACTGACAAAATAAAAGTTCGCTATGCGGTTGTCTTTCTTCCGGAGCGGCACGCTCACCATGCCGGCGAGCTTCTCGCTCATGATGCCGAAGGATTTAAGGGAATGATATACTTGCTCGTGAAGATCGTCTTTTAATGGAACACTCACCAGGCCGAGCTCAAGGTCCTTGAATTTGTCCCGCCGGTTGATCTGGCGAAGCTCCTCAAGGAGTCGCACTGACTCTTTGCTCTCCATGAGCGCCGCCTGCCAGTTTACGCACAGCTGTTCGATTGCCTTCTGAGACATGCGCTTCTCCTTCGTTAGTCATATAAAAAGGGTTGACAATCCCGAAGGAGGCGATATTCTCAAGTTACCAAGTTAAGAATGGCTCTCCTTCGGGACTGCCTTTAAAACCCTCAGTTCTGGCCAGGATTGGGGGTTTTTTATTGCGCCCCGAGATTTTTCAAAAACGCGTCAAGACAATTATGATACGCTTTTAATATAACCAACCATACATTAATCGTATCATTTTTGTCAAGACTTTTTAAAGGTGTGATATATGTATTTCATGAAATTAGAAAAAAAGCATCGGCCCATCTTCAGCCAAAACCTGGTTAAGTTCAGGAAAGAAAAGGGATGGTCGCAGCAGGACCTGGCCGACCTCACTGGCCTCTCCCAGCGCATGATCGTCTATTATGAAAACGAGGCGGTCAAACCGCCCATCGATAAAATTGGCATCCTTGCGAAAACCTTAAATGTGGAAATCAACGATTTACTGGGGATAAACGAGGACACGGAGATTCAAAAAGAATTCGTCCAGATAGACGCGCGCACGCTCAAAAAACTAAAAATGATTCTTTCTCTCCCGAAACATCAGCGGCATATCATCTACTCAATGGCGGAATCGTTCTTGAAGCAGAACCAGGGGCAGTAATCCCCCGTCGCCTAATTTTCGGCAGCCGGCTTCGCCCAAATTTGCCTCCGGCAAACTTCGGCTGCCTTATAAATTAGGCGACAGGGATCTATACATTATTTTTTAACCTTACATTTTATGCAAAATGAATTGCCATCCCTATCTCTATAATAATGGCATAGCTGATTATCCTCAGTAAAATAAAAAAAGTCATAGGTGCCGCCACTATCATCTTTAAAAATTAAAACATTTTTATACTGATAAATACTTCCAATTTTATAACTCTCTTTGCCAGTATTATAGTCTTTATCTACTCTTCTATATTTTCCATTGTTAATAAATTCATAATTCATTTGCCAATCGCCGATAGTGCCTTTAATGGGACAGCCAAGATTATAATTTATTTTCATGAATTTAGAATAATCTGCTAAAAAATAATCTACAACCCAACCTTTTATCGAGTCCTTTTCTCCAACTTTCTTGTATTCCGTATCAATATATACCCATTCTCCATTAATAGTATCACTTTGGAATTTTATTTTTGATTTTTTTATTAACTTAACCATCGTAGCTATTTTAAGCTGGTATATAGATTTTGATTTAATACTCGGTTCATTACGTACATTTATCTTATCTCCAAGTACAATTAAGTTAGCATCTCTGCTATTTAAATCTTGTGCTTTAATACAATAAAATGAAACGAAACAAAGAATTATGATGAACATTATCTTTTTTTTCATATTTAAAAATTCTCCGGGTTTTAATCAGGTCTTATCCCAACATGTATATGATGTTTATGTTGTTGTTCTAAAGGTCTAATATTTCTATTGGGCTCTCCATCCATGCTCCAAGGTGTTAACACTTGATTTGTTCGAGGATCTCCTCTCAACCAATTCGTTAAATCTCCTGCTAATTTAGGTTCACTTTTTTGAACATGATCAGGCATATCTTTGAATCTTACCGATTCTATATCTTTCCCTGTTCCTCTACTTGCTGCGGTTATATCAATTCCTCTCCCTGCACTGTGAGGGATTTGATCTCCTTTAACCTTTTCATCTGGCCGATATAGACTCGATAGAGTAAGACTTGTCAACTTGTTACCTTTTATCATATCATGAACAACTTCTAAGGTTTTATCGTTGGTTTCACCAATATCACTCTTGGATATTTGGTTTAACTCAACCCTGACACCACCTATCGTTGTTAAATTTGCCGATTTAGTAACTCCATTTTCTTTCCAAGTTATAGTGCTAAAATTTTTCTCCATCTCTTTTCGAATATCAGCTCCCTTTGCCCCTGTTATATGATTCCCCGTTCCACTTGCTTTATTTTGCAAATTACCATTTAATTTATCTCTTAAAGCATTTCCGGCATCTCGTAATGGTTGAGTGATCTTTTCACCCACATTTCTTATACCCTCACCAACACTTTGAGCTTTACTTAATACATTATCCCTCCAATCATGTCCTGTCGGATCATTGTACCTGATTGGATTCCCCCGGCAATACATATAACGGTTCCAACCCTGGGTGTCCAGTTGACCATCCACCACCGTATCCGGCGTCACAAACCTCGCAATCTCCGGATCATAATGCCGGGCGTTGTAGAAATACAAGTCAACTTTTTCGACTATTTCTTCCATTAATACGGCCT
>DAONAJ010000089.1:0-16024 GCA_035400945.1 Spirochaetota bacterium
AATTAATCGAAAAAATTAATAGCACTTTTTTTAGTTATGCAACAAGTCTAATATAGAAACAATTATGATTTTGTAAAACCAATTATATATATGAAGCCTTTAAAACCCCAAATAACAAAGGTTGTTGATTCAGGCGAAAATGGCGCTTAACGTTAAGCCATGGCCGACGCCGCACCGCGCTTCATATTTTGCGGTGCGGTGTGGCGAAGCCCGAGGCCGCTACGCGGCCGAAGCGGCCATGGCTTGTTATACGCCGTGCTGATCACCAGGAAAATAATACTTTATAGTATTTTTTAAGTCTTATGAATAAATTTAGTAATATAACAATATTATTTAATAAATAATATTTCTGCATCATTTAAAAAATGGGCTACTAAACAATAGTACTTTAATAATTAAAAAAATTATTAAAGATAGGATCACTTGTGATTTTATATTAAATAGATATGTGCTAAATACAGAAAATAATACGATAGTATAATCAATTACTCCAGTTAATGCAACAGCGATCCAAGAATTATTAATTATATTATTATTGTATAAATATAGATTTATTACAACAAAGAATGTTGTAAAGTCCCATTTATTATCATGATACTTTAAATCTAAAAGATATGCCGCAATAATTTCTATAGTAAATAGAACGAGAAATAATACTATTGATAGCTTAAAATTATTATTAATTTTAATATTTAAATGGTTCATATTTATATCACTTTTAATAAATATATTTTCAAATTCAAAAAATTATTAAATAAAAAATAATTAATAAGTCAAATACAGCATGGCGTATAACTTACACTGATCGTATTTCGTATATGATAGTATTTTACTAATTTATAAGATACGCAGTGTCAATATATTTATCTGTATGCAATTATCCTTCTCATAACCAATAGCAACATCAACACTCCCAGTATCACCATCCACGCGTCCCCGAACCGCGTGTACACCGTGGTCATTTCCCGGTTGATGGGCACGTCCCAGACCTGGAAGCCGGCCGTTTCCGGCGCGGTCATGACCGGGCCGGAAAGGGGCCTGGCGTACCTGCCGGCAAGGTCCACGAACCCGGCTGCGCCGTTGTTCACGGAGCGCACCAGGGCCCGCCGGGTCTCCACCGCCCGGACCCGGGCCAGCTCGAAGTGCTGGTAGGTCTCAACGGTCTTCCCGTACCATCCGTCCTGGGTTATATTCACTATGAAATCAGGATTGCGCTTTTCGGGGTTATTGAAGAAGGAGCGCACGTGGTCCGGCAGCAGCGATTCGTAGCAGATGAGGGGGAGGAAATAGCCGTCCGGGGTAAAGGCGCGGTCCGAGGGAAATATCTTCTCGAAGTCGCGGGGGTTCATACCTTTCACGTCTTCGTAGGAGAGAAGCTCTTTCTCCCGGAAGGGTTTCTCCCTGTTCCTGATGGCGTAGGGTATCAGGTTCGATGCCGGTCCGCTGGCGAAGCGGGACGCGCCTATGATTTCCCGCGCTGCGCGCGCGAGCCCGAGCCGCTCTAAAAGATCTTCCCCCGGCATGTATTCGCCGAAGGCAAGGAGCCTCCTTTTCTGATAGGTGCCGCTCCTCTTTCCGTCCCGGGAATAGAGGATCGAGGAATTGTACATCTTCAATTCCTTCACGCCCTTGTTTCCGGTGACGTAGCCGTATCCCGCTTCGTTCATGAATACGTCAATATTCCAGTTATAGGCCATGAGCTGGACCATGAGCTCCGCCTCCGGGGAATAGGTCTTCATGCGCCTGCTGACCGGAGTGTCTTCAGCGCAGATGAAGGGGACCGCGGACTCGGGGAGCACCGCCAGGTCGAGCCTGCCGCCGGCGGCCCGGGCCGCCTTTTCCGTGAGGCCGGGAATGGTGCCGAACATGAGATCATGCATTATCCGCGCGTTGACGCGGCTTTCATCCTCCGGCGGGGCGTTGGGGTTGATGATGGCGACCCGGACCGTGGGCAGTGATTCCTGAAGGGCCGTGACCTGGCGCAGGCGCAGGGCGCCGTAGGCCAGACACAGGAGCAGCAGGAGCGGCATGGGCCAGAGCCGCTTCAGGGCATAGGGCCCGGCCATCATCCGGAGCGACGTGATGGCCGCCGCGGCGCCTCCTTTCGAAAAAGCCCTGATGAAGGCGGTGAAAATCCGGTACCCGAAATAGCTTATCCCGAAGAGAATCGGCGTCAGGCCGTAGACGCCGACAAGGTCCGTAACCTGCGCCATGAGCAGGTTCCCGGCGATGAAGTTTCCCCAGCTGTAAGGAAAGAGGCGGGGTATGACGTAATCCGCCCCAAGGGCCAGCAGGCCGGCGGTCAGCCACCGGGGATGAAAATATCTCCGGTATCGTTTCCTGAGGGTCAGCCCGAAAAGCAGCACGAAGGCCGGTATCTGCAGGTTGAAAAAAACGGCAAAGGGGAGAAAGGCGAGGAGGGACTCGGCGGGGCCGAATCCGGCGAAATTCTTCAACAGGTGCATGATCCAGTAAAAGGCGAAGGCGCAGAAAAAAATGGCGCATGCCGCGCCGGCCATGAGGAGCCTCGGCAGGGAATTCCTGAAGCGCCCGGCAAAATAGAAGAGGGGCCACGGCATGATCCAGGCCGCGAGGGGCGCGTTGAACGGTTCAATGGACAGCGCGGTTAGCAGTCCCTGGACAATGCCCAGGGACAGGATCGACGCGGCGTCACTGCTGAAAAATCTCTTCATTGCGTCTGCTTTTCTTTTTCCTTCCCTGAATTTTTTTATCATCGAGCCTTTTTCTCTTCTGCGCCGCGCTCACTCTGGTCGGAATGCGCTTTTTCGGAACCGCCAGTGAGCGACGGAGCAGGGAGGCGAACTTGTCAATGATGAGCTTGCGGTTGGCCGCCTGGGAGCGCCGGGATTCCTCGTGGATGACGATGCACCCCTCCCGGTTGATGATGTTTTTCAGCTTTTCCCGGGCCCGATCTTTCTGCTCTTCGGACAGGGAACCGGTCTCCGCTATGCTGAAGCGCAGGGTCACCTTGGTCGAGACCTTGTTCACGTTCTGGCCGCCGGGTCCCGATGACCGGGAAGCCGTGATGATTATTTCATCATCGGGAATGGATATCCGGTTGTTAATTGTTATCATAATGATTGAGCCGGTATCTTGTAAAAATAAGTATCGCTTTTATAGATCCCTCTGTCACCCTCGGGGGCAGGGGGGGCATAAGAAACGCGCCCCTTTGCTCTCGTTGACAAATCAGACTGTACCATTACGGAGATGTCAAGCGCAACTGCCGCTACCGGAGGAAACGTTCGAGTACGGCCAGAAGTTTTTCCGACTGGATCGGCTTCGTGATGAAGTCATTGCAGCCGGCCCTGAGGCTTTCGGCCCTGTCGGTCTCGTAGGCGTTCCCCGATTGGGCTATGATGGGCAGGTCCTTCCTGAATTCGCGTATCCTCCGTGCGGCATCGTTCCCGCTCAGCAGGGGGAGCTGGATATCCATCAGCACGCAGTCGATCCCGGGGGTGTTTCTGCAGATGTCCACCGCTTCCAGGCCGTTGACCGATCTTAATACCCTGATCCCGTAACGGGACATCAGGCGGGCCAGGAACCGGAAGCTGTCCTCGTCATCCTCGACAACAAGAACGGTGCGTTGCTTCCATCCGTCGCGCGCCGGTCCTTCTCCGGCGGCGGTCATGGGCTCCCGCCCGGCTGCGCTGCCGTCGCCGCCGGGCTTGAACGGTATTTCGAAATAGAATGTCGTGCCTTTCGCTTTTTCGGACTCGACCCTGATGTCGCCGCCCATGAGGGTGACCAGCTTTTTTGAGATGGAAAGGCCGAGGCCGGCGCCGCCGTACTGGCGGGTGTGGGATTCGTCCCCCTGTTTGAATTCCTTGAACAGGCCGTCCATCTCATCCCTGCCGATGCCGATGCCGGTGTCCGAAACGTGAAAGAGCAGGCTGCCGCTGTCGGTCACGCGGCAGCCGAATTCAATGACGCCGGATCGGGTGAATTTGACCGCGTTGCCTATCAGGTTTATGAGCACCTGCCGTATCCTCAGTTCGTCGGCGACGATCAGCTCCGGGAAGGGTTCCCCCGGCAGGACCATGGCCAGCCTGAGTGAGCCGGCCCGTTCCCTCATCCTGATGCTGTACAGGTCGTGCAGTTCCCGCATCAGGGCCTTGAGGGAAAAGGGCTTTTCGCTGATGATGAGCTGCCCCGCCTCAATCCTTGAAAGATCTATCAGGTCATCGATAAGCTTGATGAGGTGGTTGCCGTTCTTGTGGATGATCTCGATGTAGTTATGTTTTTCCTCTGCGGGAAGCGATTCGTCCCGCAGAAGCTCGGAAAAGCCCAGTATGCTGTTCATGGGGGTCCGTATCTCGTGGGAGATGTTCGCGATGAAATATGACTTGAGCCTGTTGGATTCCTCGGCTTTCTGCTTTTCCTTTTCGTAGTTTTTCATTACCAGCAGGATGGAGAATGCCAGTATGGTGAGGGAGAAGGCAAGGTTTATCGTAATGTCGATAAACTGCATGGCCCGGCTTTCGTAAGGCACCACGAGATGAGGATGAAAGTATTCGACCACAATGACCGCCAGTATCTCCGCTATGAAGAGGAACGGGATGATAATGCGGTTTTTTCCCGGGGCGATGATCGTGAAGAGCGCCAGCGCGACGAAGCAGATGTACAGGGTCGATCCGAACAGCCCTGAATTGAGGAACCATGCGACCGGGATGCTCAGGGAGGTGAATATCATGATGGCCCATATGGGGAAGATGAAACTCCTCCTGAACCTGGCGAAGTAGTAAAGGACGCCGAAAAGCATGGAGCAGAGTCCAACAATCAGGTTCAATAGCGGGTCGAGATGGAGGAGCAGGTTGTTGACCAGGATGGCCAGGGAAAAGACGGCCGCTATACAGCAGGAGCCGTTGAGAAAGCGGTGCTCAATGGGAAACTGTTCTGATGTTCCGATTATGCGATCTATCATCGGGGCTTCGCGTGACGGATCAGGAGCCGCTCTCCTGTTCCGGTCCGTCTTTTTTGATGATTTTCGCCATTAATTCATCCCTGGTAAGCTCGAACCCGATCTTGATGAAGTCCGGGTAGAAAACCACTTTAAGGGGCTCCTCGTCCCTGGTGTAGTTTTTCAGGATGCTCAATATCAGGTTCAGTCCGAAACCGGCGCCTTCGGCATAGTCAGGCTCTTCGCCGAAGGAATCCTTGTTCTTGAATTCGCCTTTCTTGAGCTTCTTCAGAAGAGCCTGCTTTTCTATCAGCGATATGTTCTGGCTGTTGGTGACCCAGATCGCGATGGAATCGAGGGATGACTGGAAGGTGATGTTGATGAACCGGTCCTCCTGCCTCGCCAGCTCGATCAGACGCTTGTTGCCGTTTTCCTCGATCTCTTCCTGGAACATCCGGAGGAAGCGGAAGTAATCGCGCTCCTGGGTGACCTTCTGGGGTCGGGCGACGTGTTTTTCGAAGAGGATCTTGTAGTTCGCCTTGCTGGCGTTGATGGCCAGTTCCTTGAGGCACGCGTACAGTTCGTGGGTGTAGTTCTGCAGATTCTGGCGCGCCAGCAGCATGTCCAGTATCTTCCGTATGAGTTCCCCGATCTGGGGCTCCATGTCGTAAAGGCGGATTGTTATCCGCCACTCCAGGTCCTTGACGCTCAGGGTGGCGCTGGCGCTCTTTATTTCCTTGATGATGGCCGGGATGTCGACTTCATGGCGCAGGTCAAGGATGCGTATTTTCTTCAGGAAATTGATCTCGTGCTCGTAGAATGGGTCCAGGAGGAAGCGCTTGACCTCGGGATCGTAAATCCACTTGTTTTTCAGCAGCAGGTTGATGAAATCCTGCTTCCCCCACACCTTGAGCACAGCATTATAAAAACGCTTTCCCTCGTTCTCGAGCATGATGGTGAAAAGGCGTACGATGTTATCCTCGGTTTTAAAGTAGTTGATCAGGACTTCGGCGGCGGTCCTTCGGGGCAGGGGCGCGTTATCGTGAAAGCCCGATACGCGGTAGACGTTGAATCTCGAGTCCATGCGCTCGCCGAGATAGTTGGTCTGGCCGGTATCAAGCGAATTGGTCAATACCTTGAGAAACATGTGGTTGATTTCAATATTCATAACGGTCTCTATGGCGTGTCCTCCGGGAGCACGCTCTCTTTATGTTCATTGACTCCGGCGTTTACGCCGTCGTTTCATGCCGGTCTCCATGGAACCGGCTATGATAGTAATATGTTTACCGGGATGCGGAATTCATTCAACAACATTTTTTATTTTGCAGTGAATAATCACCCGTGCCGTTGCGTGCATTCCGCCTAGTATCATGATCGGTAAGTGTATTTGTGCAATATATATTTTTTTATAAGGATGGCCATGGACGTCATGGCTGGCGCTGCCAGTGCTGTAATTCCGGGGCATGATTGTATACAAAATATCTGGTTTAGGCTTTCAAAGGATCCATTTCCCTTGGCCTGCTTGGACCGGTTCTATTCTGGGCATGGAGCGTGTGTTTAACTCCTCATAAGTTCCGCCGGTTCCTGAATGGTGATCCCCTGTTTCTTCAGGAAATCCTTGAACCCGTACACCCTGGAGCCGAGAAAGGTCATGTCCACCGCCTGTGACGGGCAGTTGTTGACGCACCCCATGCAGGCTATACAGGTTTTTCTGTCCACGGCGTAGCTGGTTATGTCGATGGCTCCAACCGGGCATTTGTCAACACAGATGCCGCATTTTGTGCATCGGTCCCTGTTTATGGTATGCCGGGAGATCATGACCTTGGTCAGTTTCATCTGGAAGGATCCCTTGAGGAATTCACCGGCGTAAAATTCCTTCTTGATGGCGGGGGCGGTCCCTCCGCGCACCGTTCCGAGTATCTGCCTGGCAAATTCCCGGACCTTTTCGTAAATCTCCTCGTTGGGGAGGCCCCGGTACTTGAGGATGCGCTTTTCATTGCCCATGGACCATGTCGGGGCAAAGGTCGACATGTTGCCGAAGGTGGCGATCCCGACAGGGATCCCTCCCTTTTTCGCCAGCAGTTCAAGGAGATACCACGCGGTATTGTACTGGTTGTCGCCAGGGCCGCCGAAGGTTGAAAAGGCTGCCACGGGGGTCCCTGCTATCGAAGGAATGGCTTCCAGCCATGTCCTGACATTTCCCGGCACGTCAAGGTAATAGACCGGCGTGCCCATGACAATAAGGTCATATGAAGGCATGGCGGACTCGTCGAATTCCCGTATGTCAAGGGCCTTTACGGACAGGCCAAGCTTTTCCAGGGTCCAGGCAATGAGGCGGCCGTTGCGCCCGGTATGGCCCGCCTGGCTGTACCAGAGGACCAGGGCGCTTTTCGGTTTCGTTGTCTTCATCTTTTTGCCTCCGGTTTTGATCGACTCTTCCGCGCATCCGGGCATGGCGGAGAGTGCAGTCGTCATGACGCTTTTAACCAGGAAGCCCCTGCGTGTTTCCATGAGTATGTCTCCTGTATCGAGTGTGCAGGATATTCTTCATCAAATAGTCTCCCTGTCAATAGTTTATCAAAGGAGAGGGCATGGCGGAAAGAACCGGCAGAGAGGGACCGTGGGTCATTATTTGTAATAATAATTCTTGACAATGGCACTGTCACGGGTATAATAAACATGAGAAGCGGGATGTATATTCCGCGGTTGGAAGTACGCTATGAACATATTTGATTTCGTGCATAATGTTCAAACCAGGCAATTCAAGTCGGGTGATACGATCTTTTCCCAGGGCGACCAGTGCAATGGAAACCTGTACTTCATTTTTTCCGGGGAGGTCGCCGTCATCAAAGTGCTGAATAAAGCTGAGCACGAGGTCCGCCGGATGCATGCCGGTGAGTTCTTCGGCGAGATGGCCCTCATCAGCTCCGAACCGAGGGCCGCGACGGTACGGGTGACGTCTCATGAGGCCAAGCTGGGACTCATCGACGAGCCCATTTTCTACAAACTGGCTAAAAACAGCCCCGAGTTTCTTTTTGCTCTCCTGAAGTCCGCCATTACACGGATGGTTGAGCTGGATAATGCGCTGGATGAAGCCCGGGGCAGCGTGCGCCGGACCTGATACCCCGTACTCGAGCCGCTTAATATCAATCGAGAGTTTTTATGGCCGCCATCGATAAAAAAGCCGTGAACGACAGCATTGCCCGCCGGCAGCCCTTTGCCATACATTTCAAATTCGCCGACCGTGAATCGACCATGATCATCGACGGCATATACGCCAAGCTGCTGACCCTCCATGACCAGCTCTATATCCTCAATTCGATCATCTCCATCATGAGGGAAGTGGTGGCCAACGCGCAGAAGGCGAACGCCAAGCGGGTGTATTTCACCGGCAGCGGCCTTGATATAAACAAGCCTGAAGATTACCGGAAAGGGATGAAGACCTTCAAGACCCATATCATGCAGAAGCCCGACGAAATATGCGGCCTCCTGATGAAGAGCGATTTTACGGTTTCAATCGATTTCAATGTCAATGACAGGGAGCTGTCGTTAAGCGTCAGGAACAACGCCCCAGTCCATCCCCGGGAAATGGAGCGGATCAAACACCGTATAGAAAAGGCTAAGATTTATAAAAACCTGCTTGAAGCGTACAATGACATCGAGGACGGCTCAGAGGGGGCCGGGCTCGGGATAGCGCTGGTCATTATTACCCTCAAGAATATCGGCATTGACCCGTCGCTCTTCACTATAGATAGCGCCGCCAACGCCACCACGGTTACCCTGCGGATACCGAGGGAGATCAAGCCCGGTTCGATTGTTTCAGTGGTCAAGGGCCGGATCATCAAGGACATCACCGAGCTGCCGCCGTTCCCGGCGAACATCGTAAGGATCATGGAGCTCTGTGATGACCCAAATTCATCTTTCGATGTCATAGCCGGGGGCGTCATGTCGGACCCGGCCCTCACCTCCAGCGTCCTCAAGCTGTCAAATTCCGCTGCATTCGTTTCCGGGAAGAGGATCGAGAGCGTGTATGACGCGGTCCGGGTCCTGGGCATGAAGAACATCCGGGGGATGGTCATGGCAAGCGGCGCGCGGCGCATCATGGAGCAGCGGTATGCCCGTTACGAGGAGATATGGGAGCACAGCAACCGCGTCGCCTGTTATGCCAGGCACATCGGGCAGAAATACCACGGGGCCGGCGTCGTTGAGCGCGCGTCCCTCGCGGGGCTCCTCCACGACCTTGGCAAGATCATTCTTATTTCGGCGGAGCCAGCTACGGCGAAGAGGATTCGGGAAGAGTCGAAAAACAGGATGCTGATCACCGAGACCTTTATGGAGGAGATAGCCATAGGCATAAGCCACTCCGCCATCGGGGGCATGGTCGCGGAAGGATGGAACTTCCCGGAGTACCTGGTCGAGGCTATTCGGTGCCACCATGACCCCCTGAAGGCTTCCCCGGCATGCGAGGCGGTGGTGTGCACGGTGTACCTTGCGAACATGTTCTGCGGCATTGAATCGAGAAAATACGAGTACCATTATATTTATGAAAGCATACTCGAAAAATACCAGCTTGCCGACGAAAAAGATTTCAACGACTACCATGCCATTCTCAAGAAGTCCTATGAGGCCCAATGATATGCGGGACCGGCTTTCTGCTTTCCGGGTGGACATTGCATGACCGGCATGAGCGATAGGGTGTCGCCTGTGAAGACAAGGAAAGACCGCGAGTTCGGCGGGCCCGTCGGCAACATGGCCATAATGACGGCGCTCCCGGCCCTGGTCTACTATCTCTACTTCTGCGTCAGGTTCAACCACGGGGATATTATCCCCCATGGAGCAATAGATTACGCTCCATTTGCCGGCTTCATCGACAGCATCATTCCCACGCGGCAGGCGGCGCTGATATTCGGTTCGTGGATACTGTTCCAGGCGCTCCTCCAGGCCTTTCTGCCCGGGAAGGCCGTCAGGGGCGCCAGGCTGAAGGACGGAAGCCGCCTTGTCTACAAGATGAACGGGCCGGCATCGTTTGTCATCACCCTTGTCCTGCTCGCGGTGCTGGCCGGTACCGGTCTGATCGGCATGGACATTATCTATAACAACTTCGGGGCCCTTGTCAGCGTGGTGATCATCTTTGTGGTTGTTTTCAGCTTTTTCCTTTACGGGTACGGCTCCATCTCGGGACAGGCTGATGATCCTTCGGGCAGCAGGATCCATGACTTCTTCATGGGAGTCGCCCTCAATCCGCGCATCCCGCCGGTGACCGGCTTCGA
Organism: Spirochaetota bacterium; assembly: GCA_035400945.1. Classification (GTDB taxonomy): domain Bacteria; phylum Spirochaetota; class UBA4802; order UBA4802; family UBA5550; genus RBG-16-49-21. The sequence goes on from DAONAJ010000089.1 coordinate 10,189, forward strand.
TCTCAAATTTTTCTGCGAGGCCCGGCCCGGCCTTATCGGGTGGCTCGCGGTGAGCGCCTCTTTCATGGGCGTGCAGTATATGAAGCACGGATACGTCACCGCGGCGATGGTCCTGGTGGTCGCCTTCCAGTTCCTCTATATCGCGGATTATTTCTGGCACGAGGAGGCGATACTCACCACCACCGATATCGTCAACGATCGGTTCGGCTTCATGCTCGCCTTCGGAGACCTTGCCTGGGTCCCGCTGACCTATTCACTCCAGGCGTTCTATCTCATTGAGCATACCCATGACCTGCCGGTCTGGGGCATTATCCTGATGGTAATCCTGAATATGACCGGCTATTACCTGTTCCGGGCGGTGAACATCCAGAAGCACCGCTTCAGGACCGATCCGGAGTACCGTATCCGGGGCAAAAAGCCGGAATATATCCAGACAGCGCAGGGAAACCGGCTCCTGGTCTCTGGCTTCTGGGGGTGGTCGCGTCATTTCAATTACGTCGGCGACATTATGATGGCCCTTGCCTGGTGCCTGCCGTGCCTGTTCGAATCCCCCCTGCCGTATTTCTACGTCATCTATTTCACTATCCTCCTGGTGCACCGGGAGAGGCGGGATGATAAGAAATGCTCTGAAAAATATGGAAAGGATTGGGAAGAGTACCGGAAGCGCGTCCGCTGGCGGATACTGCCGGGAGTTTATTAACATTGTCTGATGTTATATCAATAATAATTAGTATTGATTCTGTATTTCATTGCGAGAAACGAAGTGACGAAGCATTCTCGGCAGACCCCCCTGTCCCCCGGAGGGGGCATGTGTCAATGAACTTACTGATAGTCAAGTATCTCGCCGGAATATAAGGATGATTTTTCACTTCATTTGTTTCCTTCGTGCCCCCTCCGGGGGACAGGGGGGTCATGAAGATCGCTTCGCTTTGTTCGCGATGACTGGTATCGGCTGAACGAAGGCGGTGCCGTGATTCACCGCCTTCAGAAAATAAACACAAACATAAAACGGAGGATTTGTCATGTCTGAATTAACGGTACTTCCCCTGCGGGAGCGCAAGGGGGACTTGTTTTTCATTCTCTTTTTTTCCTGCTTCGTGTTCACTTCATTCGCCGCTGACCTGGTGAACGGCGTGATGCGGCCGTCGCCCGACAGCGGCTATTTTTGGGCGCGGGCGGTTTATGACCTGTACGCGGTCAACAACGATCCGCTGCTGATCGCCAACCCGTCCTGGCTGCGGGCCATGTGCTTTCTCTCGGCCTTCGTCTTCGGCCCATTTTACGTTGTGCTGGTGTATTCGTTCATCAGGGGAAAGAACTGGATAAGGCCCTTTGCGCTCGTCTATGCCGGCATGATCATCGAAAGCATGATCGTCATCCTGTACGCCGAATTTGCCGGTGACGCGGCTCTTTTCACCCAGGTCTGCCAGGGCGGGGTGAAGGGTGCGGAGGAGCTTGCGAAAGCGGGCCTGAACCAGGACCTCAGGGTGCAGGACGCCGTCAAGTTTCTTGCATACAACCTGCCGTACAAGCTGGTCCCCCTGCTGCTGGCGGTGCGCATGAGGCGGGAAAATCCCTTCGCGAGGAAATTTTAAGGGGGCGGATTGCATGGGCGGACGTATTCTGTCGCATAACTTAATGCGCTAATTTATATTCGACCAGTTGCTTGTTTATTGCTATTATATATAGGAGACTCCGCCGGAGAGAAGGCGGGGTCTCCTGTTGCTTCCCGGTGGACAGGGAAATGCTTTTTTTGATAATAAATTGAAATAAATGGTTTATTTCAACCAAATCATTGTTGATGATTCAATACGGGCCGTTATACTGTGTCTGATTTGATTGCCCGCCGTCGCCGCCTTCGGCGGTTGAGGACGGGAACCGAGTGCGTTACCATATTGATATTCTACTATTAAAAAGTGATGGTCATGGCAAAAAAGAAGCAGGAAAACAAAACCAAGAGCAAAACAAGAAAACCGCTGCTGTCCGGCAGGTTCAAGTTTACCATAGGGTTCAAGATGATCACCATCATATCGCTGATCATCGCGTCGGCACTGTTCGGCATAACCTTCCTGGCAACCTATTTCTTCAAGGAGGATTACGAGCTCCGCATCAAGGAAAACAGCCATGAAGTTGCCCATGCCATCGCCCTCAAGGTCCGGTCCGATTTTAACGCCATAGTCAGCCAGGCGGATTACCTGGCATCCATCCTGGAAGACAAGCAGAGCGGGGACCATGAAAAGACAACCCTCAAGGAGCATGTCTTCGGAGAGGACAGCAGCATCGTCTTCGTAGCCCTGGTTTCCAGGTCGGGAGACGTGTTTTCGACGGACATCCATGCTTCCCACAAGAAGTTCCTGGAGCAGAACAGCCTGTCGGATGATGATTTCTTCAATGCCATAAAAAACGAGAAAAGCTCCCTGATGAATGTCTTCAACGGCGATACCATCGTCAACAATGCCTCGCTGTTCTTCAAGATCCCCATCATCAGCATCGGCATACCGTACCGGTACAGCGCCCCGTCAAAAGCGTCAACGATACTGGTCATATACGTGCCCATGACGCCGTTCCTTGAATCGGTCAAGTCCACGGGCATCACCAAGAGCATGATCGTCAACGGCTTCGGGGACGTCCTGGCGCACCATGACAGCTCCCTGGTCAGGGCGAAGACCAATTTCGTGAACCTCCCGATCGTCGCCGCCATGCTCAAGAGCAAGGCCGACAACGGCCTGCTCCGCTACGCCGACTCGGACGGCAGCTATTACCTGGGCGCCTATTATAAAACAGGCTTCGGCGATACCGGCATCATCTCGACGGCCCCGGAAAGCAAGGCCTTCGAGGCACTCTACCGGATCCGGTGGCGGAACATCCTGATAACGCTCATCGTGCTCAATGCCGGCATCCTGATCGTGTACTTCTTCTCAAAGACCCTTACGAGGCCCATCAAGCGCCTCGTGAGTGCGACCCAGGAGATCGAGAAGGGGAACTTCCACGTTGACATCAAGCGCACCAGCAGCGACGAGGTCGGCGATCTCACCGATTCCTTCGTCAAGATGGGCATAGGCCTGGGAGAGCGGGAACGGATAAAGGACGCCTTCGGCAAGTTCGTGAACAAGGAGCTGGCGGACAAGGTCCTCCGCGGCGAACTGAAGCTCGGGGGCGAGCGGATCACGGCCCCGGTGTTCTTTTCGGACATACGCTATTTCACCGCCATTTCCGAGAAGATGGATCCGGAGGAGGTGGTCGATTTCCTCAACGAATACATGACGCGGATGGTTGATTGCGTCAACAGGACCGGCGGGGTCGTGGACAAGTTCATCGGCGACGCCATCATGGCCATCTGGGGGACCCCGGTTTCGTCGGGGAACGACACCGAGAGCGCCGTCAACTGCGCCCTCATGATGCGCGAAACCCTGATGGAATACAACGCGGGGCGCGGCACCGCGAAAAAACCGATAATCCAGATCGGGTGCGGCATCAATACCGGCCCGGTCATCGCGGGGCAGATCGGCTCCCACGAGCGGATGGAGTATACCGTCATCGGCGACACGGTCAACGTGGCCTCCCGCATCGAGTCGCTCAACAAGCCCTTCGGCACGGACATCCTTATCTCGCAGGATTCGTACAGGCTGGTCGAGGGGATATACAATACCGTGGCGATGCAGAAAATCATGATCAAGGGCAAGAGCAAGCCCCAGCAGATATACGCCATCCTGGGAAGGAAGGACGACCCGCGGGCGCCGAAGACGATCGCGGCCCTCAGGAAAATGCTGGGAATCAAGGCCCCTACGCTGAAGAATTTCGACCCGAACCAGAAAGAAGAGAAATATGAAATTATTGAAGACTGACAGAATCATCCCGGTCGTAACGATAAGCCTGATCGTCATTTTCTCCTTCATGCTCTACGTCGACTTTACCAGAAAATTCACCCGTTCGCGGGCGGCGGAGATCGGCGTGCTCACGTACAAGAAGAAGATCACCGAGCGGCGGTTCGCCGAAGAAGTGCTATGGGAGAACATCGAGCACAACGCCAAGGTATACAACTGCGATTATCTGCGAACCACCGAAGATTCCGGCGCCGTCGTCAACCTGAAGGACAATTCCCGGATCGAGATCGGGGAAAACACCCTCATCCTTGTCTGCTATTCGGACCAGGGCGTTCAGATCGGACTGGACAAGGGCTCCATTGCCGCGCGGAGGACGGCCGGAGGCCGTGACATGAAGATCACCTCCGGCAGCGCGTCCATCAACATGAAAAAAGGCGTCCTGAGCGTTAATAAATCGAAGGAGGGCGTCAACCTTTCCGTCTCTTCCGGCAGCGCTGACCTTACCGTCGAAGGCAAGAAAGAGCAGGTGGACCCGGGTAAAACAGCCCGGGTAACCGGGGACAGGGTGACGGTCGACAGGGTCACGGTCCGGCAGGTTTTCCCGGACATCAATTACTACTATGTCACTGCGGCAAAGGAACAGGCGGTGACCTTCACCTGGGAGGCGGAGGGACAGCAGCAGGTACTCCTCCAGGTGGCGAAGGACAGCGCCTTTGAAACCATGGCAGGCAGGGCTTCCAGCGCCGGCACCGGCGCGACCGTGACTCTCCCCGCAGGATCATACTACTGGCGCCTGACCGACGGGAAGGGAAAACCGGGCCCGGACAGAAAATTTACAGTCGTTGCAGACAGGCCGGCGCTTCAGGTTTCACCCCTCGGTGGACAGCAGTTCTCATTTACAGAGAAAAAACCCTTCATCGTGTTCAGGTGGAAGGAATCGGGGGCCGCTTCATCCTATGCTGTCGATATAAGCAGGGATCCCGCCTTCAAGGACCGGGCGCTCTCCCTTGCCAGCGACAATGACTCGATAGCGACGGACTCCCTCGCGGCGGGCACCTATTACTGGCGCGTCCGCAGCCTCTACGGCTTCAACCCGGACGCCGAGCTGGTGAGCCAGACACAGCAGTTCACCATATCGCCGGCCGCCGCGCTGCCGGCTCCGGAACAGCTTATCCCGAAAGAGGGCGATGCGCTTTCAGACCTGTCGTTTTCCTCCGGCAGCGCCCTGTTCAACTGGCAGGGCAGCCGGGATTTCACCGGGTATGATTTCCGCATCGCCCGGGACAGGGAATTTAAAAACATCATATACAACAGGAAGATCGATGTCAATTTCCACAAGCCGAAGCTTGCCCTTGCGAAGGGGACCTATTACTGGTCGGTCAGCGGTCTGACGGCGGCCGGAGTGTCGTCGCCGCGCTCGCAGCTCCGGGCCTTCACGGTTGTCGGGGCGCAGCCCCCCGGTCTGCTCGGACCGGATGCAGACGCCGCGGTAAACGCCATAGGGACGAAGACGATGACCTTCCGGTGGAGCGGCGTCAATGGTGCGCGGCGGTATCGCTTCGAGCTTTCCCGGGACCGGGAATTCAAAAAGATGGTGAAAAGCGACACCGTTTCAGAGCCGTCGCTCAGCGTGCCCATGCCGGCGCCCGGCGTCTATTTCTGGCGCGTAAGGGTGCTGGGTGACGACGGCGGCGCGGTATCGGCCAGCGGCGTGCGCCAGCTCACCGTGTCCGAGATGATAGTCCCTCCTGCCGGGGTATACCCGGCGAACAACGAGGTCGTGTCCGTTGACGACCGGGGCGGCCTTGTCTTCAGGTGGAAGGAAGTGGAGGGCGCCACGCATTATCGCTTTACCCTGAAGCAGCAGGTGGCCGGCGGCAAGGAACGGACGCTCCTGGCCACGAAGGTCGATGCGACGCGGTACAAGCTGAAAAAGATCGAGCTCCTCGATGTGGGCTCGTTCGTGTGGGAGATATCCGCCCTCAGGCAGAAGGGAGATGCCGTAACGGCCC
>DAONAJ010000090.1:0-15709 GCA_035400945.1 Spirochaetota bacterium
CGACGCCCGGTCTGAGGGCCACCAGGTCATCCCCGTCTATGGCCTTCCCTGCGGTGATGAAGCGCCTCGCGAAGAGACTCCGCCGGGCGCCCCGAGCCGTTGCGGCCTCCTCCCTGCCGAAAGCCACGGCGCCGCTTCCCGTCATGGTCACGGCGCGTTCCACGGAACCTATAATTCCGGCGAATTCTTCCGGCGTGCAGGATATATCTTTATCAGGACAATCATGATTTCTGTCAATAGTAAAATGCTTTTCAAATATCCTCGCGCCCATGGCGGCCGCCAGCATGGGAGCCGTTGCCTCCCGGGTGTGATCGGAAAAACCGACCGGCAGGCCGAAACGCTTCGCCAGGACCGGTATCCGGGCAAGGTTCACCGCTTCGGCTGGGGTCGGGTAGAGCGACACGCAGTGAAGCAGCACCAGTTCCGTTCCGCCATTCCCGCAGTACAGGTCCACGGCCGCGGCTATTTCCTCTTCCGACGACATGCCGGTGGAGAGTATCAGCGGTTTCCCCGTCGCCGCCACCGCCCTGACAAGGGGAAGATTGGTCACCTCCGATGAAGCCAGCTTGTAGAGGGGCAGATCAAGCCCTTCCATCATTTCCAGCGACGCCGTGTCGAAGACCGAGGTAAAAAATATCAGACCCTCTGCCTCAGCGGCCCTTTGCAACACACGGTACTGCTCCCGGTTAAAGACAAAGCTCCGAAAGAAGTCCACCAGGCCTGTATCCCTCTGCCGTTCAAAGCCGGCATCCATCAGGTCTTTCGTGTACACGGAACTCATCAGCTCCGGCACAAAGGTCTGAAATTTCACAGCGTCGGCCCCCGCCCGCGCCGCGGCCTCTATCATCCTCACCGCCGTATCCGGGCTCCCGTTATGGTTAAGCCCGATTTCAGCAATGTAAATAGCGTTTCTTCTGTTTTTTATGATTGCATCAAGCATGGATTGTTACCGTTACCGTCATCTGAATGGCCCGGGATTTTCCGTGCCGGGTTCCTTTCGTATTCAACATACTGCCCCGCTACCGGTGAGTCGATATTAATTTATCGACAAAATCAAAGGCCGCGCCGAGAAAAAAGCCCCTTCACCCGCCCGGCGGGCCGGTGTTTGCCTTCATATATAAATTTTTATATCACGGGTGCAGTGGGATTAATTTTTAATTGACATTGTTTTTTGATAAAAGGTAGTATCAGCCTGCGGTAAACAATACTATTTTCCAGGATCAGAGAATGGGAACGCGATTTATCATATCAATAGACCTCGGCACCACGGGCAACAGGGTTTTCTGTTTCAATGAGCAGGGGCTCCCGATATCGAGCTCCTACAAGGAATTCACCCAGCATTTCCCCAAACCGGGCTGGGTTGAACATGATGCCGAGGAGATATGGGAATCCGTGAGCACCCTCATCCCCCAGGCAATTTCCCGGGGGAGCCTCAATCCGTCCGACGCCATCTCCATCGGCATCACCAACCAGCGGGAAACGTCACTCCTCTGGGACAAAACCAGCGGCAAGCCGATCCACCGCGCCATCGTGTGGCAGTGCCGGAGGACGACCGACATCTGCAACGAGCTGAAGCAGGCCGGCCATGAGGACGCGTTCCGGAAAACGACCGGCCTGGTTGTCGACGCCTACTTTTCCGGGACCAAGGTCAAGTGGCTCCTGGACAACGTGCAGGGCGCGCGGCCCCTTGCGGAAAGCGGCAAGCTCCTCTTCGGTACCATCGACACCTGGATCCTGTGGAAACTGACCGACGGCGTGTCCCACGCCACCGACTATACCAACGCGTCCCGGACCCTCATGTACGACATCCGCCAGAAAAAATGGTCCGAGGATTTGCTGGACATCCTCACCGTACCGAAAAAAATCCTCCCCGAGGTCATGGCATCGGCTGCCAGGTTCGGGGTCACCAAGAACGCGCCGGGCCTTCCCGACGGCATCGTCATCGGAGGCATCGCCGGCGACCAGCAGGCCGCCATGGTGGGCCAGAACTGCGTCACCGTGGGGAGCTCCAAGAACACCTACGGCACCGGCTGTTTCATGCTGATGAACAACGGCGACAAGTTCACCATTTCCCGGAACGGGCTCCTCACCACCCTTTCCTGCGACGACTCCGGCCATCCGGTGTACGCCCTGGAGGGATCGGTCTTCATCGGCGGCGCCGTGGTCCAGTGGCTCCGGGACTACCTGAAGTTCTTTGCCGTGAGCGCCGACTCCGAGGAGATGGCAAAATCGGTCGCCAAGGAAAGCAGGGTCGTCATGGTCCCCGCCTTCGTGGGGCTGGGGGCGCCCCACTGGAACATGGAAGCCCGGGGGGCCATTTTCGGGTTGACCAGGGACACGACCCGTGAAGAAATAGTCATGGCGGCCCTCAAGGCCATAGCCCTTCAGTCGCGTGACCTGGTCGAGGCGATGCAGGAGGATACCGGAACGGCCGTCCCGGAGCTCCGGGTCGACGGCGGGGCCACCAACAACAGTTTCCTGATGCAGTTCCAGGCGGACATCCTGAACATCCCGGTCCTGCTTCCGGAAATAACCGAGTCCACGGCCCTCGGGGCGGCCTACCTGGCCGGCATAACCGGGGGCGTATACGGCTCCATCAGCGAGATAGCGAAGAACAACAAGATTTCATCAAAATATATTCCGGGCATGAGCAAGGCGGAACGGGAACACCAGATCGGGATATGGAAAGACGCTATCAGGAGATTATTGCTGTAGAAAATAGAGGGCAAAGCATCAAGGTGCTATATTAATACCGGGAGGATCATCATGGCGAGACCATTACTGGGTGAGATACTGCTTGAAAATAAGGAAATTTCCAAAGAACAGCTTGATAAAGCCATAGAAGTGCAGAAGAAGGAAGGCGGGTTGATAGGGATCATCCTCGTCACGATGGGGGCGATAACCGAACAGACCCTGGTCAAGTACCTCGCGATCCAGGCTGAAAGGGTCACGTCATCATAGCAGAATATCATCACGCTTCGGCCATTGAAACGTGATCCTGCATAGCAACCGGCACGAAGAGAGCACCCATGTGCTCTCTTTTTATGGCCTGAGACCGCAGTAATTTCTTGTTGACATCCTGCGAAAACACATCTTTCATGCGATCACACGGCGCCGGCCTCTTCTTTCACGGCGCCAATAACCGACAAGGACATATCCCTCCATGACCCCGAATATACCGGCATCAAAAAGAATCTGCCTTCTGTCCCTTCTTATCGTCATGGCGGCCTTTCTCGCGGGCTGCGCCGCGCGGCAGTCAAAATACCGTATCTTTACCGACCATGTGAAGAAACTGCAGGAGACAAACAAGAAATCGTGCGTTGCCGGCTGTACGCTTTTCGAGGGCGACAGCAACGTCGAGCTTATCAGTGTCCAGGAATATCTGAACGTTCCCGCCTGCAACTATGGATTCAGGGGCAGCACGACAAGGGCATTGCTGCAGCGTAAGGAAAAGGTGTCCCTCCTCAAGCCGGCCGTTATCGTTGTATTGGTCGGAGGGAATGACCTTATAGCCCGGGTCCCCCCTGCCGACATGGACCGCAACTACGATGAACTGTTCAGGTATTACAAGACCGTGACGGAGAGCGTATACTGCATAAGCAACCTGCCGGTGGACCCCACCGTATTCATCAAAAACGCGACCTTGATGGAATTGAACGCGCGCCTCAGGCGGATCTGCGAAAAAAGGGGCGTGACCTACATCGACGTGTATCCCCATCTTTTAAAGAACGGGGGGTTAAACCCGGATTATGCCATTGATCCGGTCCACCTCAACAGGGCGGGGCAGGACATCCTGATGGACGTGCTCATGAAAAATCTGCGGAAGCAGTGATTCCCGGCCCGGACAGCCGGCGCCGCAATCCCGGAGTCTACTTCACCTCGTACAGCCAGCCGAACTTGTCCTCGTAATCGCCGGTCTGGATTCTGGTCAGTCGTTCATAGAGCTTTTTGACCACGGGACCGGCTTCGTCTCCGTTCCCGAAGGTGTAGTTGCGGTCGCGGAACCTGATCAGGTTCACCGGGGTGATGACGGCCGCGGTGCCCACGGCGCCGACCTCGTCGAAGCTTTCCAGCTCGGCCGCCTCGACGGGACGCCGCTCCACGATCATCCCCATGTCCTGGGCGATGATCGAGAGGCTGTCGTTGGTTATGCTCGGCAGGATGCTGCCCGATTTCGGCGTTACATAGGTGTTGTCCTTGATGCCGATGAAGTTTGAAGTGCTGAACTCGTCGATATACCGGTGCTCCTTCGAATCAAGATAGAGCACCACCGGGTACCCGTGGTCATGGCCGTACTCGCCGCCGGCAAGGCCGGCCGCGTAATTGCCGCCCACCTTGCAGTCCCCCACTCCCAGGGGGGCCGCCCGGTCGAACTGCTCGACCACCAGGGCCTTGACCGGTTTGAACCCGCCCTTGTAGTAGGGGCCTACCGGCGTGGCGAACATGATGAAAATATATTCAGATGCCGGGCCCAGGCCGACGCGGGCGCCGATCCCGATGGCCAGGGGACGGAGATACATGCTGGCCCCGGTGCCGTACGGCGGCAGGAACCTCCTGTTTGCCGCAACGACCTTCTGGACCGCGTCCATGAACATATCGTCGGGTATCTCGGGAATAAATATGCGCCGGCAGCTCTTCTGCAGCCGGTGCGCGTTCTCGATGGGCCGGAACACCACCGCCCTGCCGTCTTTTGTCTCGAAGGCCTTGAGGCCCTCAAAGGCTTCCTGCCCGTAGTGAAGGCACGGGGCAGCCATGTGGAGGGGTATGATTTCGTCTGTTACCAGCTCGCCGGCGGACCACTTGCCGTCTTTATAGTAATAGCGGACATTGTAATCGGTTTTTTCGTAACCGAAGGGGAGGTTTTTCCAGTCAAGCTGGGCTCGTGTCTTGTCTTGCATATTCATTTCCGTATCCTGCCGGTAATCTGGTTGTGGCCATCGTCGGCCCTTGACGCCGATCCTGTCCACAGAAATTTTGATTAAGGGATAGTTTTTATGAATATCAGGGGACTTGTCAAGGATAATAATGGGCATGCTTTTCATGCGTTTGTAGGCGGGGTCACGTGACCCCGCCTACAAACGCATGAAACGGTTATTTTATCTTCTTCCTGATCGCCTCAATCTGCGCCAGCACCTCTTTTTTTGCCGTGCTGCCGGCGGAAACCTTGCGCTCAACGCTGGTCTCCGGATTGATGATATCCGAAATATCGTCGCCGAATTCCGGGGCGAATTTCCTGAAATCCGCGGCCTTCATGGCGAAAAAATCGGTGCCCTGCTCCTCGCAGGTCCTGACGATGGTGCCCACGATCTCATGGGCCCTCCTGAAGGGCACCCCCTTGAGCGCCAGGTAATCGGCGATGTCCGTGGCGGTGGAGAAATTGCTGTACACGGCCTGTCTCATCCGGCCGTCCTTCACGGTCATGGTCGCAAGCATCTCCATCAGACCCGCCAGGGCGAGCCTGATGGTGTCAAGGGAATCGAAGAGGCGCTCCTTGTCCTCCTGGAGGTCGCGGTTGTAGGTCATGGGAAGCCCCTTGAGAAGGGTCAGCAGGGACATGAGGTTCCCGATGGTCCTCCCTGATTTTCCCCTGATAAGCTCGGCTATGTCCGGGTTGCGCTTCTGGGGCATGATGGATGAGCCCGTGGTGACCCCCTCCCCGAGGCGGATGAACCCGAACTCGGATGTTGACCAGAGTACCAACTCCTCGCAGAAGCGGGAGAGGCGCACGGCGCAGACCGCGGCGAAATAGCAGAAATCGAGGATGAAGTCCCTGTCGCTCACGGCGTCCATCGTGTTGGGTACTATTTCTTCGAAGCCGAGCTCGCCGCGCACGAACTCGCGGTCCACCGGGTAGTTGAGCCCCGCCAGGGCGCCTGACCCGAGGGGAAGCTTCGAGCAGGCGCGGACCGAGGCGTCGAGGCGCTCCGCGTCGCGCAGGAAACCCCAGGCATAGGCGAGAAGGTGCTGGCTGAAGCGCACCGGCTGCGCCACCTGGAGGTGGGTGTATCCGGGCATGATGACGTCGATGTTTTTCTCCGCGTTATCCGCCAGGAGCCCCACCAGGGCGGCAAGCATGGCGCGGACCTCTTCAGCCTCATCGCGGATATAGAGGCGCATGTCCAGGGCCACCTGGTCATTGCGCGACCGGGCCGTGTGGAGCTTCCTGCCCGCGTCCCCGATGCGCTCGGTAAGGACCGCTTCTATGTTCATGTGGATGTCCTCAAGGGATTCCCAGAAGGCGAAGGCACCGGCCCCGATCTCCTTTCCGATCTGGTCAAGTCCCTTGAGGATATCGGCCAGTTCACCGTCGGACAGGATGCCGATCCGGTTGAGCATCTTCGCATGGGCCTGTGACCCGCGGATGTCCTGGCGCCAGAGGCGCGAATCATAGCTGATCGAGGCGGATAGCTTTTCGGCGGTATTTGACAGGGAACCGGTGAAGCGGCCCCCCCACGGTTTTTTCTGGTCCTTGTCTTTTCCCATGGTAATGGTACCTGCATGATAGGATATCGGCTATAACGGTGTTGGCTTCTGCACCGCAGGCACTACTGTTGATACGCGGCAGAAAAAAAATCAAGACATTTTAGACTACGCCTTTCCTTCGGCGAAACATCGTCCCGGGCTCACCTATTCACCAGGGATTCTCGCACCGGGTCCGGTAAACCTCCCTTTTGCCTTCATAGTAGACCGCGGAGCAGTTCATACCGCCCATCCCTGCGGGAACTATGAATTCAATCCGCGATTCACGGGATGATTAAAGAAAGTGAATGGCAGCTGCAGCACCTGCAACGGCGGTCAGGGAACTACTTCCCGCCGATTTTTTCCAGCAGCTGGTCCATATAGGAGCCGAGATCTTCCAGGGCGGGCCTGATCTCGTATTCAAGGATATCAGAGAGGCTGATGATATCGTTGTTTTCCATGACGCTGATGATTTCATGAAGCAGGTTGCGCACGTCGCGGTTCTTCTGTTCCAGGCTTACCCCGCCGACGGCAATCTCCCCGAGGTCGATGCGGAACATGGGCACGAGCTGGTAACAGGTCCTGGTATAGCGGTACACGAAGTCAACAAAGGCCTTCAGGCGCTCGGAGCCCTCCGCGTCCTTTCCCATCTGGTAGGCAACGGCGGCCGCCTGCACGCTCGCAAGCTGCTGGGGTAGCTCTTCCCTGGTCTGCCGGATAGATGAAATCAGCACATCGGGAGAATCAATGCTCTGTACGATGAGCGACCGCATCTCGTCGCCGAGAAGGATCATCCTGAAAATATGCCTGATATCGCCGAAAATGCCGCGGTTCGCGTTAACGACGCCCTTCACGTCGGCCCCTTCCGCTACCAGGCTGTCCCTGAACCCTTCGATGACATGGACGTAGTGGTCAAGGTCGGAGTCCCTGAATTTCAGCCTTCCGTAAGTGATGCCGAGAAGGCCGGTCACCCTGGCAAGCACTTCCATGAGCCACGAGATGCCGGTCATCAGGTCGTCTATCTCGCCCCGGCCCCACTCGCCGGTCTCCGCCACGCGTTCCATGAATGAATTCACGCGGTCGCAGTAGCGGGTGGCCTCGTCCACGGAGGAGAACACGATGTCCGCCTTGGACTGCACGATGCAGTTGATAACCTTGACGCCGGCCAGACTGGCGTCGGGCGCGCCGTCGATGGGATAATAATCATCATCAATATACAGCTCGGAGAACACGAGATCGCGGTCGCGCGTCCATTCGGAGATTGAATTGATGACATCGGATATCTTCTTATCCTGCTGCAGCTCGAAATCAACCGGACAATCGTTTATAAGTACCTGCACGTCGCACCTCTTGCTTCTGTTATTTTTCCCTGTCATCGGAGCCGCCGCCCATCTGGTTTTTCATCCACTGCTTCTGGGCGTTGGTCTGGGATATCGCCTGCTCCATGGCGGCAAATTTTCTCTTCAGCTTCTCTTCGTATTTCTTCAGGTGGTCCTCTTTGGCCTTTATGCTCTCGTCGGCTATCTTGATGCCGCTGTCTTCCATGTCAATTTTCGCGGCGATGATGTTCTTGCCGGACGAAATATAGGGCTTCAGCATGGCCGTCACCCTGAAGGCCATGCCGTTATCTGCCTTGTTATCCCCGTCGGAATCGGAACCGAAAAACTGGGTCACCCCCTCGGGGTTCTCCAGTATTGTTTTCTTCAGAAGCGCCTCGTCGATAATGAGCTTGCCCGACTTGATCGATTCCCACTCGGCGTTGATCGAACCCGTTGAAACGCCCATTTCGGCGAACATCCTGATCGGCTTATCGGCGCTGTTGGGGTAGGCGCTGGTCACGGCCATCTGCAGCGTGCCCTGCAGCCTCATCAGGGTCATATCGCCCATGAAGAGGCCCTGCTGGGAAATGTTCTTGTCGTAATCTCCCGGCTTCTGAGACATGACGGCCTTGGTCAGGTCCCTGTGCATGTCCAGGTACTTGTTATACGCATCGACGAATTTCTTTATTTTTTCAACGGATGTATCGATGCTGGGTTCCACGTTCAGGTCCACTTCATGCTGGGAGGGCCGTTTGACGGTCAGGGTAACCCCCTTGATGACGTCAGTGAGGCCGTCGTTGCGGTCCCTGGTTATCTCGATGCCGTCGACCGTGATCCTGGCGTCCTGCGCGGGAGCGATGACATTCTTCATCGCGTAGCCGGGCTTCTGTTCAGCCGGCGTAGCCAGGCGCACCCCGGACAGCTCCATGGTCCCGCGGTTGCAGTAGAGGATGATCTTGCTGATCTTTCCGCCCTTGAGATCCTTGCCCGCCGCGATCGTCTGGGGGCCCTTCAGGTCCCTTCCGAGGGAATAGACCTTCTCCACGCGTTTTCCGTTTTCGTTCACGACGATGCCGATTCCCATAAGGCTCTCAAGGCCCTTCAGGTCCTCCTTCTTACCCTCGCGCTTGCGCTCGACATTATAGCTTTCAAGGATAATGCCTTTGATGTTGACCTTCTCCTTAGGCCCGACCCTGAGGCGCTTCGGGATGCTCCCGTCGTCACCGCTCTCCTGGTCCCGGTAGGATAGATCGAATTCAAGGGTAGTGTCGCCCTTCGCAGTCATTTCAACCGGCAGGGCGTACTCGCGCCACAGGGCCCCGCGCACAGATACGGACCTGCCGTTATCCCTCACGCTGATTTTTCCGTTTTCAGCCTCCGGCTTCTTCTCCCCCATGTAGGAGGTAAAATACCTTGAATCGAAGGACACGGCGACCTCGTTCTTCTGTGCTCCGGCCTGTCCGCCGGTGAGTCCTATCTTGTCGAGGAGCCCCCGGTCTCCTGAAAGCTTTATCTCGCCCTTCTCGCCCGTCTTCTTCGACTGGATGGTGAGGATATAGGTGTCGCCGTCCTTGCGGATGTACGATGTCGCAACGAGGTCCGACGCCGCTTCTTCAATCTTGTCCGCCAGGTTTTTCAGGGTTCCGCCTTTAAAGGAGATGGTCTGCTTTGAGCCGTCCACCTCAATGGTGAATTTTCCCGCGGGCAGCGCTTCCTTTTCCTGCACCGGATCAGTGGAAACCTTGTGCGAGGTCGCAATCTGGTTTACCTTAATCTTTCTCACGCCCTTGTCGGCCTGCATGGAGGCCTTGGCCTCGATGACGGAGCTGTCAGAAGAAACAGCGTTCTTATCGTTGAAGGAAGTCCTGAAACCGTACAGGTCCTTTGCAGCGCTGTTCACATCATTGAGCTGCCTGCTCAGGGACTTGAGCGCGTCCTTGCGTGCATTATGGTTTTTCTTGCGGATTTCAAGCTGTTTTATCGGCCTGGCTTCTACATTGACCAGCTTGTCGACAATGGCGTCGGTATCTATGCCTGACGCCATTCCACTCATTGATACCGGCATATGCAAGCCCTCCCTTGCTTATTTTGGCACTGTTCTAACATAGGTATCCTACATCTTATCTATCGACATAATATCAAAATTTAATAAGAGGATATAATTCGGTATTAAAAAAAAATGAGATTTTTGATGCTTTTCCATTACCTTACGCCGGCAGATATTGGGGTCAGAGCAAAACCTGGGGTCAGAGCAAAATAGACCGGGAGAATTATTTAGATATATGAATAAATATTTATTTTTATATATATTAATTGATATTACTATCTGTTAAAGATAAGCGGCGGGATTGGTTTTTGTAAAGGCCATAGGTATCTTTGGAAGACAATAGTGTCCTCTTCACAAAAAACGATATTTACTGCACTACACCGCGATATCAGTTATCGCGATTCATCCACCAGCATACCGAGAAAGTCCTGGATATGCTCAAGAAGCTTAATGGCTTCCTTAGATGGAATCTCCCTCACGACCTCATTGGTATCATTGTTCATAACCTTGACAATGATACGCTGTGTTTTCTCATGGTACGAGAAGGACATGCGCTCATGTATCTCCCGGACGCCCTTGTTCAGGCGATCGACGATCTCGGCAACTTCCTGCCGGCTCGGCTCGCGCTGGACGGTCTGCGGCTGGATCTTCTGCGCCTGCTGCGTCTGGGCCATGCCGGCCTGTTCCGGCGACGGCTCAGCCTTGCGGGCGTAGGTCCCGCCCGGGTCCACCGAATCATAGTTTACGTTCTTGACATACATAGTTAACCTCCATGTTAACGGGAGAAACTCTCCCAACCTCCCTTTTAAAAACGGCCCCCTCACCGGCTACCGGCCAGGGCAGCGCTACCCGTGCCGGCGCCGATGAGGGACGGGGACATCCGCACTGCCGGGATACCCCGTTTAAAGATGATTCTCATTCAAACAGCTTCATGATCAGCTTCGGCTTGGTGTTGGCCTGAGCCAGCATCGCCGCGCTGGTTTGAACGAGAATGCGGTCCTTTGTGAATTCAACCATTTCAGCTGCCATATCCGCATCACGCAGACGTGAATCGGCTGACATCATGTTCTCATATGTCTGGGTCAGGGCTTTTACCGTATTTTCGAGCCGGTTGTAATACGCTCCAAGGTCTGCCCGCTGCCGGTTCAGCCTGTCTAATGCCGAATCGACATACCCTATCATCGCATTTGCGCCGGCCACCGTTGAAATTGTCCGCTTGCTCCCCTCATTTACCAGGTTGAAGGCTTTCGAGCTGACAGTGGCGATATAGACCCTGACACGCTGATCCTGATTTGCGCCAACATGGAAAAACATGCTGCCTGTTTTGCTGTTCTTTGCAAATTCTCCCCGGAGCATCTTCATCCTGTTGAACTCTGCGGAAGAGGCGATACGGTCGACTTCATCAATAAGCTGAGATACCTCAACCTGAATCTGAACGCGATCGTCCCTGGAATAAATTCCATTGGCCGACTGGACAGACAGAACCCTTATCCGCTGCATGATCTCGTTGATCTGCTGGTATGACCCCTCGGCGACCTGGATAAAAGAAAGCCCGTTCTGTGCGTTCTTTTCAGCCTGGACCAGGCCGTTGATCTGGGTCCGCATCTTTTCGGACACGGCCAGACCCGTGGCGTCATCGCCGGCAGTGTTGATCCGCTCGCCGGATGAGAGCTTTTCGATGCTCTTGTCCAGCCTGTTCTCCACTTCCGACAGGTGCCTGCTTGCGAAAATGGCACTCATGTTGTGATTGATTCTCATTGGTTCCCTCCCTTGTTATGGTCCGGGTCCGATCCTGTCTCTGCCCGGAACCCGTGTTTTTCAGGCGCCCCATCATGGCGCGCCCGGGACCGCCCCGCGGTCCGAAGGTTGACTCCTTGACGTGCTGCCCTGACTGCCCATAATCACGACAACACCGGCCCCGGAAATTCCGGCAGCCGGTGATGCCCTCCCCGCATCACGGGCTGCCGAAACAGCCGGGTGCAGGACAGTCGGGCCTCACCGGGAGGGGTGAGAATCGCGCTGAATTTTCAAAGAACCTTTTTATCTTTACTCTCGAGATGCTGCCCGGCACCGTTAGGCACCAAGCAATTTCATTACTGATTGACCCTGGATGTTCGCCTGTGCCAGCATGGCCGAACCGGTATGGACAAGGATCTGGTTCTTTGAGAAACCGACCATTTCCTCGGCCATGTCGGCGTCGCGGATCCGCGATTCCGATGCCTGCGTATTTTCATACGCAACCATGAGCCCCTTCGCGGTCATCTCGAGCCTGTTGAAGTAGGCGCCGAGATCTGCCCGCTGCTTGCCAAGCCTTTGCAGTGCTGCATCCATAATCCCTATGGCGTCATTGGCGCCGCCGGGTGCGGAAAGAGAAACAGCGATCTTGCCTGAGCCGTCACGGAACTTTAAGGCCTGGGCGGTCATAGTCCCTATGTACACGCGCTCACGCTGATCCTTGTTGGCCCCGAGCTGAAACCACATGCTCGCCTTGGGATTGGTCCTGGAAAAATCTCCAGTCAGTATTTTGAACTTGTTAAACTCTGCCTGAGATGCGAGCCTGTCAACCTCGTCGACAAGGGCGGAAACCTCGACCTGTATAAGCTGGCGGTCTTCATTTGAATAAATACCGTTGGCAGCCTGTACGGCCAGGACCCTGACGCGCTGGATGATTGAGGAAGTCTGGTTGAGGTACCCCTCGGCGGTCTGTATAAACGACATACCGTCCTCGGTGTTCCTTTCAGCCTGCCTCAGCCCCTGGATCTGGGTCCGCATCTTTTCGGATACGGCCAGACCGGACGCGTCATCGCCCGCCCTGTTTATCCTCATCCCCGATGAGAGCTTTTCCATGCTCTTGCCTATCTCCCATTCGTTGAACTTGAGGACACGGTTGGCATTAATCGCATTCATGTTGTGATTGATTATCATTTTACACTCCTTTGTTGAGAAAAGTATTCTGGCTTCCATGCCATTCAGCCTCCGGTGGGCGGCCGGAACTGAATGAATACACCAGTAAAGTGGCTGAAGCCTTACGCAACAGCCGGGTTGAGACATTCCAGGCTTGTATTTGGGCTAATACAAGACTGGAATTCTCCGTAGAGATTCGCCTTTCCAGTTTAAAAAAGTTTTCAAAGATCTCGAAGAGTAAAGTAGGGACACGTATCCCTATTCGAACTTTCGCCACCTTTGGTGACGATATTTAGGGCGATGGCATGCAATTATGTTCAATTAACGATAGTTATTTAATTATATGATAAAATATTGATATTTTTTAACTATATGGCAATTTTTTTAACAATTTTACGATTTTTATTATATTTTATACATATTTATAGTTATGTAAATATAAATTTTAATAATTTTTTGCAATTACTACCGATAACTATCGCTACCTTTTAAAACCTGTCATAACGGGTCACTGGGCCAGGATGCTCATGGCAATCGGGCTATAACTATCGGTGTCAGAGTAACTGTGTTAAATCAAAACCACGGCTGCCGATGGACAGTATGACAACAGGCGGTGAAAAAATATTGACGAATCATGGTTAAACCCGTACTTTCCAGCTAGCAACGGCCTTTTATATCATAAATCGAGGTAATCATGAGACTCTCCGCTGAATCAATACTGGAAATGAAAGCGAAAAAAGAAAAAATCGCCATGCTCACCGCCTATGATTTTTCCTTTTCACCGATACTGGACGCGGCGGGGGTGGACATCATCCTGGTGGGCGACTCCATGGCAAATGTCGTCCTCGGCATGGACAGCACGACGGAGATAAGCCTCGATGAAATGATCAACCACAGCAGGGCCGTTTCAAAAGGATCGGAACACGCCATGGTGGTCGGCGATATGCCCTTCTGCTCTTACCAGGTAAATCCTGGAGACGCGGTGACAAGCGCCCGCCGTTTTGTAAACGAGGGTGGATGCCAGGGGGTCAAACTGGAATGGTTTGACCATGCCCTTGACACTACAAAAAAAATCATTCAGGCCGGGGTTCCGGTCATGGGCCATATCGGTTTCACGCCTCAGACCGCCGACAAACTGGGAAGCTCCATCGTCCAGGGGAAGGATTTTGACACGGCAAAGCGGCTTATCGAGCAGGCAAAATCCCTCGAAGCTGCCGGCTGCTTCAGCATTGTCCTGGAGTGCGTGCCCTGGCAAATCGCCAAAATTATTTCCGAAAAGCTGAGAATTCCCACTATCGGCATCGGCGCCGGCGCTTTCTGCGACGGCCAGGTCCTGGTGCTGAACGACATGCTGGGCCTCTTCAAGCGTTTTACCCCGAAGTTCGTTAAAATCTACGAGGACCTCTACTCCGCGTCCCTCCGGGGCATCCAGAATTACGTCAAGGAAGTCAGAACCGGCGAGTTCCCGTCAGAAAAGCAAAGCTTCAATATGAAAGAAGAGGAATTCAAGAAATTGATGGATTTTATATAGGATGAGCAGTTCGGATTAAAAAAGAAACTGCTCATCTACAGTTGACGGCATGGAGAAAAATGGGGGGGGATATGAAACATTGTTGTTTGGGTAACACATTCATCCACTTCTGTTTCAAGGTGTAGTTTATTGTGCCGTATACTGTAGAGAGCAGGATAACATTCTGTCTCTTAAGCATTACTGTTACTGAAAGTAAAACCTCCATTTACAATAAGCGTATTAGTGAGACCGTTAACTCCTATAATATACACCATACCCTGTAATATTTGCAATCCCTGATTAAGTTATTTGGATGAGGGAAAAAACATGAAATTTTTTGTAGGGGAATTCCCCTATGGCTGGCGAGTAAGGCCCTAGGTGAAAAACTATTGTTCCGGTGTGCCGCTTCCCTGGTTCCACTGGATCGCGAACTGCACCAATTCTCCAGAGTCCTTCAGCTTGAGCTTTTCAATAATACGGGAGCGGTATGTTTCAATCGTCTTCACGCTGAGGGACAGCTCCTGCGCGATATGCCTGTTTGAAAGCCCCCTGCCGATGAGCTGGAACACGTCCATCTCCCTGTTCGTAAGGCTTTCAAGGGGAGACTGCCTCACGTCCGGCGTGGTAAGGAGCCTGCCGAGAAGCCTCTCCTTCAGTTCTTCGCTCACGTAGATCCTGCCGGCAAGGATATCGCGGAGCGCCCTGATGACGACCTCCATGGACTCCTTTTTCATGACATAGCCCCGCGCGCCGGCCCGGATGGCCCGCTCCGCGTAAAAATTCTCGTCATGCATCGAGAGAATGAGGACTGGTATGTTAAAACGCGATTTTATCGCGGCCGTCAGCTCAATTCCGCCGGTGCCCTTGAGGGACAGGTCTGCGATGATGATGTCCGGTTTGAGCTCGTTGATGGAGCGTATCGCGGCATCGGCGTCCTCGGCGTCGCCGCAGACGATAAAATCCTCCTCGCCGTTTATGAAAGCGGCCAGCCCCTGCCGGACCACGGGATGATCATCGACTATCAATACTTTGCTCTTTGCCATTAACCTGTCCTTTCAGGGTAAACATATATTGCAGCCGGGAAGCCTGTCAATAGTTTTATGACACCGGAAACGCCATCATCTCCATATGCACGTGACCGTGGTCCCCTTGCCCTTGTTCTTGGCTATCTTTATCGAAGCGCCGATCGCATTGGCGCGGTACTGCATGATCCTCAGACCCATGCCCTTGTCAGTGTCAACCTCGGCCGGGAAGCCCGTACCGTCGTCCCGTATTACGAGATGAATCTTGCCCCGTATCCTTTTGAGGGACACCGTGATGCCGGTGGCCTTGCCATGCTTGATGGCGTTGGTCACCGATTCCTGCACGATATAATGAAACTGCGTTTCGACCATGCTGTCGTTGATATCGACGGCGGGGTCGCAGTCAAGGTCAAAGGACACCGAGTAAATGCTTTCCACGGTATGGGCG
>DAONAJ010000091.1:0-15460 GCA_035400945.1 Spirochaetota bacterium
GGCCCGGTAGTATTCCCGGTGATCAATGAGATAGCGTGTGAATGTCGCGATGCCCCGGGCGCTGAATTCTTCCGCCGCACCGGCTTCGGGAAGGGGCACCATGAGGAACGTCAGCAGCAGGATGTAGTTTCTCAAACCGGAAGCCTCCTCGCTAACGGGCTGCCCGAGGCCGTCCCGGCCGGCCGCCGGGCACGCATGCCTGAAGGAGCCTCCGCGTTACGGCTGATCGTTACGACTTGATCCGCTGCATCAGTTTTTCCCATGACAGCACGACCGGCGAAGCGATGTAGATCGTCGAATAACAGCCGATGATCATGCCGAACAACAGCACCTGGGCGAAATCGCTTATGCCCTCGCCGCCCAGCAGGAAGAGGGCGAATACGCTCAGCAGAGTCAGGAACGACGTGAGGATCGTCCTGGACATTGTCACGGTAATTGACGAGTTCACGATATCAACCATGGATATTTTTGTTTCTATCTGGGTATTCTCCCTGATACGGTCGAAGATGACGATGGTGTCGTTGACCGAGTAACCGAATATCGTGAGAAGGGCCGCGACGACGGAGATGTTGATTTCGATGCCGGCGAAGCCGCAATACGCGATCGACAGAATGACGTCATGAAGGACCGCCGCCATGGCGCCCACCGAGTACCTGAATTCGAAACGGTACGCCAGATATATGGTCATCAGGATAATGGATACGATGATGAGCTTCAACGCCGACTGGCGGAGGAAGCTCCCGACTGCCGGACCGACGTTTTCAGTGCTCATGACCTTCACATTCTTGAAGCTTTTATCAAGATCAGCCTTGATCCGGTCGGATTCGTCCACCACCAGCTTATAGAACACATAGGAGGATTTTCCCTCCTCGCCGGTCTTCAACAGCGTGGCATTATACTTTTTCGCTATGCCGTTCAGCTCCGTTTCGTCTGCCGGCTTATCGAACACGGCAGGTATGGCGATGCCGTTCAATATCTCGGTGCCGTCAAAGGCCGACCGTATCTGGTTTTCCACTTTATCTTCAGTATACGCAGATTTTTTCTTTTTGCCAGCGGGTTCCTTCTTAAAGATAAGATATTCGCTTCTGGCGGGATCGCCTATTTTCCTCACCTCGGCGTCCAGGCCCGCGAGGGCGGCGCTCACCTTGTTTGCGTCAACTGTTCCTTTCAGCAAAACAAAAACAGCATCCCCCCTCTCCATGCGGACCTTAGGATATTTCGCTTCAAGGTCCTTCCGCATATTTTCTTCCGTTGTGAAGGCGGAGTCTTCCTTGAGCTTGGTCGTTATGATAAATTCATGGTTGTCCGCCTCGCCGATCTGCTGCACCATCGGGCTGTAGGCGGCGAGAACCTTCCTGATCTTCCCCTCGTCAACGCCCTTCTCAAACCGGGCGATGATCTTCTGACCGCCGACGAAATCCACGCCCAGGTTCAGGCCCTTGGTGACGAGCCCCCACGCAACGAATATGACAAATAGCGAGAGGGATAATCCGTACGCGATAAATCTATATTTTAAAAATGGTATGGTCCGCTGTTTCAACATGAGCCCCCTTAAATGCTGAGCCGCTTGATTTTTTTATTTAATGATATCAGTTCATAGACAAAACGCGTAATATACAGCGCCACGAACATACTGACGATGAGACCGATGGTCAGGGTCACCGCGAAGCCCTTGATGGGGCCCGTGCCGAACTGCGCCAGGACAAAGGCCGAAATCAGGGTCGTCAGGTTGCCGTCGAATATGGCCCAGAAGGCCCGGTCAAAACCGAGGCTCACGGCCATCCGCACCGATTTGCCGTTGGCCAGTTCCTCCTTCATCCGTTCATAGATGAGGACGTTGGCGTCCACGGCCATACCGGCCGTGAGGATGATACCGGCGATGCCGGGTAGCGTGAGGGTGAAGCCGAGCCAGGAAAGAATTGCCATCTGGAATATGGCGTTCAGGACAAGGCCCGCGCCGGCGATGACGCCCGCCAGCCGGTAATACATGGCCATGAACACCAGGATGCCGACAAAGCCGAGTATCGCGGCCTTGATGCCGGCTTCTATTGAGTCCTGCCCCAGGGATGGCCCGACGGTGCGCTCCTCGATGATATTGAGGTCAACCGGCAGGGCGCCTTCCTTAATGATGCGGGTCAGAGTGTTGACTTCGTCGTAGGTGAAATTGCCGTTGATCATTGCGGATCCGCTGGTGATCTGCACGTTCAGCCGCGGCGCGCTCCTAACCTTGTCGTCTATAACGATGGCCAGTTTTTTGCCCCAGTTCTTCTTTGCCGTGACATCGGCGAACTTGGTGGCCCCCTCGGCGGTGGTGGTGAAGTGGACCGCCAGTCCGCCGTACTCGTCATTGCCGATCCAGGCCTTGTTGATGTCGGTTCCGGCGATGGCGACTTCCCTCATGAGCACAATGGGATACTGGGGGATGATCTTGTTTGTGTCCTTCTGCCGTTCCCAGTGGTATAAAACCTCGCGGTTATTGGGGAGCTGTATCCCCTCCGTGATGTCGGCAAGGAGCTTGTCCTGCTTTTCTACTTCTTCAGGAAGCGCCTTTTCCTTGTAATTGCGTCTCAGCCATTCACCGGCCTTGGCGGTATACTCGTCATCGACCAGGCGGTATTCCACCTGTCCCGTCGTTCCTATCGCCTTCTTTACCGCGCGGGGGTCCTTGACGCCGGGGAGCTGGATCTCTATGGCCTCGTTTCCCCGCGGACGTATCGAGGGCTCAGCCACGCCGAATTTGTCGATCCGGTTCCGGATGAGCTCCAGGGCCTGCTGGGTCAGCTCTGACTTTTCCTTTTCGGTGAGCTTTTTCTTGTCAATGGACTTGCTTTCGATTTTTGCGAAATCGGCCTGGAGGACCAGGTGCATGCCGCCCTGGAGGTCAAGGCCCAGATTGACCTTTTTCGCCATGACCGCGTTTTCGGCCCAGTGCTTCTGTATCACCGAGGTCCTTACGCCGGGAAATGTCCGCACGTCGTTCATGACCGCGTCGTTGAGGTTTCTGCCGATAATCGTCAGTTCCGAACCTTTCTGCGTCACGACATAGTCGTCGGACGGGAACTTCTTTTTAACGGCCTCGAACTGCTCCGCCGTGGCATCGCTGTTCATTGACACCTGCATCGTATTCTCGCCTACCGTCGGCAGAATAAGCACGATCGCGAAAGCGATCAGCAGCAGGATAAATATCAGTTTATATATCATTCCCCTGGTCATGCACGTCCCCTGAATCTGTTTATCGTTTCGTTATAATCCGAGAGCCCTTTCTGCGGGATCTTCTTGTCCTGGTTTTGGAATAGATCGCGAAGATGAGGAAGATGAATATGACAATGGCCCAACCGGCGATGGCGCTCGTTTTCTTGCCGAAAATCCCTTCGCTCTTTTGTTTCTCCTTGGAAGAGTCGGTGATTTTATCATCCGGGATCTTGACCAGGTCCTGGCCCGGCTCCTCAGCCTTGATGGTGATGTCCGGTATGCGGTTGTACTTTATGCCTTCATGATCAATCAGGAGCAGGCTGTCACCGCTCTCACGGTCAAGGTTCTCTTCCGGGATTTCCTCTTTGAGTTCTTCTTTCCTAACGGTCTCTTTTTTCTCTTCTGCCTTTTTCTCAGGCTTTTTTTCCGCCTGTTTTTTTACTTCCTTCTTTTTACGCTCAGCCTTCTTCCTGGCTTCCCTTTTCGCTTCATCAGACTTCGTTCCGGCGCTGCCGCCCTTGTCTATGGCGGTTGCCCCCTCTTTGCCGGACGAGGTATCCAACTTATCGCCATCTCGCTTCTCAATCGAAGTTGTGTCTTTACCGGCCGCGTCGCCGGAACCATCCTGCGCGAGGGCTCCGAAATAGAGACATGCGGGGACTGACAGGATCAGCAGAAGGTACAGCGGGTTTCTTTTCATAATTCTTTTATCTGACGTTATTATGGGATTTTGTTCTGTATAGCGCTTTTAATAAACTCGATCTTGGTGTTGCCGGAAACTTTCAGAACGACTATATCGCCTTCCTTAAAACTGTCCACGATTCCATACATGCCGCCGGCGGTTATGACCTTGTCCCCTTTCTTCAGGGCGGAAATCATATCCAGCCTTTCCTTTTCCTTCTTTTTCTGGGGCCGGATCAGGAGAAAATAGAATATGGCGATGGTGGCCACCATAAGAATGATGAAGCTGTAGTTTCCCAGAGCCCCCCCCATCCCCTGCCCTGCCGGGGCTGCGCCCTCGGATGCGGCGTAAGCTATACCAGTTAATTGTAACACTATGGTCCTCCGTTAAAAAAAATCAGCGACAGTATTCATCAGCAGCTGGAATAATGTCAACATAAAAAAAGGATCGGTTCTCAGGCAGGGAATGCGGCTACTCCTCAAGGATAATCACCGGCGTTCCCAACTGGATATACTGTTCCAGTTCAACCACGTCCCGGTTAAACATCCTTACGCAGCCGTTTGACGAAAGATGCCCGATGGCATTTTCATCGTTATTTCCATGTATGGCAATGCCGTATCCGATCCCGGCCCTTTTACCCTTTACCAGCGGGACCTTCCCTTTCCTGACCGACTTCCGGTACCTTATGCGGTCTTCCTCGTTCGGATAGTCAATTCCGAAATAGCGGGGCCCGTAGGCGTTGTCGCCCAGGTCGACATCGGGTTCCCCGAACTTGCTGTGGCCTTCGCTGGCGCGGAAGTACTTTTTGTTCATGTCCCGCAGCACGCGGTATGACGGGGATTTGATGTCCGCATCCATGCTCAGGATCTCGTTCACCGCGTAAACTCCCTCGGGAGTCCTGTTGTCCCCCTCGTAGAGCTTCGGTTTCATGTCCGTATTCGATCCGTACCCGATCATGTATGAGGCAATTACCTTCAGCTGCCGGTCATACACGTCCAGCCGGAAGTTCTTCTTGCTTACGAAAATGGCATAGCCTCCCTTGAAGCTCTTGAAGGCTTTCCTGATGAGATCCTCCTTGGTGGCGCAGGCAGCCTGCGACGCAAGGAAAGACAAGATGAAAAGGGAAAGCAGCAGCCTGCTCACGGTTCCCGCGCTCCTGCCGGCGTCAACGGGCCTCCGGGGCCCTTCGTTCATCGATACGGGTGATTTCAAGAAAAACGTCCTCGGTAATATCATATTCTTTTCTGGCGTAGATGAGCTCATCGCCGATATTTATCACAAAATCAATCTTCATTTTTTTTGCCACGTTTTTGACGGCCCGGTCGATCTGGGTAAGGATAATCCCCTTGTAATACTTGCTCCTGCCCTTCAGCGCGGCGAGCTCCGACGCAAGCTGTCGGTATTCATCAAGAAGGGCCACGTGATCGCCGGACGGCTCGTCAAGATCCTTCTCGATCTCCTTCGCCCGGGCCATTTTCTCATCCAGTTTCTTCTTAACGCCCAGGGCGTCGCGGTTCTTGTTGAGGACAAAGGAATACACGGCTTTCAGGTTCATGTACCGGATGACCGGCGGGGGGCCGAGATCGTCTTTCTTCTTGAGATTTGAGCAGGAAGAACATACCGCAACCGCGGCGGCGAGGATGACCGCAGCGTACCGCATCAGAACCTCATGTCACCTATGGCAAACTGGAAGGTCAGGCCGCCGACGCTTTTGAATCTGCCGCCGCTGTAGATAAGCTTCCTGCCGAACCAGAACCTGAGGGGCATCATGGGTATCTGTATCCTGAATCCGAAGCCGTAGGAATACTTGAAATAACTGAGGAGATTGACCTTGTCAAAGCGCTGTATCCGCGCCAGGTCCCTGGTAAAGAGGTCCTGCGCCACGATTTTCTGGTTGTCCAGCGAAAGCTGCTTTTCCCAGAAAGGATCCGACCAGAGCGAACCGGCATCGAAGAATACCGCGAACCAGAGCATCTGCGGATGAATGGGCACCCGGAACTCGGCCCCGTAGAGGATCCGGTGAAAGAGCCCCACGTTCTGCCAGGACTCGGGGAACTTCTTGTCGTAGTAGTCCCATCCGCGCAGTGTTTCGGGACCGCCGATGTTGAGGCGGTCCTCGGGCTCAAGCCAGGGATCCCGGAGGTCCCACTGGCCCCTGCTCAGGTAGTAGAAATTCGAATGGAGCGGCTGCCTGCGGTTGACCTGCCCCGAGCCGAAGGGCTTCACGATAAAGGAGCCGCTGGCCCTGAGCTCGAACACGCAGGGATGGCTTTTCAGGAACGGGATATGGAACGGCGAAAAATAGAAATAGATTTCAGGCGTGATTTTTATGTAATGGTCCGAACCGCCCAGCACGTTGCCGCCGGTGAAGTTCGCCGAGACGTCTATGTTGAAGCCCCTGGTCGGGTTC
Source organism: Spirochaetota bacterium (assembly GCA_035400945.1). GTDB lineage: Bacteria > Spirochaetota > UBA4802 > UBA4802 > UBA5550 > RBG-16-49-21. The sequence goes on from DAONAJ010000091.1 coordinate 6,285, forward strand.
AGGTAGTTGTCGCGGGAGTCATGGGCCAGGAACACGGTTATGCTCCGTTTCTCCTGGTATCCCAGCTTCGCCGAGTAAAAGACCTCCTCGGTGCTGTTGCCGGAGGGGTCCTTGACCTTGGTGAAGGCGTGCGACCAGCTGGTGCCGACCGTGTAGTAATCCAGGAAACGGTAGCTCAGCCCGAGGGCGTACCCGATCGCTTCGCGCTTATAGTTCCCCTCGTCTTCCTGGGTGGAGGAGAACACCGTCTGGTTTGACTTCACGTTATAAAGGTTGTAGAAGACCGATGTGCTGAGGCCGATGGGCTGGTTGAAAAGCCAGCGTTCCGCGAAGGAGAGCGTGATCGAGGTGCGCTCCGGCCCGTACTCGAACCGGACCCCCACCCGGTGTCCGTTCCCCAGGAGGTTGTTCTCGGCGACGTCGGCAAATATGGAGAAGCCGGACGTGGTGCCGTACCCGCCTCCCAGCGAGATGGTGCCGGTGGGCTGCTCCTCCACGTCGACGATCAGGTTCATGTAACCCTCGCGGCTCCCCGGCCGCACATCGATGTTGACCTGCTTGAAGAACCCCAGGTTGTAGACCTTTTCCCGGGAAAGCTGGAGCTTCCGAGAATCGAAGAGGTCGCCCTCCCGGATGACCAGTTCCCGGCGGATGACCTTGTCCTTGGTCTTCTTGTTCCCTTTTATTATGATCATGTCAACGTAGGCCTGGTTCCCTTCCTCGATGACGAAGTTGATTGCCATGAATTTACGCTTGACTTTTTTGCCCTTTTCAACCACTTCCCGCTCGGTCACGATGCGGTTAGGCACCACCCGGGCGAAGATATAGCCCTTTGACGCGTACTTGAAGCTGATGTTCTGTCGGTCCATCTGGAACGTCGTGTCGTTGAAGACCTTCCCGGTCGTGTCCTGCTCGAAATCCTTCATCAATTCCCTGGCGGTGAAGACCGTTTCGCCCGGTTTGCCCTGGATATCGACCGTGTACCTGTCAAAATAATAGATGTCGCCCTCGCTGATTTTAAGGGTTATGAATATGCCGCGCTTGTCCTTCTTCTCGGGATTGACCCATTCATACTCGATGCTCTCCTCGGCAATCTGGGCGTCGAGGTATCCGTACTGGCGGTAATAGGCCAGAACCTTGGCCTTGTCCTGCTCCCATACGTCCTTTTTAAAGTCGCCGTCCTTGAAGAGGCTTTTTTCCGCGGTATCCATGACCGAGAGCACCTCTTTCGTATTCAGCGCTTTCGGGCCGAGAACCGTCAATTTCCGTACCTTGATCTCCTCGCCCTCGTCTATGATGAATTTCACAACGACACTGCTCGGGTCGCCCGCCCTGTACGGTTTCACCTCGTAGCGGATGACGGAATTGAAAAGGCCCTCGTCATCGTATTTTTTCTTGATGGCGGCAACGCTCTTCTCGAGGTAGTCCTTCCGGATGGTACCGCCCTCCTTGATGGGGATCGCCGAGGTCAGGTCGGTTTCCGACACTTTGTCGATGCCCTTGAAGCGTATTTCCTTTATGACGGGGCGTTCCCTGCAGATGAACCTGAGGCGCACGCCGTCCATGTATTCCTCGACTTCGACGACGATGCTTTCAAAGTTGCCTTTCTTGAATATCTTCTTGATGTCTTCGCGGATCTCCACGGCCTTGAGAGGGTATCCAACCGTCGTCTTCATGACATAGAGGAGGTCGTCTTCATTGGCGTTCTTGATGCCCTGGAACAGTATCTTCTTGACCAGCTTTCCCTCGTATTTCGAGGGCTGGGGATAGAGGGCCTGGAACGCGGCAAGCATGACAGTCAGGGATAATAGTATTGCCGTTAGTATTCTCATTCACAATCCGTTATTCTGGCAGCGGGACCCGGCCGGCTGTGCTGCAAAGTTCCGGCCATCCGATTTGCACAGATAGTATGTCAACCGTTTAATGTCAAGAATATATAGGGACGGCTGCGAAATATAGGCTCAGCATCACTCTTGTATGTGTCAATCCCGATTTATTGGTTACAGAAAGATAACGCCATTTCGTGCAATTAACGGCGTCATAGCCCCTCTATAATATGATCCTCAAGCCCCCTATGACGGTACGTCCCTGTTCCGGGTACGGGTATACGGTGCTGTACCTGCTATTATACAGGTTATCAACCCGCCCGTACAGAAAAAAGGAGTCGAGCACCCGCACCTGGAGCGATACTGACCCGGTCAGGGCCGGCTGCACCTCCATGCGCACAAAGGGGCTCGCATGCATCCTGCTGCGATAGCCGGTGCCGAATTCCGTTTCAAAGCGCCACACGTTCAGCCGGATGTACCCGCTTTCCACGTGCGCAGGCTGGTACGTTACAGCATCGCTGGCGTATGAATAGACATACTCGTATTTGCCGCCCAGTTCCAGGTAGGCGGAATACACCGCCAGGCCGAGGGCGGTCTCGCACCGCGCCTTTGCCTGTTCGATTTTCATCACGTGGGTCGTCTGCACCTGCTCCGGGAGCGAATAAAACGCGTAATACCGGTCGTTGGTGAGAAAGGATCCGGTCGCCTTGATCTTGAACTTTTTCACGTAGAATACAGCATCGCTGCTGTTGCTGACATCGATGCCGATGTTCAGGTCCGCGTGATGTCCCTTCCCCGGCAGCAGGTTGTACTCGGGCCTGACGTACCGACGGTCAAAATACAAGTTCTCCGGGGCGAAGGGGACCAGTTCGTACACATAGGACGCGGAGGCCGAGAAATACTTAACCTTCATCGTCGCCGCCTCGACCCGGCCGGAAACGAAATGTCCGCGGTCGCGGTTATAGGTATACTGGGGCCCCAGGCCAAACTTGAAATACTCGGACACGTTGAAATTCCAGATGAATTCATTGGCGACCCATGAATCGTAATCATAGGGGCTTTTGAAAAAGTAATGGGAAAACCTGGAATTAAAGCTGAGCTTGTTGGCGGCCGACCAGATATACTGCCATCCGAATTCGGCGTTGGCCTTGTAGAAATCGCTGGAATGGTACGGATCCAGCGAGTAGATGTCGGGTATCTGCGTGGCATCGAGGCGGTGCGTAAAGTATACGCCGCCGAGATTCAGGCTCCACCGCGTCGGCATCGGACTGAAATCATTCTTGATCTTCAGCACCACCCTGTCCTTCTCCTCCCTGCTGTAAAAGGGGTTGCTGAACATGCCGTGGGACTCGTTGCCGACCTCCACCTCGGGGGTCATCTTCCATTTCTCGGTGATGTCCGCTTCGCCGGTGAAGCCGATCCCATTGTCATAATAACTGGAATTATGATAGCCGAAATCATTAGAGCGGCTGAAATTCGAATTGAGCTGATAGGTGAAAGAGTCAAAGCTCTGCGTCAGGCTTCCCAGCCAGAGGATGCGATTATACTGCCCGTAAAGCACGAGGGCATCGATGTTGAAATTGGCTTTCCGTTCCTTGTCATCGCCTGTCGCCACGGCAGAAGCCTTTTTTTCCTCTTTTTTATCGCCGGCTTCATTTTTAGCGGCTCCGCCTCCTCCCGATTCCTGCGAATACAGGAACACCGGAACGGCAATGACCGCGATGCAGATGAGAGATAGCAGTTTTTTCATTGCATGACACGCTGTAGATTGTCCATGAGAACGTATGCGGCTTCGGGCGTTTTAGAGCTCCTTGCGTTTTATGACAGAGCCGCAATTCCTGCAGGTGAATGTCTCCTGGGGAATGCCAGAATCGAGAAAGACCTTCACTTCATATCCGCATGAGCACCGGTAGGCATAGCTTCTCAACTTGACTTCTTTCATCGGGGTATCCTCGCGATAGCAATAGACGTTACACCATTAATATCGGCATGAAACGGGGATACCTATACAAAAATGGGGCTGCCTGATACAGCCCCATCGTTTCAACTATACAAGGCCCTGCGCCATCAGCCTTTCAGCGCCGCGGCCTTGTCCGTCTTTTCCCAGATAAAACCGGCGTCTTCCCTGCCGAAATGACCGTAGTTTGAGGTTGACCGGAAAATGGGCCGGTACAGGTCGAGCATCTCGATGATGCCAGCGGGCTTCATCTTGAAGACGCTCCGCACGCGCTCGGCGATTTTATCCTCGGAGATCGTCCCGGTCCCGAAGGTGTCAACGAGAACGGAAACGGGGTCCGCGACGCCGATGGCGTAGGCAAGCTGCACCTCGCAGCGGTAGGCCAGGCCGGCCGCAACGATATTCTTGGCGATATACCGCGCCATGTAGGCGGCGGAACGGTCAACCTTGGAGGGGTCTTTCCCCGAGAAAGCGCCGCCGCCGTGGCGTCCCATGCCGCCGTAGGTATCGACAATGATCTTGCGGCCGGTGAGGCCGGTGTCGCCGTGGGGGCCGCCCACCACGAAACGGCCGGTGGGGTTGACGTATATTTTCGTGTTATTATCTATGAATTCAGCGGGGATGACCTTCTTGATGGTGGTCTCGATAACGCCCTCGGTGATCTCCTTGTGGCTTACGTCCGGCGTGTGCTGGGTCGAGATAACGATGGCCTCGACGCGCTTCGGCTTGGCGTCGACATACTCGATGGTGACCTGCGATTTGGAATCGGGGCGTATAAACTTGAGCTCGCCGCTGCGCCGCACGTCGGCAAGCCGTTTGACCAGCTTGTGGGCAAGGGATATCGGCATCGGCATCAGTTCCCTGGTCTCGGCCACGGCGTAGCCGAACATCATGCCCTGGTCGCCGGCGCCCTGCTCCGCATAAAGGCCCTGGCCTTCCGTAACGCCCTGGGAAATGTCCGGGGACTGGGTATGCACGTATACGTCACACCGGCAGGTCTTGGCGTCGAAACCGATTTCCGGGTCCGTGTACCCGATATCGGCGACCACCTGGCGGGCTACCTTGTCATAATCCACCTTCTGCGACGAGGTTATTTCGCCGGACAGGACGATCCTGTCTGTGGTGACCAGCGTTTCCATGGCGACCCTGGATTTCCTGTCGCCCTTGATATGTTCGTCAAGCATGGCGTCGGATATCTGGTCCGCCACCTTATCAGGATGCCCTTCAGAAACCGATTCCGAGGTAAAAATATAATCCTTGCTAACCATTGTTTCACTCCTACTATTATTTTAGGCAATACGATCTATTCGTGCAGGGTCTGCTTCGCATGAGAATCATTACCAGCAGGTGCGCGAGATATATGCTATTTTTTCAGCGGTACCGGGACACCGGTCCCGGCGTCCTGCCCGGCCTTCTTTTCGCCCTCGCCGGTCTGGCCCTTCTTGACCGGTTCCGTCTTGAGAAGATCCTTCTTGAGGGAGTCCATCCGGGCCGATTCCAGCGTCGACAGCCCCAGCGAACCGACCATAAAGAGGCCGATCATGATCCCGGTGGCTTTGGTGATGACGTCGGCCGTGGAAGAGCCGAAGGCCGACTGGCTCGATCCGCCCAGGATGCCCATGCCGGCGCTTTTATCCGACTGCAGCAGGATCAGCACGATCAGCAGAACGCACAGGATCAGAAAAATAACCGATACGATTCCAATGATAATTCCCATAAAGCCTCACTAACATTATTTTACGCGTATGATATCCAGGAACGAATCCGCCTTGAGGCTTGCGCCTCCCACGAGGAAACCGTCGATGTTCTCCTTGGCATGGAGGCCGGCACTATTGTCCGGCTTGACCGACCCGCCGTACAGGATCGGGAGCGCATCGGCCGTTTCCTGGCCATAGAGCCCCTTGATGACCGAGCGGATATAGAGGTGCGCCTCGTCGGCCATTTCCGGCGTGGCCACCTTGCCCGTCCCGATTGCCCAGACTGGCTCGTAGGCGATGACGACCTTTTTCATCTCGGCAGCGCTGATCCCTTCAAGGGCCTTCTCCACCTGCCGCTTAAGCACCTCATTGGTCAATCCTTTTTCGCGCTCATCCAGAAGCTCCCCGACGCAGATCATCGGCTCAATATCGTTTTTGAAGGCGGCCTTGACCTTTTTATTCACCTGATCATCGGTTTCGCCGAAGACATGACGGCGTTCGGAATGGCCGATAAGGATGTACCGGCACCCGGCGTCCTTGACCATTACCGGTGAAACCTCGCCGGTAAAGGCGCCCTCCTGCTCGAAATGCATGTTCTGCATTCCCACGGATATCTTCGATCCGCGGCAGAGGTCAGCCACCTGCTTCGCCCAGGGGGACGGTGGAAACACGGCGACCTCGCGCGCGCCGATCCCGTCGATACCCGCGAGAAGGGCCTTCACCAGGTCCACCGCCTCACCGCTCTTCTTGTACATCTTCCAGTTTCCGGCAATTATTTCACGTCGTGCCATGATGTGCTCCTTTATACTACATCCCTCTGGGTGAGGGATACTCACCGTGGGCGGGGTCACGTGACCCCGCCTGCAAATGAGGCGGTTATCGCGCTTACTTCATGATATACTTGATCAGGTCGAGGACCCTGGTGGAATATCCCCACTCGTTGTCGTACCAGCTCAGTACTTTTACCAGATTCCCGTCAATGACCTTGGTCGACGGAGCGTCAACGCAGGACGAATGGGCGTTGCCCAGGAAGTCGACCGACACCAGCTCCTCTTCGCAGAACTGGAGGATCCCCTTCAGTTTGCTGTTCGCGGCGTCCTTGAGGGCGGCGTTTACCTTTTCCACGGTAACTTTTTCCTTCACGATAGCGACGAAGTCCACCACGGAAACGTTGGGGGTCGGGACGCGGATCGCGTTGCCATCGAGTTTGCCTTTCATCTCCGGCATGACGAGGGACACCGCCTTGGCCGCCCCGGTCGTGGTGGGTATCATGGAGAGCGCCGCCGCCCGCGCCCTTCTCAGGTCTTCGTGCGGAAGGTCCAGAAGCCGCTGATCGTTCGTGTAGGAGTGGATCGTGGTCATGTGCCCTTTCTCGATCCCGAAATTATCATAAATAACCTTAACCACCGGCGCCAGGCAGTTGGTCGTGCACGAGGCGTTGGAAATGATATGGTGGTTGTTCTTGTCGTACTTGTCCTCGTTAACGCCGAGAACGATGGTGATGTCCTCATCCTTGGCGGGAGCGGTGATAATGACTTTCTTGGCACCGGCGCTGAGGTGCGCGGAGCATTTCGCCTTGTCGCGGAACCGCCCGGTGGACTCAACCACGACTTCGACACCCTCGGCCTTCCAGGGGAGGCTGCCCGGGTCCTTCTCGGAATGGATTTTGATATTCTTGCCGTTGACGACTATGGAATCGGCCGTGCTCGATACCGTGCCGTTGAAAATGCCGAAGACCGAATCATACTTGAACAGGTGCGCAAGAGTTTTCGGATCGGTGAGGTCATTGATGCTTACGATATCGATATCGCCATAGGCGCCGGGATTGCCGTAAACGGCGCGCAGAACGCAGCGTCCGATCCTGCCGAAACCATTAATAGATACCTTTATAGCCATACTTTTCCCCCGTTGGATAATATTAGAATTATTCCCCTGCTGATTGCGGGATATTTGGAATACAGATTAAAAGCTTTTGTTAAAATGTGAAATAGCTCCTGTTTTGTCAAGTACTTCATACGCTAAAAAATTACTGTATATCCGGGTTGTTTTTGACGGTTTCAGGGATTATCAGGTATCAATCCACATACTTTCCGTTATATATGAAAATAAAAAACTCAACACGGAGGCGCTGAGGACGTTTCTCTGTCATCGCGAGCAAAGCGAAGCGATCTTGATTATGATTGTATTATGGTTATCCAATAATTAAACATTCTTCATGTACATGCTTTATCAATATCAAGATTGCTTCGTCGCAATGACAAAATATACCAGTATATACAGCTGGAACATTTATAGTATACGTTCATATAAGACAATCATCCAAAAATGCGTCCACCGCCTCATTGAAGCCGGCGGGGTTCTCGAAAAACGGCACATGGCCGTCCTGATCAAAGACAACCATCCGTGAATTCCTGATCCCCGAAGCAAGGGCAACGGTGAGATCGCAGCCAATGACCAGGTCTCTCCTGTTCGCGATGACCAGCACCGGGATGTCGATATCGGCCAGGGTTGCGGTATAATCCATGTCTTTGCAGATCTCAACGTCGGTCCTGATCACGTTCCGGTCCATTTCATGGAGACCCTTGCGGGCGAACCCGATGAGTATTTCCACCTTGCGGCTGAAGACCGCGCCTACGATGAGGTCAGCCAGGGCGTTCATGTCGTCCCGCTCAACGATGTCCACCAGGCCCTTTGACACGGGTAGTATCGCCGATGTAGACACCAGCACCATGGCGACCAGGCCCGGAATACGGCGGCGGCACGCTTCCAGGCAGACGCCTCCTCCCATGGAATGGCCTATGAGGATAAAGGACGATATGCGTTCTTCCGTGATTATATCTTCAATAGCGCGGATAAAGTCATCCAGGGTAGGACGCACGCCGTTGTAGGAGCTGCCGTGACCCGGCAGGTCCAGGGCGATGGTCTTGAAACGATGGCCGAAGTGCCGCAGCTGATACCGGTAGAGGCGCGAGTCGCCCACGGCTCCGTGGATCATGATTATGGCAGGCCCCTGAAAATCGCCCTGTCTGCGATATGAAAGGGTGCCCCACCTGGACGATGTTGTCAGCTGATTTTTTCTCATGACCGATACCGGAAAAAATTAAGGAATACCATCGGGCGGATAGTTACCACGTCAATCTAAAAACAATAAATCCCGCCTTTAGGGCGGGAATAGCATGCCAAAATACAAAAATAGTCACCCGGTTTCGATACAACGCGAAACGGGATTATGTATTAATGCTTCTCCATCATGCTGGTGGCGGGAGGATAGATCCCTTTATGGCGTCTATATATGGCGATAGCAAAACGGATGCAGCCGCATATGGCCACGAAACTGCCGCCGATGACGCAGATCCAGGTTGTGTGATGTATCAATGTGGGATAATTTCTCACAAAATTAGTTACTATTTGATCCATCGATAGGCTCCTTCACATATAAAATGGATAAAACCCGTATAGATGTAAGCTAAATTCGGGGGGATTTTATGTCAATAGTTAATTTTTCCTTGGGTCAATATTTTCACCATCAATATAATAAATAATTTATGGCAGATCAATATTGCATAACGCTTAATAGTTGCTGATCCAGTATCATGAAGATCTTTCTTCCTGTTCAGGAAATGCTTTATTATGATATGACATTTTACTCTGACCGCTATGAAGAGTAAATGTCAAATTAACAAAAGCTGCCTTATA
>DAONAJ010000092.1:0-15173 GCA_035400945.1 Spirochaetota bacterium
GGTACGATCTCGCCGGAGGTGCTTTTTTCGGCCTTCTTTACCGCATCGGTTATCCGTGCCCTTTCATCTTCAGTTAAAAATCTATTAACCAGGTTTTTCATCGCATCCTCCTTCCTACCAGCTTCCTGAAGCGCCGCCGCCGCCGAAGCTGCCGCCGCCGCCGCTGAATCCGCCGCCCGAGCCTCCCCCGAAACGGCCCCCGCCCCCGGAGCCCCCGAAGAACCATAATAGCGTCATGAGGGTCGGGATGACAAGCCCGACGAGAAAACCTGCCGGGATCAGGAGAAGCATGAAGAGCTTGAAGCCGAAAAGGACAACCGCCGCGACCGGTATGATCACCGCGCCGGCGATCCCTCCGAGTATCCTTTTTATCTTGCCGATGATGCCGATGAAGAAAAAAATGAAAATCGCCGGGGTCATCACCGAAGAAGAGCTGAAATCTTTTTTCTCCTGAGGCGGGGCGTCCACGGCCGAGTACTCGCCCTTCACGGTCTGCATGATGGCGTCAACGCCGTCGGAAACCCCCTTATCGTAATCGCCGGCCTTGAAGGACGGCTTGATGATGTTGTCGATGATCCTGCCAGCGCGGAGGTCCGTGAGCTTCCCCTCGAGGCCGTAGCCGACCTCTATGCGGAGCTTCCGGTCCTCCTTCGCCACGAGGAGTATCACGCCGTTGTCCAGCTTCTTCTGCCCTATCCTCCATTTCTCCGCGACCTTGATCGAGAACTCTTCCAGCACCTCCCCCTGGAGCGACGGGACGGTGAGGACCACAATCTGGGTCGAGTCGCTCCGTTCGAAATCGGCAAGCCTTGTTTCCAGGGACGTCACCGTTTCCGGCGAAAGCATGTTCGCGTAATCATTGACACGGCCCTTCAGGGCCGGCACGTCAAGGGCCAGGAGGGGCAGGACGGCAAGTCCCGCGATGAGAGCGAACAGGGCGGCGAGGCGTTTCATGGTCACCGCCGGACCTTATTCAAATTTCACTTCAGGCGCCTTCTTTGCCGCCTCGTCAGCCTTGAAGTACTCCTTCTTCTCAAGGTGGAGAAGGATCCCGTTGGTAACGCTGTTGGGGAAACTGCGGATCGAATAGTTGAAGGTTTTCACCGCCTCGTTGTAGCGGACCCGGGCGACGTTGATCCTGTTCTCGGTGCCCTCGAGCTGGTGCATCAGGTCGCGGAAGTTTTCGTTCGCCTTCAGGTCGGGATACCTCTCGACCACGACCATGAGGCGGCCCAGGGCGGACGATATCTCGCCCTGCGCCTGCTGGAACTTCTGCACCGCCTGCATGTTCCCCAGGTCCTTGGCGTTTATCTGGACCGATGTGGCCTTGGCCCGCGCCTCTATGACGGCGGTGAGGGTCTCCCGCTCATGCTTGGCATAGCCCTTGACGACCTGCACCAGGTTCGGGATCAGGTCCGCCCTGCGCTGGAGGGCAGACTCCAGGTCCCCCCATGCCTTGAACACCTCTTCCTCCTGCTGCTGCATGACGTTGTATCCGCAGCCCGTCGCGGCCATGGCCGCTACCAGGATAATTGCCAGACGCGTCGATATTTTTTTCACTATGGATTCCTCCCTTAATTTGATTCATTGTTACAGGTTATCGGCGGAGCTTTCTCTCCGACGGGAAACCACTACACATTAATCAATGCATGTTATTAATCAACAAAAAAACCGCTGTAGCGTCCCTCCCGGGAATCTATGCCAACCATGTACCTGTTATTTTCATTGACTAATTGAGGGGAGGACGCCTGAATTATAATTACATATCTCGAGGCGTGTATTATACCGCTGACATTATCGGACGACCCATGGAACCCTACACTGACATCGCCCCGGTTTACGACTATCTCCTGCGCCACGTGGACTACCAGGAATGGTACGAACACATCGTCTCCATCATGAGGTATCACGTCAGGAAGCCGGAGCTCATCCTGGAGCTGGGGTGCGGGACCGGACGGTTCGGGGCGAAATTCTCCAACGACGGGTACACCATCTTCGGTATCGACAGGTCATTCGAGATGCTCCGGGTCGCCAGGACCAGGGCGTTCCTGAACTTCCGCATACTCTGCGCGGACATCACCCGCTTTTACCTGGCAAAAAAAATGGACTTCATTTTTTCAGTCCACGACACCGTGAATTATCTGCTGGAACCTGCCGATATATTGAACATGTTCCGCTGCGTGCGGGACGTCATGCATGAAGGGAGCGTGTTCATGTTCGACATCACCACCGAGTTTAACATTTACGAGAATTTCGACGGCAAGGTCTCCCGGTACCCCCTCCGGAACGGTTCCGTGCAATGGGGCAACATCTATGACCCGAAGACCAGACTGGTCCGCTCAACCCTCCAGCTGACCCGGGACGGCAAAACATCAGAGGAGGAGCACCTCCAGCGCATCTACACGATCGACGAAATGAAAAATCTTGTCGAAAAGGGCGGGTTCCAGATACTGGACATCTGCGGCGACTACACCGTTGACCCGCCCCGGGACAACACCATCATGGTCAACTTTGTCACAAGGAAGGCGTGATGACCGAAATCCTTTACCTCATCGGCCTCATCATCGGCGCCACGGCATTCATCTACCTCTATTCCACGTACCAGTCGGGGAAGGAAAAGCTGAAGGAGATGCGGGAAAAGAAAAATCCCGAGCCCACGGTGAACCCTGAGCGGGTCGATTACTTCAGCACGCCCCGCGCGCCGGGCACCAGGCTCTGCCCCCTCTGCGGCAGGGAGCTGACGAAATACGAGGCCCTGTACGCGTCAGAGGTGGAGGAGCAGGGAAAGAGGAAGATACTGATCCACGGGTGCAAATACTGCTACAAGGATAAGGAAGAGAAAAAAGAGGAGAAGATTGATAGAAGCGAATAATTACCCGGGCGAACATACTACAAGTCCAGAAAAAATACATTCATACCCCTACACGTTGAACCGGAAATTCATGATGTCGCCGTCTTCGACGATGTAGTCCTTGCCCATGACGTACTGTTTACCGGCCTTCTTGACCGCCTCCTCCGAGCCGAGGGATACCAGGTCCCCGTACTTGAGCACCTCCGCGCGGATGAAGCCGCGCTGGATATCGCTGTGGATAACGCCGGCGGCCTCGGGTGCCGCTGCGCCGCGGCGCACCATCCACTGGCGCACCTCATCCTCGCCCACGGTGAAATAGGAGATGAGCCCCAGGGAGGCCATGAGGGCGCGGGTGAGCAGCGCCAGGGCCGGCTCCGCGATCCCGGCGTCCTTCATGAAGGCGCTGCGCTCCTCCTCGGTCTCCAGGGCGGCGATCTCCGCCTCGAGGCGCGCCGATATCTGCACCGGCGCCACGTCATGACCCCGGTATTTTTCCTTTATCGCCTCCGTGAGGGAAGTGGCCGCGATGTCCCCCTCGCCAACGTTCAGGGCGACGATCATCTGCTTCATGGTGATGAAGGAATAACCGGTGAGGAGCTTTTTCTCCTCGGCGCCCAGATCCATGACACGGAGGGGCAGGTCCTTCTCAAGGTGCTCCTTCATCTTCATGAACACGGGCTCCTCCTTCTGGCCCTGCTCGTCCTTCGCCCGCTTCTTCCCCTCGGCGATCCGCTCCAGGCGCTTCTCGATCAGGATCAGGTCGTGCATGATGAGCTCGGACATGATCGCGTCAACGTCCCTCATCGCGTTGACGCTTCCCTTGGCGTGATACACCCGGTCGTCCTTGAAATCCCGCGCCACCAGGCAGAGGGCGTCGGTGCCGGCGATGTCCCTGAACACGGCTCCCTCACGTATGGCGTTTTCCTCAAGGGCGGGGATGAGTTCAACGGTGATGCGGGCCCGGGTCTCCTTTTTGGGGTGATACATCTCCACCAGATTATCGAAGCGCGGGTCCAGCACCGGCGCTATGCCGACAACGGAGTCCCTGCCGTCGGGGTTTATCGATTCGGCCCTCTCTCCGGTGAGGAGGGCATATAAGGTGCGTCTGCCGGACTGGGGCAGGCCCATGATTCCAACTTTCACGTTGATCTCCTTGAAAAACCTATATATAACGGAACGCCACAGTATGAACGGGCCGGCATATTGGCAAGAGATTTTTCCTGCCTCCCGGAAGACCGACAAGGCCCCGCACCCCTGTCATCCGGCGCGGGAACACCCATTACCCAGCGATACCCAATAAATAATTGACTCCCGAGAAGAATGTCTGTAGAATGCGGCCCATTCCCATTCAGGAGGCTCTCCATGCTACGAAACCTGCTCGCAGCCATTATTATCGCATCAACGGCCGCCGCCATCTCTTCTTGTAAGCAATTCATGCCAGGGAAAAACACTGACGGCAAGGTAAAATTCATCGTAGGCGAAGTCACCTTAAATGGCAAGAAAGCCACCCCAGGAGGCACGGTCCGCTTCGGCGATGTCATAGAAACCGGAGACCAGTCCTCGTGTGAGATAATCATCGCGGGAAAAAACCTTATGGTCCTGGCCCCGAGCACCAGGCTCCTGTACCGGGTCACGACCCGCGAAAGCAACCTCGAGCTTTCCAGGGGCGCCCTCGGGGCGATAATCCGGAACAAAGACGCCACCGGCGACATGTACATCAAGACGCCCACGGTCACGGCATCGGTCCGGGGGACCATCTTTTACATAGCGGTGGAAAATCCAGACAAAACCTACACCTGCACCTGCAACGGCAGGATTCACTACAAGCCCGAACAGGGCGGAGGCATGCTTTCAAAACCAACAGGAGATGCCGGTGAAAAGATGGTAGCTGCGAGCCACCATGAGGCGTACTATTACATCAGGGATAAAGGGTCGATAAAAATCGAAAAGGCCGGCCTCAAGTACCACTCCGACGAAGCCATGGACAAGGAAGCTGCCGTTATAGGGGAAACGGTCGACTGGACAAAGATCGAGTAGGAATCATTCTTTTTCAAGATACTCATCCGTGGTCAGCCACACCTCTTCCATACGGTACATGTGCCAGTAGTCGTGCATGAGGATGTGCCGCACCAGGATGGGGATATTGTACTGCCTGTATTCGGGATGAAGCCCTTCTTTCCGGAGGTCGCTTTCGTCATAGGACCTGATCAGCTCAACCTGCTTTTTCCTCAGGGCCATGAACACCGACAGGGCCTCCTCCGCCGACGTGAAGGCTTTACTCTCCTTGTCCTCGGAGGGGAAATAGGGAGTTATGACCGGTCTCTCCTCTTCCTTGAAACGGACCAGCCTCTTATACAGCAGATCCTGGGTTTCCGCGAGATGGAACAGATGATGCCGTATCGACCAGAAGCCGGGACGGCGCTTTACCTTCAGCTCATCTTCGGAAATGGACCCCATGAAATCACTCAATATATCCGCTGACTTTTCAAGGGAAATTATGCAATCCGACAATGCTGACATATCCATGATCCTCACCCCCCGCACTGCTGTCTTATGTCTCCGTCAATCAACATCTACACGATTGCCCGTTATGGATCAAGATATATTTTACATGGAAGGATTTCAGAGGGCGCGCCGGAACACGTCTTGTACGGCAACGGTCCGTTCCCGGGCAAACCCGGATAGAAGCGCGCCCACCATGGTCCCCACATCATGGAGGATATCCACGGTAATCCCGTCCAGATCCCCCAGGGCCGATGCCCCGGCATCGCTGAAGATGATCCGGGACGCCTCGGCGGAGCACCGCGAAACATGGAACGACGCATCCTCGCTTCCCGCCGAATCCCCGCGCCTGAACGCGTCAACGAGATCGTTTCCATAGCGGTCGATGAAAAAATTGAATATCGGATCGAGGCGCTTCGCGGCCCTCCCCCGGTAACCGGCCATGGCGCGATCGATATCGGTCACAGCCCGCGTCCCCTCTGCGGCACCCCGTGCAAGGGCATCACCGAAGGCAACGAATCCTTCCCTGAACCGGCGCTCGACATACAGCTCGTAGCTTTTATGAATCGCCGATACGGTCGTAAAGAGATCCCGCGCCGAGGCGATATGCCTGAGAAGATACATTGCCGGGAGGGCCTTGACGTGGAAGGGGTTCCCGATGTCCGCCAGGTAATGGGTGCAGCGTGACAGGTACCGCCATCCCCAGTAATCATTATCATGATTGAAGGCCTTCCGCGCCAGGTCTCGGTGATGCCGGAAAGACTCCCGGACAATTCCAATCTTCATCCCGAGGAGACGAAACTCCATGTGGCGCCAGCCATGGGAGCCGCCGGTGAGTTTCTGCCGCTTGTTGAGATCAAGGTCGCAGTCAAGGCGGAGGTCCGGCTCCGTGCTGTAACCGACCAGCACCTTCCACGGCTCGATGACCGCATGGAGGGGCGCCTCCTCGCCGAAATCCCCGTTCTTGACCGCATAATCAAAGGAGCGGAGCGGGTCCAGGCGGCGCACATCGGTGTAGCGCTCCCGGTACAGGTCAACATGGTTCGGACCCGGGGGCCACGCCGCATTGCCGGGACCAGGATTCTCCCGCACCGGCACCGGGGGCAGCGCCATCAGTTCCGGCAGGGCCTGGACAACGCAGTAATTGATGTACTCGTGGGAAAACCACGGGGCCCATGCCTGCGGCAGGCGCCGGTCATCATGAAGTAACATATGGCTGATCATCCTTTGCTTCCATAAACAATATGCGCGCAATACCTTGCGCGCATATGCAAAAACCGGCGGGGGAACGGCCCCCCGCCGGCCCTGTAAACCTTTCTAGAGTTTGAAATCCGTCTTCTTGCCCCAGGTGCCGAGGGCCCTGCCCAGTTCCTCGTGCTCCTTGGCGTAATCCTCCAGCTTGATGCACTTCATGGCGGCGTCGATGGCCTGACGGAGCGCCCGGGCGCCGGCCCGCGGACCCATCGGGTGGGCGTGGATGCCGCCGCCGGAGCCGATCATGATGTCTTTGCCGAGGGCGTTCATGATATCCTGTACGTTCTGCGGGGTGATACCGCCGGACGGCATCGGCATGGTGGGCTTCAGGTTCCCCATGGGATAGATCAGGTTCCTCGTCGTGGTCATGAACCGGTCGTGCATGTAGAAGGCCTTGCCGCCCAGCGAGAAGGGAAGCACGATGGAGTCGGCGCCGCAGATCCGGGCGAACTTGCCCAGGATGAGGGGCGACGCGATCCCCTGGTTCGGCGACATGTAGTAGGCGCCGGCCACGTCCATGTCGGCCAGGATGGGCACATTGATGTTCGGATCGTCTGCCAGGGCGCGCATCGCCTCGGGGCCGACCGCCAGGTAGTTGACCATCATGGCGTTGGCGCCGGCGTCGATGCACCGCTTGGCCAGGTCGAACATCCGCGGCAGCCGGTCGGTGACGTTCACGGTGTAGAGGGTGTGTTCGCCGGTCTCCTCGAAGACCTCCTTTTCGATCTTCATATAGGTCTTGACCCGCTCCACCGCATCATTGTACTTCATGTTGGCGATAAGCTCGTCGTCCTTGATGACGTCGCAGCCGCCCAGGGCCGCCTGCCTGAAGAGTTCGGCGCCCACTTCCAGGGGGTAACCGCTGCACGGCTTGATCATGTTGTTGAGAAGGGGACGCCCCTTCTCGAGTCCCAAGGCCTTCCACCAGCCGTCGATGCCGAACTTGGGACCGTTGAACTGGTCCAGGGTGGCCTTGGGGAACCTGATGTCCAGGAGCTTGAAATTGGGCACCATGGATATGTTGCCGATGACCGCGGTCAGAAGCATCGGGAGCTGGTCCTCGATGTTGGCGGAGGGAAAGGCTATCTGCATGATATACTGCCGGGTGGTGACATCCGCCGGCACGGCGTATTCATAGTAGGGCGCCTCGTACACGCCGATCACCTTTGCCACGTGCTTGCACCGGATCGCCGGGGTCTCGCCCGGCACCGGGGTCCAGGTTCCGGTGGTCTGCTCGATGGCAAGCACCTGCCCGATTACCGACATGTCCATGCCTTTATCGGCCTGGATCCAGTAGGTCGCGATCACATGATTTTCCATGTCGATCGCCTCGGGTATCGCAATCGGCTTGTCGGCATAGATATCTATCTGTTCGCATACATTTTTTTCCTTCGTCATATACGCCTCCTTTTAACTGTTGTTTAAAATATCTTATCCCTTCGGGATCGCCGAGAGCAGCTGCTCCCAGACATCCAGGGTCTTTTTCAGCGCTTCGTCATCGTGCTGCATGCAGGTGTACATCCTCGTCCCGGCCAGTGAGCAGAGCCCCAGGGCCGAGGTCACGATCTGGTAGCTGTCCGCGACCGCCTTGCGGGTGAGGACCTGCTTCAGCGCGTCGGGGGCGGAAACATCCACCGAGAAGAACCCCGTTGTCACGTAATGCATGATGGGACCGAAATTGTAGACGAAGAATCCCAGGTCAGCCCGCGTGGCGAAGAGATCGTTCATCGCCTTCGTGAGGCGGTCGGCATAGGCCGTGGCCTTCTTCACCGCGTCGTGCTCCACCATGTACTTGATGGCATAGTAGCAGGCCGCCGTGGTGATCGGGTTGGCCGCCAGTGTCCCGCCGACGTATATCTTTTCCCCCAGCCCGCCGGCGCACACCTTCATGACTTCCTTCCGGCCCGCGACGGCGCCGCAGGACGGATAGCCGTGGCCGATGATCTTGCCCAGGACGGTGATGTCCGGCATGACATTGAAATGCTTCTGGGCGCCGCCCATGTCGAGCCTGAAGCCGGTGACCACCTCGTCGAAGATGAGGAGGGACTGGTACCGGTCGCACAGGGCCCTCATGGTTTTGTTCCAGT
Organism: Spirochaetota bacterium; assembly: GCA_035400945.1. GTDB lineage: Bacteria > Spirochaetota > UBA4802 > UBA4802 > UBA5550 > RBG-16-49-21. The sequence continues at coordinate 8,695 of DAONAJ010000092.1, forward strand.
CGGGGTGGACCGGGTGCGCCCCGGACTCCCCGCCGATCGGCTCCACGATCACGGCGGCCACATCGCCGGCGTTGTCCCTGAAGGCCTTTTCCAGGCCGTCGAAGTCGTTCGGCTTCACGTCGATGATGTGGGCGTAGCTTTCCTTCGTGATACCCTTCGAGTAGAGGGGTCCGGAATTGGGAACGTGCAGGGAGTAGACCATCTGATCAGACCAGCCGTGGTAGCTGCCGCCGATCTTGATGATCTTCTGCTTGTTGGTATAGGCCCGGGCGATGCGAAGCGCCGCCATGTCCGCCTCGGTGCCGGACTGGAGGAACCGGACCATCTCCACCGCCGGCATGTGGTTGACGATCTCCTGTGCGGCCATGATCTCGTATTCCGAGGTAAGGCCGGTGGCCGGTCCTTTTGTCCTGATGATGTCGATGATCTTCTCGTCCAGGGGTTCGAAGGCATGGCCGAGGATGATGGGCGCGCCGCACATCAGGTAATCAACGTACTCGTTGCCGTCGACGTCCCAGACCCGGTAGCCCTTTGCCCGGTCCATTGCCACCGGGAAAGGGTGGTTCTGGCTCAGGTTGTGCTCGACCCCGCCGGGGATGACGCTCTTCGCCTTTTCGAACATCTCCAGGGACTTCCTGTTTTTTTCCGTGTACATCGCGCGGTACTTTTCCATCGCGTCCGCCGGGAGCGGCCTGGGCGGTATGGCCAGGACATTCTTGAACCGCGACATTATTTCGTTGTATTCCATGCTTCTGGTGTCTCCTTCGTATTACTGAAATTGCGGCGCCGGAGTGCAGGCGCCGGCGGCCTTAACTGAATTGATCCGCGCGCACGCCTTTTTCTGCGTTTTGTACAGGTTCACGTACTCGCGGTACAGGTTGTCGTAGATTTTCCGGTGGTCCGGGTTCGGCCGGTACTCCGCCTTGATCTTGATGTGCTTCGAGATGTCCTCTACGGAGATGTGCCCCAGCGCCAGTGCCGCGAGATAGGCCACGCCGCGGGCGTTGGAGAAGATGGGGTCCTTCACCTGGCGGATGGTGATGTTCATCACGTCGGCGAGTATCTGCGACCACACGTCAGAGTTGGCCCCGCCGCCGATGAAATTGAGTGACCGGAAAGGCCGCTTCATGAATTTCTCGACATAGGTGAGGAGCCATTTCTGGTTCAGGGCCACGCCCTCGAACACGGCGCGGGCGATGTCCTCCCGGGTGTTCTCCAGCGAAAGGTTAAAGAGGGACGACCGGATGTGCCGATCCTCCACCGGCGTGCGCTCGCCGTAGAGCCAGGGGGTGAAGATGACGTTGTTGGCGCCGGCCGGGATGCGGGACACGATCCGGTCCATGACCTTGTAGATGTCCGGCGCCTTTTCCTGCTGCAGCAGCTCGTCCTTGTGGTAGAGGACGTTGTCCCTGAGCCACATGAGGCACTTGCCGGCGCACTCCTGCTCGGTGAGGATCAGGTACCGCCCCGGTATCGGGCTCGGGAAGGAGCCCATGCTGTGGAGGAGGTCGGTCCTCTTGAAGGGGACGTGGGCCGTTATCCAGGACGAGGTGCCGATGTAGACATGGCCCTCGTAGTCCCGCACGGCGCCGGACCCGACGCAGGCGGACTGGACGTCCGGCGTGCCGCCGATGACCGGCGTGCCGGGCTTGAGGCCGAGCTCCGATGCAACGTCTTTTTTCAGCGGGCCCAAAACATCGACGGCGCGGATCAGGTCGGGAAGCTTTTCCCGGTCTATGCCGATCATCCGTATGAGCTTATCGCTGTAATCGACATTATCGGGGTCCCGGTTGTCGGTGACCCAGTGAAGCAGTATCGAGTCGAAGGTCGCGGCGAACCTGCCCGTCAGGCGCATGTTGACGTAGTCCTTCGGCTCGAGGAACTTGTAGGTGTTCCGGTATATGTCGGGGCAGTTTTTCTGTATCCACACGATATGGCTGATGGAGTCCTTGCCGGAGAGGGCCGGCGCCCCCCCCGTGAGGCGCAGCCAGGTGAAGACCTGCGTCAGGGGATATCCCTCGAATTTCAGGAAGCCGTTCAGCTTTTCCTTCAGGGGCTCGGCGCCGCGGGAGTCCATCCAGATGACCGCGTTCATCAGGTGGCGGCCGTTCCCGTCCACCGGCACGGTGCCGGACCACTGGGTGGTCACGCTCACCGCGATGATGTCATCAGCGGGCACCAGCCGCCGGGCAAGGACCTGCTTCGCCGTGGACATGATGGCCTTCCACCATCCCTCAGGGTCCTGCTCCGCGCCGCCGCCGGGCATCAGTATGACCGGCGTCTCTTCGAAGGCGTCCGTCACCACGTCGCCGTGAATCGATATCAGAGCCGTTTTGGGGCCCGAGGTTCCCAGGTCGACAGCGAGCACGTACTTCATCTTACCTGCCATATCAGTACCTTATGGTTTCTAGATTCGTCGGATACGGGGATCAACTAATTGCTGTGATTCATCTTTACCGGGTTCAGCAAAAACCAGATCGTCTTTTTAATTAAAAGGAAGAATACCTTGATAAGCTGTGTTGTCTTCATGTTCTTCATCTCCTTGTGGTATGCTCAGAATTTCTGTACGGCAACCGCGGTTGCCCGTCAGTCCGTCAACGAACGGATCGTGTTTTCAATTATGGCGTCCATGACCAGGTCGGGATTATCATCCATCTCTTTTAAAATGCCGCTGTTGTGGAGAGAGATGATCCCGTGGAGGGCGCTCAGGAATTTAATCGTTAAAAACTTCGGGTCGCTTGTCGCTAGGTCCGGCCTTGACTCTATGAAATCCCTGACCACCGTGACGGCGAAAACCAGGGCCTTGATCGAGTTATGGTATTCCTCGTAGGACATTTTTTCCTGTGGCGTTCCGATATAATCGCTGTACTGCCGGATCGGCCTGTTGAACATAATGTCGTATATATTTATATTCTCGGTGCCGAAGTCCACGAAGGCCCTGGCCAGCGCGACGAGGCGCTCTGCGGGAGTGGATGCACCGTTCACGGCAGTGCGGATTTTATCGTGGATCATCTGGAACGATTTTTTATGGATCGCTATGAGCAGTTCGTCCTTGTTGGCGTAATAGTTGTAGAGATTGGCGCCGGTCATTTTCATCTTGGCGCCGAGCTTCCCCATGGAAAGGCTCTCATATCCTTCTTTTACAAGGATCTCAAAGGCCCGATCCAGGATCTTCTCGCGCACCTCTTCAACTTCTTCCACGCTGCGGGTTGCCTTAGGCATTATGGATATCCCTGTACTTTTTTTTCAATTATTCAGATGTATTATTTATATACGTTAATTTAACGGTATTAAATTAAAAAGTCAATATTAATTTTATGATAAATTGAATTAATTTATAGGTGAAATTCTAAAAGTGTGCAATTATTATTAATTGTATAGAAATTTAACTGAAACCTAAATTTACTCTGACACCTGCTCTGCTGTATTTTATTATCCCCTCACCACCTCCGGTGCGCCCCCCTCCCATTTAGTTGTGAAAAAAGGAGAGGGCTACTCTTTAACCACCCCCTCTCCTTTATTCAATTCTTAATGGGAGAGGGGGCCGGGGGGATGAGGGTAAAAATTAGGATCTGGGCGTGAAATCACAGCTTGTACAGGGTATCCATGTAGATATCCAGCACATCGGATACCAGGCCGCGGTCCGGGAAGGAGGCAGCCATGCCGTACATGGGTGCCATGTCGCCCTTCTCGTCGGGGTTCTTGAGGACGTACCTGACAGCGGCCTTCAAATCCCTGAGAAAGCGCTCCGCGAGGCCCGGCTGGGTGTGCCGCAGGGTGACGCAGATATGGACGCACGAGGGCTTGTGCAGGCCGTTAAGGCTCCATCCCCGCCGCGTCATGTAATCCATGACGCTGTAGATATTGAGATCTTTCGAGGCAAAGGCGATGACCCAGAGGGGGTCCCCCAGGATATAGAGCTCCGGCATGGCCGCGATTCCTTTCCTGATCTTGTCCGCGGCGGCCATGATCTTCTTCGCCGCGTCCAGGTAGCCCTTCTCGCCCATGGAAACCAGTGAGGCCCAGCAGGCGGCGGAGAGGCCGCCGGGTCGGCTCCCGGCCATGGTCGGCGAAAAATAGAGCCCGCCGGGCCAGTCCGGCGTCTTGAAGAACTGGTAGTGGCGGAGGTCCGTATCGCGGTACAGCACGACCGACGTGCCCTTGGCCGCGTAGCCGTACTTGTGGGTGTCGGCGGACATGGAGGTGACGCCGGGAAGGCGGAAGTCGAAGGCCGGCACCGGGTACCCGAGCCTCTCCACCCAGGGAAGGAGGAACCCCCCCAGGCAGGCGTCGGTGTGGAAGCCGATGTTCTTCCCGCGCGCCAGTTCCGACAGCTCTTCGATAGGGTCGATCATGCCGTGGGGGAAGGACGGGGCGGAGCCAACGATGACGATGGTGCGCCGCGAGATCGCCTTATTCACCGCGGCAATGTCGGCCCGGTACCGGTCATCCACCGGCACCTTGATGATTTTGATGTTGAAATACTGGGCCGCCTTGTCGAAGGCGGCGTGGGCCGTGACCGGCACGATCATCTCCGGCTTCCTGATGCCATGCTCGAACCTGGCCCGGTCCCGGTACGCCTTCATGGCCATGAGGATGCTTTCCGTGCCGCCCGAGGTGACGGAACCGCAGGCCCCGCCTGCGCCGAGCATGGCGGCGGTCATGGAAACTATCTCTGACTCGAACTTGATGATGCTCGGCCACACGTCCATGTGAAGCGGGTTGGCCTGGGAGTTGATGGCGTACACCTGGTTCAGGAAATCGACATGGCCCGCGTCGCCGTGGTACACGGCGCCGGACACCATCCCCTTCTTCCACTTCGACTCCTCGCGCTTCCGGAGGTCCTTCATCAGGTCCAGTATTTCCCTGCGGGGCATCCCCTTGTCGGGCAGGGCCGCGAAGCCCGGGAGGGAACCCCGGTACGGCTTGAGCGTCGCTTCTATCTCTTTCATCAGGGCGGCCCCCTCCTTCTGGACCAGGGACTTAATCAGCTTCCTGGTCAGGGAGAAGGACTTCAGGAGCTTCATGAAGGACTCGACCAGGCGCGGGTCAAAGCGCTTCATGATGCGTTCGATGGTGTTGATGTTTAGATTCATGGGTCACTCTTCCCTTTTATTCAGTCTCCGGTACATCTTCTTGTTCGTCTGGTAGAAGTTCACGAATTCCCCGAACAGCTCGTCATAGATCTTCTTGTTCGCGGGGTTCGGCTCGTACTCCTTCCTGATGGCGATCCGCTCGGAGATCTGGTTAACGGTTATGTACCCGAGGGAGATGGCCGCGAGGAACGCCGCCCCGCGGGCGTTCGCGGTGATCGGGTCCTTCACCTGGCGGATCTTCCTGCCGAGGACGTCGGCCAGGATCTGGCTCCAGACGTCGGAATTTGCGCCGCCGCCGATGAAGTTGAGGTACGGGAAAGGCCGCTTGATGAACTTCTCCGCGCAGTTCAGGAGCCAGCGGCTGTTGAGGGCGACGCCCTCGTAGACCGCGCGGATCATGGTGGCCCGGGTGGTGTCAAGGGACACGTTCAGGAAGGCCCCGCGCACGGTTTCGTTCTCGATGGGCGTGCGCTCGCCGTAGAGCCACGGCGTGAACATGACCTTGTGGCTTCCCGGCGGCACCTCGGCCACGGCCGCGTTGAACCGGTCGTACACGCCCGCCGGGGCCGGCTCCTTCGACACCTGGTCCTTCGGAAAGAACAGGTTGTCGCGGAGGAACATGAGGCACTTGCCCGCGGTCTCCTGCTCGTTCGCCAGGAAGTAGCGTCCCGGCAGCGCAGAGGGGAGCGACGCTATGTTATTAAATATGTCCGTCTTCTTGAAGGGGACGTGGCAGATGATCCAGGAGGAGGTGCCGATGTAGATGTGACCCTCGTAGTCCTTCACCGCCCCCGATCCGATAGCGGCGGAGTGGACGTCCGGGCACCCCATGCCGACCACCACGTCGCGGGAGAGGCCCAGCTCGTCGGCAATCTCCGGCCTGATGGGGCCGCAGATCTCGACCGCCTTCTTGAGCTCGGGCAGCTTTGCCGGGTCGATGGTGGACCACTTGATCAGCTTCTTGCCGTAAAAGATGTTGTTGATGTCCCGGTTGTTGGTGACCCAGTGCAGGGCGATGGAATCATACGACGCGTAGAACTTCCCTGTGAAGCGCAGGTTCAGGTAGTCCTTCGGCTCCAGGAACTTGTAGGCCTTGCGGTAAATGTCGGGCTTCTCATTCTTGAGGTAGAGAATATGGCAGAAGGGGTCCTTGCCCGCCGGCGACGGCACTGCTCCGGTGAGCCAGGCCCACCGTATGGCCTTGAGGAGCCCGAAGCCCTCAACGTTGACGAGACCCCTGGCCACGTCCTTCATGTACTTGGCGCCGCGCGTGTCATACCAGATGATGGCGTTCATCAGGTGGTTACCCTGTTCGTCCACCGGGACCGTGCCGGACCACTGCGACGTGCAGGACACGGCCACGATGTCGCTGGCGCGCACGAG
>DAONAJ010000093.1:0-15074 GCA_035400945.1 Spirochaetota bacterium
TGTTCTGTACTTTTCAATGCCGATTTTCTCTGTATTAATTCGTGCCTAGGGACAGGCGGTGCTGATCAGCACGTATTCCGACGGGAGAAACTCCCTGTTCTTTTCCATGATGCTGCTCAGGACGCTGGCCATGTCCCGCTTCCATCCGCAAATGATAAAATGATTTTTAAGGTTCAGTTCTTTCAAGCCGCGACCCTCCTTTAACTGTTGCTCCACCAGGGCTGATGCGATATTACCGGTGACGACGCCGACGAGGGAGACGCCGAAGAACATCAACAGGATGCCCGTGAGACGGCCCGCGTTTGATTTCGGGTAGTAATCGCCGTATCCGACCGTGGTGGAAGTGACGAAGGCCCACCAGACGGCGTCTTTCAGGGACCGGATGTTGCTTGAACTGCTCTCGTCCTCGACCATCTGGCCGTTAACGTTTTTATAAAAAACATACCTGCTTTCAAAGTAGTATACCGCCACCGAAAGCACGGAGAGAAAAATGAAAGCCACCAGAAACAGCTTGAAGAAGAAGTTGCGGGCAACCTTCATGAAAACAAACCGAAGGGTCTTGCTATGGAAAATGGCAAGACCGGACAGCTTCTGCTTAAAAGATGAAGTCACCCGGGGTATATAATCCCCCGTTGTTTTTTTGAAGTTTTGGTACAGGTTGATAAGTTTCAGTCTCAGCATATGGCGGTTGATTGTAAAAATAGATATATCCATTTATATTGTCGAAATAATCATTTCAATTATTAACATGGTTTTCGCGGATTTTTGTGAAAATTCAAGAACGCACCCCATCTAACCCCCTCTCCCCGGGGAGAGGGAATCCCGGAAAAAGCAATGAAAACCAGCAGACCTCGTATATGGAAGAGGGGGGCGGAGTGAGGTCTTTGTGTTATTATCAAAAAGCCAAACTGGCTTGACGTTCAACCATATTTCCCGTTATATTATTATTAATGATAAGGGAGGCTTCTATGATATGTCCCCGTTGCAAGAAAACGATGGTTAAGGAAAACAGGGAAGGAGAGGATATCCTTGTGTGCAGGGGCTGCGACGGCATGTGGCTGCACAAGCACCAGCTCAATAATCTCCTTAAGGAGAGCGGCGGAGACGTCGAGCTCTGTTCATTCAATACGCTGCCGGACGATGACAGGCGCCCCATTATCAAGTGCCGCGAGTGCGCCGATACGGTAATGCTCAAGATCCATTTCCTTGATTATTCGGATATCGTCATAGACCGTTGTCCGACGTGCGGGTCTTTCTGGCTCGATAAAAACGAGCTGGCCAACATGCACAAGTATATCAGCCAGGTTGACGAGGGAAGCCGCGCGGTGAAGGACATGACCGCCTATGACCTGCTGGCGAAAATTAGCAGGATCGCCTATACGATATTTCACTGACGTGGCGGCGAAAAATCCTTGACGAAACGTTCCGGTTTCCGGAGAGATCGGCAATCGTTTTTCGGAGAAGGATGATTGCCGATGGGTGCATTGTATAGAAAAATAGCGGGCCTGCCGAGGGATTTTATCCTGTTTATCCTGGCGATCGCCCTGATCGGCTTTTCGCAGAGCGCCATCAACTCGGTGTTCAACAATTACCTCAACGAGATATTCCACATCAGCAATAACCAGCGAGGCATGCTTGAGCTGCCCCGGGAAATGCCCGGTTTCCTCGTCGTGTTCTTCTCGGCTCTTTTCTTTTTCATGAGCGCGAGGCGCCTCGCGGCCTTCGCGAACTTTCTCGCCGCGGCCGGGGTGGCCCTGATCGGCCTGATGTCACCCACATATTCCATCATGCTTGTCTGGCTTTTGCTGTACAGCATGGGCCAGCATATCTATCTGCCCCTCAACCAGAGCCTGGGCATGGATTTCGCCAGGGAAGGCAACACCGGGAGGCGCCTCGGCCAGCTGACCGGGGCGATGAATATCGCGGCCATTGCGGGCAGCTTTCTTGTTTTTGTCGGATTCAAATACCTCCATTTCAATTTCACGGTTTCTTTCGTCATCGCGTCCCTCGGCTTTTTGGTCGCCTCGGCGCTGCTGTTCCTCATGAAGCCCGGAACTTCCCATCCTGCAAAGACGAAATTCACCATGCGGAAGGAATACCGGCTCTTTTACTGGCTGAATATCCTCTACGGCACGAGGAAGCAGATATTCCTCACCTTCGCGCCTTGGGTCCTGATTAAGATATTCGACCAGAAGACGGAAATGGTCGCCACGCTCCTTACCGTCGGCGGCATTACCGGTATTTTTTTCAATCCACTCCTTGGCAGGGCCATAGACCGCCTCGGCGAGCGGCGGATCCTCATGGGCGAGGCGGCGCTTCTCATTATCGTGTGCGCGGGCTACGGTTTTTCGAAAACCCTGTTCGGTGAAACGACGGCCCTTTTGGTGGCCTTTGCCTGTTTCGTGGCTGACCAGCTCCTGATGTCGGTGGGAATGGCCCGGGCGACGTATTTAAAAAAAATAGCGGTAAAGCCTGAAGATGTCTCGCAGACCCTTACCATGGGGGTTAGCATCGACCACCTGTTTTCGATAGCCATTGCCCTGGTGGGCGGGGTCATCTGGGATGCCCTGGGATACCAGTTTGTTTTTTTAATCGGAGCAGTCATAGCCCTGGTCAACCTGTTTTCGGCTTCACGGGTCATGGTCGGTACGGGATCTGCAGGGGGGAAGGAAGAGGTCCCGCCGCCGCAGATTACCGAGGATTGAGAGATTGTCCTTCTGTGAGGCGGGTTGCGCGGCCCCGCCTTTTGATATATTATTCTTGACTTATACTTAAAATTTTGTAATTTTGAGATAATTAATATAATCATTAATAGACAGCTGTCATATTTTTTTTAAAAAAATATGACTTTTCTATCTGATAAACTGTCATATATAAAAGACAGAGGAAAAATAAATATGAGCGCGTATCACTACGTGCTGCAAGATCAATACAAGAGGGAGTACGGAAATGAGATCATTCGTTATACTGACAGCAGCGATGTTACTTGCACTGGCCGGATGCGTTACCATGCCAGACCCGGTTCCTGCCGACTACCTTGTCGATAAAACAGCGGAGCAGGGCAAGGTCCTGGAAAAACTGGAAAATTCGATTATCGCCAAGAACCATGAGATAAAGACGCTGAAGGACAAGGAGGAAGCGGCGGGACAGAAGGTGAAGGTAGAAAAGGGAAGGCTTGATATCCTGAAGGATGAAAAGAAGCTGCTGGAAGAAAAGAAGAAGCAGTTTCAGCTGGAGAACGACCTTGCCGGCATTGACGAGAACAACAAACAACTGGCCACCAAGGACGCTGAAATAAAGACACAGGAGGCGAAGCTGGAGCACGCCAAAGCAGCTTCCGAGTTTGCCCGGGCCCAGAGGGAGGTCGGCGAGGCCGAACTGTCCGTCATGGTGGCGGAACTCAATTATGAAAAATCGAGAATAGCCAGGGAATACCTGGTGAAGCGCTACGTGGCGAACCCGCCTGCCGAAGGGGACAAGAAGAAGACATCCGATCCGGACAAGTACGATGAACAATACCGGAAATACCTGGAGAAGCAGCGGGAAACACTCGTGGAAAAACGGAACGCCAGGGATGAGGCTTCCATGAAGCTGAAAATCGCTGAAGACAAGCTGAAAAATTAAGGAAACAGAGTCATGAAAAAAAAGAATTACCATATCCCGATAACAGCGGTCATCGCGGCCGTGACGATCATCTGGCTTGTAATGCCTCCCGATGCGCTGGGGGCCATCCTCTACACGGCAGGGCAGTATAACAAGCTTTATAATGAAAACGTCGCGCTGCAGCTTGAGCTGGATTCCCTCAAGCGGCAATACGGCAACGACAAGGCGAACCTCGAATCGAAGATAAGCGACCTTAACAATAAAATTGCCGGCCTGAACAGGGAACTGGAGAACCTCCGCAAGGAGCAGGAGACTGAGCGTAAAAACGCCGCCAGCCGGATAAAGGAAATGGAGGAGATGACCGACCTCCTCAAAAAAAAAGGCGGCGACCGGGAAAAGCAGCTCATCGAGGAGAACCAGAAGCTCCAGAAACGCTGCGATGACGACCTGGCCAGGCTCCGGGACGACCTCGTTAAGGAGCGTCAGAAGAGCCTCAAGGAGCTTTCGGACCTTCGCAGTGAATATGAGAAAAAGATAGCGGAGCTGAAAAAAGAGATCGCCGGGCTGAACAACGAGCTTTCGAGCCTCCAGAAGCTTACGGAAAAGCAGAAAGACGAGCTGGCGCGCATGGAGGATCAGGCAAAGGAGCTGGAAAAACAGCTCGCCGATGAAATACGGCAGGGTAACATCACCCTCAAACGCTACCATGACAGGCTTATCATCGATATCGGCGAAAAGATAAGCTTCGATTCCGGTCATGCCGAGCTGAAGAAAGAGGTTATGCCGGCCCTGCAGAAGATCACCGCAATCCTGAATAATTATCCCGAGAACAAGATAATTATAGAAGGGCATACCGATAACGTGCCCATCAGCACCAGCAGGTTCAGGGACAACTGGCAGCTTTCCACCGAACGGGCCCTGTCAGTCCTGCATTATATACTGCGCGAAAAAAAGCTGAATCCCTCGCGGTTCAGCGCCGCCGGTTACGGCGAATATAATCCCAACGTGCCCAATGATACGCCGGCAAACCGCGCCCTTAACCGCAGGGTAGACATCGTCGTGGTCCCGCGACTTGCCGGCAAGTGACGCTTTTTCCTTGACCGGGAAAGAGGAGCGGAATATAGTTAACCCGGGGCCGGAGAACATACGGCTCCGGGGGAACGCCGGGTAACCCTGTCTGTCCCGGTCACGGCATGAGTAACAAGGAAGAAATCAAGAAGATCGAACGGCGCGCCCGTGCCCTGCTGACCAGCAAGGAGATCCCGCCGCACAAGCAGGAAGTGGTGCGAACCCTCATGAACAACAGGCAGCTCAAGCCTGGCGAAAAGTACCAGGCCATAATCGAGCTGGTGCAGTCGTGCCCTGATAAAAAAACCGTTCTGTATCAAGCCAATGAGACCCGGCCCGGGTCAGCCAGGAAGAAGAAGACGCCGGCCGAGCCTCAGAAAACGGCCCCCGACCTGGCGTCATCGCCCACGGAGACATCATATTACGTGGATTATCTGTACCGCAAATACCGGCCTTTAAAGATTTTCCGGAAGCGGATCCTGGTCCACCGCAACAACCGGATCGGCATCGGTTTCAGGCGCCGTCTTGTCCCGACCAAGCAGCTGATAAAGGTGATGAATTACCTCGCCGAGGTCCAGAGCGGCATTTTGGCAAGGCTCGCGGTGTTCATGATGGAAATCATCAAAGACCCTGATGAAAACGATCCCGTCGTTTTCAATCATCTCCGCCTGATAAGGAAATGGCTTGCCGATACGCCCCTGATACATCTGAAATATGACGTTATAAAATGGATGGAACGCCCCCAGTTTGACCGGGAACTGAAGACCTGGATATCCTGGTTCTATTCATTCCTGAAACTCGAAGGGGAACTTCGCGAAAGAATTATACTGGAGTCCGAGATAAGGCTCCGTACTCTGGAAGATCTCCGCAAGGAAGAGCTGGTTGACAACGAGCCGGAGTCGTCCCGCCGTGAAAAGGAAAAGCACAACCTGGAAAAGGAAAAGCAGATATATGAGTACATGATGATGTACCGGTCCTTCCTGCCCGTCGATCCGAAGCAGGACTGTCTTCTGTCGAAGCGCCTGAAGCAGGATTTCGGCATCGGCAGCCTCGCAGAGCTCATCCTTGCCCTTGAGGAGGCGCTGGTGTTCCAGCGTCCTCTCATACCCGAGCAGATCATATCCTATTACAGGATCGGGGCGCCCTTCGTGAACATCGTCGCCTGGGACTACAGCGAGGAGTACCTGGTAACCGTCGGCAAAGACCCCGAGTCTCTGGAGAAGAAAAAGCGGGATTCCCTGCGGAAGGTGGCCGAGCCGTACGAGACGCTGGCGAAACTTATCCGCCATGATGACGAAGGGAAAAACCTGCTCTTCAAGGGCGTTGAAGACCAGTGGCGCTATATCGATAAAAAACACCATGATCCAAGGACGGTTTATCATGAGAATTTTATAGGATTCCTTGATGCCCTGGTCCAGTATTTCAAGAACATGTACCTGCCACTCCTGGAAGGGACGACCATCATTTTCCGCGATATGGGCAGGGAGGAGCATGAGGGGGCGCTGTTCTCTTTTGATTATTTCGAGAAACATCTGGTCCTTTTCAACAAGATTCTCGACGAGGTGCATTTTTTCAGGACTAACAATCCAACCCTGGCCCTGAGCAGGGAAGAAGCAAAAAGAATACTGAAAAACGTATCGGGCAAACAGGCGGAGGTGGGACGCTTCATCCGCACCATCGGCGACTGTTTTTATTTTATCGGGCGGGACCTGCAGGTGGTATATGACCAGCACCGCCGCTGGGCTGCGGGCCGGAGTTCCCTTGCCGGCATTGAGCCTCCTCGCGACCCCCTTAAGAACCGCTTGCCGGATGAAAAAAATGAATTGGGGCGACCCATCCCATTTTATGACTGCGTAATAATGGAAGTGAAAAACGGCACGGCGGTATCAAAGGAACTGGCGGGCAAAAGGGTGATGGATGACTCGCTTTATGACGGCGTCTTTGTCCGCATGAACGCTTTCGCCTACCAGGTGGCCTATGAATGCATGAGCGAGCGTCTTGCCGCCGACCTCGAGGAAAGGAAAAGCCTGCTGAAGAGAATTGAAGACGCGCCATCGTAAAATTGTTCTTGCCTAAAAATGCCGTATCATAATCCTCGCTGTATCATTCAAAAACCGCATGGTGAACTAATGGAGCTCATACCGGAAACATCGGGTAGGCCCAGGGGCTACTTTTTCCGCCGTTATAAAAGCGAGGGGGGATACAGAGATATCCTTTCGATCGCCATCCCCCTCATTTTCACCACCGGATCGTGGGCCCTTCAGAATTTCGTAGACCGGATGTTCCTGAACTGGTACGACACGGAGGTGATGGCAGCGTCCATGCCCGCCGGTATACTCAATTTCACCCTGGTGAGCCTCTTCATGGGAACGGTCGGCTACGTGAGCACCTTTGTGGCCCAGTATTACGGTTCGGACCAGAACGAAATGATGGGAAAGGTCCTGTGGCAGGCACTGTACATATCGGTCGTATCCGGCATCATCATCATGTTCTTTATACCTTTTTCCGACAGCATCTTCGCGGTCGTGGGCCATTCCGGAAAGGTGAGGGACTATGAAACCGCCTATTTCCGCATCCTCTGCTACGGCGCCGTGCCACTGGTGGCTTCATCGGCCATGTCCGGGTTTTTCTCCGGAATCGGCAAGACCTGGATCATCATGATCGCCAATTTTGCCGCCACCGCGGAAAACATTATCATAGATTACCTTCTGATCTTCGGAAATTTCGGCTTTCCCCGCATGGGAATCGAAGGAGCGGCCGTAGCCACGGCCCTATCGGCCTGCGTTTCTTTTGCCATATACGCCGCCGTGCTCTTCAGGGCGTCATACAACGATACCTTCAACACGGTCAGGGGATGGAGGCCGGACAGGGTTCTCATGAAGCGGCTTATACGGTTCGGCCTGCCCAATGGTATCCAGTTCTTTCTCGATATGATGGGGATTACCATGTTCGTGCTGATAATCGGCCGCCTCGGCACTGACAGCCTGGCAGCCACCAACATCGCCTTCAACGTGAATACCATTGCCTTCATGCCAATGATTGGCCTCGGCATCACGGTATCAGTGCTGGTGGGGCAGTACCTGGGCATGAATAATCCAGAAATGGCCGAGTATAGCGTCTATTCAGGTCTTCATCTTGCCATCGCGTACATGGGGACCATTGCTCTGCTGTATGTTATTGTACCGGACCTCTTTATGTGCCTCTATGCCGCTGGAACGGACGCGGAGAAATTCAGGCCAACCGCTGAACTTGCGAAAGTGCTGCTCCGTTTTGTCGCGCTCTATAGCGTTTTCGACGCCATGAATATCATTTTTGCCTCCGCGATTAAAGGCGCGGGAGACACCCATTTTGTCATGAAGGCCATCATCATACTCTCCATCTTCGGACTGATTATGCCCACCAGCGCGGCGTTGTTTATACTTGACCTGGGTATTTTTGCCGGTTGGACTGCGCTCACGGGGTACGTTATGCTCCTGGGAATAGTTTTTATGCTCCGTTTCAAAGGCGGCCGGTGGAAAACCATGCGGGTCATTGAGGAAGCACCGATAACTATCCCGCCTTCAAGGCCGGAGGGGCTTGCAGGTAAGGTGGAGGTTTAAATTTATAAAAAACTTTTCATTGTACCTCCTGATAACCGTATACAAGGTAAAGATAGTTATCGGGAGGATAATCATGATGATTGAAACAACAATACTGATTAATGCTGGATTATTGCAAAAACTGACGAAAGTTTCTATTAATACGGGAGTATCAAGAGGATCTATTATCTCGGTCCTTCTAAAAAGGTACGCCATTGATAATGAGAGATGTTCCGTGCAATGGTCACGGGTAAAGTACCAGGAACGAAATGCAGGGGAGGCCAGGCATCGTCTTCACCTGATGCTCAATCCGGATGAATATGAATTTTTTCTTGATTTGAGGAAGGTATTCAAGAAGTCTGTTTCGTCTTGTGTTGCTGAATCGATAATCAAGTATCTTGATGAGATGCTGTGTAAAATAAAAAGTAATACCGATAACTATCGGTATAAAAATTATTCCTTTTGCAGGGTTACTCTTGATGGTGTGGTATGCTGGATACTATCCTGGGGAGTCCCAAGAAAACCATTGACTCAACTGCGACTAGAGTAATCGTATTCGATTATTTTGTTTCATCCGCTGATGACTGTTTGTTTTGCTGACCGTCTGAATCGTTTTTTTCCTGTTCAGACTCTTGCTGGGCCAGGCGCTTCTTTTCTTCTTTTTCGACACGCCACAGGTACATGCGTTCAGCTGTGCTCCCGGTCATCTGCTGGGCAAGCTCCTCGATAATCTCATTTACCTGGAGGAGTTTTACACGGGTATCTTCATCGAAAAACTGTATATAGTCGGTTTTGAGCTCGAAAACAAGCTGTCCAACCTGCATGATTTTAAATGAAAGCTCTGCGGAAAGCTTCATTTCCATCTTCTGCTTCTGCGACTGGAACAGTGACATTAAACTCCTCCCCGGGAATGATTGCGTTATAATGTCCTTATAAGCGATTATCGTCAAGAAATAATTTTATTAGGTCTCTTATAAGCAACATGCATGCAGCACAAATAAATATATACCGATAACTATCGTTTGTTACTTAATATGCTGCATTATTCATTCCACTTGGCAGATGTCAATGGAACCGTCCAGCGGTCATGTAAGTTGCATTTAGCGAAAATTTTTAATTTCCTCCTATCTGACGGGAGATCCTTGGTGAAAAAAAAGGCATAGGTCCTCGGATTAGGCAGCCGTGGCAAAGATTCAGACACTATCTCCTTTCCCTTCTCATCGAGAATTCCGATCTTTTCAATATAATGTTCCATGGATGACTTTTTCAATGGAATATTGATTACAACAGCCTCCTTGCCCTTGTTGGTTGTCAGCCTGGCCTGGGGGATGTGGTCTTCTGCCACCTTGCCCCATTCCCGCGGGTTATCTTCTGTATATTCTGACAGCGGTTTGATTTTATCACCGGTCTTGTACATCGCAGCGACTTCGGGATCAATTCCGTCATCGTCTTTACAGGAAAGAAAAGCGGCAACTATTATGGCATTTATGATAATGAATAACCTGTTTCTTTTCATGGTATTATCCCTAATCCTGATTATTTGCGGTACGATAGATTTGCACCGAGTTGTTGCCGTCCCTTGTTGTAAGGATGAGCCAGTCGGTGCCAGCCTCATTTATGGTAATATGGCTGAACAGCTTCTGGTTGGTTAACGTGCCGTCTAGACCATTAATATTGACCATTTCGAATGAGGTTTCAGCAGGTGCGCTTCCGCTTGTAATGCTGCTCATGTCGGTTCTCCATATATTTGCCCCATAGGTTGCGTTGTCGAATCCGATATACAGGTAATTGCCGACAAACTCAAGCAGTGTGGCATGGGTGTTTGAGGTGCACTTGTTGGGAGAGCTCCCGCAGTCGTCCGTGTTGCTTGCCATGTTGGTTTTACCCGTGGACCCGTACTCCGCCACCAGCACCCATGAAGAGGCGCAGGCAGAGGCTGAGCCGCAATTCTTGGGCATCATCCAGAGCTGGGGTACCTCGCTCCCCGGCGGGCAGGACTGACGTACTGTCCTGAAATCGCAGTCAGTCTTGCCATTGAGGCACACCGTCGTGGTCGAACAGGCGTTCCTGATCATGTACAGATCTCCGTTCGGCGCTGTCCGCATGTACGGGATCGCTTTCATGGCTGGAATAAAAAGGTTATACGGCTGAGAGCAGTCCATTTCGATCGAACTGGTGGAGCAGTTAGCTGCGCCCGTTACCGCTGAGTTCTGTGGAAGCATGATTGACATGTAGCTATTCCATTTGGAATTACTGTCGGGAGTAACGTCTTCCCAGTATTCCGAACATCCGTCGCTATTATTGTCACAGTCCATTGGGAGTGAACTGCGGGATGAGTACGAGAGTAATGTACGCATGATCCCTCCATCAGATGTGCCGGTGCGTGCCGACCCAAGGGTGCCGGCATAAAAGCCGCCGTTGGCTATATAAAGCTGGCTTTCATTTCCTCCGGGACCGTCGTTATCATGTTCATAGGCGACATTGATGGCATTTAATACATACGATTCTGCAGAAACTTGGCCGTTGAAGGTGTTGTTGTTGTATGAACCGTTCCGCAATGAGTTGGTATTGCTGGCCCCTATCCTCTTTACGCGGCTCATGTTGGGGAATCCGCCAGCCGCTGTGTTAAGGTACGGGGTTCCATCATCACAGCCGCCTACTTTCATGCAGACCCGTCCGCCCCGTCCGCCGCCTCCCAGTTCAGCTCCGTAATGGTTCCAGAGCTGGTCTTTAAACAGAACAAAGACTGTTGATCGGTATGCGGCGGCGCCGCCGGAGTCGGGATTTCTGCCCTCCGTGAAAGTAAACGTCGTGGTCGATGAAGATTTATCTGTCGTGTGCCAGAATGATTTGTAGTAACCGGTGGTATTAAGCGCCCCGATGAACAATGTTTCTGTTCCCCCGGCAGTTGTGCAGGCAGACCCGGTCATGTCGGGTGTTGATGTGCCGCCGACGCATGCGGCATAGAGGGCGTCCACACCATTTATAGCCACATTGCATGCTGGCGGATTCGCGGTATTACAGCCGCTATAATATGACAGGTATCCGTCAAAATCCTCTACTGGCGCCCCGGCAACACCATCGGCATCAACCAGTATCAGTTGGCTTGTGGTGAGACCGTAGTCCACTTCAAACAGCTTGGCTGACGTTGAATCCGTACCGAGGTAGAGCTTGCTGTCGTACCTGACTATCAGCGCGGCCTTGGTCCCGTCGTTGAAGGGATCCTGGAACACTTCGCCGTCGCCCAGGCTGTTCGGAGCCGTTACGATGATCGGTTGGACGTTGTTAATGCCGTTGTCCAGGATCGTGTTGGGCGTTGTCGCCAGGTCCTGCACGTTCTGCACCCGGATCTGGTGGCCGCCGGCGGCGAGGCCCGGCGCGAAGGTCACCAATACCTGGGCGTAGTTGCTCTGCCGCGCCGCAGAATTGACGCTGTATCCGTATGCCTGCGAGTCGTATTTATAGCTCGTTGCCGTGTTTGCCGTGACCTGGTCGACGCTTTCGGAGAAGGTCAGCATGACCTGGGTCGTCGAGGCGTTAGCGGTGACGACATTGGCCCGAATCAGGCTGGGGGGGGTGGCGTCGTTGCCGCACCGGAACCCGAGGTTTGTCGGAGCGGTCACCACGTTGCCATTGGCGTCTGCCACGTTGGAGATGTTCATCTGGTATTCACTGGCATCCGAATCAAAGGGATCGGTAAAGTCGACGGCGTATTTATTGCCGCCCATGGCCGTTACCGCGCTGGCCCCGACGCTGTTCGGGCTCCCCGTTCCGGTGGAGCAGGGGGCGTTGGCGAGGCACAGCACAATCTTGTAGTTGGTGGTCGTCAGGGCGGTGGCTGTCACTGCCTGGTCGTATTGCACGATTACCCGTGTTTGCGCCGCTGATGATGGTGGAAGGTTAGTCGGCGTGGGGCATTCGGTCTCGGTGTCCGTGCTTATATACGCACCCGGATTTCCGTCGCCGGTGAAGGTGGCCGAATTGTTCACGTTCCCCATGGTCTGACCGCTTGCCACAGATGTTACCGTGCCCTCAATGACCGATGTGGTATAGTTTTGGCCTTCCACCATCGGGTTTACCGTCAGGGTGTAGGTGGCGGAATTGTTGGTGGCGCCGGCGGTGGACACTGCCGATTTTATCGGAAGAGATGCGCTGCTGTATATGGCGGAACAGGCGGTTAGGTTGGCGCACTCAGTTGATGCGGCCGTTACCGTTTCGTTGAAGGTTATGGTCAGGGTCGTTGAATTGACTGTTTCGATGCTCACCACGATCGGCTTCACGTTGCCTTCAAAAGTCACGGTGTTGGCCGCTGCGTCCAGGCTCAGGTTCGCCATGTCCTTTACGTCAGTGTTGACCGTGAGGATATATGAGGTGCCCCCGACCTGGGAGCTGGTCGTGAGGTGGACAATCTTGTTGTTTCCGTCGTCCCGCACGGCAGCGCTCACGGTTATGCCGTTATTTATGGTGTAATACAGGGCGGTCTCGGCGGTGGTTTCTTCCATGGCCTCGCTGAAAATAACATCGGCCGCGGTCGCGCTAAGAGACCGGGCGGTGATCAGGAGAGGTTTCGCGCCGTCGGACTCGGTTACATCTGACGATTGCACCTGTGCGATGGCGTTGGATCCCAGGTCGCGAAGTCCCGGTGAGGCGGTCGTGGTAAGGTCCGGCTTGGCCCCGGTATCGCATCCTGCCTGGTCCGATGCGTTGCAGGATGTCAGGGATTCATTAAATCTGATGTAGAGCACTGAATCGTTGGCCGTATCGGTGGCGAAGGTCACCGCGGTGCCGTGTATGAGACGCACGTTGGTGTAGCCGGCGACAAGCCATTCGCTGGTCACCGCGCCGAGACTGTTGGCGCTGTAGCCGGGGAAGGTGTCGTCGTCTACGCTCTTGTTGAAGGCGACCCGGTAGGTGTCTATCTTGCCGTCATTGTCGGTGTCCATGGTTTCCGCCCCGACAATGGCAAGGGCGCTATCGGTATATGTCACATTGGTTGAGCCCACCGTCGTCGCTACATTGCCGGCCCGGTCGGTGCAATCCCAGTCTATACTGTAAATTGCCCCGTCAATTAGGGTCGGGTTATTGGCGATGGTGATATTGTTGTGAGCCCCGGCGTTCAGTTCTGATCCGGTGAGGCTCTGCGCGTGGTCGCTGTCCGCTGAGCCTCCGGTCCTGGTCCAGGTTATGCTGCCGGTGGCGCATATTTCGGAATAGGTGTAGCTAACCAGGGTGCTGTTCACCGTCGCGTTGTCCGCCGGCGCGACCGATGAAATCACCGGATCTGTATTGTCGACATAGAAGGCCGTGCTCGTGCCGTCTCCGGTATCGTTGTTGCCGGCATCGTCGGAGGATGTTCCTGCCGCTATGGCTATATCGACAGTGCCGTCCCCGGAACAATTGGTCAGACGCACCGTTGGCGTGGCCGAGGTGCCGTTAAGGACCGTCTTGGTGCAGGATGCAGTGCCGGTGTGATTCACCGTTACGTTTCCCGATGTCAGGTTAATGGCGTCGGCGCCGGTGTAGGTGACCGGATAATCGACGGTTCCGGCCGAATTGATATAGGAAGGCGAAGGGGTGCCTATCGAAACGGTCGGTGCGGTTGTGTCAATCGTGACCGACAGGCTGCCCGATGGGGAGCTCGTGTTCCCGGCTGGATCGGTTTGTACCGCGCTTATGGAGTGGGACCCGGCGGTCAGGCTCAGTTCTATGGTCCAGCCGCCTGAACCGTCGGCGTTGGTTGTGCCGATGGAAGTTGACCCGTCAAAGATTTCTATTGCGGCTTCGCCCTCGGCGGTACCCGAAAAGGTAAGCCCCGACGTCTGGCTGGTTATATTGTCGGAGTTCGATGTTCCTGTATCGTCGGCTTCGTCCAGGTCGGGAACGCTCGGAGCTGCTGCCGATGTATCGATAGTCACGGACAGCGTGCCCGAAGCCGTACTGACATTGCCCGCCAGGTCGGTCTGCACGGCATGGATAGTGTAGGTCCCTGCCGATAGGCTCAGGTCGACGGTCCAGTTTCCAAATCCGTCCGCGGTGGTCGCTCCCAGCTGGGTTACGCCGTCATAGAGCCGGATAGCGGCATTGCTCTCCGAAGTGCCGTTGAAGGTGAGTCCGGAGGTATTTTTTGTTTTATTGTCTGAGCCGGAAGAGCCGGTGTCATCATCCGCGTCCAGGTCCGGCGCCGACGGCGCTGAAGCCGAAGTGTCAATGGTCAACGACAGATTGCCTGAGGCCGGGCTCACATTGCCGGTGGTGTCGGTCTGTACCGCGTTAATGGAATGGACGCCAGCTGAAAGGCCGATGGTAATAGTCCAGTTGCCGGAGATGTCGGCGCCGGCTGTGCCAAGTGAAGTGACCCCGTCAAACAGCTCTATTGACGCATTGCTCTCAGCCGTGCCGGAAAAGGTGAGGCCTGTCGTCTGGCTGGTAATGTCGTCGTTGTTGAAGGGTCCCGTGTCGTCGTCTGCCGCAAGGTCGGGCACGGACGGTGCCGCTGCGGTCGTGTCTATGGTGAATACCCGGTTGGTCGGCGTCGCGTATATCCCTCCGCCGGTGGGTTCAATATTCGAAAGCGTGATGGTCGCCGCGCCGTCGGCATTGCCGCCGCCCGCCGTGTTGACCGTATAGGTGTAGGTCCAGGTGGTGCCGCTGCCGGTCATGTCCGTGGCGGCCAGGTCGTTGGTGCCGGCCTGGTCAATGGCTATCTGCGGTGTCCCGAGGGGGGGCACCGAGAATGTCGCCGTTATGGCAAGGCTGCCGGCTCCAAAGGGGCTGGTCGTATCGGCACCCTGGAGATAGGTGATATCGATGTACCGCAGGGAGGTG
>DAONAJ010000094.1:0-14984 GCA_035400945.1 Spirochaetota bacterium
ACATACATAAACACATTCCAGAAGGTCTGGACCGGATCAGCAGTCTGCTCTACAATGAGATTGGTGAACCGTTCATTCCAGAAAGGACCGGTCCGGTCCATCATCCGGTTATATCGCCGGGCAAACTGGGACTTTATGAATTGCATGATGCGGGATATGGTTTCGCCGTTTTTCGTTGTTTTTATGCAGAAATGGAAGTGGTTATCCATGATGGAATAGGAGACCAGCTCGAATTCGTATCTTTCCAGGGCCTGATTGAGCACATCGTGCATCAGGTCCTTGATTTGTCGGGAGTGCATGAGGGGCTTTTTCTCTATGCACCGGGATATGGCATGGTTGGTGGTATCCGGCAGGCAGATTCGCAATGGTCGGGACATGGTTGTTTCCTCATTTTTTAGGTGTTTTACGGGTAAACGAACAGATTGGGAAATATTGAAAAAAAATTATGGGGTCAGAGCAACAGTAAATAAGCAATAATAAATCAAAAAAATAAATAATTGACAGAATACAATGACCTAGAAAAGAATAAATACTAACTCGCAAGGAGAAACCTATGAACCTTCTTGAAAAGATTGATACCGATCTAAAATCAGCCATGAAAAATGGTGACATAGTCAGAACTGAAACTTTAAAAATGTTGAAGTCAGACATTGCCTATGAAAAAGGGAAAACCGGTAAAGATCTTACTGACGAGCAACTGATCGAAGTTGTAAGCCGTTCAGCCAAGCGCCGCAGAGAATCCATTAAAGAATTTCAAAAAGGGAACCGTCAGGACCTTGTTGACAATGAAACCCGCCAGCTAGCAGTTGTTGAAGAATACTTGCCCCAACAAATGACTGAAGAGGAAATTGAAAAGTATATATCCGACAAGATAGCAGCACTTGGCACAATCACACAAAAAGAAATCGGCAAGGTAATGGGTGAATTAATGAAAGAGCTCAAAGGTAAGGCTGATGGCGGTGCTGTTAAAGCAATTTTATCAAAAAAAATCAGTCAATAGCTCGCTGTTATTTACTATTGCAATCTCTTTTATTATTACTGCAGGCGCATCTGTTTACGCTGATGAAAATGTGAAAGAGAACCAGGACCTCAATGCAATTATTAACAGTCCCCATAATGAACTTGCAATAAAAAAAATCGGCCAATTTGACTTAGAAAACGGCTTTGAACGTTATTTTTTTTATACCCTGTATCAGATTGGCGGTAAAACGCTTTCACGCCAGGGAATCAGCTATTATCACTTTCCCCTCAGTGAATTAAAGTTCCCCCTTGACATGTACATGTTTTATCTTAATCTTAATCTGAGTTTTATTGACCGGTTGACGATTCATTATAGCATTCATTCAAGCATTAACACCCGTGCTGGAAAGATGAAAGACTCTGATTGGGTTCCCTATCCAAAAATTAAAACGATCTATTCAGAAAGCGATGCCAGAATCAAGGCAGTATTCAACGAAATTGACCTGATTGCCAGGCTTTTCACCGTTTCAATTTTTTCATTGAAAGCGGGAATCGGATTCATGCACCAGTATATGAATTACAGTTGCAGCAATCTTGAACAGATTAGCATTTACGATACTTCTTCCCCAATTTACATTGGAAATCCTTCCTATATAAAATTGCTCGGAAAAGCTATTTCTTATACAATGCAATACTACTTTTTAACGTTGCAGGTCACACCGCTGGTCAAGGTGCCTCTGGGAGGGGGCGCACTTGAAATCGCAGCGGCAATACGATTTTCGCCTTACATAAAGGCAAAGGATATTGATGATCATTTACTGCGCGGAAAAACATCAAAAGGTGAAAGCACCGGCACTGCCTTTATGCCCGCCCTGAGAATATATTACATTTTTAATAATAGGATCTTCATAACTGCAAAATTAGAGTACATTTACCTTACAACGAAAGGAGAGCAAAATCAATCCTACTACAATCCATTTCTTGACTCAGGCACTAATAATATCCCCGGTTGGTCTGCAACTATCCAATACAAAACAAAGAGTGAGCAGATATCAATAAGTCTTGGCGCAGGATATTCCTTCGATTTCTGACAAATTAAAATATAACGCCGGAAAATATTTATTATTTATCTATTCCGGCTCGCAGGTGTCAGAGTAAAAACAAAAAACAATCCTTTCAGCCAAACCTCTGACTACTGCAAATTCAATTCCTTCATTTTTTCCATGATAAGTTTAAGCGTATTCCAGGCAGGACGCTTGAGGTCGGGATTTTTCAGGAGTGTAATGGGGTGCTCTATGTTAAACCAGGTGATATCCACGCTATCCTTTATTGTCTTTTGAAGTGGAATAATGTCGCCGAACACGATGGCTATGCGCGGTTTCATTATCTCAATTTCCCGATTGATGATATCTTCGCAGTTTTTGACAATCTGGCTCGGTTTCATCAATGAGTCGCTGATTTCGCATTTAACGAGATTCGTGATGTAGCATTCGTTGAAGGAAAGATGCGCGGCCTGGATGATTTTTTTCAGAAGTTCAACCGAATCCTTCTTCAGGACTTTTTTTTCAACCACATTGACGAGCAGCGGTGAATTAAGGATTATCATGACCCGGTTCGAGCCGGTCCCGATGCCGAATTTTCGTTCTTCGACACTGGCACAGCGGTTGCACAATTCGACGAGCCTCTTCAGGTCGTCAGAGCGGACCTCGTCAACGGCGCGCTCCGCCCGGCACACCCATCCGGAAAGGCGGTCAAGTTCCTCCTCGCCGCGGTATAAGAGCATCCGGTCGCGGTAACGGCTCTTTTTCACTATCAACGACAGATCGCGGTAAATGTCCCTGGCATCCATGTGTTACATCCTGCAGGCCGGGAGGCGTCAGATCTTATCAATATTGATATTGTACTGCTTTATCTTCCGGTGAAGGTTGGTCCGCTCGATCCCGAGCTCCTTGGCGGCGCCGGTGACGTTCTTGTCGTTTTTTTTCAGCACCTTGACGATGAAATCCTTTTCGAATTCCTCCCGTGCCTTCTTGAGCGACGAGAGGTCCTTGGTGACGAAATCGTCATAATCATACGCTTCAAGATGCTTCTGTATATCTTCCTTACCTATTTCCTCCCCCGGCACCATGATACTGAGACGCTCGATGACATTCTTGAGCTCCCGCACGTTGCCCGGCCAGCTGTGCTTCATGAGCTCCTTCATGCCGGCCTCGTCAATCTGCTTGAGCCCTATGCCGTGCTCCTCGGAAAACCTTTGTAAAAAATATTCCACCAGGAGGGGGAAGTCCTCCATCCGCTCCGCCAGGGTCGGCACGTTGATGGGTATCACGTTCAGCCGGTAATACAGGTCCTCCCGGAACGAACCCTCCTCGACCGCCTTCTTCACGTCCACATTGGTCGCCGCGATGACCCGCACGTCCACGGTAATGGTCTCATTGCCGCCGACGCGCTCGAACTGGTTCTCCTGCAGCACGCGGAGGACCTTGGCCTGGGCAGAGGCGCTCATGTCGCAGACCTCGTCGAGGAACATGGTCCCCTTGTTAGCGACCTCGAACTTGCCCATGCGCCTGTTTATGGCGCCGGTAAAGGCCCCCTTCTCATGGCCGAAGAGCTCGCTTTCGATAAGCTCGTTGGGTATGGCCGCGCAATTGACTTTCACGAAGGGCTTGTCAGACCTCCTGGAGCGATGATAGATGGCGCGGGCCACCAGCTCCTTGCCGGTCCCGCTGTCGCCGGTGATGAAGACTCGCGCGTTGGTCTTGGCGGCTGTATCTATTATCTCGCGTATCTCCTCAATCTTCGGCGAATTGCCGATCATCTCGTCGTCAAGATGGAATTCCTTCCTGAGCTTGATGTTCTCCTTCAGGAGCCGCATGTGTTCAAGGGCGTTGTTTACCGAGGTGAGGACCCGCTCCATGGCAAGGGGCTTCTGGATGAAGTCATAAGCTCCCAGCTTTGTCGACTTGACGGCTATATCGATTGAACCGTGCCCGGAAATCATGATCACCGCCATTTCCTGGTTCACCGCCTTTATCCGCTCCAGCAGGTCAATCCCGTCCACATCCGGAAGCCACACGTCGAGGATGGCGAGGTCGACATCGTTTGCCCGGAGGAAATCCACCGCTTCCTGGCCGGTTTTGGCCGAATAGACGATATGGTCCTCATCCTGTAGTATCGAGCTCATCGTCTTGATGATGTTTATTTCGTCGTCAACAATCAGTATTTTAGCCATAGGTCATGTCCCTTCACTTATAATGGGCAGGTCAATAACGAATTCAGTGCCCTTGCCGTATTCAGAATTGCAGGATATCTCCCCTTTGTGCTCCATGATGATCTTCTCCACGATGGCAAGCCCCAGGCCCGTGCCCGTCGACTTGGTGGAAAATCCCGGGTTGAAGATCTTCTCCCTGTCGCGCTCCATGATGCCGATGCCGTCATCGCGGATCGTAATCCGCGCCAGATCGATGCCCTCGCCGGCCACCAGCCTGGACGTTATGTAAATATTGCCGGTTTTCCCGACCGCATCGATGGCGTTCTGTATCAGATTGTTCAGTGTCTGCTTCATGAGATTCTTGTCAATATAGATTTCCGGAATTCTGCTATCTATTTCAGTATGGAAGCCGACCTGCTCATGTCCCGAAAAAAAATTCACGCAGCCTTCTATCAGGGCGTTGATGTCCGTTTTTACCGGCTTCATCTCCGGAAGACGGGCAAACTCGGTGAACTCGTTCAGGATGTTCTTCAGCACGCCCACTTCCTCGACGATGGTTTCGGTCCCGGCCATGATAATGTTCTTTATGTCGGGATGGTTCTCGATATACCTCTTGCGGATCCGTTCGGCCGAAAGCTGGATAGGCGTCAGGGGGTTCTTGATCTCATGGACCACCTGCCGGGCCATCTCCCTCCACGCTTCGAGGCGCTGCTTCTGGTACACGATCTTACGGTTCCGGTTCAACTCGTAGACCATGCGGTTGAACGACTTGAAAAGGATCCCGAGCTCATCATCGGAGTCCCGGTACAGGGAAACATCAAAATTTCCGCCGGAAACGTCCCGCACGGCTTCGGACAGCTCCAGGATCGGCCTGGTAATGTTCTTTGACAGGTACAGGCTCATGAGGACTGAAACCAGTATGATGAAGAGGGTTATCCCGAAGAGGTAAAGCCCGCTGTCGCTTTTAAGGTCGTTGATGATGTTCGCCAGGCGCCGATGATCGTTCAGGGACTGCGCAAAAAGAACGGTCCTCTTGGCGATATCCTCCGGGATAATCTTGCAGAGCACGAGGAGATAGTTATTGTACCTCAGGGCCCCGGCAAGGTAATCCCGTTTCTGAATCGACAGCTTGTCGATCCTGGTCTCGGCCTTCAGGTCGGAGACGGCGTAGAAGTCGCCCACCGCCGCCTGGACATCGTCGGGCATCATATCGAGGAGCCAGAGCACGTTGGCATCCTGCCCCACGTAGAGGTTGAAGCTGTATGCGGTCATGCCCTTCATGGCATACAGGTTCCGGACATAGAACCTGCTGTCCTGCGTCGCGATGGAAAGCGTGCCGTTGTCCATCTGGTACTTCGCCGCCTGGAGCTCGCCCCGCATGTCCTCCATCATCTGGACCACCGGATCGTTTGACATGGTCACCGCCTCGTTCAGGGCGGTGGAAGTCTTGTCGAGGATAAGGCTCGACAGTGTCTGGTTCAGAAGATAGTTCGACGTGAACACCAGGGGCAGGGACGGGAGCACCGCGACAAACACGAAGGCTATCGCCATCTTGCCCTGGAAGCTCGACCTTGGGCCCTGCATGCCGGTGTAGAGGTTCCGGCGCAGCGACATGATGATGAAGTATAGGGCGGCGACCACGGGCACCGTCATGGCCGCGAATATGAAGAATTCCTGGCTCTTGCCAATTTTAATGTTCTTTCCGGGGAAGAGCCCGATGATGAGGATTGATATGAAGACAAAGATACCCACCAGGAACAGGACGTCCTGCACGCGGGTATCGTCCGGGAAGAGATTAATTTTTTTGAGCAGATTCTTCATGGGACCTGAAATTATTCTCTATCATCGTGACAATCGTTTCAACGACCTTCGCTTCGCCTTCGCCGATGGCCCGCACGACAAGCCTCGATCCCGATACTATTGCCAGTCCCAGAACGGACATGATAGATTTGCAATCGGCCTCCACGTCATCCTTGATAAGCTTCACCTCGCAGGGGTATTTCATCGCCTCTTTTACGATCATCATGGCCGGCCGCGCGTGCACGCCGGCGTCGCTTTTCACCACAACTTCACGCTCGGTCATTTGATCTTTTTCCCCCTCATGAGGTTTTCCTGAATATTGCGGTCCAGTTCGCGGGCAGTGAAAATACCCAGCTTTTTCAGCCGCTGGTTCAGCGCCGCGGTCTCAACGATGATGGGGATGTTCCGACCGGGCCGGACCGGCACCATGATGCTCGCCACGTCAATGTCGAGTATCGAATAGGTCTGTTCCTCCAGACCCAGTCGGTCATATTCCTTGTTCTGGACCCACTCCTCGAGTATGACCACGAGCTCGACGCGCTTCCGGTCCCGCACGGATCGTATGCCGAATATGTCCTTAACGTTGATTATTCCGAGGCCCCTGATCTCCATGTGGTGTTTGAGCAGGGGCGACCCGCCCCCCATCAGTATCGATTCATCGACCCTTTTGATCACCACGACGTCGTCGGCGATAAAGCGGTGTCCCCGCTCGACGAGCTCCAGGGCGCATTCGCTTTTCCCCACCCCGCTCTTGCCGATCAGCAGCACGCCGATGCCGTACACGTCCACGAAGGTGCCGTGCATGGTTATGGTCGGGGCGAAGGCCTCGTTCAGCAGATATATGAGGGAGCTGATGAATTTTGTCGTGTCCTTACGGGTAACGAGCACCGGGACCCCTTTCCGGTCAGCAAACTCCAGGAACAGGCTGTCAGGCTCCTCGTCATGGGTGAATACGCAGCAGAGCACGTCGTAGGAGAAGAATTTTGTCAGGACGTCCCGCTTGTCGTCATCGGAGAGCTGGCGGAGGTAGGCGCTTTCGCCCAGGCCGAATATCTGGATCCGGTCATAGGCGAAAAAATCATAAAAGCCGGCCAGGGTGAGTCCCGGCCGGTTGATATCGCCGATGCGGATCTCCCTGGCAAGCCCGGATTCGCCGGCCACCAGGCGTATCTGCAGGTCTATAACGCCGGTGTCCTCGAGAAAGTTTTTTACCAGTATCTTATTTTCCATGTACCCCGTGTACAGCTACAGCGCAATGGGTCAATCGGCATCATCGCCCCTGCAAGCAGGTCGGCGCCCCCGGGGCGCCTGCCTGCGGTCCGTCATGGCGGGCTTGACTAGAATGCCGGCACCATCACTTCATACTTGTTGCCGTTCTTGCTGATGATGTTTATGAACTCTGATTCTACGTTGAAAAAGGGCAGGAACTGCTGCCTGGACTTTTCAATTTCCTGTATCGCCTCGTGGAGCGTGAGCTTCATCATGTCGCACGAATTGAGCTTTTTAAATTCAATCCTCGGGTTCGCCGGGGAATCGTCGAATATGTCTAGGGTATAGGCGACGAAATGGCCCGGATGGCTGCCACCCTCGGTTTTTTCGGCGGGCACCTCGATCATTTTCAACCCGTTCGCGCCGCGGTAAATGACCGCATAATTCCTGTTCGATGAAGCCGTGTCGGCCTCTATCTTGCTGTCGCCCTTCTTGAACAGGATATAGTCTTTCTTATCGATCTTCATCTGAAGCAGGGCCTCGACATTATCAACGGGTTTGTTGCTTACCTGGCGGAGGACGACCTGCTTACCGCCATTGCTGGTAAAATCTATCGAAGCGCCCTCGCCTTTTTCCGGGCCCTTATGCATCTGGTGCTTTTCCTTGTAACGGCGGACCTGTTTCTCCATTTTTTCGAAAAGGAGGTCAATAGCGGAGAAGAGATCGGCCGCTTTTTCCTTGCCGTGGAACTGGACGCCATCGCCGTTCAGCACGACCTCGGAAATATGGTCCAGTTTCTCAACCGCCAGAATGACGTGCGCGTCAATCAGCTGATTGAAATGCCGGTCCAGCTTTTTTATCTTTTTTTCCGCATAGTCACGCAGGCTGTCTGAAATACTCAGATGCCTTCCTGTTACTGTGATGTTCATGTATGCTCCTCTGATTTGATTTTATTGATTTTTTTTCTTCTACCGGACGTCGGGATACTCAAAATCCCCCGGTATTTCGCAACGGTCCGGCGGGCCACATGCATGCCCGCCTTACCGAGTATTTTCACGATTTCCTCGTCGCTGTAGGGACGCTCTGCGTTTTCACGGTCGACAATGTCCCGTATCAGGTTCATGGCTTCATCGGATGAAGCCTCTTCGCCCGCGCCCCCGGCCTTGAGCCGGGAGACGAAAAAATACTTAAGGTCGAAAACGCCCCAGCTGGTCTGAACATACTTGTTGCTGGTGGCGCGGCTAACCGTCGACTCATGAAGATTGAGCTCCTTCGCAACCTCGCTGTGCGTCAGCGGATGAAGGTGGCCGGGGCCGCGCTCAAGGAATTCACGCTGGCGCTTCATGATGGAATCGACAACCCTGAGTATCGTGGTTCTCCTGTTCGATATGTTTTTAACAAGGTAACGGGCCGATTGCATCTTATCCTGAATATAATCCCGCAATTTTTTTTCAATGTTTTTTTTCTTCAGGAGTGAAATATAATAGGAATTGATCCGCAGGCCGGGCACCCAGTCGTCATTGAGGCTCACGATGATCTCCCCGTCCACAAGCCTGACATCGATATCAGGCACGATATAGCGGACCGTCCTGTTTGAATACTGGCGGCCGGGATACGGGTCGAGGTTCTGGATCATCCTGCTCTTTTCCAGCACTTCGCTCTCCGGCAGGCCGAGGGTGCCGGCAATTTTCTTGTAATCCAGCTTTTCAAAATGTTCGAAACAGTCGGCAACGATCCTGCGCGGCACATCGTCCGACGGATAGAAATGACCGCACTGCACCAGCAGGCTCTCGCGCACGTCCCGCACCGCGCACCCCACCGGGTCAAAGAGCCGGATGGCGTTAAGGACGCGCTCTGTTTCTCCGGCCGAACAGGTATCTTTCAACAGCTCGGCCGGGTCCTCGTCAAGAAAACCGTTTTCATTGAGAGACGTTATTATGGTCTGGTAGATGTCCAGTTCCCTTTCGTCCTTTGCCGTGAGTCGGGCCTGCCAGAGCAGGTGTTCGGAAAGGGATTCCTGCTGGGCGGTAATATTCTCCAGGTAGC
Source organism: Spirochaetota bacterium (assembly GCA_035400945.1). Classification (GTDB taxonomy): domain Bacteria; phylum Spirochaetota; class UBA4802; order UBA4802; family UBA5550; genus RBG-16-49-21. The sequence goes on from DAONAJ010000094.1 coordinate 9,227, forward strand.
TCCTTCGCTTGTCTTCATCGTCGGAATAGCCGGTATCGCTGGCGTCCTCATAGTTGATCCTCTGTTCCTCCCCCCTGGTTATAAGGGACTCATCACCGCTCAGGTTCCTGGTGACGCCGGTTTCAACATCAGGTTTGGCCGCAGCCTGGAGAGGGAGGTCATTGCCCTCCTCTTCCAGGACAGGGTTCTCAACAAGTTCTTTGGATATTCTGTCGTAGAGTTCAACTGTGGAAAGCTGTAACAGCTCAATAGCCTGCTGCAGGGACCGGGTCATTACCAGCTTCTGTGATTGCTTCAATCCTGTCTGGAGAGAAATGGTCATGTTATCAATCACCGCTGAGCGTACTCAAGCGTAAAGTCCATATAATTAAAATATATATAAAACATAATAAAATCAATAGCGATTTTAAAAATAATGACAGACTTATCATGAATACGTGATGCTCCGAATTATATAAAAAATTGCCGAAGATATCCACAGTTTTTTCTGAAATCCATATTAATAGATTCTGCCGCGGAAAAATGTTACAAAAAAGACAGTATTGTTCTTCTTGTTGCAGCCTGTGCATGGCGATTGACAATCTCTTGTCAGGCAGTGATGCATCTTGATGGCGTTCTGTCAAATAGAAACAGATATAATAATGTGTTATTTGACAATGCAAACGGTGCAATGGGCGTGATGCACCACACGGTCGGATATAGATCCGACCAGAAACCGCGCAACAGCCGACCGGCCCTTGCTTCCCATGACTATCATGTCGTAGCCGCCCTTTTCGGCAATCTCGCAGATCTTATCCGCCGGATATCCCTCCACCACGATCCGCTCCCAGTCCACGTTTTCATGGTCAAGCATGGGATGGATCTCCTCAAAACGCTGTTCCGAGAGCCATTTGACGCGGTCAACCCCTTCCGGAGCGGCGCCGTAGAAACCGGGCAGCGGGCCGAATTCCTCAACCACCTCAAGGACCGTCAGCTTGGCGTGGGACTCCTTGGCGATAACTATCGCCAGCTCCAGCGCCTTTTTTGAATTTTCCGAGCCGTCAACCGGCGCGAGCACCTTCTTTATATACCGTCTCATTCAATTCCTCCATGAATTGTGATTGATGATAGCCGCATATTATAGTTACTCATGAAACAACCCGGAGTCAAGAAAATTATTTGGGCAGGCAGTACCGGGTTCAAGGGAGGCGGATTAACCATCATTCACAGCGATGAAGTATCCGCCGGTTTTAGAGCAATACGAAATTCCCGGCAATATAAAAAAAAGAGGATCGGCCGACATGCATCAACAGAACACCCGCCTTTCGGCGGGTGTTCTGCAAGAATATGCATATATTCATTTAAACTAGTTAGACTGGAAACCGAGATTCTTGATGATAGTGCTGATATCAATCCTCGGATCATTCATATCCGCCATGGCCTCCAGCATCAGGACCAGGTCATCCCAGAGCGGAGAATTGGGATCGCTGATTATGCTCCAGCCCAGAAAACGGTCCAGGTCCTCGACTATGTACTCCATTGAATACGGCGTTGTCATGGTCGACACCGCATAATTCAGGAGGCTTTCGTTGTCCTTGAGCAGAATATCGACATTTTTCAGCAACCGGACGTATTTCTCCCCCGTGCCGCCGGGTGTTTTCATTATATCATGCACCTGGGGCAGGTAGGCCAGCATGTCGATCAGCTGGTCGTAGGTATCCGGGTTCCCCGCGCCATGGTCGTACCCCTGATAGTGCCAGCCGGTGCTGTCGTGCCTGGCGAAGATCTTTCCCGCCGTGTACAGGAGACCGTGGACCTGCTCTTCGGTAAGGGACTGGGCCAGGACAGCGTTGACAATGTTCACCAGGTTCGGAGTGATGTCGCGGGAACCGCCGACGAAGCTGGCAAGCATATTATACGTATCCTGGAAGTCATCCCATTGGGCGTCGTGAGCCTCGTACGACGTCCCCGTCTTGAATGGCCCCTCATATCCCAGCAGGTCTTCCATATCAATGTCTTCGTCTCGCATGGAGGTGTTGAACATCCATTCCGGGAAACTAAGGGTGGTGCGTCCCGCGGTGCCGATGATTTCGCTCTTCCGAACCTTCATCGCGGTGACCAGTTGCTCCAGTCCCTTGAATACATACGGGCGGTGCGCATCATGGGCCGGGTCGCCGAATTGCTGCAACAGGGCGAGAATCCTCGAAACCATTTGAGTCCTTGTCGACAGGAGAGGAAGTATACCGTCAGAAAGGCCGTCTGAAGTGCTGCCGTCAGCCAGCACCGACATCACCGTGCGCAGGGCGCTTCGCGGGCGATAATCCGGGTTGCGGTCGTCCGTATAAACGTTAGGCATAAAGAATGAGAAACGATCATCATAGGTCCCGCCTGAACTGAGGTTTATGTCCTCATCCTGCATCCGCGGCACCCAGCGACCCGCAGACGTTCCTCCGCCGAACGCCTGATTGTCGGTCCAGTACCTCATCATCGGTTTGCTTAATGGAATCATCAAACCTTCCATGAGGTTATCCAGCGGGTATTTATGATTACCGGAGTAATTATAATTGTATCCGCCGCTGGTGCCCTGGTCATAATAGGTCCCATCCTTCAGGGTTCCGGCAAGAGCGATGAATATTGGCAGAAGTTTGTTCCTCGTCGTCCATGGAGCACCAGTGGTGGTGAAGTTCCCGGGGAAATTGGAAGCCTGATAAGACGCCTGATCAACAAAACCCAGACGCCCGACAGGGGCGATATTAGCGCCCACGATATCAGGCAATACATGGCCGTCGCCGAGCAGGCCATACAACACATCCGGAGTCAGTGTTCCGTTTGTTAAAGTAACCCCCGTCATCGACTGGGTAAAATAATTGGCAAAAACAATGATCCTTGAATCGCCGGGACGCATTGAATCGCCATAGTCAGGGCTATTTCTATGATCGGCAGGATATGAGGCATGCGATCCCGTGCCCTCGCTGTTCCTGAGATTCCAAACGCCGTTTGACGGACCGGCTTTGGCGTTTGCCAGCCCTATCATCCCATTGGCTTCTATTATTATATACGCGGCCGAGTCAACATACACATCATAACCGAGAGAATTTAGCGTGGCAAAAAGATTCATCGGTATTACAAACATGAATTTCTTTTCCAGCATAAGCCACTGGTAGTTCCGGAACATTGCCTCTTCCTGGCTGGCGCATTCGCGATGGGCATTTCCTATGGCCCTGTAGTCGCCGTCGCCGACACTCACGTCGTCCTGCGTCCACTCCTGGACCTTTTCATAAATCTGAAAATATTGTGCGTCGAAATTGCCGCTGCTGGTCAGATAATATTTCCCCCTGCCGCCGGCATCAGCATAGCTGTCTCCTCCCGGATGCATGGGAGGAACGCAATAGGCGGTCGGATTTGCGCCCAGATGGTAAACAAGGACCCAATAATCGGAATGAGTGTGGCCTTTCTGGACCATATAATAATCAGACCGGCAGATATCCTTGTATCGGTTAGACCGTTGGCCATCGGCGCTGGGATCGGAATCGACAACATCGTTGCCGGTAGCCGGATAATAATAGACCCAGGGAGATTGTGACTTATCAACCAGGGCATAGATTTCCCCGTTTGGCTTGTAATAAGCGGTACCGGTATGGCCATTTATCGTTTGCGTACCCGCCGATGGATCGGCATAATAATAAGGCCCGGCACCGTCCCAGCATGCCCGGGCAATCCAGCCGAACATCCAGCTGTCAGTATTAAGCTCTCCGACACCGTCATCCACCTTGGGGAAATAGGTCCGGTAATCATTCTGGGAAACGCTGGACGGCGTGCTTACCGTCGTACCATTCGATGTGGGTGTAATCGCCTTTTGCCCACCGTTGGGTAATCCCGCATCGCCGGCACAGGATTTAGGCAACAGCAGCAGCGTAGGATAATCGTACCCCATGTAGAACTGGTAGTCAGCTTTATTGGCCGCATTATGCGTAAAGAACGAGTTGGACCGCCACACATAGGGACCCTGGGTGCTCCGTACTGATAATGCCAGGTTGTAAGAATCGGTCCATTCATTCATCGCTGTGACGCATCCAATCGCCGTGGCCCTGACATTAAGACCGCCGGTGGTTAATGAATACATGCTGTCATTCATGGTTATAATGCCCCTCGTTGCGGCACCATGCTGATATGAAGTATTAATCCCCGACGAAGGCTGGTTGTTATACGGTTCGCCGCTGGCCCCGGAGGTAACCCGGGTCAGAAAACCAAAATTGTAGCCCGCCGCTATCGTGTAGAGAAGGTGGTCAAACATAGAAACCTTATAGGAGGCCGAGTTCCTCTCCTGTCCGAATGCGTTATAGTCGACCATGCGCTTCAGGGACGGTTCCAGCGCGTTTTCGCTCTGTGAATAGTCGATGCCTATTTCCTTGAGTTGATAGAGCGTATCCCCCAGGGCCTCTATCGGGGATCTTTTATTCGCCGGATCATGAAATATCCTTACCGCGTCATCATTCGTGCTGCTGTCATCATCGCGGATAAAAAGTTTGGCGAGGGTCGGCATCATGTCACGCAGCGCTTCCTTCAATGATGCATTCACATAGGGATTCGATGCGTTATGGTAATCGCTGCTGGTGTTATAGGTGTTAGTGCTGAACTCGACCGGCGCGAAATAGTCTTCCAGGTTGATAATCGCAGTTTTAACGGCATCATAGCTTCCGCTGGAATTCAGGAGCGCCGGGAGATCAGTCTCCATCATGGCATCGATGGTATCCCGTGCCGTCTCATCGGTGGCAGCCACCTGGTTGAGGCCATATAATAGCATTACCAGGCCTTCGACAGCGTTGCCCAGGTCGGTATTCCTGGTATAGTCGCCGGTTAGGACCAGGTCCCTGTTCGCCGGCGGCGCATTGCCGCTGTTGACCCAGATCGGATAATCGCAGCTCATGGTCACCTTCCCCAGGAGCTTGGCCAGTTTGGAAATGTCATAATCTATCTTGATGCGCGTCGCCCGGTCGTTCCAATTATTCGCGGTGGCCCCGACGGGATTATCGGTGAGACACCGGTCGTTGGAAGTCAATTCCACGGAATTGCCGGAGCCGTCATACAGCGTCACCTTCATGCCGATCGGGATTTTCAGAGATGACACATCAGCCGAGGCAATGCCGGCGGCCGGAAGATTATAATCGCCGGCAGGGAGGTCCACGGCATACCCGGAGGCGTCATACATGCAGTGCTGGTACACCCGCACCTTCATCATGTTCCCCATGTCCTCTTCTATATCGGCCGGGTCCTTTTCATTTATCATGTAATCCACCACGCGGCCGGCCATTGCCAGAACATCCCTGCTCAACTCCGTATTGTCGACAACCTGGTCAAGGGCGCTGTAGAACTGGCCCAGGCGGTCAATGGAACCGTCCGTGCCGTCATAGAAACCTTTATCCGCCTTGCCGGAATCCTTATAATGATAATCAGCGGTATCCATCATGATATCCAGCAGCCCGTGAAGCTCCCCTATCATGGGAACCAGGAAGGGCGCCTGCACCAGGTCAGCGGCGTCCCTTAAAAACTGAGGTGTTTCATAGCCGTTAACAAGCATGTCCCCCAGACTGTCATTGAGCTTTTGGGAGTCCAGTGTGTCGATGGCGCTGTGGAGAGCGGGAAAGCCGTCAAAAAGCTTGAGGAGATTATATTGCGGCTCCTGGTCATTCACTTGAAAGGATCCAAGCTGTTTTTGTGAACAGCCTGCATTTATCACCAGCAACAACAAGGCACATAAAACAACTGATATGAATTACTT
>DAONAJ010000095.1:0-14772 GCA_035400945.1 Spirochaetota bacterium
CCCAGGATCTGACCTTTATGCACCCTCTGCCCTTCGCTGACGAGGACGCTTTCCATCCTCCCGTTGACCTGCGGCTTTATCTCCAGCCTGTTATACGGCAGCACGGTCCCTGTTGCGGAAACCGAGGTATGTATCTCGCCGATATGAGGCTTCACGATCCTGCTGATCGTTTCCTTTTTCCCGTTCTTTTTAACCGTGTAGAAAACCGCCACCAGAATCACAGCGGCAGCCGCGGCGCAAATCAGCACTATTTTTTTTTTATTTGTCATATGCCAGAGTCTCCCCTTTCGCCTGTATCCATTGCGCCTCGGCCAGCAGCTTGTTGGCCTGCGCCTCCAGGTAGCTTTGCTTCATCTGCACCAGCTGGTCCTCGATCGTTATCCAGATGTCGAACACGACCAGTCCCAGTGAATATTCGGCCTCGGCAATCTTCGCCCTCTCCTCCGCCGCGGCCAGGTGCTTCCGCTGGACCTCCACCGAATCGATGGCATTCTGCCAGGCAATCCAGTACTGTTCGAGGTTCGTCACGACCTGGTCGCGGGCTGTCGCCTCGTCCGCTGCCAGCTTGCGCGATTGCGCCTTTGCCTGCTGAAGGTTGTAGAAATTGCCGCCGCCCGCAAAGAGCGGCATGGTCGCGGACAGGCCCGCCTTCAGGTTCACGTTATTCGTTTTGTTGCCGGTGGTTTCCGAGAAGGACTGATCGATGCCGCCGGTGGCGCTTATGACCGGCAGGAAGGCTGCTGTCCTGGACTTTTCGCTGTAATCCGCCGCCTCGCGCTGCTTCCGGACACTCAGGACCACCGGGTGTTTTTTCACTATGGAATCGAAGTCCGGTTTGCCTTCAGCCGCGGTCTTATCGGTCAATGTTCCCTGCGCCTTAATGTTTATATAGGAGTAAATGCCCATGACGTTCAGGAGGGCCCTCTGGGCAGACAGGATGTTCCGCTCAGCCTGGCGGAGGTTGAACCTCGCCTGCTCAAGGTTCGCTTCCGCGCTCATGAGGGACCCCTTGTGCTCCCTGCCCGCCTGGTAGCGCATTTTGACAAGATTGTAGTTTTTCTTCCGTATTTCAATGATCTGCTTCGAGATGTCCACCGAATCCTGGGCCTTGAGCAATTTGACGAAGGCGGTCCTCAGCGCGAAGCGGACTTCGGCGGACTTTATATGGTACTGGTACAGGGAGTCATCAGCCGCGCTTTCGGCGGCCTTGATATCGTAAATGGTCTTCATGCTGTCGAAAATCAGCTGTTTGCCGCTCAACCCGTAGCTGAAGGTATTGGTTATGGCCGAATCGGACTTGTTCATGGAAGCCAGGAGTTGTGTCTGGGACATGGTGAGCTTTTCCTTCTGGTCCACCGGCGACCTGTCAATCGTCTTGGTTGTACTCACGCCGGCATTGGCGTTTACCTGCGGGAGATAGGCGCTGCGGGCCACGCCAGTGGCAGCTTTGCTCTTGTTGATCGCCTCCAATGAGGATTTCAGTTCCGGGTTGTTCAGGTGCGCATAGTTGACGCATTCCTGCCAGGTAATGGTCTCCTGGCCGTATGCCGCAACAGACAAGGCAGCCATGGCCATAATCAAAAATGTCATATAACAGGTCCATTTCATGTTAGCACCGCTTTACTATATGTACTCAATATTGTCACCATGTTACCCGTGCAGCTGTTCCACATTTGTCCGGACAGTACCGAGAATTTCTTCAAGTTTCCTGACCTCCTTGTCATTCAGACCCCTGAAGGCTTCCTCATCAACCTCTTTGATTATTTTCATGAACATTGCTATCTTCTCTTTGCCGTTAGCGGTGAGATATATTCTGTATGCCCGCCGGTCGCCCGTATCAGACCTCCGTTCAATAAGTTTTTTTTTCTCTAAAATATCAAGGATACGCGTTATGGTGGGCTTGTCTTTCATGGTCCTTCCGGCAATTTCACTCTGGGATATTCCTTCCGACTCCCCTATGGTATTGAGGACATGCCCCTGCTCCGGCGTTATATCGTACCCGTACTCCTTGATTTTCCTCAGCATCAGTATCCTGAGCTGCGTCATGGTTGAGGCGATCATGAAGCCAAGGGATTTTTCGATGCCAATCGGCGGTTTTGATCTTTTCAAGTTTTCCAGGAACTTCAGCTGGTCATCCACTGATCCGTTGAACTCTCCCGGATGAACCGGCGTTGATTTCGTTCTTTTCATCTGGCGCCCAATATTAGTTGTTTACACAACTATTATAATAACAATTATTTAAATCGTCAACTAAATATATCGAGTGACACCTGATATCAGCCGTATGACCCGGGAAAATGTGAAAAAGCCTCATAATTTCTAACTGCTTTTAAAATAAAAAAAACCCGGCATCCTGTGCCGGGTTTTCATGAATTGTCTTGAGGTATAGATTAATTCACGATAAGTTAGCTGATGGTTTTGACCGAAACGGCCCTCGGACCCTTTTCGCTTTTCTCAATTTCGAATTCAACCCTGTCGCCTTCATTCAGCGTTTTAAAGCCGGAACCGACGATACCAGTGTGATGAACGAAGAGATCTGCTCCATCATCCTGGGAAAGGAACCCAAAACCCTTTTTCTCGTTGAACCATTTGACTGTGCCTTTAGGCATAAGAAAAACTCCTGTAAATAATAAGTAATGCGGGTTAACCCCTCTGAATAAACTTCCCTGACTGCAATTTTATTATGCTGTTTAGAAACATGCGGTAAGAAAATTGAAGAATTGTTCGAAGTTATTCACCTTAATACTATTATCGTGCTTTTCGAATTAATGTCAATATTTAATTCATTTATTTTGTATATTTTTTTTTACTTACTTTTGTTGCACAATTATTGAATCTTTCCAGATTTTTTTAAGCGCCGCCCTCCACTTCCGGTTGGTAAAGGCCTTTCCCCGCCACCGCGCGCCCTCAACGGTGCTCGATTCCATAACCGCCCACGCCTTCTGATAGTTGAATTCCTCCCAGAGGGTGCCGGCCTTGTACAGGAACTCGGCATTTCCGCTGGCGAGAAGCCTCTCAAAGCCTCGATTAAAGTCAAAATCCTTCCAGTGCGAGCCGGCATAAAAGATAAATTCGGCGCTTCCCGTTTCCATCAGGGCCTCAAAACCCCGCCGGTAATTAAAGACCTTCCATTCCTGGCCAGCATAGTAGACATACCGCGCAATGCCGATCCCTACAAGGGCGTCGAGGCCCTTGTCGTGGTCAAAGACTTTCCAGAACCTTCCGGCACGGTATATGTATTCCGGGTCTGAAATGTCAATCAGGGCCTTCAGGGCGCCGTTAAAATCGAATTCTTTCCAGAAGATCCCCGCTTTGTGGATGAACTCCGCGCTCCTGAGCCGGATAAGCGCCTCGAGACCACGCCGGAAATCAAACCGCTGCCAGTTCCTGCCGGCCAGGAAAATATATTCCGGATCACCGATGTCTATCATGGCGGAGCTTGCGGATGCGGGGTCCATGTCGTTCCGTTCAAGAACTGCGCCATAGAGACGCGCGGCGTCCCGCGACTGCATACACTCCCGGATTATCTCATCTGTTTCCATAGCAAACTCTCCACCGCTTTCATCTTCACCGCCTGCCCGAAGGGCGGCGTAAAGGGTTCCTGGCGACTTTCCGAAATGAGCCATATGGTTGGCACGTACCGCCTGAGCCTGCCGATGTCGTAAATGAATCCGTCGGTGATCACGATGAGCATCTCACGGTGCCCCTTCATGTACCGGTTGAACAGGGGCGCGAAAAACGTTGTCCCCCCGCTGCCGGTCTTGATATAACGCCAGTCTCCATGGCGGTATATGAAGGGTTTGCCGGAGACGCTTGACGCCTCGAGCAGGTCCCCGCGCCGTTCCGGCACGAAAAGGTCCTCGTCAAGACAGACCAGGTGTATGCGGTATTTTCCCATGAGCTGTTCGATCACCCCGAAGGCCATCTCAATGTCCGAAGGCATCATGACCATGGAGCCGGATACGTCCACCGCGACGGTGATGAGCTCCTGCTCCTTGAAAACCCTTCCGGGGGAATAGATTCCCTGGGCAAAATAGCGCCGGTTGAACCTTCCGTAGGTATAGGTCCATTCATTAGACTGCGCGGAAAAGTCTACGATGCTCTTAAGCTGCCTTTCCCAGGATGTCGTATCGCTATCACGGATGCGTTCAATGATCCCGATGATGTCCTGGTACGCCCGCTCCTCGGCGCATTCCCGGTCCTTGTCCGCAAGGCTGATGATATTTGTCTTCCGGGCATCGATATTCATGAGCGAAATTCGGTCATGGAAGAGGTGTACCCCGGTCGGCACAACGGAATCAAGGTCATCGGTGAAGACCATGCCCCTCATGTCGCTGAACGTGATCATGCTCATGTCGCCGGGCCTGCTGTCAAGGAGCGGGTCGAAATTAAAGGCCCGGTTAAGGCTGTCCGACAGGGATTCAGCTCCCGGGCCCAGTATCCCGGGAGTGGACTGTTCCCTCGAGAGAAACTCTGATATTGACCGCCGGGGCTGTTTCTTCAGCCAGCGGTACAGGTCCTCCCACGAGGGATCGTTTATGCCGGTCGCTGCGATAAAATCGCGGGGAACAAGGGGAAGCCCCTGTGGCAGGATGAGCTCCGCGCAGGGACCGGCGCTGTCCTTCCGGGAAAAAAAATTCTTCCGCGCCCCCGCAAGGTAGCTGTTGATCACCATGTCCTGGGATATGTTCTGGAGATAGAGGTCCTCTTCCGGATAGGCCCGGTGGTCATGGTTCAGGACGACATGGAGCATTTCATGGACAAGCAGGCCGGCAAACTCATCGGGTGAAACGGTTGTTAAAAATTGACCAGAATAGTAAAGGGTGAGGCGGGATTCCTGCACCGTCAGGGCCAGGGTCCGGATATTCTCGTCTTCTATGAACTGAACGGTCTGGTAAAAGTAGGATACAAACCGGCTCCGCCGCCAGAGTGTCTCAAGGACGGATGCGAGGCGATCATTCATCATCGCTCTCGATAATTGATGTGAATTTCTCCATGAGGCTTTTCCGCCTCTCCCCGTCCGGGATGAGGCCGATGGCGGCCGGCACCTGGGTAAAGATGCCGCAGTCCCTCAGGAGCAGGTAGAAGAACGAAAGACGCAGATCGGACCGCGCCGACCCTATGAAGAGCAGGACATTGGCCAGCACGTCAAGGTCACGGCCCTCCAGATCGCCCCTGCTCTGCAGCTTCAGGTCCCGCATGGCCTGTACCGCCCCGGACAGGGCCCACAGTACGTCCTCTGAAGGGATGGATCCTTCGATCATGCGGGCCAGCTTTTCCTCGCTGCCCGACAGCACTTCGGCCGTGCTGAGGGCCCGGGGCGCCGTGAGCTGGGCGATGAAATCCGCCCCGGCGACGTGGCCGATCAGGGAATGGATGATGCTTTCCAGTGAGCCGCCCGGATTCACCGCAAGGTGGTCCAACAGTTCCTCCTCGGTGTTAATGCCGTAGGATCCGGCGAGGGCGCGGGAAACCTGGTGCCATCCCCGCGGGTTGGGGTTGATGTTCTCCTCGTCCCAGAGACGCTCCGGGAACAGAGCGATATAGCGAAGCACGGACGGGTGTATTCCTTCCCGCTCCGCCCAGGCGAGCCAGTCCTGGGCGGTCGGCTTGAGCTGGAACACGGCAAGCCTTCCGTCAAGGGCCGAATCATCGAATTCCGTGATGGTGGTGTCGTCCCCCTCGCCCAGGTTCCCCGCGAGGATGATGGAGGTTTTTTCAGGCAGGGCGTGCTCGCCGCAGGTCCGCTCGGTTATTATCTGGAACAGTGTTTGGATCACCGTGGGATGCGCCCGGTTCGACTCATCGAGGAACCAGACGATGCCCCGATAGTTATCCGGCACCGTTTCCGGCGGAATGAACCGCGGGCGGTAGTAGACCATGCGCCGCGCCTGGTGGTCCGGTACCGGGTATCCGCCCAGATCCACGTTTTCCTTGAAGGCAAGACGGGTGTCTATGAAATAGAGGTTTTTTCTTTCCGCGACCTGCTTCACGATGGCCGACTTGCCGATTCCGGGATGTCCCACGATCTTGAGGGCATAATTGAGGTCAGAACCCGCATCAAGGTAGTGATCAAGTATTTCTTCAAGCTCTGATGCGGTTACGGGGACGGGTTTTTTTTTCATGGCGCTCTTCTGATTGTCACTGCCCCCCGTCCCCCCCGAGGGGGCACGAGGGAAATAATTTTCGGGTTAATTATCATATATTATTATTGTGTCAGCACCTATAATTTGTAAATAATATCATTGCCATGTTACATACCCCCTTCGGGGGACAGGGGGGCGGTCACCATCTTATATACTCTTCTCTAATAGTTCACGGAATACCTTGCCCACGCGCTTCATGTGGGATATGATCTTATCCTCGCTCCTCCCCTCCAGTTTCCTGAAGGTCACCAGGATACCGTTCATCATGGCGAAGAAATAATGCGCCAGAATCCGTGTGTCGCCGGCGTATCCCATTTTCTTGAAAATGGTTTCAAAGAGATCGAATCCGCGCCGCACAACTTCAAACAGTTTCTGCTGCGATTCCTTGCCCAGGCTGCCGACAGTCATGAAGACCACCATCATGCGGAAGTAGGAATCATGCGCAGCCAGAAAATCGACGAAGGCCTCTATGCCCCGGTCAAGGATCTGCTCACCTTCGCCGGCGCTGTTCACCATTCTCTCGATTTCATCAATAAGACCGTTGCTGTCCCGGACCGTGGCCTCAACGAATAAAGATTCCTGGTTGGGGAAATAGGTATAAATGGACGACGGGGCAATGCCGGCTTCATTGGCGATTTCCCTCATGCTTACCCTGTTGAAGGGCTTGTTGGAAAAAACCTGCTCCGCGGCGTCAATGATGAGATGTTTTCTGTCCTCGCGCTCTTTGTTCTTCATTTTCGTCAGAGTGTTTTTAACTTTTTTATCCATGTATTAAACCATCCATTTATTGCAGTCATTACAGGAATTAATAAAAATAATTTCAAGGATATTTTCCGAAAATCGTTTGACATCCCGAACACTGTTCGAGAAAATATTTTAAGTTCAATAAAAAATAAACATCCGCGAGGTTTTGTATGATTTTATTTAACCCCAACAAGCACATACGGCCGTATAAAGATGAAAAATCAAGGCAAATAATGCTTAAAACCATAGAATTCTTTGAGAAAAAAGGACTGAAGCAGATAAAGAAAGACTGGCACGAGAAAAAATGGAATTATGACTTTGTTGAATTCCTGAAGGAAAACCAGATCTTTGCTACCCTTATGACACCTTCCGGTTACGGAGCTCCTGATTCCCGATGGGATACCTACCGCAATTGCGAATTTTCCGAAATTACCGGCTTCTACGGCATCACCTACTGGTATACCTGGCAGGTATCAATGCTCGGCCTCTGCCCTATCTGGAACGGCAGCAATGAAGAGGTCAAGCACAGGACGGCCAAGCTGTTGCAGGAAGGCGGCGTTTTCGCCTTCGGCCTTTCCGAAAAGGAGCACGGCGCCGATATCTACTCCAGCGACATGATGCTCTATCCCGAGGGCGACGGAAAGTACCGCGCCAACGGCGACAAATATTATATCGGCAACGGGAATGAGGCCGCCCTGGTCTCGACTTTCGGCAAGATGGCCGATACCGGCGACTATGTCTTCTTCGTGGTCAACTCAAAGCATGACAAGTACGAATGCGTGCGGAATGTCGTCAATGAACAGAACTATGTTGCCGAGTATGCCCTGCACGATTATCCAATCACCGACGCCGATATCACCGAGCGGGGCCCGAAGGCCTGGGACGATATGCTGAACACCATCAACGTGTGCAAGTTCAACCTCGGCTGGGGCGCCATCGGCCTCTGCACCCATGCTCTGTACGAGTCCATTGACCATGCCGCCAACCGGAACGTCTACGGCAAATTCGTAACCGATTTCCCCCACGTGAAGCGCCTCTTCGTTGACGCCTACTGCAAGCTCGTGGCCATGAAACTCTTCTCCGAGCGGGCCCAGGACTACATGCGCTCGGCAAACAACGAGGATCGCCGCTACCTCCTCTACAATCCCATGGTCAAGATGAAAGTGACCCGGGAAGGTGAAGAGGTCATGAACATCCTCCACGACATCATCGCCGCCAAGGGCTTTGAAAATGAGCCCTTCTTCGAAATAGCCAAGCATGAGCTCCCGATGCTCCCGAAGCTTGAAGGAACCGTCCATGTCAACATGGCCCTCATCGTGAAGTTCATGGCCAACTATTTCTTCAATCCCAAGGCGTACGCCGAGGTACCGCGCCGCGACGATATTTCAAACGACGCCTTCCTGTTCCAGCAGGGGCCCACGAGGGGACTGGGGAAAATCCAGTTCCACGATTACAACATAGCCTATAACAGCGTGGACCTCCCCAACGTGAACACATTCAAGGAACAGATCAACCTGTTCAAGGACTTTCTCATGAAGGCCGGCCCGGACAAGAACCAGTCGGCCGATATCGATTACCTTCTTGCCCTGGGCGAGGTGCTGACCCTGGTGGCATACGGTCAGCTCATCATCGAAAGCAGGAAATTCATCGAGGTTGAGGACGATCTCCTGGAAGAAATCTTCGATTTCATGATCCGTGACTTCTCCAAGTACGCCCTCAATATTCACATGAAGCCGTCCAATACAGACAAGCAGAAGGAGCTGTCACTGAAGATCATCCGCACCCCGCTCCCCAATCCGTCGCGGTTCGAAAAAATCTTCAAGGAGCACGTGTATTCCCTCAAGGGCGCGTACAAGATGAGAGATCAGAGCTTCTAACTTCACCGGCGCTGCGCATCAATCGCGTCAGTGAGTGCTTCTTAAGCATTACTACTCTTCCCCGGCACCCTCACCGAAAGAGCGGGAGCCGGGGCCGAGACACAGGAGAACAATATGGAAAAAATCCTCTTAAACCCAAAAAATGTCATCGCAAAATATGCAGACGAAGAAACCAGGCAGATCATGATGAAAACCATCGACTTCTTTGAAGGCCGCGGCCTCAAGAAGATGAAGGAAGACTTCCACGCGTGCAGGTGGTATACCGAGTTCCTTGATTTCATGAAGGAAAACCAGATCATGGCGAAGCTCCTGACGCCCAAGGGCTTCGGCGACAATGCCCGCTGGGACACCTCGCGCATCGTCGATTTCGCGGAGATCCTCGGTTTTTACGGGCTCACCTACTGGTACACCTTCCAGGTAAGCGCCCTGGGCCTGGGCCCCATATTCCTCGGGTCGAACACCGAGGCCAAGCACAAGGCGGCGAAATACCTGAAAGAAGGAGCAATCTTCGCCTTCGGCCTTTCCGAAAAGGAACATGGCGCCGACATCTACTCCAGCGACATGATGCTCTATCCCGAGGGCGACGGAAAGTACCGCGCCAACGGCGACAAATATTACATCGGCAACGGCAACGAAGCGGCCATGGTATCCACCTTCGGTAAAATCGCCGACAGCGGCGAATATGTGTTCTTTGCCGTGAATTCAAAACACCCGAAGTATGAATGCGTCAAGAACATCATCAACAACCAGGACTATGTTGCTGAATACGCCCTCCATGACTACCCCATCACCGACGCCGACATCCTCGAACGCGGACAGAAAGCATGGGACGACATGCTGAACACCATCAACATCTGCAAGTTCAACCTGGGCTGGGCGTCGATCGGCATCTGCGAACATGCCTTCTATGAATCCATCAACCACGCCTCGCACCGCCAGCTCTTCGGTAGCTACGTGACCGATTTCACCCATATCAAACAGCTCTTCATGGACGCCTACTGCCGCCTGGTCGCCATGAAACTCTTCGCCCTCCGCGCCACTGACTACATGCGCGCGGCGAATGAAAACGACAAGCGGTACCTCCTGTACAACCCCATGGTCAAGATGAAGGTTTCCACACAGGGCGAAGAAGTCATAAACCTCCTCTGGGACGTCATCGCGGCCAAGGGCTTTGAGAAGGATATGTACTTTGAAAACGCCGCGACCGACATCAGGGCCCTGCCCAAGCTTGAGGGCACGGTGCATGTTAACATGGCCCTCATCATCAAGTTCATGCCCAACTATTTCTTCAACCCGGGGAATTTCCCGGAAGTGCCGCAGCGCCGCGACGCAGCGAACGACGACTTCCTCTTCAACCAGGGGCCGACAAAAGGACTGGGCAAGCTGCAGTTCCATGACTACAACATCGCCTACAACAGCGTTGATCTGCCGAACGTCAACGTGTTCAAGGAACAGATAGCCGTGTTCAAAGATTTCATGGTGGCTTCCATGTCCACCATGAAGGAGCAGTCCAGCGACATCGATTTCCTCCTCAACGTAGGCGAACTGTTTACCCTGGTGGCATACGGCCAGCTCATACTGGAAAATAAAAAAATCTACGACGTCGATGACGAGATAATCGACCAGATCTTCGATTTCATGGTGAGGGACATGTCCAAGTTCGCCCTCACCATCTACGGGAAGGCCATCACCTCTGAGAAGCAGCAGGAACTCTGCCTCAAGATGCTGAGAAGACCGGTGGTAAACAAAGAACGGTATGAAAGGGTATTGAAGAACTATGTGTACGCCCTGGCGGATACGTACAAGATGAACGAATAATCGAAGACGGGCTTACGAAGCCCTGTTTTCATTGCATAAAAAAACCTGGCCGGTTCCGGCCAGGTTTTTGGTTTTTCATGTGTTAACTCTAGCTGATAGCCCGTACTTGTACGGCGCGGGGGCCTTTGTCCCCTTGCTCAACCTCGAATTCAACCCTGTCGCCTTCGTTCAGCGTCTTAAAGCCGTTTCCGACGATACCGGAATAGTGGACAAAAAGATCCGTTCCGTCATCATGAGAAAGAAATCCAAAACCTTTCTTTTCGTTGAACCATTTGACTGTTCCTTTAGCCATAAAAAACTCCTGTTAAAATAATGCGGGATCAACCCGTATAATAAGACTCATAAACCTACAATTACTTAAACCAGGACTCATTCGAGGGTAAGACAATTGAAGTATTTTGAGACTATTTAATGTGTCATTTATACCATGTCTATGATTATTGTCAATTTTTTTTTAATGTTCCGGCCGCCATAGGTCCCAGCGGCACCTATTCAATGTTTCTAACCTCTTTCCCGCAGAATTTGGTCTTGACAATGAATAATCGGTTACAATAATGGCCTCTCTATACGGTGGATGTAGTTCAACGGTAGAGCCATGGACTGTGGATCCATTCGTTGCGGGTTCGAATCCCGTCATCCACCCATTAAAAAACCCCCGGGATCAGGGGGTTTTTTAATGATATATCAAATCTCCCTCGTCATTCTGGGAGGACATTATGATCCGGTTTCTCTTTTTCTTGGCCTTGTACAAGGCGGCATCTGCCCGGTTTATTATATAATTTATATTCATGTCAAATTTATTGATTTGCGTCACGCCGACCGAAACGGTCACGTTTCTCTTTTTACCGTTCCACGACACGACCAGTTTCTTTTCACAGAGCAGGCGGATCGTGTTCAGTACGCTGAATATCCGCGAATAGTTGACGGACCTGGGGAAGAGGATAATGAATTCCTCCCCGCCGTAGCGCACCGGGATGTCGGTTGTCCTGATATTTTTCTTTATAATTTCCGCGAACTCCCTCAGGATCCTGTCCCCCACGGAGTGCCCTCCCCAGTTGTCATTGACGTCCTTGAAGTGGTCCAGGTCGAGGATGGCCAGATAGAGCTCATAGCTTATTTTCGAATTCTCAAAATAATAACACTCCTGCAGCTCACCCGCATACTTCACGCTCCCGATATCTATCATATGGTTTGATTTCAGTTTATGAAGGGACCTGTTCAGTATTTCATCACTCCTGGTCTTATGCTTTGATAAAAACTGGTTCCTGATGATTGATGAAGCCACCCCCTCGGATTTCATGATCATTTTCAGGACACTGCTCTCGTTGGCGTTCAGCTTGGAGAAGAGGTCCACGCTGTTGAATTCCTCGGTGAGTCGTTCGATGAGAAATTTTCTCGTGTGCAGGCCCGTAAGGGCGTCTTTTATGGCAAGCTCCTTGTTCTGTATCTCCAATATGCATTTTTCAAGGAGCCGTTTTGTTATCAGTATTTCGGCTTCAATCCTCTTGTCAAAATCGCCATCCTTCTCCTTTGATTTGTACGGATATCGGCCTATGATAATCCGTCCCAGTTTCCGTTCGGGAAGATCCATGTCTTCTAGATTGAAATAATAAACCCTGGTCCTGCTAAAATCGAAACTTGCGGAATCCTTCTGCTTCTTGCCGATATTGATGGTCAACAGGTTTTTAAGGTCTTCCGTTATGCCTCTGCAATGTATGTAAATATATGAGCAGTGCATATCATTAAGAAAAAAATCCTTTATATTCTTGCCGTATTCCTTCAGCTTTTCCTGCCCCGGGTAGCTTTCTATATCAATGTCAACAAAACGGGATTTGTATTTATTATACTCAAGATCGGAAAGGAGGTTTACCGACGCCTCGGCGGATATCTGGTAATTTTTCTGGATTCCTTCAAGCATCTCGTTCAGGATTTCTATCTGATCCTGCAGCGAAGCTATTCTTTTTTTATACTGCCGGTTCTCTGAAAGCAGCTTTTTCAATTCGGCGGCTGATTTTTTTTCGTTATTGCGATGTTTGTCAATGGTATTTTTCAGCTTTTGCACCTTCGTTTCCTCTGCCTCAAGCAGATGCCGAAGGCCGCCTATTTTTTTCATAACTTTTTCTTTCTGATTCTGTGATCTGGCCGCTTTCAATTCTGGCTCTATTTTTTTTATATGCTGCAACGGTACTATTCTCCGCATAACCCCTGAATGATGTATACAGGAATTATGTCTGATCGTCAAATAATAATATGGGACAATCGTATAATTATTTCACTGGGCAAATGGCTGATATCCCTGGTATATAATTAAAATTATTGGTTGATCTGACTAAAGATTATTATAACACGTGTTATTAGTTCATATAACCACAGTTTTATTATTCCTTATTCCCCTAAGCAGATCTTCAATCAATAATACATCACTATTAAAAAATAGTATTGTTAAATAAATTTCACTAATCATTTATTGGCATACTGTATACAATATACCAATAGTCAACAAAAAAGTTAGCAATTTTTACAAAATTTTATATGGTTATTTGTTTTAATTACAAATCCCCGATCTATCAGCAAGAATTATTCAATATTAAACAATTATCTATTATGTATATATTTATTTGTAGCAATAAGTATTCCATGCCATACCGGTCATCAAATTTATCACATAGTTACTTTTCAGTCATTGGTTTGATAATTTTCAGAATGATTTTCTTAATCTGAAAAGTTTTTGTATTTTCCAGGAAAATCGAGAAGGTTATTCTATAAATAATGTTATTATAGATACCATTGAAGTGTGTTTCAAGAGTCTTCCTATCCATCATTGATTGTTAATCAATGATCAGAACTCACCGGTCAGATCAAACCTTAAAAATATATTGACACAAATCGATTCATCGCATAAAAAATTATTAAATTTTCTACACTATATATAAACACCATGAAACATGATACCGCAGATAAAACCAAAACCATAAACGCATTCTGGGGAAATATCTTTTCCCGCTTCAAAGGCGACGGGAATATTCCCAATGTTGAATTTCTCAAGCTCTGTCCCATATTCCAGCATTTGAACAACCGCGAATTGAAAAAAATTTCTACATTAATTTATGAACGCAAATACCAGGCCGGTGAATACCTGTTCGAAAAAGAACAGCCGGGAACCGCCATGTTTATTATAAAAAGCGGACTCGTTACCATAGTCGTTCCTGGACGAAATAACGAGGAAACCGACCTGGCGACCATACATCCCGAAGATTTTCTCGGCGAGCTGGCGCTTCTTGATGACACCCCGCGCTCGGCATCGGCAAAAGCCCTTGAAAAAACCGAGGCCCTGGCCTTCTTCAGGGAAGACCTGAATGAATTACTGGAAACCAATCCGGCTATCGGCAGTAAAATAATGAAGGACCTGGCCATTGTTATCGGGAAGAGGCTTAAGGCCTGCAATGAACAGCTTTATGGCGGGTACGAATAACATGTCAAACGGCAACGGGCTGAAGAATCCAGAAACAACTACGATTATCCATTCCGCAACCCGCAGGCAGACTCGAAGAATTGTCTTCGTCGTGACCACCATACTAGTGGTGATGACCGGGGGTTGTCTCATCTGGTCCCTGAGGCCCATCATACTTCCGATAATCATCGGGACCCTCGCAGCCTATATCTGCTTTCCTCTTTTAAAGCTTTTTAACAGGACGGGAATTCCCCGCGGCGCCGGCATCCTGCTCCTCTTTGGTTCGTTTTTCTTCGTCATTATAATCATTGCCAATCAGGTGGGGTCCCTGATCCCCGACGAGCGGGAAAAGCTGATACTCAAGACCCGTTTCCAGTACAAGCTCAATGAACGCTATAAAAGCATCATGGGCCTTAATGATACCGGTGAGGGCGGCAACATCCTGTACAAATATTTCAGCGCTGATTTTGACAACTTCCTCAACAGCGTAAATTCCTTTATCCGCCTCGACAACGAGGAGCGCGGCAAATTCATGAAATACCTTGACGGGTATGACAATAAGCCGCCCATACCGCTCAAGTACTACGAGTATTACCACAAGAACCTGGATACCAACCATGAGGATACCGAGGAAAAAGCCGCCGGGGACCTGGCAGGCAAGACCGCCGAAAAGGAAACCGGCAAAGATGAATCTCATTTCACGGTGGTAATGGGCGCCTTCAAGCTCTGGATCATC
>DAONAJ010000096.1:0-14605 GCA_035400945.1 Spirochaetota bacterium
CAGGTATGGTCCCGGTGCATCGGCTGCCGGTACTGCCAGGCGTCATGTCCCTACGAGGCCAGGGCCTTTAACTGGTGGAAGCCGAGGTACGACGGCTCCTTTGAGAATTCCCTCAATACCGACGTATCAGTCGCTTCCCGCGGTACCATAGTCAAGTGCCAGTTCTGCACCCATATATGGAAGCGCGAGCGCGACAAGGCCGTGGCGAAGGGCGAGCTTGACATCAACGCCGTGACCTATACCCCGGCCTGCGTGGCGTCCTGCCCCACCAAGGCGATGGTCTTCGGCGATCTGAATGATCCGAATTCCGAGATCAGCCAGCTCCTTGAAAAGGAGAAAAAACGCAAGTTCCGTCTCGTCCACACCATAGACGACAAGGATGAGAAGACGAAGGAAAAGATGATGCATATCAAGCAATTTCCGAATCCCAAGGTCTACTATCTCACCAGCAAGACCTGGATCAAGGAAATGATGAAATTTAAATAGACTCCGATATCCTGGTAAAGGAGAAGCACTGTGAATAAACTAATAGGCTATATCAAACAATACATCGAGTTCGTCAAAAAGGAATGGAACGGTTATTCCAGGAACGTGAAGATTGCCCTGTACGTCATGCTGTTCTTTACGGCCGGATTCTTGATCTTCGCCATTCAGATCCTTTTCTGGGGATTGGGCTACACCGACATGAGCAACATGTATCCTTTCGGCCAGTGGATCATCGGGGACTTGGGGCTGGTCGGTCTGGGCGGCGGCGCCTTTACGACCGGCTTTCTGCTCTACATCTTCAGGAACGATAAGCTGGAGCCGATGATCAGCTCAACGGTGCTGATCGGCTTCCTCTGCTACCTTTTCACCTTTATCTTCCTGGTCTTTGACATAGGCCAGCCGATCAGGGCCTGGTTCATCTATACGTACCCGAACTGGGGACCCGGCCTGATGCCCGCTTCGATGCTTACCGAAGTAGCGTGGTGCCTCACTTTTTACTTCCTGATCCTGTGCGTTGAATTGATGCCGGTGGTACTGAAGCACAAGATTCTTGACGCGATACCGGTCCTTCATTATATCGGGCATTATCTCCACAGGCTGATGTGGATCTTCGCGGCCGCCGGAACTTTCCTTTCATTCTTCCACCAGGGATCCCTGGGAGGCGGAATGTGGGACATCATGTACGGCAAGGCCTCCTGGTTCCGCGGACATCATTTTTATTTTTTCACGGTCATCATCCTGGCGACCGCGGGCGGGACCTCCTTCATGACGCTGTGCGCTTACGTGGCCGGCAAGGTCATGAAAAAGGAAGTGCTTCCCAGGGAAACCTTCATGTCGATTGCCAAGGTTTCCGGCATCATGTTCGTCGTGTATTTGATAGCCCGTTCGGCCGATGTTATCCTCATGGCAACGAAATGGGTACCCCTCTTTGACAGGACCTATCTTTCAAACCTGGGCGGCTATTACGGCCTCTGGATGATAATACTTGAGTTCATCTTCATCGCCGGCGCCATTGTGCTTCTCCTGGTGCCGAAATTCCGCGAGGACGAGAAGATGTACCGCTACGGCATAATCAGCGGCGTCATGGCCATGGTTACCACCAAGCTCCATGTGGTCCTGAACGGTTCGTCAGTGCCCAATTTCCCCTGGAAGGGTTTTATCGGATATAACCCGACGATCCAGGAATGGTTCATCATGCTGGGCGGCCTCGCCATCATGGCGATGATCTACATGTGGTTTGCCAAGTACACGCCGCTCTTTCCCCATGCTGACAGCCATGGCCATCATGAAGGCGACGCCCACGCGGCGGAATAGACAGACAGTAAAAAACGGAATCACGGAAAGCGGCAGCACCACCTGCCGCTTTTTTTATTGTCTGCTCAAGGTGTGGTCACAGGATATGGTTTTTTAATTCATAAAAAGTCTTGTTGGACGGTATTTTCATTCTCATGAAAAGCATGCAGGAGTATGCCGTCCCTCTGGTTGAATGGTTCCCTGTATGGATTTTTTGGCGCTGATCGTAATGGATATCCCCTGCTGCAGCATAAGTAATAATAATTAGCACTTAATGCTTGACAATATTACGATAATGTAATTAACGTATTTAAAATAATCTCAGTTCGGTTATAAATGGTTCATACCCACGTTGAACAATTCGGCGATATAGCGGTCATACATATAGAGGGCATCTTCAACATCGACAGCCTTACCAAGGTTGAATATGTGTGGATGGCCCAGATAAGAAAAATGCCACGTGTTATCGCAATCAACTGCCAGAAGCTCGAATCCCTTGATTCATCGGCAATCGGATTCATCGTCAAATTTTTCAATTATGCGATGGGCCAGGGAATCATGCTTATCTTTTACGATCTGAACCCGCTGCTGCAGAAACTCTTCGCCACGGCAAAGCTTGACCGCTACTTCAACATCACTTCGCGGTCGGATTTTGAAAACCGTTACGTCCTCCAGTCGGCTCCGTCTATTTACGAAACATTTGAAGTTGTGTAACCGGCGGCGGCCGCCCGGCTGTTCAGCGCCCTTGTCCCCGGAATATTAATACGTTTTGATCGGCCGGGTAGTTCTCTGCTACCGGATGATGCCCAGGTTATAGCCGCATCTGGCGCATGCGCCGTTTTTGAGTTGCTCTATCCTGGTGAAGTAGCCGGTCCTGCCGATGACTGTCGCGCCGCAGGAGGGGCAGCGCGTGTCATGGCCTCGCTCGTTCGAAGAGACGTTGCCGCAGTAGACAAAGCTCAATTTTTTTTCCGCTGCTTCATGCACCTTCATTATGAAGGAAACGTCCGTGGCGTGCTTGTCATACTGGTAATTGGGATAATAGCGGGAAATGTGCCAGGGGATGTTTTTGTCCACCGATGCGATAAAATCGATGATGTCTTTCATTTCGTCCATGTCGTCGTTGATGCCGGTGACCACGAGGGTCGTCAGTTCGATGTGGCAACCCCGCTCATGGGCCAGCCGTATCGTCGCCAGCACGTCGGGGAGCTTCGCTTTCTGGACCTTTTTCATGGTTTCTTCGCGGAAGGTTTTAAGGTCAATGTTCATGGCGTCGATAACGCCGAGGAGCTGTTCCAGGGGCTCCCTGTTGATGAAGCCGTTGGTAACCATGACGTTGACGAGCTTTTTCTCCCGCGCCAGTACAGCGGTGTCGTGCACGTATTCAAACCAGATGATGGGCTCCGAATAGGTGTAGGCGATGCCGATGGAGCCTTCGCGGACGGCTGCGGAAACGATGTCCGATGACGAATAGAAGGATGTGCGGGCCGCATGGTCCTGGGAGATGTGCCAGTTCTGGCAGTAGGGGCATTTCATGTTGCACCCCCTGGTGCCGATGGAAAGGATGCTGCTGCCGGGATGAAAATGGTAGAGGGGCTTTTTTTCTATGGGGTCCATGGCCACGGCGGTGAGCCGGCCGTAGATTTCGGTGACAAGGGAGCCGCCGCTGTTTTTCCTCGCGCCGCAGATCCCGTGATTCCCGTCTTTTATGCGGCAGTTGTGGGGGCACAACCTGCACCGGACGCTGCCGCCGTCCGTTTTTTCGTAATATGCGGCTTCATGTGCGTTCATGACGCCCCTGCCAAGTGTTACGCCTGTGCTGCTTCCCCGCCTGCTGATTCTCTCGATGCGTCTTTTTCGTCGGTCTCCCTGTCGGGTTTTTTGCCGTCGCCTTTGATCATTTCACAGGTCCCTTCAAAAACGACGCCGTCGGCGATCTGCAGCTTCGCAGTGCGTATGTTGCCATACAGCTTGCCGGTGCCGTGTATCTCCAGCCGCGACACCGCTTCAATGTTGCCGTATACGGTCCCCTGGAGGATGACCGTTTTGGCCTTGATGTTGGCCTTGACCACGGCCCCCTCACCGACGACCAGGAAGCCCCCTGAAACGATTTCGCCCTCGAAGTAGCCGTTAATCTGGAGCGATTTCTTGAAGGAAAGGTCCCCGAAAAATTCGGTGTCCTTGCTGAAAACCGTGGTGATCATCCCGATGTCGTATACCGGGTTCTTGTTTATCTGGATTACCTTTTTTGTCATTGCCGTGTCCTATTTTGTCGTCATGGTGAAAACGCCGTCCCAGTTTTCCGCCGGGGGATTTTCCTTGAAAGTCCGGGAGCGCTGCAGGTACAGTTCCGACGGCCCGTCTTCAGGCTTGATGCTCAGCGCCTTCTCGAATGCCCGTATCGCTTCGTCCCACTTTCTCTGTTTGTACGCGGTAAGCCCCAGGTTGTAGAATTTCAGCATTTCTTCGGTTTCTTTTGTGATCATGGCGATCTCCCTTCACCTGGTTTTATCACCCATTTCAAATATAATTCCGGCTCAAATAATTACAACTTAATTTTTGAAAAAAAGGCGCCATGTCCTGCGCCCTGTTCCCGGTCCGGGGCCCGGGAATCGTCAGTATTTTCGTAAAAGGAGGAAATCGGACAGCTCAAACAGTATCGTTCTGAAGGGCGATTCGGGAAAGCCGATCAGGATGTCCCTCGCCGCGTTGATATAGTCGGCGGCGCAGCGGATCGCGTAGTCAATTGAGCCGGCGTCAACCAGGCGTTTCTTGATGGATTGCCATCCTTCGGGTGTTGGCCCCTCGATATACTGCTTCAGGCGGTCCAGGTCCCCGCTCCCTCCCTCTTCGATCAGGTGAAGGAAGGGGAGGGTGATTTTTCCGTCTTTGAAATCGCTTCCGACGTCCTTCCCGACTTCTTCGGATGCCTGCATGATGTCCAGAGTGTCATCGATAATCTGGAAGGCGAAGCCGAGGTTGAGGCCGAAGCGATACATCGATTCTCGTTCATCCTCCGTAAGACCTGACTTTGTCGCGCCGAGCCTGGTGCATGACGCCATGAATCGCGCCGTTTTCAGCTCAATGATGGTGAAGTAGTGCTCGCGGCGGGCCTTGGCGAGGTCGGCGTATTCAAGCTGGCACAGCTCGCCCATTACCATGTCCTTGGTTCCCGCAACCATGAGGGGAAATATTGCGGGGTTGCCGTCCTGTATGGCGGTGTTCAGCGCCACCGAGTACATGAAGTCGCCCACCAGGACCGCCACCTTGTTTCCCCATTTCTTGGGAACGGTGATGTTTCCCCGTCGGAACATTGACTGGTCTATGATGTCGTCGTGGATCAGTGACGAGGCGTGCACGATTTCCGTGGCGGCGGCGAGCTCAATGATTCCCTCGGGGATGTCACCCCGCAGTCCGCTGGAGAGAATGACCAGGGATGCCCGGATCCTCTTGCCGCCGCTCAGGAAGAGGTGGATGGCGCTCGCGTCAATTATCGGGATGCCGGTCCGGAGACGTTTTTGGATTTCTTCATCAACCCTCCTGAGATGACCATCCAGGGGCGCAAGTATTTCTTTAAGATCTTTGTCCATGCCCGGTTACGATATCAGTCAAAGGTGGATAGGCATTCGCGCTGGGATTCGTATATTTCGAATACTTTGTCAAGCATGGTTGTTTCGAACAGACGGAGCAGATTATCATTGACGATGACCAGTTTGATGTCGCCTTCGTTGTCTTTGATTCTACGCTTTATGGCCACCAGTACGCCCAGGGCCGAGCTGCATATATGCTTCACGTCAATCATATCGATGCAGATATTGTTTTTGCCCTTGTCGAGGCAATCTTGTAGGAGAGATTCAAGCTCTTCGGATCCTTCCTGATCTATTCTGCCGTCTAAAATCAGAATTTCAACATTGTCAGTTGATTTTCTCTTCATATTCTCTACTCCATGCGGTAATGGTAATGATTGTTGGAACTGCAGCCGTATAGTATTCTTATGCCCACCGGGATTTTCATCTTTATATCATCATCATGCCGGGGTCAATAATTATATTAGCCGGAGGGCCATTTTAGGGGAAAATTTAAAACTTTTCAAGCCTTTTTATGTCCGTCCTGGCAATAGTGAGGGAAAATACCCTGTCAATCCCTGCCTTGCGAAGCTGGCGGGCGCATTCATTCAGGGTGGCCCCGGTTGTACAGACATCATCGATAATCAGCACGTTTTTAACATCGCGGATTTCGGACCCGGCAGCCTCATACCTGTCCAGGGAGTGAATAAAGCGGTCCCGCAGGCCGAGTTTGCGCTGGGTCCCGGCGCCGCGCTTTTCCCGCAACAGGCGGCGGCAGGGGATGCCGGTCTTTTTTGACACGAATTTTGATATCAATTTAGACTGGTTGAAGCCGCGTTCCCACTGTTTCCTGCTGTTCATGGGGACCCAGGTGATGACATCGGCCGTAATGGCGCTGCGGGCGAGCTCATGAAGGGCGAGGTGCCCCAGGGCGGCGTGAAGGGCCCGGACCTTTCCGAATTTCATCTTGCAGATGACGTTTTTCATGGTTCCGGCGTATTCCGATATGGTGATATTTTTCGTGATATACCAGTGACGATCGGCGCAGAGGCCGCACCGCGGTCCGCTCAGGGGGGCCGAACAAACCGGACAGGTGTTCTCCACGACGGTGATGCTCTCCGCGCAGCTGCCGCACAGGGAATGGCTCCTGCGGCTGACCGGAGCGCCGCACCCGGCGCAGCGGGACGGAAACAGTATGTCCGGGAGCAGGCAAAGCATGCGTTACCGGTACCGGGTCGGGTCGGGGACGCCGGCTTCGATAAATCCGTGCTTCCTGATGAGGCAGCTGTCGCAGGCGCCGCAGGCGAGGCCCCCGGGGGCCGGGTCATAGCAGCTGTGCGTCAGGGAATAATCAACGCCAAGGCTCGCGCCGGCGCGTATTATCTCAGCCTTGGTCATGGCGATGATGGGGGTCTCGATGGCGATCTTCATGCCGTTAACCCCCGCTTTGGTGCCGCAGTCAGCCATGGCCTGGAAGGCCTCGAAGAATTCAGGCCGGCAGTCGGGGTATCCGCTGTAGTCGACGGCCGTTGCCCCGATGAAAATATGCGTGGCACCGATCGACTCAGCGTATGCGAGGGCATAGGAGAGGAAAATGATGTTGCGGGCCGGCACGTAGGTGTCGGGGATGTCGCCGGGCAGGCCGGGTTCGCCGTTCTTGCGCACCGGCATAGACCCGTCCGTGAGGGCGGACCTGAATATTCCAGCAGGAATATCGATGAGGACATGGCGCTCGACGCGGAAGAAGCCTGCCAGCGCCCCGGCGGAGCTGACCTCGACTTCATGCTTCTGGCCGTAGCGGAACGTGAGGGCGTGAAGACGGAAGCCCCGATCAATGGCGATCGCCGCCGTCGTGGCTGAATCGATACCGCCGCTTAACAGTATGACTGCCCTGTTTTCCATGTTGCATCCTCCGCAGATTGCCATGTCCCCCTGAGGGGGCATGCATTAATTTACCTTTTGAGCGCAGCGAATAAATCTTGTTTATGTTATAAAAGAATATGTGATCTCATATTAAAATTATTCAGTTAGAGTAAAGATTGATTTATCGTTTCAATCTTTGATATAAAGGCATTAAGCAATATCCTTCGTTCCCCTTCGGGGTGACAGGGGGTCGAAAATTAGTTGCTGGAATAATGCGCACAATCCCATAGCTTTGCCCGTGATGGAAGGGAAAACCATCGAAGGCGGGATCCTGCTGATAACGTATGATAACGCTATTTTCGCTGCAACAATAAAAAACAATCCTGACTCAATGTTTCCAGGGGAACGGATCAAAGGGACGGCGTCTCCTGAAGGGACGCGCGAGACGCCCCGCCAGCGAAGGCCTGTTGTCCTTTACCAGGCCGGCAAGATGGATGACCATGTCCCCTATCGGTTTCTTCAGCAGTTTTCCCGGATCCTCAATGTCGCAGGGTTTATTGGGAGCATCCAGGTAGAGCTCATAGAGTTCCTTTTTCTTCCAGGGAAAGCCCTGCTGGCGCAGCACGTTGGGGATCAGCGCCATCACGGGCGGTTCGAACAGGAACTCGTAACCCGTTGCGTCAATGAATTTGATGAAGCGGTCGCGCGGCGGCCTGCAGCGAAGGAGCTGGTGCATGAGCCGGGTCATGTCGTGGGCGCTGTAGAGGTCTTCGTCGTCGATGATGATCACCGGGAACACGATGGCCCGGCGGCACAAGTCGAGAAAATAGGTGTTGAATTTCATGGGGTTCCTCCCGTGTGAAAGTCGCGGGACGTTTTCACCCGCCCGCAAGCAGTATACGATCGGGGAGCGGACTGATTAAAATTTTTTAGTGGTTTTTCTGGAATTTTTTCAGGAGGGTCACCTGGTTGCCTTTCTCGTTGAAGGTGACTGAGTCGAAAATAGTACGTGCCAGAGAAATACCCCGCCCGTGGGCCAGGAGCTGCTCGTTTGCGTCCCGGGAATGATTATGGAACAAAGCCATGTGGTCGAAGCCTTCCCCTTCGTCCGTGATGCGGTATACGACCTTCACTGGGTTCAGGGAATATTCGATCTGCACTTTCCTGTCGCGGTACCGGGGGTCGAGCCGTCGCGCGGCTATCAGGGCAAAATATGAATCGTTCATAATGGCTTCCGATTTTTCCTCGAAAGATATGTTCAGGTTCCCGTGCTCGATGGCGTTGATGACCAGCTCCCGGAGGGCTATCCGGATCAGGTGAACCTGCTTCATGTCTATGTATTTTTTCAGGTTGCGTGTTACCCGCTGCGTGACGTCCTCAGCGGCCATGATGTAGTTGCTGATGTAGAAGTTCTGCTGTTCGCTGTCAAAGAAGGGGATGAGAACGTCCTCCTCGACACTGGTCGCCTTGCCGAGTATTTCGTTCTTTCCCTCGATGTTTACATGCTCCATGCGCACCTGCATCTCCTTCGGTTCGGCGATAATGGTGGACTTGAACATGATCTTGAAACTGAGGGGCTCCCGCTTCACCAGCAGCTCCGTCAGTTTTTCCCTCACCAGGTTCTTGCTGATCATAGCGGCGGCGGTTTCATCGTAGATGAGGTCGAGGAAGTTCATGGAGACGATCGACCCGGGATTGACCTTGAGGTGGGTCATGATCGCGTTGTTGGCGGTGATGAAATTCCACTTCTCATCGAGGGAGAAGATGATGTCGCTGGAGCCCTCGACCAGGAGCTTGTATTTTTCCTGCGCCTCGATCGTTGCCAGCTGGGCCTCTTTCTTCTCCTGGTTGATGATGTTGATCCTGTCCGCAAGGGCAACCGAAAGAAGGGTGACCTCGAGGGCGGAACCGATCTGGTTCGCGTATTCGGTGATGAACATGACCGGTATGATGCTGAGCTTGTTCAGCGCGATGAGGACCAGGCCGCAGAGGAAAAAAAGCCAGGCTATGATGAAGAAGCGCGCCGGCCGGTAGCCGCGGGCCATTGAGACCAGGGCCGATGCTATGATGACGACGGCTGCAAGGACCATCAGCTTCATCGCTGATTCAATGGCCGTCAGGTAGTCTCCGAAGACAGAATAGATCATGGTGCCGGCGCCGATGGCCATGACACCCGCAAGGAGCCAGAACATGGCCCGGGCCTTCTCCCAGACATGGAGAAAGCTCTGCGTGAATATGGCCATGAAGAAAATGGCGAGGCCTATGAGGAACGGGAGGCTTATGTTGTGCCACTTCGGAAAATCGGGCCACAGGTACTCGAAGGCCATGCCGTTATACGCCATCTGGACAAGTCCGTAGGAGGCGATATAAATGACATAGAGCAGGTAGCTCCTGTCCTTTATGAAGAAAAAGAGGATGAGGTTGTAGAACATCATCACCAGGATGATACCGTAGTACAGGCCGAGGAGAAGTTTCTCCTGTATCGCTTTCTCGGCAAATGCCTCCGGGGTCCACAGGGTGAGGGAGAACTGCTTTGAACATGATCCCGCAAAGTGGAGATACACCGTCATGCTTTTGCCCTCCGGTACCGGGATGGCAAAGACGAAGTTCCGGTAGAGGATCTCGCGCCTGGCAAACCTGTAGATATCTCCGGTCTGTTTCCGGACTAAGGCGCCGCTTTTGTCCCTGTAGTATACTTCAAACACGTCCATGTGGGGGTATTCAAGTTCGAGAAACCACCGGTCGTCATAGGGGAGGTCGCTGCGAAGGTCGAACCGGGCCCAGTAGGAAGTGCTGTTGAATCCGAAGCTGGGAAATTCGGTGGTGCAGGGTTTGTAGAGCTGGGCAATCTCCGGCGAAGAGGCTTCGCGTATGGTCATGGCGCCTGTTTTATCCGCGAGGATGTACATGTGAAGGCCCAGCGGGATCCTGCTGTTCTCGGCATTCAGGATGATACACCTGGCGTCGGACTGCCTGTGCTGAACCGGTGCCGCGCCTGCGGAAGATGCCGGCGAGACAGCGAAAAGAATAATGAGAACCATGCCGGTAATGAATTTTTTCATACACTCATTTGATGCTGAAAAATTTATCAATGTGCAGTATTTCAAAAATCTTTTTTACGAAGGGGGAAAGGTTGACGAGCGTTAATTTTTTTTTATTTTCCGCCATGT
Source organism: Spirochaetota bacterium (assembly GCA_035400945.1). Lineage (GTDB taxonomy): Bacteria > Spirochaetota > UBA4802 > UBA4802 > UBA5550 > RBG-16-49-21. The sequence goes on from DAONAJ010000096.1 coordinate 10,379, forward strand.
GATTGTTGAATTCAACAAGCATGGCTATGACCGTTGAGTCAATGGAACTCACATTGGCGAAATCCAGAACCATCTCTTTGTCATATTGATGGGCGGTTTCCAGAAGAAGCTTGAGCAGTTCATTCGAATTATGAATTGTCAGAAGCTTCATGGTAATGGTAATAGTAACAGCATGGTTTACCGCGATGGAAATCATGCGCCATTCCTCCCCCAAACATACTATTTAACATCAGAGAGTATATCTGAAATCAAGACATTTTTCCTGAAGCCGCTTAAAAAACTCCCTCGTTCTCGCGGCATCCTGATCCGGCAGATGCGCATGGTTTCGCTCTATGAGACATACATCGGCGTGATATTTATTGGCCCGGGATTGTTTTTTTAATTGAAAATTAGCGTAATGTTTCCATAATGATATGAAAAGGCGTGGCCGGTTTCATGTGAAGGCGAGGTTGTCCGACCTCGCCTTCATGACTCATAATGGAGGAGTTTCACGTGGACAGGGAAAGAATAAAAAAGGCCGTCATCGAGATACTGCTCGCCATCGGGGAGGATCCGAAACGGAGCGGGCTGGAGGAAACGCCGGACCGGGTGGCCCGGATGTACGAAGATATCTTCGGCGGCGACAAGGAAGATGTCGCCGACGTCCTCGGCAAAGCCCATGAGCTCGAGCATGATGAAATGGTGATCGTAAAGGATATCCATTTTCACACCATGTGCGAGCACCACATGCTCCCCTTCTTCGGCGTTTGTCATATCGCATACATTCCGGACAACAAGAGGATCGTCGGCATCAGCAAGCTGGCCCGTATCGTTGACATCTTCAGCAAGCGGCTGCAGGTGCAGGAGCATTTTACCACGGAGATCGCCGATGCCATCATGAAGCACGTCAGGCCGAAGGGCGTGGCGGTTGTGGTCAAGGCCCGCCACATGTGCATGGAGATGCGCGGCGTGCGCAAGCCCGGCGCCAGCACCATAACATCGGTGGTGAGGGGCATTTTCAGGAGTGACATCCGGACCAGGGAAGAATTTCTCAGGCTCATAGATTGAATTAATCTTGACATTTAGCTCAGGGGACATAATACTTATATGGCGCAGAGGAGGCTGTTTCATCCTCCCACCCTGCGACGGGAAAACACGGGATGAATAAAGTCAAGATCGCGGTACTCATCTCCGGGTCCGGCACCAATCTCCAGTCCATAATAGACAAGGCTGAATCGGGCTGGCTGCCGGCTGAGATCGCCTGCGTCATATCCGACAGGGAAAAGGCCTACGGATTGGAGCGGGCGCGCAAGCACGGCATCCCCGCGTATTTCGTTGACCGCAAGCAGTATGCCCTGCGGGAAGAGCACGAGGAGGCCATCATGGCGATCCTCAAAAAACATGACGTTGAATTGCTGGTGCTGGCCGGGTACATGCGCCTCATAACCTCCCATATGATCGGCCGGTACCGGAACCGCATCATCAATATCCATCCTGCCCTGCTTCCGAGCTTTCCGGGAACGGACGGGTACGGAGACGCGTGGCGGTATGGGGTGAAGGTCAGCGGGTGCACCGTGCATTTCGTCGATGAGGGATGCGACACGGGTCCCATTATCCTGCAGGGTGTCAACCCCGTTGAGGAAGGGGAAACCTTTGAGAGTTTTCGTGAGCGTGGTCTCAAGATAGAGCATCAGGTCCTGCCCGAGGCGATCAAGCTGTATTGCGAGGGGAGACTGAAGGTCGAGGGCAGAAAGGTAAAAATTCTGGGTAAGGAGTGAGATATGGAAAAAGGTTTTGAAGTGCTGGCTCAAATGCAATATCCAGGCCGTATCATCATAATCGGGAAAAGCCCGGCAGGAGACGATGCCGTTCTCTACGCCGTCACCGGAAGGAGTCCTTCAAGCCAGGCGCGTAAGTTCGAAAAGGAAAAGAAGACGGTGTTTGTCAAGCCGACGGACGAAAAGACGCTGCAATCGGGGAACCCGGATCTTCTGATCTATCCGGCGATCATCGTCGGCAAGTTCAAGTGGATCGCGGTGAGCAACGGGAAGCAGACCCCTGATATAGCCGCGCAGTTCAAAAAGGGCATGACCCCCGTCGCCGCCCTGGGCAACGCCCTGCGGCAGTGGGACTTCGAGCCGGACGCGCCAAACCACACGCCCCGCATCAGCGGTTGCGTCATCGACGATGCCGCGCTTTCCATCGTCAAGCGCGCCCCCGACGGCACGGTCCTCAGGGTGTATTTCGAGGTGCCGAAAGCCGCCGGCAAGGGAAAACTCATCGCCACCTATACCGGCGTCAACACCGACCCCCTCCCTGTCTTTGCGGGCGAACCGCTTGACATCGAGATTCCCTATGGCACCGCCAAGGAAGCCGCGGCGGCGCTCTACAAGGCACTGGCGCCGGAAAAGGGAAAGGATGATTACCGCGTGGCAGTTGCCGCCGTGTACCGTGATTCGGCGGGCAAGATAAAATTCGTCATAAAGAACAGAAACAAATAAGCGTCGATGCAGACGGGAAGGCGCGGTCAAGGGGCCGCGCCTTCTGCAAAACCCTCACCGGTATCCGCGAAAACACGTGTTTTTCTTGACACGCGGCGATGGTGCCGCTTCTATCGCATGGTAGCCTGATTTTCCCCGATACGCATCAATATTTTACATATGGAGCAACAGTATGGCAACAGACGTATCATCATTTAAAGACGCCTATAAAAAAGCGATAAAAAGCGATTTCCCCGAAGAAGCAATGATCGTTATCGGGGATAAAAAGATCGCCCTCAGAAAAGTGGGTATCCAGCTGCGCTACGGCACGAACCCCCACCAGCCATTCATAGCCTACGCCCCGGCCGGGAGCTCGTCCCTTTCGGTGGGCAATCTCGACATCCTGAAGGGAGGCAAGGACGGCCTGTCGCTGACCAACCTCCAGGACATGAGCCAGGCCCTCAACATCCTCAAGTTTTTCGGCAAGCCGGCCTGCACCGTGATGAAGCACGTCAATCCCTGCGGATTCAAGGTCGACACGAAGGGGGAGCAGCTTTCCGAGATCTACCGAATAGCGCGGGCCTGCGACGAGCGCAGCGCCTTCGGCTCCATCATAGGCTTCAACCGGAAGGTGGACGCCCCCACGGCAGAGGCGGTGATGGAAACCTTTGTTGAGGGCATCATCGCCCCTGATTACGATGAGGAGGCCCTGGCCATACTCCGGCGGAACGAGGGTACGAAGAAGCTCAACAATGCCATCAGGGTCGCAAAGGTTTCCAACATGGACCGGATGCCCAAGTTCGTGGGCGACGAGGTTGAAGGATACTACAACATCCGCAACCTGGTCGACGGCTCCATTACCCTCGAGGTGCCGTACCTCACCCGCATCCGTTCAGCGGCGGATTTTATCGTCGATCCCATGATCCCGAACGCGGACCCGGCGAAGAACGGCGGAAAGGATTACGTGGTGCAGCGGAAGCCGTCGGCAAAGGAGCTTGATGACTGCCTCACGGCGTGGTACGTAAACATCAATGTTAGGTCCAACGGCATCGTCTTCGTGAAGGACGGGGCCGCCATCTCGGTGGGTACCGGCGAGCAGGAGCGCGTCGGCGCCGTGGAACAGGCCATCGACAAGGCGCTGAAGAAGGGCCACAGCCTCAGGGGAGCGGTCATGTCGTCGGACGCTTTCTTTCCCCAGCGCGACAGCATCGACACGGTGGCAAAGGAGGGAGTAACCGCGGTGGTATGGCCGGCGGGCTCAATGAATGACGCCCTGGTCATCGAGGCCGCCAACGAGCATTCCATAGCCCTCATGGCGACCCTTGAGCGGTGCTTCCTGCATATATAATGCTGTTTGCCCATCATTGCGAGGAGCAAAGCGACGAAGCAATCCAGTTTTTGCATGGCGTTAATGAATGCAATTGCAGGACCGCTTCGCTGCGCTCGCGATGACATCTGCCTGAAATACCTTTCATTCTCGCACATTTACCCGTCGTACATATTGGTACTTTTCTCTATAAATCACTTGATTTCAAATGCGGTAGGGGTATTATAGATCACTTCCGGGGGTGATAATGTGAATGGCGCGCGCATTCTGGTCGTTGAAGATGACGCCGTTTCAGGCAGATATCTTCAAAGGACACTGATGGATCAGGGGTATGATGTTCCGGAAATCCTCATGTCGGGAGAGGAGCTCATGGAAAAGATCCATACCCTCAATCCCGACTGCATCCTTATGGACATTAAGCTCCAGGGCTCCAGCGACGGC
>DAONAJ010000097.1:0-14409 GCA_035400945.1 Spirochaetota bacterium
CATTGACGCGGCAGAAAATGAGCGTGAAACAGCCTATGCCATAAACGGCCTGTTCCTTAAAAGCCTGTCGGCCCGGTGTCTGGAACGGGATATACAGCTGATACAGCTCAGCACCTCCTATGTTTTCAGCGGCTCGGGTGCCGCGCCATACACGGAGGAGGACGAGCCGGATCCGGTCTCCGTTTACGGCGATTCAAAGCTTCTGGGAGAGCGGCTGGTCCTGGAATCCGGGTGCCGTCATGTTATACTCCGCGTTCCCGATCTATTCGGCGAGGGTATGCCCCTGGTAAACAGCCGCCTGGCCATGAAACATGAGAACGGCATACTGCAGGTTATAAGAGGGCAGGTTGCCGCCCCCGTTTATTCCGGGGACCTGGCGCTGGCCGTTTCCGAGCTCGTCAGCAGGGACTGCCATGGCATATATCATTTCAGCCAGGATGGCGCGGCGCCGACCGGCGATGTCATCAGCAGGGTCCTGGAGCTCTGCGGCCGCTATGGTGTTACCGATGAAAAATATTCGGTTATGGAGACCGAAAAAGAGGATTTTCTTGCGCCCGGGGAAAGGCCGATGTATAATGTCCTTGATGCAGAGAAATTGAAAGGCGCCGCGGGAATCAGCGCCAGGGGCTGGGATAGGGCCCTTGAAGATTACATATCAAGAAAAGGAAGTTCAATCATTCTCACCTGAGAGGAGCTGGAACGATGAAACCATACAAGATAGATGAAGTCGGCGATCAGATACTCGAAATCCTGTACCATGACGCCAAAGCCGATCCCGCTGACATTGCGAAGCAGGTCAACCTTCCGGAAGAGAGCGTAAAAAAGTACATCAGGAAATTCGAAAGCGACAGGATAATCCTCGGCTACCACACCGACATCAACTGGCAGAGGATACGCCTCCATGAAGTGAAGGCCCTGATAGAAGTGAAGGTAATCCCGGAACGGAAGGTCGGATTCGATTCCGTTGCTGAGGCCATTTACCGGTATCCGGAGGTTACCTCCGTCTATCTTCTTTCGGGCGGCTATGATCTGCTGGTGCAGGTGGAAGGGGATAGCCTGCGGGAAGTGGCGCTGTTCGTCTCGGAAAAACTCGCGACCATCCATGGCGTCCAGTCCACCGTGTCGCACTTTTTATTGAAGAAATACAAGGAAGACGGCGTCATACTGGTTGACCAGTCGGACTCCAAGCGGCTCCCGGTGACCTGAGATCCGGCCCGCCGCGATAATACCCAGCGTGCCGGACGCAGAATGAACCGTATCAAATCCGCGTATAAGCGGCTCCTCACATTCCACGGCCCCCAGGGATGGTGGCCCATCGTCAATGCCGCGACGCTCCGGAGCGAATACCATCTCGGGGCTCCCCGCGATGAAAAGGATTTTTTCGAGATATCGATCGGAGCGATACTGACCCAGAATATTGCCTGGAAAAACGTCGATACGGCGCTGGCGGCGCTGAAGAAGCGCCGTATCCTTGATCCCCTTTCGCTGCAGCGCGTACGGCTTCAGACCCTGGGGTCTGTCATACGGCCAACGGGCTATTACAACCAGAAGGCAAAAAAGATAAAGAACTTTCTGGCGCTGTATCGGCGTTACGGTTATGATCTCCGGGCCTTCCGCAGTGTCGAGCCGGCTTTGCTCAGGAAGGAGCTCCTTTCCGTCAACGGGATCGGTCCCGAAACCGCTGATTCGATCCTCCTCTACGCCCTCAATGTCAAAATTTTCGTCGTGGACGCCTATACGAGGAGAATCTTCACCCGTCTCGGGGTGCTGTCCGGAAAGGAAGGGTATCACGATATACAGGAGCTGTTCCATCGGCATTTCAACGGCACCATCCAGGACTATAATGAATATCACGCCCTTATCGTGGCCCATGGAAAGGATTATTGCAGGAAAAATCCCCGGTGCGGAGATTGCTGCCTGGCCGGAATATGTGATAAGAGGATGTAGCCCCCCTTGTCCCCCCCCCGATGGGGCATGAAGAAATATCAAGATAGCTGTCATCGCTGATGCATGCCTCACGGGCATCAGTATGATTATTCTAGACCTCACCCCCAGGCCCCCTCTCACTCGGGGGAGGGGGAGTACCGGGAAATCTTTTTTACGCGAAGCCCTCTCCCCGTGGGAGAGGGCGCGCCAGAGGCGGGGTGAGATCAAACTCAGAGAGGCTTGGGTATTGTATTTAGTCCTTGACTTTCCCTGTAACTTCGTATAGTATCAGCTCCCTGATTATTGATATGAGGACGCCATGAAGAGAGAAAAAACGACTGAAATGAAGGAATGGAAGGCGCTGGAGGTCCATTTTAAGGAGATCAGGGACGTGACCCTGAAAAGCCTCTTTGATTCCGATGCCGACAGGGCCGAGAAATTCACCATTTCCGAGGAAAATATACTGTTTGATTATTCGAAAAACCGGGTCACTGAAAAAACGATCCGGCTTCTTATCGACCTGGCCGTTGCCTGCGATCTGAAGGGCGAAATTGAGCGCATGTTCAGGGGCGATAAGATCAACGCCACCGAAAACCGTGCGGTGCTCCATACGGCCCTCAGGAACCTTTCGGGCACCCCCGTCATGGTTGACGGGATTGATGTCATGCCCGGAATAAGGTCGGTACTGGCCAAAATGAGGGATTTTTCAGACCGTGTCCGCGACGGCAGGTGGAAGGGTTTTACCGGAAAGCCGATGAAACATATCGTTAATATCGGCATCGGGGGATCGGATCTGGGGCCCTGCATGGCAACGGAAGCCCTGAAATATTATTCCCGTCGTGACCTGAAGTCGCATTTTGTGTCGAATGTCGACGATACCCATATCATGGAAACCCTCAGGCTGTGCGACCCGGAAGAGACACTTTTCATCATTGCTTCAAAGACCTTCACGACCCAGGAGACCATGACCAACGCAGAAACGGCAAGGAAATGGCTGGTCGATAAGCTGTCATCTGACAAGGCCGTACCGCACCATTTCGTGGCGCTATCGACCAATGCGGCGGAGGTAAAGCGTTTCGGCATAGACACGGAACATATGTTCGAATTCTGGGATTGGGTGGGGGGCCGTTATTCCCTCACGTCGGCCATCGGACTCTCATTGATGATTTCAGTCGGGTATGACCATTTCATGTCCCTCCTGAAGGGCTTCCACTCCATGGATAATCATTTCAGGCATGCGCCTTTTGAGAAGAATATTCCGGTCATCATGGCGCTTCTCGGCATATGGTATGGGAATTTTTTCGGGGCGGAGACCCATGCAGTGCTGCCGTACGAGCAGTACCTGTACCGGTTTGCCGCCTACCTGCAGCAGGCGGACATGGAATCGAACGGCAAGTGTGTTGACCGCGGCGGTCAGCGGGTTTCCTTTGCCACCGGTCCCGTCATCTGGGGCGAACCGGGTACCAACGGCCAGCATGCCTTCTACCAGCTCATCCACCAGGGGACACGGCTTATTCCCGCCGATTTCATCGGCTTTGCCCGTTCCCTGCATGGCAAGGGCGATCATCACCAGAAGCTCATGGCGAACCTGTTCGCCCAGACCGAGGCACTTGCCTTCGGGAAACCGGCGGAAGAACTGAGGCGCGAAGGCGTTTCCGAAGCCCTGGTCCCGTACCGCACCTTCGAGGGAAACCGGCCGACCAGCACCATCATGGCCAGGGAGCTTACGCCGGAAACCCTGGGTAAGCTCATCGCAATGTATGAACACAAGATATTCGCGCAGGGAATCATCTGGAACATATATTCCTTTGACCAGTGGGGCGTCGAGCTCGGAAAGGCCCTTGCGAAGAAAATCATGCCCGAACTGGACGACGGTTTCAGGGGCGACCTGAAACATGACAGTTCCACTAACAGCCTGATACGCTATTACAGGAACAATAGGTCCCATGAGTAGTTATATCCCGGGCGGCGGCGAAGCGCCGAGACATCTGACAGAGGAAGAAATGGAGAAGCTCCGGCAGTTCAACATCCTCAATGCCGAGGCCAACACGATCCGTGAAAAAGACAAGGTCCTGATCAAGAGCCTTTTCAGGAATTTTTACAACAAGAAACTCAATGTCGGCATCGGCTTCCAGAGGGCGTACGGCTCCATCCTGTCGGGCGATTATTTCGACCTCATACAGCTGCCGGACGGCAACTATCTCTTCATCTTTGCGGATATGAGCGGCCACGGCCTCCCGGCCTATACCAACCTGGTGCGGCTCAGGTCCGCCATCACCATGTCGATCGGCGACGTGAAAAAGATTTATGAGCATTCAGGCGCCGTTGACAGCGATTTTCTCGTTAAAAATATAACCACCAAGTTCACCGACATCATGGAAGAGGCGAATTCGCAGGATTTTGCCTGCGTTCTCTTCACGTTTATCCATAACGACGGAGACAAGTTCCATCTCAGGTTCTACAACCGGAGCATGCTTTTCCCGATAATCGTGCGCAAGTTCCAGAAAAATATAGTGGGGCTATATAATCTGAACAACGAAGAAAAAGGGTGGCATCCCCTCAAGGGGAACCTTCTGAGCAGCGATGTGCGCATGATTCTCGAGGACCGGTACCTTGATTGCCCGTCGTGCGGCTTTACCCTCTATGAAGGCGATTCGATCCTTTATTACAGCGACGGCATCGTGGAGGCATGTCAGAAGGACCGGCAGACTGAAGAGTTCGGCGAGGAGAGGATCATGCAGATACTCCGGGAGAACGTCAACCTGATGCCCCAGCTGGTTGTCCATGAGCTTTTTGAATCGGTCTACCGCTTCATGGAACGGCCGGAGCAGCAGAAGGACGACATGACGGCAGTTTTGATTGATTTTCCGCCGGTACGGTATTAAATAAGTTGACACTGAAGGCTTCCGACATACCGTGTGTGGTGACCGCGGAGGTGCAATCATGCAAGATATCCTGAAAAAAATTGAAAAGCTTACCCTGCTGAATGATTACCTCACCCCCGAGATAATACGGGAGAAGGATGTCAAGCTCGGCCTGCGGAACCCTGACGGGACCGGAGTTGTCGCCGGCATAACAACCAAGGGAAGGGTCGACGGTTACCAGAAGATACTGAAGAACGCTGACACCAAGAGCTATGAAGTGAAACCGATCCCCGGGAAGCTGTATTACTGCGGCTATGATGTCGAGGACATCGTCAAGGTGGCCGAGAAAACCAGGCGGTTCTGTTTTGACGAGGTAGCATACCTGCTGCTGGCCGGGGAACTGCCGAAGGCGTCAGACCTTAAAAAATTCAGCAAGGAGCTGGCGAAGCGCCGGACACTATCCCGGATGGAGCGCCAGATCATCATGGGCGAGGTACAGAACGATAACCAGATGTACGCGCTCCACAGCGTGCTGTCCCACCTGAGCCGCTGCGATGAAAACGCCGATTCCACGGACATTGACAACGTATGCCGCCAGAGCATCAACCTGATTGCGAAATTTCCTACCATCGTCGCTACAAACTACAACGTGCTTCGCTACAGCAAGGGCTTTGACCTGAAAATATTCCGGCCCAAGCCTGAATACTCGACCGCTGAGAACTTCCTCTATCTGCTCCATGGCGAAAAGCCGGATGACGATGACGCCCATATCTTTGACGTGGCCCTGATCCTGCACGCGGACCATGGCGGAGGGAACAACTCGACCTTCACGGTGCGGTCAGTGTCATCCAGCGGGGCCAACACCTACATGGCCATAGCCGCCGGCATAGCATCCCTGTCGGGGCATCTCCACGGCGGGGCGAACGAATCGGTCAAGCTGATGATGAAGGACCTGAAAAACGAGGTGAAGGACTGGGGAAGCGAAAAGGAGATCAAGTCGTATCTCAACAAAATCCTTGATAAAAAGGCGGGCGACGGCTCCGGGAAGATATACGGGTTCGGCCATGCCGTGTATACCATTTCGGACCCGAGGGCCATTATCCTCAGGGAATACGCCCGGACTATGGCGAAAAAGTATGATTATTACGATGAGTTTCTCCTCTACGAGAATGTTGAAAGAATAGGCACTTCCATTCTGAACAACAGGGGCAAAAAGGTCATCTGCGCCAACGTGGATTTCTATTCCGGGTTCGTGTATGAGATGCTGGGCATCCCCCGCGAGCTCTATACGCCGATATTCGCCATGGCACGGGTCGTCGGATGGTGCGCCCACCGCATCGAGCAGATCATGCAGGGTAAGATCATCCGGCCCGCCTATATCCAGGTCTATTCCGATGTGAAGGAGTACGTGGACCTGAAGGCGAGATAGGCGTTCAGGCACCGATCATGGCGTCAGGCGGTTTTTTTTCCCGCCCAGTATCCGCTCGTAATACCCGTCTTTATAGGTCCTCGCCCGGAGGACAAAGCGCCGGTAGCGTTCTGTGATGCCAGGATGCACGGCCGCTATATTGTTTCTTTCTTCAGGGTCTTCCTTCAGGTTGTAAAGCTCTTCAGTGCGGTCCTCCGTCCGGAGGATGTATTTCCACTGTCGGTCGGCAATTCCCATGAAATCATCCTTCCATGACGTGTGGAGGAGGGCCATCTGCTCGTGATGCGGCGCGAACACCGATACGCCTTCCTGTTCGGGCGATCCGGGGATGCCCAGGATATCGAGTATGGTGGGCAGGATGTCGATGTGCCTGGTAATGCCGTCATAATATTCGGGCGAGGGGAAAAGCTTCTTGCTGTATATCAGGAAGGGGACGTGGACATTTTCCTCGTAGAGAAAGAACGGATGGTTGTAGTTCATCCTGTGCTGGTAGAAGGCCTCCCCGTGGTCGGCAAAGAGGAACAGCAGCGTGTCTTCCATGAGGCCGTTCCGCTCGAGTTCGTCGACCAGCATGCCCAGGGACGCGTCCGCGTAATGGAGGGAATTCAGGTAGTTGAACCAGTTTCTCTTCCGGTAATCCTCTTCGTCTTCTCCGGCGCCGGTTATCCTGAATTCCTTGCCCGGAATAGCATAGGGGTGGTGCGGGTTTACCGGCAGCAGGACCAGGAGGGAGGGCGTTTCAGGGTCGCGTTTCAAATAGTCGACCGCCGGCTTGATCATCGCGCGCTCATCGATGCCCCAGCCGACCTGCCTGTTATAGGGCGGATCTTTTATCAGGTCGTTGTATTCCAGGATTTTGTCAAATTTTCTGTTCTTTAAAAACCGTTTCTGCCCGGCGTATCCGAGACCCCCGGTATGTATAAGGCAGGTGCGGTACCTCCGGTCCTTGAGTATTTCCGGCAACGTGCGGAGCCCGATGTCTGGGTATTTCTGAATCACCATGTCTTTGGTGTTGAGGTCATAGGCGGATGTGAGCACGGTGAGCAGGGCGTTTGCCGACAGGGGGTAGTTCGCGTAGTGATTGCGGAAATTGAGGCTGTTCTGTTCAAGGCGGTGCCAGGCTTCAATGACGTAGCGGCCGTTTATCTTGATGTCATAATACCTGCGCGGGGTCGATTCAAAGAAGTAGAGTATGATATTGTACCGCTTGCGGCGCGGCATGAGGTCCTGCCGTGAATATCGTTCGCCGGTTTCGAGGGAATCGGTGTTGAGCCTGAAGGAGAAGGGCGCATGGCCCTTTGCCGCTGTCTCCTCCGCGCCGCCGGAGCTACCGGGGGACGCCGTCATCAGGTTGTAGACCGGGTTCATGGAGAATTCGCGGAGCCGGGACAGGTGCCGGGCGGTATCATTACGGTAGCGTTTCTTATGGGAGCTGACCGCCGCCGAAGCATCGGTGGCCAGGGTGATCGCAAGGCTGATGACGCATAGGGCAGGCATGAGGAGCCTCAGGGCCCTGAAGAGGAACAGGTCTGAATGGAATTCCACGACCTCCTGAATGTCGTTTTTTTTCTCCCAGCGGCACATCGCGATGTTCATGGCGACGGCAAGCAGGGATACCATGAAAAATAGGACGTAAAATTCAACAGAGAATTCAGCCAGGGCCGAATCGATAATATTGCCGAGGCCGGAAAAGTGCTCCCTGCCGGCATAGTTTTTCTGGAATGTGGTTTCATATACCCTGAAGAATTCCATGGAGAAGAGCAGGAAGAAGACGAGAATGACAGAATACGCGGACAGGATGAAGAAGCGCATTCTCCGGTGCCCGGCAGTCATTACAAGGACGATAAAGAGAAACGCCATCGTCGCGCAGAGGGTTGCGCTGTCGTAATGGGCTGAAAGAGAAAGGTAATCGGAGAATCCCTTAAGTTTGATATCAGGGTACAATGCATGTATGTACCAGTAGATCCTGAGCCGGTAGAATCCGAAGAGCAGCATCGCAAACATACCATGGGCAAGGAACAGGTGAAAAATCGCGTTGTACCGGTTTTGTATTCTTGTCCAGAGGGCATTCATTGTTTACTATCGCTCATTGTAGTTCTACAGGTTGCTTATGCCGCAGGACCATTGAGCGGCTGAAAGCATGGATGTACAAAGAGAGCAGAAGGGTTGCCGGGTCAAGCATTTTGCATAAGTGCGTAAACAATGTTCTGCTTAAAAATTAATTATTAATGGTCGGGAACCATCCCGGCGATTAAGCGGCATGGATGCCGTCGATTCCGCCGGGCAAAAACAGGTGAGCTGGGCAGTATATCCGGGTGCAGAGCCGCGAAAGGAGGCCGTATTTGGCTCTGCCTGACACGAGGCGGACGAGCGGGATGGCACCCGGCCTGCATGACAGGGTCACTTGAAGGCGTACATGACCATGGAACTGGTGGTTGCAAAATCGCCGGAATGGATCTTGCTGATGAAATGGTACGCTGAGATCCTGAGCCAGTGCCGGTAATCCCAGGGGGACCTGAACGTGTACCGCGACTTTTTCAGCTTCGGCAGCAGTCCGAATTCTACGGGATAAAAGACCCTGGTTCCGCCGAAGCCTGCCCTCGCGAGGGCGCCGGCAAGGTTTTTCCTGCTGAAATAGGAGAGATGGCCCGGCATGAAATAGGCATAGCCGCTTCCCTTCAGCCTCGCCTGCAGGCCGTCCATGTTTGCCGTCTGTATCATGAGCAGGCCCCCCTTCCGTAGCAGTCTGTGACATTCCTCCAGGGCGGACATCGGATCGGGGAGATGCTCGATCACCTCGATCATCGTTATCACGGCGAAAAAATCGTAATCAAAGGGATGGTCGGCGAGGGTCCCGATATGGATTTTCCCGCCTGCCACGGACCGCGAATACCCTCCGGCATAGGGGGACACTTCGATCCCATGGGGGGTGTAATACCGGGAAGCCGCCTTCAGAAAGCCGCCGAAGGAGGAGCCCACGTCGAGAAGGTTTCCCCCGGGGGCATATCGGCGAAGGACCTCGACCCGTTTGTTCCATACGTATGCCGAGAATTTCTCGGCTTCCCGTTCGTCATAGTAGGAGTATTCGGCTTTGCCGGTATAGTAATCCTCGCCGTACAGCCCTCTGATCGACTCTTCGTCAAGGGGGGGGTTCATGAACATGAACCGGCACGATAAACACCGGTCGATGGTGAAGGCCGGGGTGTATCGGTCGATACGGTAGCGGCGCTCTATACTGCCGCTTCCGCAGAGGGGACAGGCATACAGTTGAGTGTCAAACATTCCATGGATGGTCCGGGAGCGGTACGGCGACTGGACCTCTTCCTCCTTTACTTGCGGGCCTCTATGACCCAGTGCGATATCAATTTGGTGATATCACCCATGAGGGTGCGCTCCATGAGGCCGTAGGTGAATTCTCTGAAAATAGAGAATGACACCTTCAGCTCCTCCTCGCTGTAGAAGGAGGCCGTCGACCCGCTGATGTCGTTAAGGTCAGTGATCCAGGTGTCATTGCCGAGGTGCCTACCCCGTTTAAGGTATGTGTCGCGCCCTGACCTGAGGGTCGCGAAGAGATACCCGCCGGTTTTGAGGATCCTCAGGATCTCCTCCAGCATGGCGATAAGGTCGTACTTGTTGTTGTAATGGAGCGATCCCCAGGCAATAACGATGTCCGCCGAGCCGCTCTTCAGCGGAAGATGCAGATTGTCTCCCTGAAGCAGGGGACCGGGGCACTGCCGCCGGGAGATCACCAGGGCGTTGTAACTCGCGTCCAGCCCTATGATCCGCGATACACCCATGTCGGCGAGGAGCTTAAGGTGCCTCCCGCTTCCGCAGCCAAGGTCCACCGCGGTGAGGTCGCCGGGGCTGCCGAGGAGGCGGTTTTTTCTCAGGAGGCGCACCAGGTTCTCGTCGGGATAGAGCAGTTCTGATTTGCCGGCGGTATAATGTGTTTCCCAGGAACCCTCTTTCATCGGTCATTTTATCCGGATATTAAAGTTTGATGCCGCGGTTTCGGACAGGGCCAGGGCTTCCTCCCTGGTGGCGGCCGACACGACCACAACGCCGATGCGGTCATGGTTGGTGACCGGGTCGTTTATGGGGGATCCGATCTCCTTGAAAATGCGTGAAAAGATGGTGCCCTCCACATCCCGGGGGCCTTCCGGATTGCAGGATGCCAGGGTCCCCTTCTGGCCGTTGATATAGCGCACGACGACGGCATTTCTTTTTTTCTGGGGCTGCGGCGGTCTGAACCCGCCGTTTGTCATTGACCGGATGGCCTCTCCGAGGAAGTTGTAATTGACGCTGGCGGGAACCAGGACATCGGGGATGAATTCGCCGCCGAATTCGGGGACCGCCTCGATAAGAAACGGCTCTTCGTCGCCGTTGATGACCAGTTCCATGATCAGGGGAGACCGGGATATCCGGAACGCCTCGGCGACCTGCTGGCCGATGGCCTCGATTTTTTTCGACAGGTGCTGGTATTTGGACGGCGAGATGTGGACCAGGTCGATGAAGTAGGGCGGGTATGATGTTTTCTTGTCGGTGATTTCCACGAGGTGATATTTTCCGTCGTGGATGATGCCGGCCACGATTATCTCGTCCCCCTCGATGAACTTCTCCAGGATGTAGTCGTCCTCGCTCTGGTAATGCGCCGCGCAGATTTTTTTCAGTTCCGCGCTGTCGGCTGCCAGGCGCACGTTTGTTTTCGCATGGCCCACGTTAGGCTTTATGATCACCGGAAAGCCGCCGGCGTTTCTGGACCGGGAATTCTGGTGAATGATGTAGGGTGTCAGGATATTGTGCTCGATGAAACGGGACTTCATCTTTTTCTTGTCAATGAAGCATTCGCTGATGGAGAAAGGGAGGAAGGGGATCTTGAGTTTATCCGTCAAATAGCTGGTCGTGACGATCGCCGGGCCGTACGACTTGGTCATCACGCCGTGAATGTCCCCGTCGACCAGGAGTTCTATCAGTTTTTTGTATATGATATCGTAGTTTTCCACCGATTCCTGGATCTTCAGGTCGCACTGGTAAAAACCGGGAGCGGTCACATTGGCGTCAACGCCGATGACATGAAATCCCAGTTTCTTCGCCTCGGTAATAAGGGGGATCTGGTTCAAACCGGATCCGATTGATACGAAATATTTAAGTTGTTGTCTTTTTCTTTTGTGGAAAAGCATGGGAGTAATTTTTAATTTTTTAATGATACCGTCAACAAGATTATCATGCATCGACGGTATTATTGCGAGTAGTAACCCTGTATGAACCGCCCGGTCAGGTGGGAGATGCGCAGCATATGGTTAACCCGACTTCTTGCCCGCTGGAATCTTTGCGGTGACGCGAAAACCGTGATGTGTATCCCGCAGGTTTCCATTTAACATTTGTCAGATAAAATTTTGTATCATAATACTTTTGCGATGTCTCATCTTTATTGGTTGTTTAAATATTTTTTCTTAATTAAATATCCTAATAGTATTGTATTTTTTTGACAGATTCTAAAATATGGCAAAATTTACAGGATCTTTGATATTGTAAAAAAAATATACACTATTCTGAAATTGACAAATTATAGCTTGCATATAATTTTGAATATTGATATATTAGACTTGATTCGGGACCGGGGAATAAGGGGAAAATATTGCCGGGATGTTAAAAATTGCATTTTGAGTAACGGTAATACGCAATATTTATGTATATTATAATCAGGTAACAGATACGAGATATGTTCTGCGAACGATGTAAAAATGTTGAAGCGACGATTCACCTGACCGAGATCATCAAGGATGTCAAGTCGGAGCTTCACCTGTGCGAAAACTGCGCCAGGGAAATAGGCCTGAATTCAAAGCTTTCGAATTTTTCCCTGTCGATCCCGGAAATGCTCTCCTTCCTTGATGTCGATGAGGTGGACGAGTTTGCCGGAGGAAGCGTTTGCAAGACCTGCGGGCTTTCCTTCGCGGATTACAGCCGTGAAAGCAAGCTCGGTTGTCCTGACTGTTACCGGTATATGGGAGAGTCCTTGAAGTCCGTGATCGCCGGGTACCACGGCGCGTCACAACATACGGGAAAACATCCGAACAATCCGGCCGGCATAAGCAGCATTACCTACGAGAAGCCCGTGGCCCAGGTAAGCCCCGTGAAGTCCATGGAGGAACTGAAGACCATGCTGAGCCGGGCCGTGAACGACGAGCGCTACGAGGAAGCGGCTCTGCTGCGCGACAAGATACGGGAGCTGGAATCATTATGACCGTGAGGGGAAGATTCATTGTTTGAAGAAGTATTACAGAAGTCCGGATTCTGGACATCCACGGGGCCCTTCAGCCATATCGTGCTTTCAAGCAGGCTCAGGCTGGCCCGCAACATGCAGTCCGTCCCGTTCCCCGGCAGACTGACCGCCGACGAATCGTATCCGATTCGGGGCGCCATTGATCGGTTTGCCGCCGAATCAAGGTACCGCGGCCACATGAACGTCATTGACCTCAGGGATGTCGACGCCAACGAAAAGCGTTTTTTGCGCGAACGGAACATCATAACCTACGAGATGGAAGTCGCGGACAATACCCTGGCGGCCGTGAACAACAGCGACGATTTCAGCATCCTGGTGAACGAAGAGGACCATTTCCGGATCCAGGTGATACGGCCGGGGCTGCAGCTCATGGATGTCTATAAAACGGCCGATGCCGTGGATTCCGAGCTTAACCGCTTCGTTCCCTATGCCTTCTCCGAAGATCTGGGCTTCCTGACCGCCTGCACCTCGAACCTGGGCACCGGTCTCCGCGTTTCCGTATTGCTGCACCTTCCGGTGATAACCATGAAGAACGGCGTCCAGGAACTCATCCCGGAGGACCGGAAGAACAGGATCGAGATCAAGGGGACCATCGGCAAGTCGAGCAAGACCCTGGGCTGCCTGTACCAGCTGTCCAACAGGGTCTCCCTGGGGCTGTCGGAGGTCGATATCATCGAGTCCGTCGACGAGGTAATAGGGCGCATCCTCGAAAAAGAGGATAACCGGCGTGACGAGTATTATGCAGAGTCACGCACTGAGCTCGAGGACATCGTGTGGCGCTCCTACGGGACGCTCCGCTACTCGCGCCGCATCAGCTATATTGAGGCCATGGACCACCTGTCGAACGTGCGGCTCGGGATAGTCCTGGCGATCATCAAGAATACGGATGTCAAGACCGTGAACGACATCATGGTCAATATCCAGTGGGCCCATCTTCAGCGGCATTACGCCCTGCTTTTCAAAAGCACGGGCGAGTGCGACGAATACCGGGCCGATTACATGCGGAAATTATTACAATCGTTCGAGGTCAAATAATGTTTGAGTTTACCAAGCGTTCCAAGAAAGTGCTGGAAATAATGGCACAGAGCGAGGGGAAGCGTCTCAACTCCGACATGCTCGACCCGGACCACATTATGATATCGCTTCTCAAGGACGAGGAATCGGTAGCCGCCCGCATAATGAAAAACCTGGGCATCAACTTCGAAAAGTTCATACAGGACATCGAGCAGTCCGTCCGCAGGGACCGGACGACCATCATACTCGGCAAGGTCCCCCTCAGCACTAAATACAAGCGTATCATTGAGATGTCCAAGGAGGAGGCGCGCAAGCTGCGGAACTCCTACATCGGCACAGAGCACCTGCTCCTGGCCATATTCAGGGAAGGATCCTGTTCCGGCCTGGACAGCCTGATCAGGTCCGGCATAGATTACAACGTCATCCGGAACGAGATACTGCGCGTTCTCGGCGTTAAGGTGAACAACGACAAGCAGGCCAAGGTGAAAACGGTCAAGCCGCCGGCGCTGGAGGAGTTTGCCCGGGACCTGACCAAGATGGCCTCCGAGGGGATGCTCGACCCGGTCATCGGCAGGGACGACGAGATCAACCGCGTCATACGCATCCTGTCGCGAAAGCGCAAGAACAATCCGATCCTGATCGGCGAGGCCGGCGTCGGCAAGACCGCCATCGTCGAGGGTCTGGCCCAGCGCATTGTCCGCAAGGAGATACCGGAGCCTCTGTACGATAAGCGGGTCCTCTCCCTTGACATGGCGGCCATCGTGGCCGGCACCAAGTATCGGGGCGAATTCGAGGAGCGCCTCAAGCGCGTGGTGAAGGAGATCATCGATGACGGCAATATCATTATTTTCATAGACGAGGTCCACACCCTGATCGGCGCCGGGGCCGCCGAG